>NZ_JBJNOF010000007.1:0-317532 GCF_052166775.1 Serratia sp. CY74737
ATCCGAAGATGCTGGATATCGTCTTGTGGAGTGCCCACACAGATTGTCTGATAAATTGTTAAAGAGCAGTGAGTTAGGCGCTTTCGCTTGCTAACTCGAGGTGGCGTATATTACGCTTTTCACCCGGAGAGTCAAGCGTTTATTTCGCTTTCCTCTCGCTGACCCGGCGGCTTGTCAGTCGTTGTTCCCGGTCAGTGGAGGCGCATTATAGGGAGTTCTCGGCAGGCCGCAACCCCTAAATGCAAAAAACCTTTCAAGCGCTTAAATAACCACCAAAAACACCTTTTTAGGATGTTTATTAGTCAAAAAATGCCGATTTTAGCGCAGTAATAGCGGCAACCCCTGTAAATAGGGACAAACGAAGATAAAGAAAAGGGAGCGGTCCCCCGCTCCCTTTCATCTTTATTATCCTTAATCGCCGTTATTGGCGGGCAACGATATGGTCGTTTTCCACATCCAACGTCACCAGCTTGCCAGGTATCAGCTTGCCGGACAGGATTTGTTGCGCCAGCGGGTTCTCGATTTCCTGCTGAATAGCGCGTTTCAACGGGCGCGCGCCATATACAGGGTCGTAGCCGGTTTTGCTTAACAGCGCCAGGGCCGGTTCGGTCATGGTCACTTCGTAACCGCGCTCTTCCAAACGCTTGTACAGACGCGACAACTGAATCTTGGCGATCGCGGCGATGTGTTTCTCGCCCAGCGGGTGGAATACCACCACTTCGTCGATACGGTTGATGAACTCCGGACGGAAGTGGTGACTTACCATCTCCATCACCGACTCTTTCATCTGCGCGTAGTTCATCTGACCGAAATGCTCCTGGATCAGATCGGAACCCAGGTTGGACGTCATGATCACCACGGTATTGCGGAAATCGACGGTGCGGCCTTGACCATCGGTCAGGCGGCCGTCATCCAACACCTGCAACAGAATATTGAACACGTCCGGGTGCGCTTTCTCGACTTCATCCAGCAGAATCACCGAATAAGGCCGGCGACGTACGGCTTCCGTCAGGTAGCCGCCCTCTTCATAACCGACATAGCCCGGAGGCGCGCCGACCAGACGCGAAACGGAGTGTTTCTCCATAAACTCGGACATATCGATACGCACCATGGCGTCGTCGCTGTCGAACAGGAACGAAGCCAGCGCCTTGCAAAGCTCGGTTTTCCCTACCCCGGTCGGGCCGAGGAACAGGAACGAACCGATCGGTCGGTTAGGATCGGACAGCCCCGCACGGCTGCGGCGAATCGCATTGGAGACTGCGCTGACCGCTTCGTCCTGGCCAATCACTCGCGAATGCAGTTCTTGTTCCAGGCGCAGCAGCTTGTCGCGCTCGCCTTCCAGCATTCTTGCGACCGGGATCCCGGTGGCACGCGCCAGCACTTCTGCAATCTCCGCATCGGTCACCCGGTTGCGCAGCAGCTTCATGCTCTTGCCTTCGGCCTGCGTGGCGGCGGCGAGCTGTTTTTCCAGCTCAGGGATTTTGCCGTACTGCAGTTCCGACATCCGCCCCAGATCGCCGACGCGACGCGCCTGCTCCAGGGTGATTTTGGCCTGCTCGAGTTCTGCCTTGATGTTCTGGGTGCCGGAGAGCGACGCTTTTTCCGCTTTCCACTCTTCTTCCAGCTCCGAGTATTCGCGCTCTTTCTGCCCCAGCTCATCGCTCAGCATGTCCAGGCGTTTCTTGCTGGCGTCGTCAGACTCTTTATTCAGCGCCTGCTGTTCCAGTTTCAATTGGATGATGCGGCGCTCAAGCCTGTCGAGCGACTCCGGCTTGGAGTCCATCTGCATGCGAATGCTGGACGCCGCTTCGTCGATAAGGTCAATAGCCTTGTCCGGCAATTGACGATCGGCGATATAGCGGTGCGAAAGCGTTGCCGCCGCCACAATGGCCGGGTCGGTTATCTGCACGTGGTGGTGCAGTTCGTAACGCTCTTTCAGGCCGCGCAGAATAGCAATGGTGTCTTCCACGCTCGGCTCAGCCACATACACTTTCTGGAAACGACGTTCGAGCGCCGCATCCTTCTCTATATATTGACGGTATTCATCCAGCGTGGTGGCACCGACGCAGTGCAGCTCGCCGCGCGCCAGCGCCGGCTTCAGCATGTTGCCTGCGTCCATCGCGCCATCCGCCTTACCGGCGCCGACCATGGTATGCAGTTCGTCGATAAACAGGATAACGCTGCCTTCCTGCTTGGCCAGATCGTTGAGCACGCCTTTCAGACGCTCTTCAAACTCGCCGCGATATTTGGCGCCGGCGATCAAGGCGCCCATATCGAGGGACAATACGCGCTTGTGCTTCAGCCCTTCCGGCACTTCGCCGTTAATGATGCGCTGCGCCAGGCCTTCGACGATGGCGGTTTTACCCACGCCAGGCTCGCCGATCAACACCGGGTTGTTTTTGGTACGGCGTTGCAGCACCTGAATGGTGCGACGGATCTCTTCGTCACGACCGATCACCGGGTCAAGTTTGCCCTGCTCAGCACGTTCGGTCAGATCGATAGTGTATTTCTTCAATGCCTGCCGTTGGTCTTCGGCGCCTTGGTCTTCCACGCTGTCACCGCCTCTCATTTGTTCAATGGCTTTACTGATTTTGTCGGCCGTCGCGCCGGCCGCTTTCAACAAGTCGGTCAACGAGCCACGGTCTTCCAGCACCGCAAGCACAAACAGCTCGGAAGAAATGAATTTGTCCGCACGCTTTTGCGCCAGCTTGTCGCACAGGTTCAAAACGCGCACCAACTCGTGGGACGGTTGAACGTCGCCACCGGTGCCTTCTACCTGCGGTAAACGGGACAGCGCCTGTTCGATCTCGGTGCGCACACGCCCGGCATCGATACCTGCGGAAGTTAATAGTGGACGAACCGTGCCCCCTTCCTGATTGAGCAGGGCGCTCATCAGATGTAGCGGTTCAATAAACTGGTTGTCGTGCCCAAGGGCTAGTGACTGGGCATCGGCGAGGGCAAGCTGGAATTTGTTGGTAAGACGATCCAGACGCATAACACCTCCAAGATGGGTCGAAATTGCTACTGGAGATTAAATGAGGTCATCCCTCAAATTTTCAAGGTTATCTCGACGCTAAATTTTCGGTACAACGCCATGCGTCGTTGGATCGTCCTAATTCAATAGGTTATATCAGCCAGATTAAACTTGCCAGACGTCCGGTTATTCCATCGCGTCGATAGGAGAAAAAATGGCTCATTTCGTTAACCGTACAGCGGTCGCCGCCATAAATGGCCTGAACGCCCGCACGCAACAAGCGTTGGCGAGCCAGCAAGTAGATATTAGCCAAAAACTTATCGTCATGCGGGGTAAATGCCGCTGCGGCCTCAGCGTCTTCCGCCATGAAAGCGGCGCGCACCTCCGGCCCGACCTCGAACTGCTGCGGGCCGATCGCCGGCCCCAGCCAGGCGCTGATTTGGCCCGGTGCGGCGCTGAACGCCGCCACGGTTTGCTCCAGCACGCCGTGGCATAGCCCACGCCAACCGGCGTGAGCGGCCGCCACTTCGTCGCCTTGCTGCGAGCAGAACAGCACCGGCAGACAATCCGCCGTCATCACTGCGCACACCTGACCCGGCACGTTACTGTACACCGCATCCGCCCGCAGATCGGCGGGCGCTTGTCCCGTCAACGTCACCACGCGGGTGCCGTGCACCTGCTCGAGCCATACCGGCATCTGCGGCAAGCCGGCGGCGGTAACCAACCGTTCCCGATTGCGCTTCACCGCTTGCGCCTCGTCACCCACGTGAGCGCCGAGGTTCAGCGAGTCATAAGGTGGCAGGCTGACGCCACCATCGCGCGTGGTGCTGCAAGCTTTAACGCCGGGAGGCAACGGCCAGTCGGGCAGAATGAGCGAGCGCATTACCAGTCCATCTGATCTTTGAATTCTTCGGTGTCCGCCTTCAGCGCGTTGATCAGATCGACCATGTCCTGCGGCAGCGGCGCATGCCACTCCATCTGGATGCCGCTGATCGGGTGATACAAACGCAGCATGGTAGCGTGCAGCGCCTGGCGGTCAAAGCCGCGCAGCGTGTTGATGAAGGCCTCCGAAGCGCCTTTCGGCGGACGCGGACGGCCGCCGTACAGCGGATCGCCCACCAGCGGATGGCTAATGTAAGCCATGTGCACGCGGATCTGGTGAGTACGGCCGGTTTCCAGGCGCAGGCGCAGACGAGTGTGCGCGCGGAAGTGCTCCATAATGCGATAGTGCGTCACCGCCGGCTTACCCATCGGGTGCACCGCCATGTGAGTGCGCTTGGTGGAATGGCGCGCGATGGGTTCTTCTACCGTACCGCCTGCCGTCATGGTGCCGATCGCCACCGCTTCGTATTCACGGGTGATTTCGCGCGCCTGCAGCGCCTCCACCAGCCGGGTTTGCGCCGGCACGGTTTTCGCCACCACCATCAGGCCGGTGGTGTCTTTATCCAGACGGTGCACGATGCCGGCACGCGGCACGTCGGCGATTTCCGGGTAGTGATGCAGCAGCGCATTGAGCACCGTGCCGTCCGGGTTACCGGCGCCAGGGTGCACCACCAAATCGCGCGGCTTGTTGATCACCAGGATATCGCTGTCTTCATAGACGATATCCAGCGCGATATCCTGCGGCTCCCAACGCGCTTCTTCTTCTATCTGTGCATCGATGGCGACCGTCTCTCCGCCCAGCACCTTCTCTTTCGGTTTGTTTGACGTTTTGCCATTGACCTTCACCCGATCGCCCAGGATCCACTCTTTTATGCGAGATCGTGAATAATCAGGGAACAATTCGGCCAAAGCCTGATCTAAACGTTGTCCGAGTTGAGATTCGGCCACCGTTGCGGTGAGTTGTACTTGTTGTGCCATATGCAGCTTCTTCGTTAACGTTGGGTTTTCACGGCGATGCCGTTTAATATAATGTGCTATTGTACCTGGTCTTTGTCGGGAGCTTAACGGACAGTCTCCCGGAATAACACCCTGAGGATAATCAAAACGTCATGACGCGTATGAAATATCTGGTGGCGGCAGCCACGTTGAGCCTGGCGCTGGCAGGTTGCTCCACATCCAAGGATGCGGTTCCCGACAACCCGCCTTCGGAAATCTATGCTACCGCGCAGCAAAAACTGCAGGACGGTAACTTCAAGGGCGCGATTACGCAACTCGAAGCGTTAGATAACCGCTATCCTTTCGGGCCGTATTCCCAGCAGGTCCAGCTGGATTTGATTTACGCCTATTATAAGGCTGCCGACTTGCCAATGGCTCAGGCATCCATCGATCGCTTCATGCGCCTGAATCCGACGCACCCGAACATCGATTACGTGATGTACATGCGCGGCCTGACCGACATGGCGCTTGATGACAGCGCGCTGCAGGGCTTCTTCGGGGTTGACCGTTCGGACCGCGATCCTCAGCACGCTCGCGCTGCATTCCGCGACTTCAGCCAGTTGATTCAGCAATACCCGAACAGCCAATACGCGACCGACGCCAACAAGCGTTTGGTGTATCTGAAAGATCGTTTGGCCAAGTATGAGCTTTCGGTGGCGGAATACTACACTAAACGTGGTGCTTACGTCGCGGTAGTTAATCGCGCCGAGCAGATGTTGCGTGAATTCCCGGATACCAAAGCGACGCACGACGTGTTGCCGCTGATGGAAAATGCCTACAAGCAGCTGCAGCTGAACGGCCAGGCTGACAAAGTGGCCAAAGTGATCGCCGCCAACCCGCAATAAGCGCGCGTCGGCACCGGCAGAAAAACCAAACGGCAGCCAAGGCTGCCGTTTTCATTGGCGTCGACCTGGTTTTTACTGGAAAAATACACAAGTAAAAACACGGTGTTAGCTAGCGCTCCTCACCGGTCAACTCATCGATAATGCGCTATCCAGCGGCAACTCTCAAGCATTAGATAGCCAATTCAAATGCTGAATCACAGATTGAACTAACTTTGCAAAAAGTGACAAAAAATCGTGATTTACATCACGCATTTAAACAAAAAGCGGGGTATGCTGGATTCACCAAGACGGAAAGACAGAGAGGTAAGTTATATGACATTGAACATTACCAGCAAACAAATGGATATCACTCCCGCAATCCGCAATCACGTCGAAGACCGTCTCACCAAACTGGAAAAATGGCAGACCCAGCTGATTAACCCGCATATCGTCTTATCCAAAGAGCCGCAAGGGTTTGTCGCCGACGCTACCATTACCACGCCTAACGGCCCGCTGGTCGCCAGCGCCAAACATGATGACATGTATACCGCCGTTAACGAGCTGATCGCCAAACTGGAGCGCCAGTTGAACAAGGTGCAGCACAAAGGCGAAGCGCGCCGCTGCAATGCCAGCGTGAAAGACATTGTGCCGGAAGTCACGCAAGAGCAGGAATAACCGTCCGACAGCGATTGCCGCATCAAACGCGCCCAGGGGCGCGTTTTTTGTCGGGTATTTTTGTTGACGGGGTAAAAGCCAGCGGTTACTTTAAAACCTGTTCGCATTAACCTTAGGTAGACCATGCCACGCACACCGTTTTTCTTCGCATTCTTTTTTACCTTCCCCTGACTGGGAGGCGTTTCGTCGTGTGAGAAAGAATGCGAAGACGAACAACAAGGCCTCCTGGAAACAGGAGGCTTTTTTTATGGCTGTTTTACAACGAATAAGAACTGAAGGCGGAAGCTGATTATGACTGACAACCCGTTATTGGTGCTGCGCGAGCGCATCAGCGCACTGGACTTGAAACTGTTGGCCTTGCTGGCGGAACGCCGTGAGCTGGCGATCGAAGTCGGCAAGACTAAGCTGCACTCTCACCGCCCGATCCGTGACAAAGAGCGCGAACGCGATCTGCTGGATGCGCTGATCGCCGCCGCCAAGCCTTACGACCTGGACGGTTTCTACGTCACCCGCCTGTTCCAACTGATCATTGAAGACTCCGTTCTGACCCAGCAGGCGCTGTTGCAGCACCAGCTCAACCCCGTCAGCCAGCATTCCGCCCGCATCGCTTTCCTCGGCCCGAAAGGCTCTTATTCACATCTGGCGGCGCGCCAATACGCTGCCCGCCACTTCGATCGGCTGATCGAATGCGGCTGCCAGAAGTTTCAGGATATTTTCGCCCAGGTGGAAACCGGCCAGGCGGACTACGCGATTTTGCCGATCGAGAACACCAGCTCCGGTTCGATAAACGAGGTCTACGATCTGCTGCAACACACCAGCCTGTCGATCGTCGGCGAACTGACTAACCCTATCAACCACTGCGTTCTGATCGCCGGCGACAGCGATCTGAGCCAGATAGAAACCGTCTACAGCCATCCGCAGCCGTTCCAACAGTGCAGCCAGTTCCTTAACCGCTTCCCGCACTGGAAAATCGAATACACCGAAAGCACGGCGGCCGCGATGGAGAAAGTCGCCAAGCTGAATTCACCGAAGGTGGCTGCACTGGGCAGCGAGGCCGGCGGCGCGCTGTACGGGCTGCAGGTACTGGAACACAATCTCGCCAACCAGCAGCAAAACATCACTCGCTTCATCGTCCTGGCGCGCAAAGCGATCGATGTCTCCGAACAGGTGCCGGCAAAAACCACGCTGATCATGGCGACCGGCCAACAATCCGGCGCGCTGGTCGAAGCGCTGCTGGTATTGCGCGATAACGGCATCATCATGACCAAGCTGGAATCACGTCCGATCAACGGCAATCCGTGGGAGGAGATGTTCTATATCGATGTGCAGGCCAACCTGCGCGCCGAGGCGATGCAAAAAGCGCTGCGCGATCTGGCGCCGATCACCCGCTCGCTGAAGGTGCTGGGCTGTTACCCAAGCGACACCGTGGTGCCGGTCAACCCATCCTGAAACTGTAAAAAAGGGTTCGGCCAAGCCGAACCCTTTATGTTTACTGCCCGCAGTTTTACTGCCGGCTGTCGTTAGCCTGCCGCAACAGCGTGCGGCTCTCTACCAGGAAGCGCTGGGCGTAATCGCCGAACCAATGCTCTACCTTGCGGAAGCTCTCGATAAACGCCTGTTTGTCGCCATGCTCCAACAGCTTTATCGCCTCGCCGAAGCGCTGGTAGTAACGTTTAATCAGCGCCACGTTTTCTTCCGACGACATAATGATATCGGCGTACAGCTGCGGATCCTGTGCGAACAGGCGGCCAACCATCGCCAGCTCCAGCCGGTAGATTGGCGAAGAGAGCGCCAGCAGTTGCTCCAGTTGCACGTTCTCTTCCGCCAGGTGCAGCCCGTAGGCGAAGGTAGCGAAGTGCCGCAGCGCCTGAATAAACGCCATATTCTGATCGTGCTCGGCCGCGCTGATGCGATGCAGCCGCGCGCCCCACACCTGCAACTGTTCAAGCAGCCACTGATACGCCTCCGGCTGGCGGCCGTCGCAGTAGACCACCACCTGCTTGGCCACGCTGCCCACGTCCGGGCCGAACATCGGATGCAGACCGACCACCGGGCCGCTGTGCGACGCCAACATCGCGTGCAAAGGCCGGTTCTTCACCGACGCCAGATCCACCAGAATACAATCGGCAGGCAGCGTCGGCAGGCGGCTTATCACCTGCTCGGTCACGTGGATCGGCACGCTGACGATCACCATGCCGGCATCCGCCAACAGCTGCTCCGCCTGCGGCCAATCTTCCTGATCCAACACCCTGACCTGATAACCCGACAGCGTCAGCAAGCGATTGAACAACCTGCCCATTTGACCGTTGCCGCCGATAATGACGATCGGCCGCAGCTGCGGGCACAGGGTTTTAAAGCCCTTATCGTTCTCGCTGACGTAAGACTCGCGCATCACGCGGCGCAACACATCTTCGATCAGATCCGGCGGCACGCCGAGATTTTCCGCCTCCCGGCGGCGCGATGCCAGCATCGCGGCTTCGCGCTCCGGTACGTAAACCGGCAGGCCATGACGGCTTTTGACTTCGCCCACTTCCGCTACCAGATGCAGGCGTTTCGCCAGCAGATCCAGCAGCGCTTTATCCACCTCATCGATTTGATCGCGCAGCGCGGTCAGTTCTGCCACCATAACTTACTTTTCTCCCGTGCGGGCCGTCAGCGCAGCGCCGAGTTCCTGATGCATATGGCGCAACAGGGTTTCCGTACTCTCCCAGTTGATGCAGGCGTCGGTGACGGACACACCGTAACGCATGTCTGCACGCGGCTGTTCGGAAGACTGATTGCCCTCATGCAGATGGCTCTCCAGCATAATGCCGGTGATTGAGCGGTTACCCGCCTTGATCTGCTCCACCACGGACTCGGCAACCGCCGGCTGACGGCGATAGTCTTTATTCGAGTTGCCATGGCTGCAATCTATCATCAAGGACGGGTGGAGTCCCGCCTCAAGCATCTGTTTTTCACAGGCCGCAACGTGCTCAGCGCTGTAGTTCGGAGTTTTGCCGCCGCGCAGGATCACGTGCCCATCCGGGTTGCCCTGAGTCTGCAGCAGGCAAACCTGGCCTGCCTGGTTAATGCCGACGAAGCGATGCGGCATGGCAGCGGCGCGCATGGCGTTGATAGCGGTGCCCAGGCTGCCGTCGGTGCCGTTTTTGAACCCGACCGGCATCGACAGGCCGGATGCCATTTCTCGGTGGGTCTGAGATTCGGTGGTACGCGCGCCGATCGCCGACCAGCTGAACAAATCGCCCAGGTACTGCGGGCTGTTCGGATCCAACGCTTCGGTAGCCAACGGCAAGCCCATGCCCACCAGATCCAGCAACAGGCGACGCGCGATATGCAAGCCTGCTTCAACATCAAACGAACCGTCCATGTACGGATCGTTGATCAAACCTTTCCAGCCGACAGTGGTTCTGGGTTTTTCAAAGTAGACGCGCATAACGATATACAGCTGATCGCTCAAGTCAGCCGCCAGGGTTTTCAAACGACGGGCGTAGTCCAGCGCCGCATCCGGATCGTGGATCGAACAAGGCCCACACACCACCAACAGGCGATGATCGCGCCCCTGCAAAATGTTGGCGATGGTGTTACGCGCAGTGGCGATTTCATTTTCGTCGTCGGCGCTGAGCGGGAACTGGTTCTTCAGCTCCTCCGGCGTGATGAGAACCTGTTCTGCACTGATGTGTACGTTATTGAGCGCGTCTTTTTGCATGATGCTATTCCTGTCGTTTGGCGTTATGCGTTGAAATGGAACATTGAGCGTTTCAAGGGTCTACCCTATCACGATATGTAAAGTTTTCAATCCATTTTCCGTAAATAAAAGATTACCGTCATTATCTTGCTTAAACCACCTTTGAGTCAGGGTTGCAAAAATTGCTTTAAATACAACAAATACAACCAATTAAACAAATAATAAACCCATCACCACGCTATAACCCCTCATGCCTAACAAAGCCAATGAATGTAAACATATTTGTACATTAAATTTTACAGCGAGGATGCACGGCCCATCTCGGCACCGACGGTCGGGCGAAGCAGGATCAGCACGAAATGCCGTCGAAAGCGATGAATTTAAGTAGAAGAAAAGCGAATAAATGAGGGATAAAAATTAAAAACTTAAGCTAATGGCGGCTATTTTTGTCGCCGAAATGAACCGATATAATGTGACCGTCATCAACAATAATCACCCTTAACAACTGGATCCAAGATGCTCTCTTCCCGCGCTCGTCGCGCTTTTCCGCTGTATATTTGCTGCTTAACGACTTTCACCAGTGTTTCAGCCCTTGCCGACAATACGCTTTTCACCGCGATGGACGATCCGGCCACCGCCAAGAAACCGTTCGAAGGCAACGTGCAGGCGGGCTACAACGCCCAGTCCGGCAACTCGCAGAGTTCCACTCTGTTGGCCAATACCAACATGACCTGGTTCAACACCGACGCGGCGTACAGCCTGTGGGGGGCGGCCAACAACACCACCTCCTCCAACGTGCGCTCGTCCGAAAAGTATCAGGCCGGCGGCCGTACGCGCTATAACCTGACCGATCGCAACTACCTGTTCGGCCAGGCCAGCTGGCTGAGCGACCGTTTCAACGGTTACGACTCACGCTCCACGCTGACCAGCGGCTATGGCCGTCAAATCCTCAACGGGCCGCTCAGCGACCTGCGGGTGGAATTCGGTCCCGGCGTGCGCCATGACGAATACCATGGCGGCGGCCGCTCGACCAAAGGGCTGGCCTATGGCGCGGCCAACTATTCCTATCAGCTGACCGACAACACTAAGTTCATTCAGGGCGTCTCCGCACTGGCGAACGAAGAAACCACGCTGAACTCGGAAAGCGCGTTGAACGTGGCGATCAACGATCGCTTTTCACTGCGCGTAGCTTACACAGTGACCTACAACAGCAAGCCACCGGCCTCCGCGCCGAAGAACACCGACACGACAACCTCGGTCACGCTGGTCTACGGCCTGTAACCTGCCCGCCCATTATTTCTCGAAGCCCATCATCGATGGGCTTTTTTATGTCTGCAGTCACCTTTTGCACAATCTGCTAAAAATATTCACCCCACCCATTGACGACTTTAGCAAATAGCTTAATACTGTATGCATATACAGTAATTATTATACAGGCCAGGAGCATGACGGATATCGATAGCGAGCTGCCACGCATCGATACCTTCGGATCCCGAGGTTCTGTAAACGAAGCGAGCATAAGCTATGGAGAAAATCACCTCATTCATCACCTATGCCATGGCGCTGTTCCTCGCCTGGCTGGGCAAACTGTCTCCGCAGGACATTGCCTTTTTAGTCGGCGCCGCAGTAGGCATCGGCACTTTCCTGGTGAACTGGTATTACCGACGTAAAAGCCTGCAGATCTTGAAGGCTATTGAGCGCAATGCGGCATCACGGAGGAAAATTTTCGATGAGTGCAATCGTTAAACGCTGCAGCGTCGCCGCCGTTTTAGCCATCGCCGTGTTGTTGCCATCGTTCGGCGAGCTGCAAACCTCAGCAACCGGCCTCAGGCTGATCGCCGATCTCGAAGGTTGCCGACTGTCTCCTTACCAGTGCAACGCCGGGGTATGGACACAGGGCATTGGGCACACCGCCGGCGTCATCCCGGGCAAGGCGATAGATGAACGGAAAGCCGCTGTGGATTTGGTAGACGATGTTCGCCGCACCGAGCGCGGCATGGCCGCCTGTCTGCCGCAAACGCTCTCGCAAGAAACCTATGATGCGGTGATCGCCTTCGCCTTCAACGTGGGTATCAGCGCCGCCTGCCATTCCACGCTGGTCGCGCTGCTGCAGCAGGGTCAGTGGCAGCAGGCCTGCGATCAGTTGCCACGCTGGGTTTATGTAAATGGAAAGAAAAACAAGGGGCTGGAACAGCGACGCGCCATGGAACGCGCACTGTGCTTGCAAGGTATTGCCTCATCATGACGGGCTCGCTCGCCTAAGTGGTGATGCCACAACAATTTCACTTAATTTGTTCAAGGGGGTTCTTATGATGCACTGTCCATTATGCGGTCACGTGGCCCACACTCGCTCCAGCCGCTATCTGAGCGAGTCGACCAAAGAGCGTTACCATCAATGCCGCAACATCAATTGCAGCTGCACGTTCGCCACGCACGAGTCCGTCGCGCGGGTGATCGTCAAACCTGGCGATGACATTATCCCGGCGCAGCCTCACCCGCCGGAGAGTCAGCAGAAACACAGCGCCGCCGCGCTGTAATGCAAAAAGCCTGCTGATGCAGGCTTTTTAATGTCGCTACAACGTGGCCAAATCTCGCAAATGCAACGCAGCCGGATTTTCAGATAAAAAAAGGGGTTGGCATAGGCCAACCCCTGATAACTATTAACTTTTGGATGCAGCGTTAGTTAACGCGGTTCAGACGCTCTTTGATACGAGCAGCCTTACCAGTACGTTCACGCAGGTAGTACAGTTTAGCTTTACGAACGGCACCACGACGTTTAACAGTAATGCTGTCGATTACTGGGGAGTGAGTCTGGAATACGCGCTCAACACCTTCGCCGTTGGAAATCTTACGAACAGTGAATGCAGAGTGCAGACCGCGGTTACGGATAGCGATAACCACGCCCTCGAATGCCTGCAGACGTTTTTTGCTACCTTCAACGACCCATACCTTCACTTCCACGGAATCACCCGGACGGAATGCAGGTACGTCTTGTTTCATCTGCTCTTGTTCAAGTTGCTTAATAATGTTGCTCATAATATGTCTCTTACCCTAGGTAAACTGATATATCGGTCCCGTCTGATGTCAGACGTTTCCTTCATAGTCCTGTTGCCTGGCCTGATGTTCCCGTTGGAACTCAGCCAGCAACACCGCTTGCTCGTCAGTCAGAGCTAGGCTTTCTAGAAGTTCAGGTCTTCTAAGCCAGGTTCGGCCCAGCGACTGCTTTAAGCGCCAGCGACGTATCTCGGCATGGTTGCCCGACAGCAGAACCGGCGGTACTTCCATTCCTTCCAACACCTCGGGGCGGGTATAGTGCGGGCAGTCCAGCAATCCGTCGGCGAAGGAGTCTTCCTCCGCTGAGGCCTGATGGCCCAGCACACCCGGTATGAAACGGGCGACTGAATCAATCAGGGTCATCGCCGGCAGTTCCCCGCCGCTGAGAACGTAATCGCCGATTGACCATTCTTCGTCAATTTCGGTTTGGATTACGCGCTCGTCTATCCCTTCATAACGGCCGCACACCAGAATCATCTTCTGATTGGCCGCCAGTTCGCACACGCCGGTTTGATCCAGCTTGCGCCCCTGAGGTGACAGATAAATCACCTTTGCTCCCTCGCCTGCCGCTGCTTTCGCCGCATGAATGGCTTCCCGTAAAGGTTGCACCATCATCAGCATTCCCGGGCCGCCGCCGTAAGGGCGATCGTCCACGGTACGATGCCGGTCGTAGGTGAAGTCGCGTGGACTCCAACACTGCACGCTCAGCAGGCCATTTTTTACTGCCCGGCCAGTCACCCCGTAATCGGTGATAGCGCGGAACATCTCAGGAAACAGGCTTACAATACCGATGAACACAAGCCAATCCCCTTACCGTTATTCCACTTGCTTCGACCGTTTGATCCGGGGGTCAAAAACCAGGATCCCAATCTGCCTCAATCACGCGGGCAGTGAGATCGACTTTCTTGATAACCTGCCCATGAAGAAACGGAATCAACCGCTCCTTCATGCCGAACGCATCTTTCAGGTTCGCTTTCACAACCATCACATCGTTCGAGCCGGTTTCCATCATATCGATGACTTTACCCAGCTCGTAGCCGGCGGTGGTGACTACCTGGCAGCCCATCAGGTCTTTCCAGTAGTAATCGTCACCCTCCAGCGGAGGAAGTTGCTCAGAATCCACCATAATCTCGCGATTGGTCAGCAGATTCGCCGCGTCCCGATCGTCAATGCCTTTGACTTTGATGATCAGATCCTGACTGTGGCGCTTCCAGTCTTCCAACTCGATATGCTGCCACTGACCCGCCTGCTGGATAAACCACGGCTGATAGTCAAAAATGCTTTCGGCGTTCTCGGTGGATGAAAACACTCTGAGCCAACCACGAATGCCGTAAGCGGACCCCATTTTACCGAGTACAATCGGCTGCTTAGGCGCTACCGGTTTGAGTTGCTTGCTCATTGCCACCACCGCGACAGATTAAGCTGCTTTCTTAGCGTCTTTGATCAGCGCGTGAACGCGATCAGAAACGGTTGCACCCAGACCAACCCAGTGCTCGATGCGGTCCAGGTCCAGACGCAGTGCTTCAGCCTGACCGGAAGCGATCGGGTTGAAGAAGCCTACGCGCTCGATGAAACGACCATCACGAGCGTTGCGGCTGTCGGTCACTACTACTTGATAGAACGGACGCTTTTTAGCGCCGCCACGTGCCAAACGAATTGTTACCATAACATCCTCTTTAGTTAATAAAACAGCCGGGCCCCATTGAGGGACGGGGCCCGGTTGCAATATAAAAAGCCCGAAAATTTTACTCATTTTGGCGCAAAAAGCAATCTAAAGCGTCGATCGCAGGGGACAACTTTTGCAGCCTGTCAAATTTCGGGCGGTTTTCACCGCGAACGGCGAATGCTGAAAGCGCCCGCACTCGGCGTGCGGAGGCCCGTCAGCGGCCTGGGAAGCCCGGCGGCATCATACCTTTCATGCCGCGCATCATCTTCGCCATACCGCCTTTCTTCATCTTCTTCATCATACGCTGCATTTCGTCGAACTGCTTCAGCAAGCGGTTGACGTCCTGCACCTGCATGCCGGCCCCCATCGCGATGCGGCGCTTGCGCGAGCCCTTGATGATTTCCGGTTTGGCGCGCTCTTTCAGCGTCATCGAGTTGATGATCGCCTCCATGCGCACCAACACTTTGTCGTCCATCTGCGACTTGACGTTATCCGGCAGCTGGCCCGCGCCCGGCAGCTTGCTCAGCATATTGGCCATGCCGCCCATGTTGCGCATCTGCTTGAGCTGCTCCAGGAAGTCGGTCAGATCGAAACCGTCGCCCTTCTTCAGCTTGTTGGCCAGTTTCTCCGCCTGCTCGCGGTCGACCTTGCTTTCGATATCTTCGATCAGCGACAGCACGTCGCCCATGCCCAGGATGCGTGACGCCACGCGATCCGGATAGAACGGCTCCAGCGCTTCGGTCTTCTCGCCGACGCCGAGGAACTTGATCGGCTTGCCGGTGATGTGGCGGATGGACAACGCCGCACCGCCGCGCGCATCGCCGTCGACCTTGGTCAGCACCACGCCGGTCAGCGGCAGCGCTTCGTTAAACGCCTTGGCGGTATTGGCGGCGTCCTGGCCGGTCATGGCGTCGACCACGAACAGGGTTTCCACCGGCTTGATGGCCGCGTGCACCTGTTTGATCTCGTCCATCATCGCTTCGTCAACGTGCAGACGGCCGGCGGTATCGACGATCAGTACGTCATAGAACTTCAGCTTGGCCTGCTGCAACGCGCGGTTGACGATGTCGATCGGTTTTTCTTTGACGTCGGACGGGAAGAAATCGATGCCGACACCTTCCGCCAGCGTTTCCAGCTGTTTGATCGCCGCCGGGCGATAAACGTCCGCGGAAACCACCAACACTTTCTTCTTCTGTTTTTCTTTCAGGAACTTGCCGAGCTTACCGACGCTGGTGGTTTTACCGGCGCCCTGCAGGCCCGCCATCAGCACCACCGCCGGCGGCTGAGCCGCCAGATTCAGCTCGGTGTTGACTTCGCCCATCGCGGCGATCAGCTCACCCTTGACGATCTTGACGAACTCCTGCCCCGGCGTCAGGCTCTTGTTGACTTCATGGCCAACCGCGCTCTCTTTTACGCGGTTGATGAAATCGCGCACCACCGGCAGCGCAACGTCCGCTTCCAGCAATGCCATACGCACTTCACGCAGGGTTTCCTTGATATTTTCTTCGGTCAGCCGCCCGCGGCCGCTGATATTGCGCAACGTGCGCGACAATCGATCGGTTAAATTTTCAAACATCGTCTCATGCTCAACGTGTAATGACAGGCCGCTCCGGCGACACAATTGTGCCGATGATAACACGAAGCGAGCAGGATCTCTGCCTCAGCGTTGGAGATAGGTTGGAGTGAAACGCGCGCAACGTTATACTGACACTCCAATTAACCACGCCGAAGCAAAATTAAACGCTATGCCAGTTTTCTCCATTGTGGCTTTGATGGCCTACCTGCTCAGCCTTGGACTGATCATTCCCAGTTTGTTGCGGAAGAATAGCGCATACCGTCGGCTTGCCCTCGTCTCGGCGGTGGTGGCGCTGATTTGCCACGCCATCGCGCTGCAGCAGCGCATCTTTGACGTCAGCGCCGGGCAGAATCTCAGCCTGCTGAACATTGGTTCCATCGTCAGCCTGATCATCTGCTCGGTGATGACCTTCGTCGCTTCGCGCGATCGCGGCTGGTTCCTGCTGCCAATCGTCTACAGCTTCGCGATGATCAACCTGGCCTTCGCCAGCTTTATGCCCGGCGAGTTCATCACTCACCTGGAGGCCAGCCCGGAACTGATGGTGCATATCGGCCTGGCGCTGTTCTCTTACGCCACCCTGATCATCGCCGCGCTCTATGCCTTGCAGCTCGCCTGGCTCGACTACCTGTTGAAAAACAAGAAGCTGACCTTCAGCGCCGACATGCCGCCGCTGATGAGCATTGAGCGCAAGATGTTCCATATCACCCAGATCGGCGTGGTGCTGCTGACGCTCACCCTGTGCACCGGCCTGCTGTACATGGATAATCTGTTCAGCAAAGAGAACGTGCATAAAGCCGTGCTGTCGATCATGGCCTGGTTCGTGTATATCGTGCTGTTGTGGGGCCACTACCATGAGGGCTGGCGCGGCCGCCGCGTCGTCTGGTTCAGCTTCGCCGGCGCCTTCCTGCTGACGCTTGCCTACTTCGGCAGCCGTCTGATTCAGCAGGTGATGGTGCGCTAGGCCAGCCTGGCTCAATTCTCCCTCTCTATAAGGAATACTGCATTGGAGCATGTGTCGACGGGGACCCTCATCATTATCCTGGTGATCATGATCGTGGTCTCCGCTTACTTCTCCGCCTCCGAAACCGGCATGATGACGCTCAACCGTTATCGCCTGCGTCACCTGTCCAAACAGGGCAACCGCTCGGCGCGTCGGGTCGAGAAGCTGCTGCAAAAACCGGATCGGCTGATCGGCCTGGTGCTGATCGGCAACAACCTGGTCAACATCCTCGCTTCGGCGCTGGCGACCATCGTCGGCATGCGGCTGTATGGCGATCTCGGCGTGGCGATTGCGACCGGCATACTGACTTTCGCCGTGCTGCTGTTCGCCGAAGTGCTGCCGAAGACCTTCGCCGCACTCTATCCGGAACGCATCGCCTTCCCCAGCAGCGTCCTGCTGGCCCCGTTGCAAAAGGTGATGTTCCCGCTGGTCTGGCTGCTCAACGGCATCACCAGCCTGACCTTGCGCCTGTTCGGCATTCGCACCAACGTGCGCATCAGCGACGCCGTCAGCAAGGATGAGCTGCGCACCATCGTGCGCGAATCCCAGTCGCAGATCTCCCGCCGCAATCAGGACATGCTGATCTCGGTGCTGGATCTGGAAAAGGTGACGGTCAACGACATCATGGTGCCGCGCACCGAGATCGTCGGCATCGACGTCAACGACGACTGGAAGTCGATCATGCGCCAGCTGACCCACTCGCCGCACGGCCGCATCGTGCTGTATCGCAGCTCGCTGGACGATGCGATCGGCATGCTGCGCGTGCGCGAAGCCTACCGCCTGATGACCGAGAAAAAAGAGTTCAACAAAGAAAACCTGCTGCGCGCCGCCGATGAGATCTATTTCGTTCCGGAAGGCACGCCGCTCAACGTGCAGCTGGTGAAATTCCAGCGCAACAAAGAGAAGGTCGGCATCGTGGTCGACGAGTACGGCGACATTCAGGGCCTGGTCACGGTGGAAGACATCCTCGAGGAGATCGTGGGCGATTTCACCACCTCGATGTCACCCACGCTGGCGGAAGAAGTCACGCCGCAGAGCGACGGTTCGGTCTTGATCGACGGCACCGCCAACGTGCGCGAACTGAACAAGGCCTTCAACTGGACCTTGCCGGCCAACGAGGCTCGCACCGTCAACGGCATGCTGCTGGAAGAGCTGGAAGAGATCCCCGAAATCGGCACCCGGGTGCGCATCGGTCATTACGATATCGATATCCTCGACGTGCAGGGCAACATGATTAAACAGGTGCGGGTCACGCCGATCACCTCGCTGCAGTCCAGCGTCGGCCATCATTAGTCCTCGGCCAGAACGTAAAAAAGACGCGAAATCGCGTCTTTTTTTATTTTGCGGGCCACGCACGACTAGATATGCAGTTCCTGCAGCTTCTCTTTCGGCAGCGCCAGCTCGTCGTTGTGGTTCACCACCACGCCGTGATCCAGAATGTGCTTGGCGATTTCCTGCGCTTCTTCCAGCGAGTGCATATGGTAGGTGCCGCACTGATACTCGTTAAGCTCAGGGATCTTGCGCTGGTCGGTCACTTTCAGCACGTCGGCCATCGCCGCTTTCCAGGCATCGGCAACGCGCTGCTCTTCCGGCACGCCGATCAGGCTCATGTAGAAACCGGTGCGACAGCCCATCGGGGAGATGTCGATAATTTCCACGCCCTGGCCGTTCAGGTGGTCACGCATAAAGCCGGCGAACAGGTGCTCCAGCGTGTGAATGCCGCGCTCGGGCATCACTTCCAGGTTCGGGCGGCAAAAGCGCAGATCAAACACCGTGATGGTATCGCCATGAGGCGTTTTCATGGTTTTTGCAACGCGGACAGCCGGAGCTGCCATACGGGTATGATCGACGGTAAAGCTATCCAGCAATGGCATTTCGCTACCTCCTCGTAAAAGAGCATTTATTTCGAAACTTTTTTTCCTAACCGGGAAACCTTTTCCAACCCTGCGAGTCTGAGTATGTGAAAGACGCGCATTTGTTATCATCATCCCTGTCATCAGAGATGCATATTTGGCCACATTGATGTGGCCTTTTTCTTTTTCAGCTTCCGCCGTTTTGCTTCAGGAACGCTTCAAAGCTTAGCGTATCATTGGCTTCTATGTCGCGTTGACGCTGCCACGAGGTTTCTCGCTCTTTATCCAGCTCGGCTTCGTTCAGGATTTCCAACGGTTCTTCCAGCAATGTCTGGCGATACTGCTCCGCCAGCTGCAAACCGACGCGCCCGGTGCCTTCCGCCTTCATTGCCTTGAGAATGCGCGCGGAAAAGGTCAGCTCAGGATCGTCAAACGCGGCGACCAGCTCATCGCACACCTGCTGGTATTGACGATCGCCGGCTTCGCCGTCCAGCACTTCCGCCACCCGGCGCAGATCGGCGAACAGCGCCTTGCCGACTTTCTCCAGCGGCTCATGGCTGGCGCCACAGCCGATGCCGATGGTCTGGCCCGGCTTGCGGCCCTCCAGGATCACCCGGTTCCAGTTCTTGCGCGTGCACAGCAGTTCATCGCTGCTCATCTCCGGCGCATCGGCCAGCGCGCACCACACCAGGAACAGATCCAGGAAACGCGCCTGCACCGCATCCACGCCGATCGGCGAGAACGGGTTGATGTCCAGCGAACGCACTTCGATGTATTCGATACCACCGCGCAGCAGCGCGTCAGACGGCGTCTCGCCGCTTTGGGTCACGCGCTTCGGCCGGATCGGCGCATACAGCTCGTTCTCGATTTGCAGCACGTTGCTGTTCAGCTGCAGGTAACGGTCACCCTCTTTCACGCCCAGCTTGGCGAACTCTTCGGAAGGCGTGGCGATCGCCCGCTTCAAACCGGCCACATAGCTGTGCAGATCGTTAAAGGTGATGCCCAGATTGCTTTGCGACTTGTTGGTATAACCCAGGTCGCTCAGGCGCAGCGAAGTGGCGTACGGCAGGTAGCACATCCCCTGCTCGGTGCGCTCGAACGGCAGATTGGTCTCGCGCCCCTTGAGGAACGAAGAACAAATGGCCGGCGATGCCCCGAACAGATACGGGATCACCCAGCCGAAACGATAATAGTTGCGGATCAGGCGGAAATAGCCCGCCGAGATCTGCTCTTTACCGCTTTCTGCGTCCTGCACGCCGGCCCAGGCCTGCCAAAACTCCAGCGGCAGCGAGAAGTTGTAGTGCACGCCGGAAATGGTCTGCATCAGCGCGCCGTAGCGATTCTTCAACCCTTCGCGGTACAGCGTCTTCATGCGGCCGATGTTCGACGAGCCGAACTGCGCCAGCTCGATATCCTGCTCAGCTTCGATAAAGCACGGCATGCTGAGCGGCCACATGCGCTCATCGCCGATATTGCGCGCCACGTAGCGATGAATATCGCGCAGGAACGTCAGCAGGTGATCGATATTGTCATCAACCGGCGTAATGAACTCTAACAGCGCTTCGGCGAAATCCGTGGTGATCCAGTGGTGCGTCAATGCCGCGCCCAGCTTTTCCGGATGCCCGGTGGTCGCCAAGGTGCCGTTCGGCGTGACCCGCAGCGTTTCACGCTCGATGCCGCGACGAATGCCTTTTAATGCCTGGGGATGGGCTTCCAACCAAGAAAGCGCCTGTGATACGTCCGGGATCAAATTGACCTCCCGCTTCTAAAAACAATAACTCGTAAGCATACTGAATCCGCACCCGAGAGAATATTGAGTTATATTCACTTGGTTACTGCCACCAGGCGATGCCCTGTACCGTTATCATAGCCAAAACGATGTAACGCAGCGCCTTTCCGATACACAGAAACAGCGCGACAGAGCCCCAGGGCATGCGCAGCCAACCTGCCAACACGCACAACAAATCGCCCACCACCGGCACCCAGCTGAGCAACAGCGCAGCCGGGCCGAAGCGTTGCAGCCACCCGAGCGCCGTTGCCAGCCCCCGCTGTGGTTTCAACGCCGGTAACAGGCGCCCGATAATGACATTGGTCAAGCCACCCAGCGTGTTGCCCAGGGTCGCGGCCAGCACCAGCAACTCCGGCGAGACGCGACTCTGGGTCAGCAAGGCGACCAGAACGATTTCTGAATTTCCCGGCAGCAGCGTCGCACTGAGGAAGCTACTGCCAAATAACGATATTACGGCTAGCGTACTACTCACAGCGTACGGACGTCTACCACCGCCATACCGGCGCTTTTCGCCGCCTGAATGCCGAAATCAGCGTCTTCAAACACCACGCATTTTTCCGGCCGCACGCCGATCAGTTCGGCGCAGCGCAGGAAGGTGTCCGGTTCCGGTTTGTGGCGCTGCACGTCGTCCGCACCGACGATCGCGTCGAAGCAGTTGAACAGGCCGAGATGACGCAGCAGCATTTCCGCCATGCGGTGCTCGCTGCCGGTGCCGACCGCCATCGGACGGCGGCCATGATAGGACTTCACCACCTCGATCAGCGGCAATGGACGCACGCTGTCCAGCAGCATCGCTTCCACCGCGCGGGTTTTCTCCGCGGCCAGGTGATGAGGATCGAGATCGGCCTGATGGCTGGCGATAATCGCCTGCGCGATGCGCCAGGTCGGCGAACCGCTCAGCGCCACCATGGCCGCTTCATCAAACGTCATGCCATAACGGGACAGCACTTCACGCCACGCTTTACGGTGCGTTGGCTCGGTGTCCAGAATCGTGCCGTCCATGTCGAAAATAAGACCCTGATAGCGGTCGAACATCGTTACTCCATGATCGTTGAGGAAAGAAAACTACTTTAGCGTAAAGCCGTTGGGTTGTCGCTGACTGCGTCATAACGGAATGTGCTGTGCCCTATCGGGCGCAAAGGAGGACAGGGGTGAAGTAGAGAATGGTTAAATGCTGAAAAGCGAAAAACCCGCCGAAGCGGGTTTCTCTTAGATGGTGCATCCGGGAGGATGATTCGGCGCCAACGCCTCACCCTGCGGGCCGTTGCTAAAGCAACGTTATCCTCCCCAAGGACACTTTCTTTTTACCACCCGCATGACGATTTCTCTTCGCGATACGGGAGGTTAAACATGGTGCATCCGGGAGGATTCGAACCTCCGACCGCTCGGTTCGTAGCCGAGTACTCTATCCAGCTGAGCTACGGATGCATGACTGTTTTTGCCGCTTGCCTGTTTCACGAATAACAGAAAAGCAAAAACCCGCTAAGGCGGGCTTCTCTTAGATGGTGCATCCGGGAGGATTCGAACCTCCGACCGCTCGGTTCGTAGCCGAGTACTCTATCCAGCTGAGCTACGGATGCATTACTATTTTTACCGCATGCCGGCTTTGCTAATAAAGCCAGACTTGAAGAATGGTGCATCCGGGAGGATGATTCGGCGCTAGCGCCTCACCCTGCGGGCCGTTGCTTAAGCAACGTTATCCTCCCTGGTAACACTTTCTTTTCTTCCACCCGCTTGGAGATTTCTCTTCGCAACGAGTGAGATTAAGAATGGTGCATCCGGGAGGATTCGAACCTCCGACCGCTCGGTTCGTAGCCGAGTACTCTATCCAGCTGAGCTACGGATGCACAGGAATTCTTTTTTGATACCGTATGGTACGTTGTTACTACCCCACCATACTGCAAAATATGGTGCATCCGGGAGGATTCGAACCTCCGACCGCTCGGTTCGTAGCCGAGTACTCTATCCAGCTGAGCTACGGATGCAAATGGCGGTGAGGCGGGGATTCGAACCCCGGATGCAGCTTTTGACCGCATACTCCCTTAGCAGGGGAGCGCCTTCAGCCTCTCGGCCACCTCACCATACGCTTCTTTCGAATTGTGCCTAACTTGCTTTGGAGAAGCTCATCGGCACTGCGTGGCGCACATATTACTTTCTCCGACTTTTAAGTCAAACAATTTTTCCCAACTCATGCGCGTTTGCACAATTCGCACCCAACATGGGCGATTTCACGGCAAAAAGGGCGTTTTATCAACAGGCAACCGCAACGTCTGCAGCAATAAAGCAGGAAACTAACCGGGAAAATAATCACGAAAAAGAGAGGGGAGAACGAAAGAAGTGGGTAAAACGATGCAGTAGCGTCTCGTCTGGCAACGAGACGCTGCTTCGGAATCAGTAAGTCGTCTGCTGAGACTTCTCTGCCTGAATGCGCTGATAGATTTCTTCACGGTGAACTGAAACCTCTTTGGGGGCGTTCACACCAATACGCACCTGGTTGCCTTTTACCCCTAGCACAGTGACCGTAACCTCATCGCCAATCATGAGGGTTTCACCAACTCGACGAGTCAGAATTAACATTCTTTGCTCCTTGAAAGATTAAAAGAGTCGGGTCTCTCAGTTTCCCCGTCATTATCCATCATATGTGGTGAAAACGTAAGCCGCGCAATCCACAATAAGTGTAAGCAGACTTGGTCCCACCTCAGATAATGGTAAGTTTAGCCGACCAGAAAAACTTTGTTCCCGCAATTGTAACTAAATTGTGTTAGCACAGTATGAAAACGCCATAATCAACAAAGTATTATGGCGTTTGTCCGTGCTATTTATTTATGTTCACAGCTTTGAGGCCACCCAGGCTTCTACGCTGTTTAACGCCGCTGGCAGGGCGTTGATATCCGTCCCCCCCGCCATCGCCATATCAGGGCGACCACCGCCCTTGCCGCCGACCTGCTGCGCCACGTTGCCGATCAACTCGCCGGCTTTCACGCGGTCAGTCAGATCCTTGGTCACGCCTGCGACCAGGCTGACTTTGTCATCAGCCGTCGTCGCCAACACGATAATGGCCGAACCCAATTGATTTTTCAGGTCATCCACCATGGTGCGCAGCATTTTGGCTTCGACATTGTCCAACTGGCTGACCAACAGCTTCACGCCGTTAACCACTTTCGCCTGGCTGGACAGCGACGCGCTTTCCTGCGCCGCCTGCTGATCTTTCAGTTGCTGCAGTTCTTTTTCCAGCACGCGCGTGCGATCGAGCACCGAGCGCACTTTATCGGTCAGGTTGTTGTTGTCGCCCTTCACCAATTGAGCAACGTCTTGCAACAAATCGCTTTGCTGATGCAGCGTAGCGATAGCGCCAGCGCCGGTCACCGCTTCAATACGGCGGATGCCCGCCGCGGTGCCCGATTCGCTCAGAATGCGGAACAGGCCGATATCGCCGGTGCGGCTGGCGTGGGTGCCGCCGCACAGCTCGGTGGAGAAGTCGCCCATGGTCAGCACGCGCACGTTGTCGTCGTACTTCTCACCGAACAGCGCCATTGCGCCCTTCTCTTTCGCGTCTTCCAACGCCATCAGCTCGGTCTGCACCGGCAGGTTACGACGCACCTGCTGGTTAACCAGATCTTCCACCGCGCGAATTTGTTCCGGCTTCATCGCTTCAAAATGCGAGAAGTCGAAGCGCAGGTATTTGTCGTTAACCAGAGAGCCTTTCTGCGCAACGTGCTCGCCCAACGTTTGGCGCAGCGCGGCGTGTAGCAGGTGGGTCGCGGAGTGGTTCAGACGGATGCTGTTGCGGCGCTCAGTGTCGATCTGCGCATCCACGCGATCGTTCAGCTTCAGCGAACCTTGCGCCAGCTTGCCTTGATGGCCGATAGCCTGACCGTATTTCTGGGTGTCGTTGACCACAAACTCGGCGCCGGCGGCTTTCAGCACGCCTTTATCGCCGACCTGGCCGCCGGATTCACCGTAGAACGGCGTCTCGTCCAGCACCACCACCGCCTCTTCGCCGGCGTTGATCTGCTCGACCGGCTGGCCGTCACGGAACAGCGCGATCACCGTCGCCTGCTGCTCGTCATGATCATAGCCGCTGAACTGGCTGCTGCCGTCCACGCGGATCAGGCTGTTGTAGTCGGCGCCGAAACCGCTGGATTCGCGCGCGCGGCGGCGCTGCGCTTCCATCGCTTCTTCAAAGCCCGCTTCGTCGACTTTCAGACCGCGCTCGCGGCAGACGTCTGCGGTCAGATCCACCGGGAAGCCGTAGGTGTCGTACAGACGAAAAGCGGTCTCGCCGTCCAGGGTATCGCCCTGCAGCTTGGCTAGCTCTTCGTCCAACAGCGCCAGGCCACGCTCCAGCGTGCGGGCAAACTGTTCTTCTTCGGTTTTCAGCACCTGCTCCACCAGCGATTGCTGGCGTTTCAGCTCGTCGGCCGCCGGGCCCATCACTTCGATCAGCGGCGCCACCAGCTTGTAGAAGAAGGTGTCTTTCGCGCCCAGCATGTTGCCATGGCGGATCGCGCGACGAATGATGCGGCGCAGCACGTAGCCGCGGTTTTCGTTAGACGGGATCACGCCGTCCGACACCAGGAAGGCACAGGAACGAATGTGGTCGGCGATAACGCGCAGGGATTTGTTATCCAGATCGGTCGCGCCGGTCACTTTCGCCACGGCGGCGATCAGGGTGCGGAACAGGTCGATCTCATAGTTGGAGTTCACATGCTGCAACACCGCCGCAATACGTTCCAGACCCATACCGGTATCCACCGAAGGTTTCGGCAGCGGCAGCATGGTGCCGTCGGACTGACGGTTGAACTGCATGAAAACGATGTTCCAGATCTCGATGTAGCGGTCGCCGTCTTCTTCCGGGCTGCCCGGAGGGCCGCCCCAGATGTGATCGCCGTGATCGTAGAAAATCTCGGTGCACGGGCCGCATGGGCCGGTATCACCCATCTGCCAGAAGTTATCTGAAGCGAAAGGCGCGCCCTTGTTATCGCCGATGCGGATAATGCGCTCGGCCGGTACGCCGATTTGCTTCTGCCAGATGTCGAATGCTTCGTCATCGGTTTCATACACGGTGACCCACAGTCTCTCTTTCGGCAGGTTGAACCAGTTTTCACCGGTCAGCAGTTCCCACGCGTAGCTGATAGCGTCGTGCTTGAAGTAATCGCCGAAGCTGAAGTTGCCCAGCATTTCAAAGAAGGTGTGGTGACGAGCGGTATAACCGACGTTTTCCAGGTCGTTATGCTTGCCGCCTGCGCGCACGCAGCGCTGCGAGGTGGTGGCGCGGGAATAGGCGCGTTTGTCGAGCCCCAGGAAAACATCCTTAAATTGGTTCATGCCGGCATTGGTAAACAGCAATGTCGGATCATTGTTAGGCACCAGGGAGCTGCTTGCTACAACCTGATGACCCTTACTATGAAAGAAATCGAGAAACGCTTGACGGATCTCAGCGGTGCTCTTGCTCATAATTTTCCTGGAAAGGCTAGAATAACGACACGTGAGCCGGTGGCGCGTCATCCCGACGATGACAACCAGCTCACGAACAAAAAGTGGGGATAAGATAAATTTTCTTCAGAGGGAAGTAAAACCCCGTGTGCGCTCATTGCGCAAAATCACGGTAAATTGACTGAATTTCTTCTTGGAAGAAGCCGCGATAGAGCAGATAACGCTGCACTTTGGCTTTCTCTTTCCAGTCGGTTGGCAACGCATCGCCAAATTTTCGCTGCGCCACCTGTTTCGCCTGTTCGCACCAGTCGATATCGCATTCCGCCAACGCGTCCTGCACCAGCGCTTTATCCACGCCCTTTTGCATCAGTTCGCTGCGGATGCGCTGCGCGCCATAACCTTTGCGGCTGCGGCTGCCGATGTAGCTGTGGGCGAAACGCTTATCGTCCAGCCAGTTGTGCTGGTAACAGTAGACGATAACCTGATCGATCAGCGCGGGATCTACCGGCTCTTCGGCTACCGGCGGCGGCGATGTCGGCGCATGCGGCCCCTTGCCGCCAAACCGGGCTTTCGCCACAAACGGCTGCGCCGCAAGTTTGCGGCGCAGTTCAGCTTCACTATGATCGCGTTGCGACAGCAGGCGCATGGCGCGGCTTAGCAAGTCATTCATCATTCAAGCCTGAATTCAGGGGATGTGCGCCACATAAACGGCAGCGCACATCTTCAGCGATTAAAACTGCTCGCTGGTTTCCGCTTCGTCATCTTCGAAGTCGTCACCGGAGGCAGCCACCAGCTCACCGCCGCTGTGCAGCAGCAGGTCGCGCAGTTTCTTATCCAGCTCGGCGGCGATAGCCGGGTTTTCTTTCAGGAAATTACAGGCGTTCGCCTTGCCCTGACCGATCTTCTCGCCGTTATAGCTGTACCAGGCGCCGGCTTTTTCGATCATCTTGTGCTTCACGCCCAGATCGACCAGCTCGCCACGGCTGTTGATGCCTTCGCCGTACATGATTTGGAACTCAGCCTGTTTGAACGGCGCAGCGATTTTGTTCTTCACCACTTTCACGCGGGTTTCGCTGCCCACCACTTCGTCGCCCTCTTTGATGGCACCGATACGACGGATATCCAGACGCACCGAAGCATAGAACTTCAGAGCGTTACCACCGGTAGTGGTTTCCGGGTTGCCGAACATCACACCAATTTTCATACGGATCTGGTTGATGAAGATCAGCAGGGTATTGGCATTTTTCAGGTTGCCGGCCAGCTTACGCATCGCCTGGCTCATCATGCGCGCCGCCAACCCCATGTGCGAATCGCCGATTTCACCTTCGATTTCCGCCTTCGGCGTCAACGCCGCCACGGAATCGACGATGATGACATCAACCGCGCCGGAGCGGGTCAGCGCATCACAGATTTCCAGAGCCTGCTCGCCGGTGTCCGGCTGGGAGCACAGCAGGTTGTCGATATCGACGCCCAGCTTCTTCGCATAGATAGGATCCAGCGCGTGCTCGGCATCGATGAACGCACAGGTTTTGCCTTCGCGCTGCGCGGCGGCGATCACCTGCAGCGTCAGGGTGGTTTTACCGGACGATTCCGGGCCGTAGATTTCGACGATGCGGCCCATCGGCAGGCCGCCGGCGCCCAGAGCGATATCGAGTGACAGTGAGCCGGTGGAGATGGTTTCCACGTCCATGGAGCGGTCTTCACCCAGGCGCATGATGGAGCCTTTGCCGAACTGTTTCTCAATCTGGCCCAGTGCCGCAGCTAACGCCTTTTGCTTGTTCTCATCAATAGCCATTTTTGCTCCTTCGTTTCGCAATGCCGGTGTTACCCCACACTGCCACTGAATGTATGTTGTGCAGGAAATGTCACTAATTATACTGTATGGTCATACAGTATCAAGCCTAATTTACAAAAATTCGTCGATGGCGGTTTGCAGCGCAAAAATCGTCGCCTGCAGCCGCACCGCATCGCGGTCGCCCTCGAATTGCATCTTGCGCGACACCCCCCGGCCATCGCTGCTGGCAAAGCCGAACCACACGGTGCCGACCGGCTTTTCCACGCTGCCGCCGTCCGGGCCGGCGATGCCGCTCACCGACAGCGCCAGATCGGCCTGCGCCGCCCGCAGCGCCCCTATCGCCATCTCGCGCACCACCTCTTCGCTGACCGCGCCATGCGCCGCCAACGTAGCTTCGCTCACCCCCAGCAGATCATGCTTCGCCGCATTGCTGTAGGTGACGAAACCGCGATCGAAATAGGCGGAGCTGCCGGCGATATCGGTAATGGCCTTGGCGATGCCGCCGCCGGTGCAGGATTCCGCGCAGGTGATCCAGCGGCCCTGAGCCTTCAGTTTTTCCCCCGCCAGCACGCTGAGCCGGCGCAGTTGGTTTTCACTCATAACCCCTCCCTCGCGAATTCAGGTATATGCGCCCGATAGTAGCATTTATCAAGGCGACACGGCGGCCGGCGCGCAGAAATGCGCAGCGCCTCGCAGGAGGTGCGGTTTTAAGCGCCCGGCCAAGCTGCTAGTATCAAAAGAAGCGCCCCATTGAGCGGCGGCGCACCAGCACAAGGAACATCACGGAGGCGGCGCGCTGCGGCGGCGGCCTCAGGGCGCACCAGAAGAGATTAGGATGATAGCGTGAAAAAAACGTTGGGCGTATTCTTGCCGTTGTACACCACCACCCTGTTGCTGCTGTTGGGCTCAGGCCTGCTCACCACCTATGTCTCGCTGCGGCTGGCCTCCATCCACGTCAGCAGCGCGCTGATCGGCGCCATCATCGCCGCCAACTACATCGGGTTGGTGATCGGCGGCAAGGTCGGCCACTTTCTCATCGCCCGCGTCGGGCATATCCGCGCCTACGTGGCCTGCGCCGGCATCATCACCGCGGCGGTGCTGGGGCACGGTCTGACGGCGTTCATTCCCGCCTGGGTCGCGCTGCGTCTGGTGATCGGGCTGTGCATGATGTGCCAGTATATGGTGCTGGAAAGCTGGTTGAACGACCAGGCGGAATCCAACCAGCGCGGCATGGTGTTCGGCTTCTATATGGCGGCGACCTATCTCGGCATGTCGCTGGGCCAGATCGTGCTGATGCTGCAAAGCAATCTGGGTATCGCCACGCTGCTGGTGATCGCGCTGTGCTTCGCGCTCTGTCTGGTGCCGATCGCTCTGACTACCCGCACCAATGCGCGCCACATGTCGCCGGCGCCGATGGAACTGCGTTATTTTGTCGGCGCCATTCCCAAGGTGCTGGCCACCACGCTGGTGATCGGCATGGTCGTGGGCTCGTTTTACGGGCTGGCGCCGGTCTACGCCAGCCTGCAGTCCTTAACCACTCAGCAAACCGGCCTGTTCATGGCGCTCTCCATCTTCGCCGGGCTGGTGGCGCAATTCCCGCTCAGTTGGCTGTCGGATCGCTATAACCGCCCCTTGCTGATGCGCCTCAACGCCATTCTGCTGATCGTGGCGGCGCTGCCGCTGGCGCTGCTGCCGCACATCGATTTTCCGCTGCTGCTGGCGGTAGGATTCGTCGTCAGCATGCTGCAGTTTACGCTCTACCCGCTGGCGGTGGCGCTGGCCAACGATCTGATCGAGCCGGAGCGCCGCGTCTCGCTGGCCGCCTGTCTGCTGATGGCGTTCGGCGTCGGCGCCAGCATCGGGCCGTTGGCGGTCGGCGCGCTGATCGAGCCGCTTGGCGGCAATATTCTGTACGCCTTCTTCGCCCTGTGCGGCGTGCTGCTGGCAGCCCTGAGCCGGACGGCCAAAGCAGAGGAACCGCAGCTGGCGCAGGACGCGCCGGTGCCGCATATTGCGCTGCCGGACAGTCTCGCCAGCTCGCCGCTGTCACCGGCGCTCAATCCAACCTTCGATGAGCAGATCATTCACGACACCATGCCGCCGCCGGAAGCGGCGCCCGATGTCGAGGAGCCGCAGCCCGAAGAACAGGAGGCGGAACCCTCAGCTCAGGGGGCGGATCCGGAAGAAGACACCGGTCTGAAAAAGGCGCACGCCATGCTGTAAATGACTGCGTTACAGATCCCGGAAAGAGCCCAGCAGAAAACCGCGTTCGGCGATCGCCGCTTTCAGCGTCGGCGCAGTCAACACATCCAGCTCGGCGAGGCGCGGATGGCAGTATTGGCTCTGCAGGATCGTCGCGTCGAGAAAGGCCGGGTGGCACATCATTTCCAGTGACTCGGCGCCCTGCTCGTCGGCGCGCACCAACCTTTGCAGGAACAACGTTTCGGAAATCGTCTCACCGTAGAATCCCGCGTCGAAAGCGTCCGTGCTGTAGGGGGCATGCAGCGTGATGCCACGCCGTTTCGCCTCTTCGCGATCGATGCGCAGCGGCAAATCATGCGCCAGCGCGAACGCCTCCACCAGCGGGTAAATCTGCGGCTGCATATGCACATGGTGGTGGCTGTCAATGTGCGTCGGCGGCCTGCCGAACAGCGTCACGAACCGCGCGAACTGGCGCTGCAGCTCTTCCTGAATCTCGTCCAACTGCAGCTCGCCGGCCTCGGCGCGGCGCCACAGCCATTTACCCAGCTCGCCGCGCTCGTTGGCCAGCGAAGGCATGGCACCCAGCGGCCTGCCATGGGTCAAAACGAAGTGCAGCCCGATCGGCAATCCGGGATATTGTCGGCTGAGCGCTGCAGCATGCTCCGCGCCGCCGCCGTTCACCATCGCCGTGGTGGAGGAAACGACGCCATGCTGATACGCCTCGACAACGCCATAGTTCTGCCCTTTGCTCAGACCGAAATCGTCGGCATTCACGATCAGTAGTTTTTCCATAGTGGCTCCCGCGGGATGAATTTTTGGCAAGGGAGGGCCGACCGACCGGTGCGGCATTCCCCTTCGCTAAGATATAAATCAAATGATTAACCGACCGGCGCCCTGAAGCTCATCGGCATATCGGCGTTGATACTGATCGGGAGCGGCCCTAAAGAGGGCCGTAACACTTTTTTCGGTAGTTGCCTGGGGTCACGTCGGTGAGCCGCTTGAAGTTTTTAATGAACAGACTGACGTCGCCATAGCCGGAATCAAAAGCGATATCGGAAACCGAATAGTTGGTGACCTCCAGCTGCGTCTTGGCGAAGTTGATGCGGATCTCGTTGATCACCTGCATCGGCGTCTTCTGGTAGTAGCGCCGCATCGCCCGGGTCAGGTACTCCTGAGTTTTCCCCGACAGCGCCACCATGTTCGCCAACGCCCGCTCGCCGAACATCGCCTTGTCATGCATGCCGGCGAGGGTGTTCTTCAGCCACTGCGGGATATCATCGCCGCCGTCATTGTCTTCTTTATAGTGACGAATGCGGCTGATCACGTAGAAGGTCAGCGTTTCGAGGAATTCGGCGAAATCGTCCTCGCGAAACTGCGGCGAACTCACCACCGATTCGATATAGGCCAAAAACTCGCTTCTCAGGCTGTAGGCCTGCGAGGCGACAAAGCAGCGCGGCAGTTGCTGCAAATAGTGCTCTTCAAAGAACGCTTTGCTGACCGCCACGTTGAAGATTTTCGTCGCGCCGAACTCGTAAAAGCTCTGGTGGTAAGAGCCGATGGGGATAAAGACGAAATCCCCGCGTTCCAGCAGCACCCGCTTGCCGTTGATCTCCTGATAGCATTTGCCGCTCAGCACGATGGTGAATTCGTAATAGTCGTGCTGATGCAGCCCGGTGGCGCTTTCCACCTTGTTGTAGATGAACAGGTGAAAGTCTTTGCAGTTAAAGAAATCCTGCTCGCGAATCAGCTTCACGTCGTTCGCACTCAGCGAAATTCGGTTATCGGACACGGCGCCGGCCTCCCGTTAGTCAAATCCGTTGCGTCTGGCCGCCTCGGCAAACCAGTAGCCGCTTTTTTTGATGGTGCGCCGCTGCTCCGCCCGATCCAGCCGCACCAGCCCATAACGATTCTTGTAGGCGTTCAGCCAGGACCAGCAGTCGATAAAGGTCCACAGATGATAGCCTTTGCACTGCGAGCCTTCCGCCAGCGCGCGGTGCAGCCACTTCAGGTGCTCGCGAATAAAGTCGATGCGGTAATCGTCCTCCACCCGCCCATCGGCGCCGATAAACGCCTCTTCGCCCTCAACGCCCATGCCATTTTCGGAAATATAACAAGGCAGATTGCCGTAGTTCTCTTTCAGATCCATCAGGATGTCGTACAACCCCTTCTCATAGATCTCCCAGCCGCGATGCGGATTGATTTTGCGGCCCGGCATTGCATAGTAACTGAACAAGTCCTCCGGCGATGCGATCGGCTCCCCGGCGCGGCGCCCCGCTTTCGCCTGTACCCTGCGCGGCTGGTAATAGTTGACGCCGAGGATATCCACCACGCCGCCTTCGATCAGTTGCGCGTCCTGCGGTTCGCAGTAAGGCATCAGCCCATGCTGCGCCAACAGATGCAGCAACGCCGCCGGATAACGCCCTTTGGCGACCGGGTCGAGGAAACTGCGATTGAGCAGCAGATCGGCGTCGTGTGCCGCCTGCAGATCCTCCGGCGCGTCGGAGCGCGGATAGGTTGGGCTCAGGTTCAAAATGATGCCGATGCTCCCCGGCAGCCCCCGCGCTCTGAAACGTTGCACCGCCATGGCGTGCGCCAGCACGCTGTGATACGCCACGGTAACCGCCCGTTTGAAGTCCACCACGCAAGGGTAATGCAAGTCATTCAGGTAACCGGCCTCTACCGGCACGATCGGCTCGTTGAAGGTGAACCAGTGGGTGACCCGATCGCCAAACAGGCCGAAGCAGATGTCGGCGTAACGCGCATAGGCGTCGATCACCGCCCGGCTTTCCCAGCCGCCGCGCTGCTGCATGCACAGCGGCATATCGAAGTGGTAGAGATTGATAAACGGGGTGATGCCCTGCGCCAACAGCTCATCGATCATCGCGTTGTAGAATGCCGCCGCCTGCGGGTTCACCTCGCCGTCGCCGTCCGGGATCAGCCGTGACCACGAGATCGAGGTTCTGAAGGTATTGTGGCCCAGCGTTTTGAGCAGCCCGATATCGGTGCGGAAATGGTCGTAAAAGGTCGAGGCCTCGGCCGGCCCCACCCGATCGTGAAAGCGCTCGGGCGCGATCTCGTACCAATAATCGAAGATATTGCGGCTCTTGCCGCCCCGCGCTGCCGCACCTTCAGACTGCGGCGCGGAGGTGGCGCTGCCCCACCAGAACCCGTCGGCAAATTGATATTCCATACTCGTGTCCCTCGCGGGGCGGCCGCGCCGCCCCGTTCCACAGTTAGAATTTCAGCGCCTTGGCGATGTCTTCTTCGCTTTCCGTCGCCGCGTCGATCTGGCTCTGCGCCTTGTTGGAGATCGCCACGAACGGCAGATAAATCACGGTGGCGACCGCCAGGTTGAACAGGCTCAGCAACATGGCCATGATGCTGCCGTTGGTGTTGAAGAACGCCCCCAGGCCGACCGGCATGGTCCAGGGCGCAATGTTGGTGATCGGCGGGATCAGCCCGGAGTAATAAGCCAGCGAGGTGATAATGGTCAGTACCGGTTGCACCAGGATGAACGGAATGAACATCACCGGGTTCATGATCACCGGCAGGCCGAACAGAATCGGTTCGTTGATCTGGAAGATGCCGGACGGCGTCGCCAGCTTGGCGACCTGGCGGTAATCTTCGCGGCGCGAGGCGATGAAGATGGCGATGATCAGGCCCAGCGTCGAACCTGTGCCGCCGAGGTAAATATAAGAGTCGACGAACGGTTTCGCCCACATGTGGAACTCTTTACCGGCGGCCACCGCCGCCTCGACCGAACCGTATTTGTTGTACAGCTCCACGTTTTCCAGCGCGAAAGGCGTCATGATGCCGCTGTCCAGCGCCGCCAGCGCCATGGAACCGTGTACGCCAAAGAACCACAGCAGCGAAGAGAAAAGCACGTATACCCAGCCCACCACGCTGCCCATCTTGGCCAGCGGCGCCGAAATGCCGTCCATGATGATCTGGTGGAAGTTGGTGCCCCAGTGCGCCAGCGCGAATGCCACCAGCCCCATGATGGAGAGGATGATGAAGCCGGGGATCAGCGCCGAGAAGGAGCGCGACACCGAAGCCGGCACGCTGTCCGGCAGGCTGATCACCCAGTTGCGCCGCACGATGAAGGCAAACATCTCAGCCACCGCCAGCCCGATCACCATACCGGAAATGATATTGGCACCGCCCAGCCAATTGGCGCCCACCGCATAGGCCTCGCCGACGTTGAACGGCGTGACGGTCATGAAGGCCGCCACCGCCAGCAGCGCTGAAGCGAGCGGATCGACCTTGCGCTCTTCGGCCAGCGCCATGCTGATAAAGAACGGCGTCATCAGGGACATGATCCCCAACGTACCGTTGTAAACGCTGCCGCCAATACTCTTCAGGCTATTGAGCGTCTCGATGGTGGAGGCGTCCAATCGCACGCCCAGCGAATAGAAGAACGATCCCTCGCCAAAGCTCAGGAACACGTTGTTGATCAACACGAACATCGCCCCGGTCAAGGTCAGCGGCATCAGGCGGATAAAGCCGTTTTTGATGGCGTTGACGTGGGGCTGCTTACCGATTTTTACGGCGAAAGGCAGGATAACCTTCTCGAGCGAGGCAATGAGGGTATTCACGGCGGCCTCCTGTTATTGATTGGCTTTCTTGATGGCGGCCACCGCGGCCTTCAGCACGCCCAGCCCATCGACCTTGCCGTACAGCAGCGGATCGATGACTTCAACAGGTTTATTGGGCAACTGTTTCTGCACTTCCGGCAGGGTGTAGGCGATCTGCGGCCCCAGCAGGATCAGATCCGCTTCAATCCCCTTCTCCGCAGCCAGCGCTTCCGGATAGGCGGCGATGATCACCGGCACTTCATATTTTTCGGCCTGCGCCTTCATTTTTGATACCAACAGGGAAGTGGACATACCGGCAGAACAAAACAGATAGATTTTTTTCTTTTCCATACCAAGCACCTCAGATAATCAAAAAAACCCGGTGTTATTTGTATGCCAGATGCAATCACGATTGCTTCACGCACATTCCTTATGAAAATTTCCGTCACGTTGCCCTGGTTACAGACAGTATACGGAGCATGAAAAAAGGATCGGTAAGCCAGAAGGAGACAGAACCGTCTCTCATTGACCTGATGGATTGACCCTCTTCACATTTCGCACAAAAAAATAGTGTGACCGGGCTCTCAAATAACCGATAAAAACTCAGAATATTCGTAATAAATAATCAAATAGCAATTATAAACAGCAAGTTATAAACTCGCTGGGAATTTAAGGGTTTATTTGCGTCTGAACAAACGGCGAGGGAATAAAAATAGTTCAAGCTTGATTCGCCTACTGCCATCCGAACGCGATGGCAGGTGAAGAGGATTACGTGGGCAGACGCAGCAACTCAATCACCGTGGCCAGCGCCACGGAATGGTTTCTGCGGTTGGGGTAATAGAGGTAAAAACCGGGAAACGGCGCGCACCAATCGGCCAGCACCCGCCGCAGCCGCCCGCTCGCCAGATATTCTTCCACCTCCTGCTCGATGGCAAAAGCGATGCCGACGTTCGCCAGCGCCGCCTGCACCATCATCCTGCCGTCATCGAGTATCAATGGGCTGTTAACCGCCACGGAAAATCGCTGCTCCCCCTGCTGAAAAGCCCATTTGTAGCGCTCGCCTGAAGAAGCTTTGCGCCAACCGATGCAGCGATGCTGCAGTAAATCCTGCGGGTGCGTCGGTTCACCGTGCCGTTGAAAGTAATCCGGCGTGGCGACGATGGCAAAACGCAGATCCGGCGTCAGGCGCACCGCGCGCATATCGTTGTGCAGATCCTCGCCGAGCCGGATGCCAGCGTCAAAGCCCTGCTCGACGATGTTGGCGAACCCCTCGTCCGCCACCACTTCCAGCGTAATGCCGGGGTATTCGCTGGCCAGCCGTCCCAGATGCGGCACGATGGCGAGATCGATCGCCGAACGCGGCGCGTTGATACGCACCAGGCCGCGTGGCCCTTCGCGAAACGCATTCAGGCTCTCCAGCGCGGCGTCGATGTCGGTAAAAGCCGGCACCAGCTGCGCCAGCAGATGCTCTCCGGCCTCCGTCGGCGAGACGTTGCGGGTGGTGCGGTTCAGCAGGCGAATGCCCACCTGCGCTTCCAGTTCGCGCAGGGTGTGGGTCAGCGTCGGCGGCGAGACGTTGCGGGTGGTGCGGTTCAGCAGGCGAATGCCCACCTGCGCTTCCAGTTCGCGCAGGGTGTGGGTCAGCGTCGGCGGCGTCACGCCCAATCGGGCGGCGGCGCGGCGGAAGCTACGTTCACTGGCGATAGCCACGAAGGCCGCCAGGCCGGACAGTTCGGGTTTCTTCATGCTATTGATATAAATTATCTAATAGTGAGATGAATTTTTAGCGGATAGTTATCCGTCATCTAACAACATAGCATTGCGATCGAACCCATTACCAGGTATCGATGCGATGATTAATGCTACAGCTCCAACCCATGAAACGCCGCGCCGTCTGGCGGGCAAAGTCGTACTGGTGAGCGGCGGCGGCACCGGCATCGGCCGCGCCGCCGCGCTGGCCTATGCCCGCGAAGGCGCCAACGTGGCGCTGGCCGGCCGGCGCGCGGCGGAGATCGAAGCCACGGCGCGCGATATCGCGCTGGCTGGCGGCGATGCCCTGCCCATCGTGACCGACGTCTCCCAAGAAGACGATATCCGCCGGCTGCTCGCCGCGGTGACCGCCCACTACGGCCGGCTCGACGTCGCTTTCAACAACGCCGGCATCATCGGCAACTTCGCCCCCATCACCGAACAGAGCAGCGAGGATTTTGACCGGGTGATTGCCATTAACCTCAGAGGCGTCTGGCTGGCGATGAAATACGAGATTGAAACCTTCCTGGCTCAGCGGTCGGGCGGCGTGATCGTTAACACCTCCTCCTGGCTGACCCACGGCGCGCTGGCCGGCTCATCCAGCTACTCCGCCAGCAAAGGGGCGCTCGATGCGATGATCCGCGCGGTGGCGCTCGAATACAGCGGCCAGGGCATCCGCGTCAACAATATCAACCCCGGCATCATCGACACGCCGATGGCGCGCGGCAGCGTAGCCGACAGCGCGGCGTTCGCGCCCTTTATCGCCCATACGCCCGCCGGCCGCTTGGGCGAATCGGAAGACATCGGCGATGTGGCGCTGTGGTTGGCGACGGACGAGGCCCGCTTCATCACCGGCCAAAGCCTGCTGGTGGACGGCGGTTACACCATCGCCGGCACGCGCTGAGGAGACGATGCCATGAACTACGTTCGGCTTGGCGACAGCGGCCTGAAAGTGTCTCGTCTCTGCCTGGGCTGCATGACCTATGGCGATCCGGCCTGGCGCCCCTGGGTGCTGAAGGAAGACGAAGCGCGCCCCTTTATCCGCGAAGCGCTGGAAGCGGGCATCAATTTTTTTGATACCGCCAACATTTACTCCGGCGGAGAAAGCGAGCGCATTCTCGGCCGCGCCCTGAAGGCGTTCGCCCGCCGCGAAGACGTGGTGATCGCCACCAAGGCCTACTTTCCGATGGACGCGCAGCCGAACAGCCGAGGGCTGTCGCGCAAGCACCTGCTGCACAGCGTCGACGCTTCTTTGCAGCGGTTGGGGACGGATTACCTCGATCTGTTTGTGCTGCACCGCTTCGACACCGAAACGCCGATCGAAGAAACCGCCGACACCCTCGATGGCCTGGTGCGGGCGGGCAAGATCCGCTATCTCGGCGCCTCCTCGCTGCACGCCTGGCGCCTGATGAAAATGCTGGCCTTTCAACGTCAGCACCACCTGGCGCCGTTTATTTCGTTGCAAAGCCAATACAACCTGGTGACGCGTGAAGATGAAGAGGAGCTGATCCCCCTGTGTCTGGAGGAGGGGCTCAGCCTGACGCCCTGGTCGCCGCTGGCCCGCGGCGTGCTGGCCGGTTCCGGCAACGCCGGCACGCTGCGCGCCGCCACCGACGAACAGGCGCCACGTTGGTACGGCGGCAGAAACGAAGTGGAACGCACCGTCGCGGCGGTAGCGGAGGTGGCGGCCGCGCGCGGCGTTCCACCGGCGCAGATCGCGCTGGCCTGGCTGCTGGCCAAACCCGGCGTGGCATCGCCGCTGGTGGGCATGTCCAAGCCACACCATCTGCAGGATGCGCTAGCGGCGCTTAATCTCAGCTTATCGCCGCAAGACGTGGCCGCGCTGGAGGCGCCGATGGCGCACACTGCCCGCCCCGATCGCTGGTAGCCCCTTTTCCGTCATTCCAGGAGAGAAGACATGTCATATGCGCTTACCGCGCGAGCAGCGTTGTTCACCCTCGCCGCCGCACTCCCCCTGACCACTCCGGCGCAGGCCGCCGCCAATACCCACTGCGCCGAAAGCAGCATGACGCTGCCGCCCGGCGCGCTTTATCCCAACGGCATCGCCCGCGCGGCGGACGGCACGCTGTATGTCGGCCTGATCACCAGCGGCAACGTGCTGCGCAAGCGGCCGGGTAAAGCGTGGGAAACCTTTTTCCCTGGCGCTGACACGGTGTTCGCCTCAAACGCGCTGCGGCTGGACGAACGGCGCGGGTTGCTGTGGGGCAATTCGCCGGACTTCCTTTCCGGCGGCAAATCGCGCGCCAACCGCATCTATGCGCTGAACGTCGCCGATGGCACGCTCAACCGCAGCCTGGCGCTGCCGACGGGGGAAATGGGCAACGATATCGTGCTCGGCGCAGACGGTACGGTGTACGTGACAGAAACCCGAGGCGGCGGCATCCTGCGCCTGCGGCCGGGCGAAGCGGCATTCAGTACGCTGTTTCAGGATGCGCGGTTGGCGGCTCCGAGCGGGCTGGGCGCCGCCGGGATCGTGCTGCTCGACGATCGGCTGATGGCTGTCGCCAATTTCGGCACCGGTAAGCTTTACACTCTCAGCTATCACGATCCAAAGCCGCAGCTGACGGAAATGCAGCTGCCGCGCCTGATTGAAAACCCGGACGGAATGGGATTGGCGCCGGACGGCGCATTGATCGTGCTGGAGAACGGGATCCAGAGCGGCCAAGGGCGGATCCTGCGGATCGCGTTGCCAAAAGCGACCGGCATGCATCGGATTGAGGTTTTGCGCGAAGGCATGGAGTCGCCGGTCAACCTGACTATCACCCCACAAGGCTGCGCCTTCGTCAGCGAGTCGCGCATCCGCCACCGCCTGCTGCCCGGCCATGAAACCGAAGTGCCCGACAGCTTCCGCATCTATCAACTGCCCTTGCCTCTCACCGCCGCGCAATAACCTCTACGCCGCCTCAGCGGGCGGCCACTCGCGTTGTATCGTTAACATCCAATAAATTGAAACTATTTACTTCGATGCCATTAATCATACTTATGATTAATCCTAACTTAACAACCTGATTTTAATTAAATTATTCCGCCGCGTATCGCTGATTATACTTGCCTTATCTCCCGCCTCATTTACCGAGCGTAAGCATGAGCCGATACCATGTTTCCAGCAGCGAAGGCCAATATGAGAAAGAATCCGGCGAGCAAGTTCTAGCCAACAAGCTGGGTATTGCCGATAGCAATGAACTCGACGATGCCGAATTGGTATTGCTGGAACAGCTCTACCATTCCGTTTTCGAACAGCATTTTCCGTTAGGGAAAATCACCGTCGAGATGATCAAGGGCTGGCATCGCCGCTGGTTAGGCAATATCTATGCATGGGCTGGACAAGCAAGAACTGTCAATATCAGCAAAGGGGGCTTTATGTTTGCCCCTTCGACGCGATTGCCCAAACTACTGGACGATTTCGAGGTGGAATACCTGGCTCGTTACACACCTTGCTCAGCCATGAGCGAAGAACAGCTGATAGAAGCGATTGCAATAATCCATGTTGAACTGATACTCATACATCCCTTCAGAGAAGGGAATGGCCGTTTGTCACGGCTGTTGGCCGATGTGATGGCGGTTCAGGGCGGGCATAAACCGTTGGATTATCAAAGCTGGGAACAAAACAGAGCCCAATATATCTCAGCGATTCACTCAGGTATGAACATGAACTACGAACCGATGAAACACTGGGTCAGTCAAGCACTAAGAAGGTATTAGGCAAGGCGTAAATGAGCAAATTTTTTACGCGCTTCTTCTAAAGAAGCTTCAACTCTGGCTGAGGGTTGACCTGTTTCAACCGCCGTTGATGTCGCCACGGAACGCGCAATGTCCGTACGGGACGGCTTAGCATAACCCACCTGCACTTTTTTGCTGTTACTCATGACAACCTCTGTTCGCAAATTTGCTGAAGACATTATATCAAGGAATGTACAGGACTTCATTCCCTTGCCTCTCACTCCCGAACAATAGCTTCACCACCACTCCGGGCGGCCACTTGCGTTGTTGCCCGCAGGCGAACAACAATCTCACCGCGTTACAAACCCGCCTTGCGCAGCGCTTCCCATTTTTACCTGTGACAGCCGATTGCCCGCTGGGCTAGTATAAGCGTCTGTGCAAACCTCAGGTTTGAGTGCGCCGTTTGGCGTTTTGATGATTTGATTTGCGCCGCCCGCCAAGCGCTGAGTGGGGCGACGCCTGCTGAAACAATGTGATAGCGAATGACGACAATGAAAATCACAGTTCCCTTTACATTCAATGGATTGGAAAAATAATCGCATGAATAGCACCGATAAACTCGATTCGCACACGCCGATGATGCAGCAGTACCTGCGCCTCAAGGCCCAGCATCCTGAAATCCTGCTGTTCTACCGCATGGGTGACTTCTACGAGCTGTTTTACGACGACGCCAAGCGCGCTTCCCAACTGCTGGATATCTCGTTGACCAAACGCGGCGCCTCGGCGGGCGAGCCGATCCCGATGGCCGGCGTGCCGCACCACGCGGTGGAGAACTACCTGGCCAAGCTGGTTCAACTCGGCGAATCCGTCGCCATCTGTGAACAGATCGGCGATCCGGCCACCAGTAAAGGGCCGGTCGAGCGCAAAGTGGTACGCATCGTCACCCCCGGCACCATCACCGACGAAGCGCTACTGCAAGAGCGCCAGGACAACCTGCTGGCGGCGATCTGGCAGGATGCACGCGGCTTCGGTTACGCCACGCTGGACGTGAGCTCCGGCCGCTTCCGCGTCGCCGAGCCGCAAGATCTAGAGACCATGGCCGCCGAGCTGCAGCGCACCAATCCGGCCGAGCTGCTCTACCCGGAAACCTTCGAACAAATGGCGCTGATCGAGCAGCGCCACGGCCTGCGCCGCCGTCCGCTGTGGGAATTCGAACTGGAGACCGCACGCCAACAACTCAACCTGCAGTTCGGCACCCGCGATTTGACCGGCTTCGGCGTCGAGCAGGCGCATCAGGCGCTGCGCGCTGCCGGCTGTCTGTTGCAGTACGTGAAAGATACCCAGCGCACTTCGCTACCGCACATTCGCGGCATCACCATGGAGCGTCAGCAGGACGGCATCATCATGGACGCCGCCACCCGCCGCAACCTGGAGCTGACGCAGAGCCTGTCCGGCGGCAGCGACAACACGCTGGCGGCGATCCTCGATCGCACAGTCACGCCGATGGGCAGCCGCATGCTGAAACGCTGGCTGCACATGCCGACCCGTGACATCAAGGTGCTGACCGCCCGCCAACAGGCGATCGGCGCATTGCAGGAACGGTTCGCCGATCTGCAGCCTTCGCTGCGCCAGGTGGGCGATCAGGAGCGAATTTTGGCGCGCCTGGCGCTGCGCACTGCGCGTCCACGCGATCTGGCCCGCATGCGTCATGCTTTCCAGCAACTGCCGGACATCCGCGCGCTGCTGCAAGATGTGGATACGCCGCATGTGCAGCAACTGCTATCTCAGGTAGGCCAGTTCGACGAGCTGCGCGAACTGCTGGAACGCGCGATCGTTGAATCGCCGCCGGTGCTGGTGCGCGACGGCGGCGTGATCGCCCCCGGTTACAACAGCGAGCTGGACGAGTGGCGCGCGTTGGCCGACGGCGCCAGCGACTACCTCGATCGGCTGGAGATCCGCGAACGTGAAAAGCTGGGGCTGGATACGCTCAAAGTCGGCTTCAACGGCGTACACGGCTACTACATCCAGGTGAGCCGCGGCCAGAGCCACCTGGTGCCGATCCACTATGTACGTCGCCAGACGCTGAAAAACGCCGAGCGCTACATCATCCCGGAATTGAAAGAGTACGAAGACAAGGTACTCACCTCCAAGGGCAAAGCGCTGGCGATCGAGAAAAGCCTGTACGACGAGCTGTTCGATCTGCTGCTGCCGCACCTGGCGGAACTGCAGCAAAGCGCCGCCGCGCTGGCCGAGCTGGACGTGCTGGCCAACCTGGCCGAGCGCGCCGACACCCTGAACTACGCCTGCCCGGTCATGAGCGACCAGCCGGGGATCCGCATTACCGAAGGCCGCCACCCGGTGGTGGAACAGGTGCTGAGCGAACCGTTTATCTCCAACCCGCTCTCCCTGTCGCCACAGCGCCGCATGCTGATCATCACCGGCCCGAACATGGGCGGTAAAAGTACCTATATGCGGCAAACGGCGCTGATTGTGCTGATGGCGCACATCGGCAGCTACGTTCCGGCTGCCAAAGCCACCATCGGCCCGGTGGATCGCATCTTCACCCGCGTCGGCGCGGCGGACGATCTGGCTTCCGGCCGTTCCACCTTCATGGTGGAGATGACCGAAACCGCCAATATTCTTCACAACGCCACCGAGCACAGCCTGGTGTTGATGGATGAAATCGGCCGTGGCACCTCCACCTACGACGGCCTGTCGCTGGCCTGGGCCTGCGCCGAGAACCTGGCCAACCGCATCAAAGCGATGACGCTGTTCGCCACCCACTACTTCGAGCTGACGACGCTGCCGGAAAAAATGGAAGGCGTGGTCAACGTGCATCTGGACGCGCTTGAGCACGGCGACACCATCGCTTTTATGCACAGCGTGCAGGACGGTGCCGCCAGCAAAAGCTATGGCCTGGCGGTCGCCGCGCTGGCCGGCGTGCCGCGCGACGTCATCAAGCGCGCCCGTCAAAAGCTGCGCGAGCTGGAATCCATCTCCAGCCACACCGCGTCGGGCAGCGTCGATGCCACCCAGATGACGCTGTTGCAGGAAGAGACTTCGCCGGCAGTAGAAGCCCTGGAGGCGCTGGATCCGGATTCCCTGTCGCCGCGCCAGGCGCTGGAATGGATCTACCGGCTGAAAAATATGGTGTAGTCAGACGTCAAACGCGGGCATAAAAAAACGGTGAGCATCATGCTCACCGTTTTTATTTGATGCGATTCAACAACCGGCGTTATTCGCGGAACAGCGCCTCAATGCTCAGGCCCTGCATCTGCAGAATCTCACGCAGGCGGCGCAGACCTTCAACCTGAATCTGACGGACGCGTTCACGCGTCAGGCCAATCTCCCGGCCCACGTCTTCCAGCGTCGCCGCTTCATAGCCCAGCAGGCCGAAACGACGCGCCAACACTTCACGCTGTTTGGCGTTCAGTTCGAACAGCCATTTGACGATGCTTTGCTTCATATCGTCGTCTTGCGTGGTGTCTTCAGGCCCGTTGTCCTTCTCGTCGGCCAGAATGTCCAGCAGTGCTTTCTCCGAATCCCCGCCCAGCGGCGTATCCACCGAGGTGATGCGCTCATTCAGGCGCAGCATGCGGCTGACGTCATCCACCGGCTTGTCGAGTTGCTCGGCAATCTCTTCAGCGCTCGGTTCATGATCCAGTTTATGGGAAAGCTCGCGCGCGGTGCGCAGATAAACATTCAGTTCTTTGACGATATGGATAGGCAAACGAATGGTGCGGGTTTGGTTCATGATCGCCCGTTCAATCGTCTGACGGATCCACCAGGTTGCGTAAGTGGAGAAACGGAAACCGCGTTCCGGGTCGAATTTTTCCACCGCGCGGATCAGACCGAGGTTACCCTCTTCGATCAGATCCAGCAGCGCCAGACCGCGGTTGCTGTAGCGGCGGGCGATTTTCACCACCAGCCGCAGGTTGCTTTCAATCATGCGACGGCGGGACGGCACGTCACCGCGCAGAGCACGCCGCGCAAAATAGACCTCTTCCTCTGCGGTCAACAGAGGTGAATAACCGATCTCACCCAGATAGAGCTGCGTCGCATCCAATACGCGTTGCGTAACGCCTTGAGACAACAGCTCTTCTTCCGCTAAATCGTTCTCGCTGGCCTCTTCTTCTACCAGCGCTTTTTCATCAAACGACTCAGCCTCAGCTCCATTCTCGTCGAAATCCGCATCATCATGTAACTCGTTAACTTTCAGCGTATTTTGGCTCATATGCTGCTCCTACCCGTGATACCGCGAGCAGAATCTCAGCGTATTCTGCCCAATCTATCGCTGCGGAAGATAACGCAGCGGGTTTACGGATTTCCCCTTGTAACGAATTTCAAAATGCAAACGTACTGAACTGGTACCGGAGCTACCCATGGTGGCTATTTTTTGACCCGCCTTCACTTCTTGTTGTTCCCGGACCAGCATTGTGTCGTTATGAGCGTAGGCGCTCAGGTAATCATCATTATGTTTGATGATGATTAGATTACCGTAACCCCGTAAAGCGTTGCCTGCATACACTACGCGACCATCGGCGGTAGCGAAGATAGGCTGCCCACGGGAACCGGCGATATCGACGCCCTTATTCCCACCTTCTGATGAGGAAAAGTTATCAATAATCTTGCCGTCAGTCGGCCATCTCCAGGTACTGACCGGAGCGCTGTTGCTGACGGTGCTGCTCACTGGTGGAGCGGCTTCCGGTGCGGTAACAGGCGCAGTCGCGGTCCCAACCGCTGCGGCGCCCGCTGCAGGTAACATCTTACCTACATTCTGTTTACCCGAGTTTTCAGAATACGCGTTAGTTGATTGAGAATCAACCGTTGCCGTCTGGATCTGGGTGCTGGAAGGTGGCTTCGGAACACCGCCTTTGGTCGCGTCAGTCGTCGCCAGCATACCGCCGCCGCCATTGGCAGAACCATTACCAAGTTGAATGGTTTGGCCAACATTCAGGCTGTAAGGCTCGGGAATATTGTTGCGCTGCGCCAGGTCGCGGAAATCATTGCCGGTGATCCAGGCGATGTAAAACAGCGTATCACCGCGCTTGACCGTATAGGTGTCGCCGCCGCTGTAGCTCCCTTTAGGGATAGCGTTATAACTGCGGTTATAGACAATGCGGCCCTCTGGGCTGGCCTGCTGCGCTCCGCCATTATTATTGCCGGATGGAACGGCGCCGCCGCCGCCCACGCTGCTGATAGGGGCTGACGTCGAGGCCGTGTTTGTACAACCCGCCAACCACAAACTTACCATCGTACACACCGCAACCCGGCGTAACGTAATCATTGGGCTTCCCGTGCTCATGCTTCCCCCATGACAGCAATATCAGTGATATATCCAAAATACCCTTTACATCGTAGCCGAGCTTTTGCCACTTCCCAGTTTCTGCGATGTAAAGGCGCCGCCGGCCGATCCCTGAACGCCAGGTCATCTCCCGCCGGAGCATCAAAACGCGCGCCAATGCTAACCACATTGGCGTCACCGCACCATAAGACAACTACGTAGAAAGGCCAATTCTAGTGAAAATTAGCCTGATTGAAACGAGAAAACCTTATCCGCACGTGATGAAAGTGCAACAGATTTTTCAGACGGTCGAAAAATCAGACAATCGCTAGGCCAATTCGCCTTTCACCAGCGGCACAAAGCGCACCGCCTCTACCGCGTCGACCACGAAATCGTTGCCATGGCGCTGAATGCGTTTGAGGGTTTGGGCCTGCTCGCCCACCGGCAACACCAAAATGCCGCCGTCGTCCAACTGCTCAACCAGCGCCTGCGGGATCTCCGGCGGCGCGGCAGTGACGATGATCGCATCGAACGGGCCGCGCGACGCCCAGCCCTGCCAGCCGTCGCCGTGGCGAGTGGAAACATTATGAAGGTCGAGCTGCTTCAGGCGGCGCTTGGCCTGCCACTGCAGCCCCTTGATGCGCTCGACGGAACAAACGTGTTGCACCAGATGCGCCAGGATGGCGGTTTGATAACCGGAACCGGTGCCGATCTCGAGCACCCGTGAAGTGGGCTTCAGATTCAGCAGCTCGGTCATCCGCGCCACCATATAGGGCTGAGAAATGGTCTGGCCGGAACCGATCGGTAATGCAGTGTTTTCGTAGGCTTTGTGATCCAGTGCTTCGTCGACAAAACGCTCGCGCGGCACCGCTTCGATCGCTCGCAGCAGCTTTTCGTCCCGGATCCCTTGCTGACGCAGCTGCGTCAGCAATGTTTGCATACGCTTGTTCACCATTCCCCGCTAACCTCTGCCTTGGTTAACCATGTTTTCACGACTTCCTGCGCCGCGTAGGCGGTCAGATCCACCTGTAGCGGCGTGATCGCCACATAGCCTTGTTCCACCGCCGCAAAGTCGGTATCCGGCCCGACATCAAATTTATCACCAGGCGGCCCGATCCAGTAGAGATTTTGTCCACGCGGATCCTGCTGGCAGAAGACCTTATCGGCGGGATGGCGGCTGCCACAGCGAGTGACGCGCAGGCCTTTGATCTCCGCCAGCGGCAAATCCGGCACGTTGATATTCAGGATTTTTCCGGTGCGTAACGGTTCACGCTGCAGCGCACGCAAGATGCGGCAGGTAATGGCCGCTGCGGTCACGTAGTGTTGGTGACCGTTCAGCGACACCGCCAGCGCGGGCAGCCCCAGGTGCCGGCCCTCCATCGCCGCCGCGACGGTGCCGGAATAGATGACGTCATCGCCTAAATTCGGTCCGGCGTTAATGCCGGAGACCACGATATCCGGCGCAGGGCGCATCAATGCGTTGACGCCAAGATAAACGCAGTCGGTCGGCGTCCCCTGCAGCACCGCGATATCGCCGTTGGCCAGCGTCTGCGTGCGCAGCGGCGACTCCAGCGTCAGGGCATTGGAAGAACCGCTGCGGTTACGATCCGGCGCCACGACCTGCACCTCGGCAAACTCCCGCAGCGCCGCCGCCAGCACCTGAATGCCTGGGGCGCTGACGCCGTCATCGTTACTCAGCAATATCCGCATCACTGTTATCCTGCTGCATGATTTCGCGAACCACGCTGGTAGCAAAGCTGCCTGCCGGCAGCCAGAAGCGCAGTTCCACGGTAACGTCATCCCACCAGTTCCACTGCAAATTTTGCGGCTGCAACAGCAGGGCCCGGCGAGCGGGTTCGACACGCTCGCGCTTTAAAAGCGTAAGCAATTCCGGTTGTTCCGCCAAGCATTGTTGTTCAAAAGCCAAGGCTTGGCCGGCGGTGCCTGGCTCTCCATCGCCCGGCAAGGAGGCCGTGATCGCCAGCTCGCCGGCATCCAGCCGCTGTTGCAACGTCTCCAGCTCATCGGCTTTGGCGACGAACCAGCTACCGCGGCCGCTCAACTGCAGGGCATCCCCTTCCAGCACGGTGCGCTGCAGGCCGTCGGCCAGGCGCCGGCCGGCTATCAGATTGAACAGCGCACTGCGGCTGGCGGAAAGGTAGAAGCTGCGCTTGCTGCGCTCTTTAACGCGGATTTCGTCGTTCGCCCAGCGGCGCGCCATCACCAGATTGTTGCCGCCGCGGCCGAAGCGTTGGCTGCCGAAATAGTTTGGCACGCCCTGCGCGGCGATAGCCTGCAGGCGGCGCTCAACGTCCTGACGATCGGAAATCTGGCGCAGCACCAGCGTAAAGTGGTTGCCCTTCAGATTGCCGATGCGCATTTTGCGCAGGTGGCGGGCGAACGAGAGCACCTCGCAGCCTTCCAGCGCAAACTGTGAGAAATCCGGCGTGTCTTTGCCCGGCATATGCAGGCAGAACCACTGTTCGGTCACCGCGTGGCGATCCTTCAAGCCCGCATAGCTGACGGAACGGGCGTGAATACCGGCAAAGCGCGCCAGATAGTCGGCCACGAACTGGGTATTGCAGCCGTTTTTACGGATGTTCACCAGCACATGCTCGCCTTCGCCGTCCGGCGCAAAGCCCAGGTCTTCCACCACCACGAAGTCTTCCGGATTGGCTTTCAACACCCCGGTGCTCTGCGGCTGGCCATGCAGCCAGGTCAGATTCGCCATATCCATGCGGTTATTCCTTGATCAGCAAGGCGACCGCTTCGCAGGCGATGCCCTCGCCGCGCCCGGTGAAGCCGAGCTGCTCGGTGGTCGTGGCCTTCACGTTGACGTCATCCATATGGCACTGCAGATCTTCCGCCAGGAAGACGCGCATCTGCGGGATGTGCGGCGCCATTTTCGGCGCCTGGGCAATAATCGTGATGTCGAGGTTGCCGAGGCGGTACCCTTTGGCGCGGATGCGCTTCCAGGCTTCGCGCAGCAGCTCGCGGCTGTCCGCGCCCTTGAAGGCCGGATCGGTATCGGGGAACAGCTTGCCAATATCGCCCAGCGCCGCCGCGCCCAGCAAGGCGTCGGTCGCGGCGTGCAGCGCAACGTCGCCGTCGGAGTGGGCCAACAAACCTTTGTCGTAAGGGATGCGAACACCGCCGATCACCAACGGGCCTTCGCCGCCGAATTTATGTACGTCAAAACCGTGACCGATACGCATGGTGCGCTCCTTAATTGTCCAACTGAGTCAAATAGAACGCCGCCAGCGCCAAATCCTCCGGCCGCGTTACTTTAATGTTATCCGCCCGGCCGGCGATCAGCAGCGGATGATAACCGCAATGCTCCAGCGCCGAGGCTTCGTCGGTGACGTTCGCGCCTTCATCCAGCGCGCGCTGCAGGCACTGCTTGAGCAGCGGCAGCGGAAACAGCTGCGGCGTCAGCGCATGCCACAGATCCTGCCGTTCAACGGTGTGGGCGATGGTGTCGCGGCCGGGTTCGGCGCGCTTCATGGTGTCGCGCACCGGCGCGGCGAGAATGCCGCCCACCTTGCTGTGTGCGGTGATCGCCAGCAGGCGCTCGAGATCGTCGGCGTGCAGGCAGGGACGCGCAGCGTCGTGCACCAGCACCCAGTCCGCATCACCCGCCAGTTTCAGCCCGGCCATCACCGAATCGGCGCGCTGTTTGCCGCCCTCGGTGACGGTCACCCGCGGATCCTGAGCGATGGGCAGCCGTTCGAACTGACGATCTTCCGGGCCGATTGCCACGATTACCCGTTCAATGCGCGGGTGGCGCAACAGAGCATGGATAGCGTGTTCGACGATGCTGTGCCGGCCGATGGTTAAATATTGCTTCGGGCATTCCGCCTGCATGCGGCTGCCGATACCGGCAGCGGGCAGGACGGCAATCACCGAGGGAAAGGTGCCTGCGGAGTGATTCATGCGTTATTTTTGTGCGTTATTTTGCGAGGAAGACGCCGCGTTGCGTCTGGATTGGTCAGGAACCAGACGATAGAAAGTCTCACCGGGCTTGATCATGCCCAGCTCATTACGCGCTCGCTCTTCGATCGCTTCCTGACCGCCGTTCAAATCATCGATTTCGGCAAACAGCTGATCGTTACGCGCTTTCAACTTCGCGTTGTTGCCCTGTTGGACCGCAACGTCTTCATTGACCCGCACGTAATCGTGAATACCATTTTTGCCCAGCCACAGTGAATACTGTAACCAACCGAGCAATGCCAGCAATAGCAGCGTAAGTTTTCCCATCTCCGCCCCCTGAAAAACCGACCAATCATCCCACAACTTCTCGTTGGACTCCACACTGAGAGCGGCATTTCAACGCCAAATTCAGAATACGGATGAAGGATTCCCGTGTTTATCGCCTAATTCCGCTGCGAAAGCGGCAAAAAAAGCCGCTTTAGTCCGGCGCGCGCGCCGCGTTTTCCGCTGATACACACACTGCCCTTCCTCCATTATGCAGCAAGAATCACTGCACCATCGCATCCTGACCCGTCGCTTACGCCAAGGCAAAGCAAGAAGTGAATATTTAACACCATAGAAAGAATAATCCTCATGCAGTGGTTGCACTTTCATTCATTGAAGCTTATTTTTATGCAATCATAGTGCATAAATAATTCCAATATATAACCATTCATTATCGGGGATCGCGATGTTAAAACGTTTAGTTCTGATCGGCGCCTGCCTGGCAGCCACCTTCTCCACCGCCGCGCTGGCGGCTGAACCTACCTACGTCGTCGGCTCCGGCGGCACCTATCGGCCGTTCGAGTTTGAAAACAGCCAAAAGCAGCTGGAAGGTTTCGACATCGACATTATCAAAGCGGTAGCCAAGGCCGAAGGTTTCCAAATAAAACTGATCAATACGCCGTGGGAAGGGATCTTCGCCACGCTGAATTCCGGCGATCGCGATATCATCATCTCCGGCATCACCATCACCGATAAACGCAAACAAATGGTTGATTTTTCTGCGCCTTACTTCCCGGCAGAGCAGGCCATCGTGGTGCCGCAAGACTCGAAGGTAGACTCCATTGCCGCGTTGAAAACGCTGAAGGTCGGCGTGGTGAACTCCAGCACCGGCGACATCGTGGTGTCCGACGCACTGGGCAAAAACAGCACCGCCATCAAACGCTTCGACAATACCCCGCTGATGCTGCAAGAGCTGTATGAAGACGGCATCGGCGCGGCGGTCGGCGACGTCGGCGTGGCCAAGTTCTACATCAAAACCCACCCTGAGAAAGCCTTCAAGCTGGTGCCCGACGCCAAGTTCGAACGCCAGTATTTCGGCATCGCCGTCGCCAAAGGCAACGATGAGCTGCGCAACAAAATCAACGCCGGCCTGAAGAAAATCATCGCCGACGGCACCTACGCCAAGATCTACCAAACCTGGTTCGACAGCAACGTACCGACGCTGCCGGCGGAATAATGCCCTGTCGCCGGCGCCCGCCAGGTCGTCGGCGCACCACCGTTTCAGCCTACCAAGAAGGAATACCCCTTGAACTTCCGCTGGGAGATCATCCAGGAATACGCGCCGCTGTTTATGGAAGGCGCCTGGATGACCATCAAATGCACCATTATCTGCGTGCTGCTGGGCACCACCTGGGGATTGATCCTCGGTCTGGGGCGCTTGGCGCAGGCGCCGCACGGCATCTGGAAACCCATCCTGCATTACGGCGTTCAGTGGCCGGTGCGCATTTACATCAGCGCCTTTCGCGGCACGCCGCTGTTCGTACAAATCATGGTGGTGCACTTCGCGCTGGTGCCGCTATTCATCAACCCGCGCGACGGCCTGCTGGTCACCAGCGGCCTGATGAGCGTCGATTTTGCCCGCGCGCTGCGCGCCGACTACGGTGCCTTTCTCTCCTGCGTAGTGGCGATCACGCTCAACGCCGGCGCCTATGTGTCGGAGATCTTCCGCGCCGGGATCCAGTCGATTGACCGCGGCCAGATGGAAGCCTCGCGCTCGCTGGGCATGAGCTACGGCAAGACCATGCGCCAGGTGATCCTGCCGCAAGCCTTCCGGCGCATGCTGCCGCCGCTGGGCAACAACGCCATCGCTATCGTCAAGGATTCGTCGCTAGCCTCCGCCATCGGCCTGGCGGATCTGGCCTATGCCGCCCGCACCGTCTCCGGCGCCTACGCCACCTATTGGGAGCCCTACCTGACCATTTCGCTGGTCTATTGGGTCATCACCTTCCTGCTCTCGCTGCTGGTGCAACACATGGAAAAGAGGTTCGGTAAAAGTGATTCGCGTACATAACCTGCAAAAACAGTTCGGCGAGAGCCACGTGCTGCGCGGTATTTCCTGCCGGATCGCCGCCAACGAAGTGGTGTGCGTCATCGGCCCTTCCGGCTCCGGGAAGAGCACCTTCCTGCGCTGCATCAACGCGCTGGAAACGCTCTCCGGCGGCGAGATCGAGGTCAACGGCTTCGCCGTCCACGATCAAAAAACCGACCTGAACAAGATGCGTGAAAGCGTGGGTATGGTGTTCCAGCGCTTCAACCTGTTCCCGCACATGACGGTGTTGGAAAACATCATCATGGCACCGGTGAGCGTGAAGAAACGGCCGCGCGCCGAAGCCATCGTGCAAGCCGAGCAGCTGCTGCGCAAGGTCGGGCTGCTCGACAAGATAGACGCCTACCCCAACAGCCTCTCCGGCGGCCAGCAGCAGCGGGTAGCGATCGCCCGCGCGCTGGCGATGGAGCCGAAGATCATGCTGTTTGACGAACCCACCTCCGCGCTCGATCCGGAGCTGGTGGGCGAAGTGTTGGCGGTGATGAAATCGCTGGCACACGAGGGCATGACCATGGTGGTGGTCACGCATGAGATGGGCTTTGCCCGCGAGGTGGCCGATCGGGTGCTGTTTATCGATCAGGGGATCATTCAGGAGGAAGGCGCGCCGCAGCAGATCTTCAGCCATCCGGCTAATCCGCGCACACAGGCGTTTCTGAGCAAAGTTTTGTAACCTTCGGCACCGCTTTGCAATCCTTCGGGCGCCGGCATCGGCGCCCGCTCTCTCACCACCCGGTCAAGAAGCTGAACACCAGCCAGAACAGGCACAGCACGATGGCGCCGGTCAGCAGCAGCGTCAGGATCAGACGGCCGCGCAGCAGCATGCTGAGGGTGATGCCGATCAGCACCGACAGCGGCATCAGCGCCAGGAAGAATGGCCAGGTATAAAGCAGGAAAAACAGCGTATTGGAACCGTAAACCAAAAACGGCAACGCGAACGCCAGCCAGTAGAAAACAAAGCCGCTGACGCCGCCCAGGAAAGAATAAGAAGGCTCCTCTTTCTCCTGTTTTGACTGCTTGGAGTCGATCAAGATAGGCGTGACATTTTGCATAGTGATCCCTGGTTATTCGGCTCGCTCTGCGGCGGCTTAGAGTAAAAAGCGCATGGCGAAAAACGCCACACGCTTTTTTTGAATTCAGGGTTTGATAATAGCCTGACCACGCAACACGTCTAACAATTGCGCAATCAAATTTGTTACCAATTGTTGGCCATCAAGGTGGATTTCCGGCTGCTGCGGCGCCTCGTAAACCGCGTCGATACCGGTGAAATTGCGCAGCTCGCCGGCGCGCGCTTTCTTATACAATCCCTTCGGATCGCGCGCCTCGCAGATCGCCAACGGCGTATCGACAAACACCTCGATAAAGCGATCGTCGCCGAGCATCTCACGCACCATCTGCCGTTCGGTGCGGTGCGGCGAAATGAATGCGGTCAGCACCACCAGCCCGGCGTCCACCATCAGCTTGGCCACTTCCCCCACCCGGCGAATGTTCTCGCGCCGATCCTCGTCGGAGAAGCCGAGATCGCGGCACAGACCGTGGCGCACGTTATCGCCATCCAGCAGGTAGGTGCTGACGCCGAGCCCATGCAGCGCCTGCTCCAGCGCGCCGGCGACGGTGGATTTGCCCGAGCCGGACAGCCCGGTAAACCACAGCACCGCGCCGCGATGGCCGTTGCGCGCTTCGCGATCCGCGCGCGTCACCGCGTGCGGATGCCAAACCACATTTTCGTCGTCCGGCCCTGTCGCCCTCAGTTCAACGGCCACCTTATCGGCCACCGAGCAGATCGCGCGCGCCCCAGTGCGGGAAGTGCTTGCGCACCAGCGCATTCAGCTCCAGTTCGAAGGCGCTGAATTCGCCGCGCGCCGCCGATGCGGCCTGCAGCGTTTCACGCACCAGACCGGCGCCAACCGTCACGTTGCTCATGCGATCGATAAAGATCAGCCCGCCGGTGTCGTGATTGCTCTGGTAGCTGTCCAGCACCAGCGGTTCGTCGAAGGTCAGTTCCACCAATCCGATGCCGTTGAGCGGCAACGTGTCGGCCGGATGCTGCGCCAGCGTATTGATCTCCACCTGATGGCGGATGCTCTCCACGCGCGCGCGGGTCTTTTTACCGGCGATCTTGATGTCGTAGCTCTGGCCCGGCACCAGCGGCTGCTCGGCCATCCATACCACGTCCACCAGCGCGCTCTGCGCCGCCTGCAGACTTTCGCCGGCGTCGACCAGCAGATCGCCCCGGCTGATGTCTACTTCATCCTTCAGCACCAGCGTAATCGCTTCGCCCGGTACCGCCTCTGGCAGATCGCCGTCGAAGGTCACGATGCGCGCCACGCTGGACTCCACGCCGGAAGGCAGCACTTTGATGCGTTGCCCCACCCGCACCACGCCGGCGGACAGCGTGCCGGCATAGCCGCGAAAATCGAGGTTCGGGCGGTTAACGTACTGCACCGGGAAGCGCAGCGGCTGGTTTTCTCGCTCGCTGATCACGTCAACGCTCTCCAGCACTTCCAGCAGGGTCGGGCCGCTGTACCACGGCATATGGGCGCTTTCGCTCGCCACGTTGTCGCCGTCCAACGCCGACAGCGGCACAAACTTGATGTCCAGATCGCCTGGCAGCTGCTGGGCGAAGGTCAGGTAATCCTGTTTGAACTGCTCGAACACCGCTTCCTGATAGTCCACCAGATCCATTTTGTTTACCGCGACCACCAGATGGCGAATGCCCAGCAGAGTCGCGATAAAGCTGTGGCGGCGAGTCTGATCCAGCACCCCTTTACGCGCATCGATCAACAGGATCGCCAGATCGCAGGTAGAGGCACCGGTGGCCATGTTGCGGGTGTACTGCTCATGCCCCGGGGTATCGGCGATGATAAACTTGCGTTTTTCGGTCGAGAAGTAGCGATAGGCCACATCGATGGTGATGCCCTGCTCGCGCTCGGCCTGCAGACCGTCCACCAGCAGTGCCAAATCGAGCTTCTCGCCCTGGGTGCCGATGCGTTTGCTGTCGCTGTGCAGCGTCGACAGCTGATCCTCGTAGATCTGGCGGGTATCGTGCAGCAGGCGGCCGATCAGGGTGCTTTTGCCGTCGTCGACGCTGCCGCAGGTCAGAAAGCGCAGCAGGCTCTTGTGCTGCTGCGCGTGCAGATAGGATTCGACGCCGCCCTGGTCAGCGATTTGTTGTGCAATTGCGTTGTTCATCCGGCGGCTCCTTAGAAATACCCTTGACGCTTTTTCAGCTCCATCGAGCCGGACTGATCGCGATCGATCATCCGCCCCTGGCGTTCACTGGTGGTGGAGACCAGCATTTCTTCGATGATCTCCGGCAGGGTTTGCGCCTGCGAGTCCACCGCGCCGGTCAGCGGCCAGCACCCCAGGGTGCGGAAACGCACCATGCGCTGGCTGATCACTTCACCCGGCTGCAGATCGATGCGATCGTCGTCCACCATCATCAGCATGCCGTCGCGCTCCACCACCGGGCGCGGTTTCGCCAGATACAGCGGCACGATGTCGATGTTTTCCAGGAAGATATACTGCCAGATATCCAGCTCGGTCCAGTTCGACAGCGGGAAGACGCGGATGCTCTCCCCTTTGTTGATCTGGCCGTTGTAGTTGTGCCACAGCTCCGGCCGCTGGTTTTTCGGATCCCAGCGATGGAAGCGATCGCGGAACGAATAGATGCGCTCTTTGGCGCGCGATTTCTCCTCGTCGCGCCGCGCACCGCCGAAGGCGGCGTCGAAACCGTACTTGTTCAACGCCTGCTTCAGGCCCTCGGTTTTCATGATGTCGGTATGCTTGGCGCTGCCGTGCACGAACGGATTGATGCCCATCGCCACCCCTTCCGGGTTTTTATGCACCAGCAGCTCGAAGCCGTACTCCTTCGCGGTGCGATCGCGGAATTCGTACATTTCGCGGAACTTCCAGCCGGTATCGACGTGCAGCAGCGGGAATGGCAGCGTGCCGGGGAAGAACGCCTTACGCGCCAGGTGCAGCATCACGGAAGAGTCTTTGCCGATGGAATACAGCATCACCGGGTTGGCGAATTCAGCGGCGACTTCACGGATGATATGGATACTCTCCGCCTCCAATTGCCGCAAATGAGTGAGTCGTTTTTCGTCCATAACAGGTCCTTAAAAGCCTTGCCTATGCCAAATTCACGACGGCCGGGCGCGCGGCCCCTTCCGTCTGCGATTGATGCCCGAACCAGGCGATTTGGTGGTGCAGTTCCACCACTTCGCCGATCACCAGCAGCGCCGGCAACGGCGCCCGTTGGGCCAGATATTCCAGTTGTTCCAGCGTGCCGATCTGCACCTGCTGATCGGCGCGCGTGCCGCGGCTGATCACCGCCACCGGCGTCGCGGCGTCGCGACCGTGGGCGATCAAGCGCTGGCTGATGTCCGCCGCCTTCATGGTGCCCATGTAGATAGCCAGCGTCTGCCGCGCCCGGGCCAGATCGGCCCAGTCCAGGCCATCGCCGTCGGGGCGGCAGTGGCCGGTGATAAAGGTCACGCTCTGCGCGTGGTCGCGGTGCGTCAGCGGAATGCCTGCGTAGGCGGTCGCCCCCGCGGCGGCCGTGACGCCCGGCACCACCTGGAACGGAATGCCGGCGGCGGCGGCCACCTGCAGCTCTTCGCCGCCGCGGCCGAAGATGAACGGATCGCCGCCCTTGAGGCGCACCACGCGCTTGCCCTGCTGCGCCAGTTCCACCAGCAGCCTATTGGTCTCTTCCTGGATCACCGAGTGCGCGCCGGCGCGCTTGCCCACGCAGATGCGCTCGGCGTCGCGGCGCACCAGATCGAGGATTTCGCCGCTGACCAGATGGTCATACAGCACGACGTCCGCCTGCTGCATCACCTGCAGCCCGCGCAGGGTCAACAACCCCACGTCGCCCGGCCCGGCGCCCACCAGCGCTATCTCGCCCTGAGCGCCCTCATCGCCTGCGGCGAAGCGGTGTAAATCCTGCTCCAGCTGGCGTTCCGCCTGCGCCGTCTGGCCGTTGGCCACCAGCGTGGCGAAACGACCGCCGAAGGTGTTTTCCCAGAAACGGCGACGTTCGCCGATCGAAGCCAACCGCTGTTTGACCTGGCCACGCCAGCGGCCCGCCACCTGCGCCATCTGCCCCAAACTGGCGGGCAGCAACGCCTCCAGCTTTTCGCGCAGCAACCGCGCCAACACCGGGGCCTGGCCGCTGGACGATACGGCCACCACCAGCGGCGAGCGATCGATGATCGACGGGAAGATGAACGAACAGCGCGGCTGATCGTCCACCACGTTGGCCAGCACCCGGCGTTTATCCGCCTCGGCGAACACCGCAGCGTTCAGCGCATTGTCGTCCGTGGCGGCGATCGCCAGAAACACGTCGTCCAGTTGCTGCGGATCAAAGGTTTTGCCCAGCCAGAGCACCCGCCCTTGCTGACGTTGTTGTTCCAGTTCCGGTGAGAGCGACTGCGCAACTATCCGTATTTCAGCCCCGACGCGCTGAAGCAGGGAGACTTTGCGCGCCGCCACGTCACCACCGCCAACGACCAGCACCGGACGTTGTTTCAGGTCGGCGAATATTGGTAGATAGTCCACAACAGCCTTTTCATATAACAGAAAGATAGTGTGACTATACGGGCTGAGATTTAGCCTCTGAAATGACGAAAAGGAATGATTAGTTCCTTTATGGAATATAGGCCGCAGCGCAGGAGGCAAACCATGCTCATCGCGACGGCGATTTGCGCGTTCGCGCGAAAATTAAGAGACAGGGAAATTGTGTAATGCCGCCCGTCGTCTCATACTGGGCGCCGAAGAAAAATGATCGGCAGCGCCGATAGCAAAGAAGGATTTTTCGGTATGTTTTCCCGTTTTTACCTGAAGACCAGCCTGCTGGCCCTCGCACTCGGCGGCGTCTTCAGCGTTTGTGCCGCACAGCCCGTAAAAGACGCGCCAATGGGCCGTTTCGCCGCCGAACAGACCCGCCACATCGCCACTTACTTCCCCGGCCGCATGGCGGGCAGCCCGGCAGAATTGCTCACCGCCGACTATCTCAAGCAGCAGTTCGGCAAGATGGGTTACCAAAGCGATATTCGCAGCGTCAACACGCGCTATCTCTACACCAGCAAAGACGGCAAGAAGAACTGGAATAACGTCACCGCCAGCTCGGTGATCGCCGCCCGCAACGGCAACAGCCCGAAACAGGTCGTGATCGTCGCCCACTTCGACACCTATACGCCGCAGAGCGACGAGGATCTGGATAACAATCTCGGCGGCCTGACGCTGCAGGGCGTCGACGACAACGCCTCCGGCATCGGCGTGATGCTGGAGCTGGCGGAACGCCTGAAGGATATCCCCACCGCCTACGGCCTGCGCTTCGTCGCCACCAGCGCTGAAGAGATCGGTTCGCTGGGCGCGCAGAACTACCTGCAGCGCATGAGCGCGGAAGAGAAAAGCAACACCGTGCTGGTGATCAACCTCGACAGCCTGATCACCGGCGATCGTCTGTACTTCAACGCCGGGCGCAACACGCCGCCGCAGATGGCGAAGCGCTCCCGCGATCGCGCGCTGGATATCGCCCACCGCTACGGCATCGCCGCCGCCACCAACCCAGGCAACGCGCAGCATCCGCAAGGCACCGGCTGCTGTTCCGATCAAGAGGTGTTCGACGCCGCAGGCATCCCGGTATTGTCAGTGGAGGCCACCAACTGGTCGCTGGGCGACAAAGATGGCTACCAGCAGCGCGCCGTCAGCCCGCACTTCCCGCAGGGTATCACCTGGCACCGCCCGCAGTACGACAACCTGCAATATCTGGATCGCTACCTGCCGGGGCGGATCGACAAACGCAGCCGCGACAGCGTGCAGATCCTGCTGCCCTTGATCAAAGAGCTGACGCAGGCGCACCCGCCGAAAGCGCAAAAGAAAAAGTAGCCCGTAAAAAAGCAGGGCCCAGCATTGCTGAGCCCTGTGATGTCATTCGCGTCGTTTAGCCTTCGTGCAGACCGCACTCGCGCTTCAGGCCAAAGAAGCGCGTCTCTTCCTCGCTCATGCCCGGCTCCCACTTTTGGGTGGTGTGGGTATCGCCGACCGACAGGTAGCCCTGCTCCCACAACGGGTGGTAGCTCAGCCCGTGTTCGGTCAAATACTGGTAAATCTTGCGGTTGTCCCAGTCGATGATCGGCAGGATCTTGAACACCCCACGCTGCACCGCCAGCACCGGCAGATTGGCGCGGCTGCCGGACTGTTCGCGCCGCAGGCCGGCGAACCAGCTCTGCGCGCCCAGCGTCTCCAGCGCGCGGTTCATCGGCTCGACCTTGTTGATCTGGTTGTATTTTTCAATCCCTTCCACGCCCTGCTCCCACAGCTTGCCATAGCGCGCCTCTTGCCAGGCGGGAGACTGTTCGGCGCGGAACACCTGCAGATTCAGCTTCAGCTGGTCGGTCAGTTGATCGATAAAGCGGTAGGTTTCCGGGAACAGGTAACCGGTGTCGGTCAGGATCACCGGGATATCCGGCCGGATGCGCGTCACCAGGTGCAGACACACCGCCGCCTGAATGCCGAAACTGGACGAGAGTACAAACTCGCCGGGCAGATGCTCCAGCGCCCATTCGACGCGCTGTTCGGCGCTGAGGCTCTCCAGCTGGCCGTTGACCACCGCCAATGCCAGCGCCTGCCCGGATTTGGGCAACGCGTTTAGCGCCGCCAGATCGAATTCAGCCATGTTGTCTCTCCTGATACTTGAAATGACCTGTGCGGCCCCTCTGCCCAGGGGCCGCCCGGCCTCACTCCCAGAAATCTCGCGCCGGATCCAGCACCGGTTTGACGATGCCCGCGCGAACGGTGAAGTCGCCGAAGCCTTCGCCGGCGTTGCGCTCCTTCGCCCAGCGCCCCACCAACAGGTCGATCTCGCTCAGGATCTCGTCTTCGTTGATGTTTTCGCGGTACATGCGCGGAATGCGCGTGCCTTCGCGGTTGCCGCCCAAATGCAGGTTATAGCGGCCGACCGCCTTGCCCACCAGCCCCAGCTCCGCCAGCAGCGCGCGGCCGCAGCCGTTCGGGCAGCCGGTGATGCGCAGCACGATATGCTCGTCGCCCATCCCGTGCCGATGCATGATCTCCTCAACCTTGGTGACGAACTGCGGCAGGAAGCGCTCGGCCTCCGCCATCGCCAGCGGGCAGGTCGGGAACGACACACAGGCCATCGAGTTCTTGCGTTGCTCGCTGATCTGGTCGTCGATCAGGCCATGATCGCGCGCCAAGGCGTCGATCTTGGCCTTCTCGCTTTCCGGCACGCCGGCGATGATCACGTTTTGGTTCGCCGTCAGACGGAAGTCGCCTTTATGGATCTTGGCGATCTCCGCCATGCCCGTCTTCAGCGGGCGCCCCGGATAGTCCAGCAGGCGGCCGTTCTCGATAAACAGCGTCAGATGCCACTGATAGTCGATGCCCTTCACCCAACCGATGCGATCGCCACGGCCGGTGAATTCATACGGGCGGATCGGCGCGAAGGTGATGCCGGCGCGCTTTTCCACTTCGGCGCGGAAAACGTCCACCCCGACGCGCTCCAGCGTGTATTTGGTCTTGGCGTTCTTGCGGTCGGTGCGGTTGCCCCAGTCGCGCTGCGTGGTGACCACCGCTTCCGCCACCGCCAACGTATGCTCGAGCGGAATGTAGCCGAACTCGCTGGCCTGACGCGCGTAGGTTTTCTTGTTGCCGTGCTCAATGGACAGCCCGCCGCCCACCAGCAGGTTGAAGCCCACCAGCTTGCCGTTTTCGGCGATCGCCACGAAGTTCATGTCGTTGGCGTGCAGATCGACGTCGTTCTGCGGCGGGATCACCACCGTGGTTTTGAATTTGCGCGGCAGGTAGGTCGGCCCCAGAATCGGCTCTTCGTCGGTGGTGGCCACCTTTTCCTGATCCAGCCATACCTCTGCGTAGGCGCGGGTACGCGGCAGCAGGTGTTCAGAGATCTTCTTCGCCCACTCGTAGGCTTCCTGATGCAGCTCGGACTCCACCGGGTTGGAGGTGCACAGCACGTTGCGGTTCACGTCGTTGGCGGTCGCCAGTGCGTCCAGCCCCAGGCGATTCAGCAACTGGTGCACCGGTTTGACGTTGCCTTTCAGGATGCCGTGAAACTGGAACGTCTGGCGGTTGGTGATGCGAATGCTGCCGTACAGCGTGCTCTCCTGCGCGAACTTGTCGATGCCCAGCCACTGCTGCGGGCTGATGACGCCGCCCGGCAGGCGGCAACGCAGCATCATGGCGTGGCGCGGCTCCAGCTTCTGCTCGGCGCGTTCGGCGCGAATGTCACGATCATCCTGCTGGTACATGCCGTGAAAACGGATCAGCAGGAAGTTGTCGCCGTTGAAGCCGCCGGTCAGGCCGTCGTTCAAATCTTCGGCGATGGTGCCGCGCAGGAAGTTGCTCTCCTTCTTCATGCGCTCCGCATCGGCCAGTTTGCCTTCGACCACCAAAGGCCCGGGGTGTTTATCACTCATCAGTAAACATCTCGCTGATAACGGCGCTCAAGGCGCAGCTCACTTAAAAATTCATCCGCCTGCTCGGTATCCATGCCACCGTGCTCGGCCACCAGTTCCAGTAATGTGTGTTCCACGTCTTTCGCCATGCGATTGGCATCGCCGCAGACGTAAATGTGCGCGCCTTCCTGAATCCAGCGCCACACTTCCGCGCCCTGTTCGCGCAGTTTGTCTTGTACGTATATTTTATGTTGCTGGTCGCGGGACCAGGCCAGATCGATGCGGGTGAGCAGGCCGTCTTTCACGTAGCGCTGCCATTCAACCTGGTACAGGAAATCTTCGGTAAAGTGCGGGTTGCCGAAGAACAGCCAGTTTTTGCCGCCGGCGCCGTCGGCGTCGCGCTGCTGCATAAAGGCGCGGAACGGCGCGATGCCGGTGCCCGGGCCGATCATGATCACCGGCGTTTCCGGGTTGGCCGGCAGACGGAAGTTGTCGTTGTGCTCGATAAACACCCGCACGTCGCCGTCCTCCTCCAGGCGGTCCGCCAGGAAACCGGAGGCGCCGCCGCTGCGAGCGCGCCCGTCGATGTCGTAACGCACCACGCCCACGGTGATGTGCACTTCGCTTTCGTTCTCCGCCTGCGAAGAGGCGATGGAGTACAGGCGCGGCGTCAGCGGGCGCAGCAGGCCGACCAGCTGTTCGGCGCTCAGATCCGCCGGCGCCTGGCGCACCATGTCGACGATCGGCGTGTTGTGCGCGTACTGCTGCAGCGCGGCTTTATCCGCCAGCAGGCCGATCAGCGTTTCGTCGCGCGACAGCGCGGCGTATTTATCGACGATCGGCGTGGTGTTCTGCGTCAGCTCGAAATGGCTGCGCAGCGCCTGCGCCAGCGGCAGGGTTTGCCCTTCCACCTCGACCGGCTCGTCGCCTTTCAGCCACAATAGCTGCACCAATTCGTCCACCAGCGCCGGATCGTTGTCGAACCATAAGCCGAGCGCATCGCCAGGCTGGTAGCGCAGGCCCGAATCGCCCAAATCGATCTCGATATGGCGCACGTCTTTATCGGACGCGCGGCCGGTAATTTTCTGCTTGACCGCCAGTTGGGCGGTGAGCGGTTGTTCCTTGCTGTACGGGCTGCTGTCGATTAGGTCGACCGCGCCGCTGGCCAACGCGCCCGGCGCGGCGCTTTCGGCCGGCGCGCGCGCCTTCAGCACCGACACCACCTGTTTGCGCCAGGCGGCGGCCAGTTCCTGATACTCCACGTCGGCATCCACGCGCTCCACCAGGCGCTCGGCGCCCAGTTCGGCCAGCTTGGCGTCGAAATCTTTACCGGACTGACAGAAATTCTCATAAGAGGTGTCGCCCAGCCCGAACACCGCAAAAGCGGTATCATTCAGCTTCGGCGCCTTTTTCGAGAACAGGAATTTATGCAGCGCCACCGCTTCTTCCGCCGGCTCACCTTCCCCTTGCGTGGAGGCGACGATCACCAGCAGGCGCTCTTGAGCTATCTGCTTGAACTTGTAGTCGCCGGCGCTGATCAGCGTGGCGCTCAGATTGGCGGCCAGCAGATCGTCGCGCAGCTGCTCCGCCAGGCGGCGCGCATTGCCGGTCTGCGAAGCGGAAATGATGGTGATGCCGGCGGCAGCCGCAGGGGCAACAGGCGCAATGGCCACGGCTCCGGGCTGTTGATTGACCATGCCCCAAAAATAACCGGACAGCCACGCCAGCTGCGTCGGCGAATAGTCGCCGATCGTCGCCTGTAGGCGCGCCAGCTGTTCGGGCGTCAGCGGGAGCAAAGATGTTGGAGGAGCCTGAGTCGTCATTGCTGTACTTATTTCCTATACTTAGCGCCTTTCCTGCCAGGCGCGCGCCAGTGTCAGTCGCTGTCTCTTCGCTGCGTCGGGTGTGCGGAAAAGATCAGGAGAGTTTGTAAGGTTACCGAGCAGAATAGCAACGATTAAATAAGGGATAGCAATAAATCATAACCAAAATGACTAAGCTGTTTTTCTGGTAAGGCATAACGCTTAAACCGTTAAACAAAGTTTTTTATCCAGATGAAATTAAAGCGCTTTTTTTCATCGTTTTTTCACCGTTCAACATTTCGGCTCATAACCCCAGCCGATAGGTGCCGCAAACACCAAACAAAAAAAGTGTTAAACGGGCGCGTTGGCCGTGGCGGTAGACCATAACGGTATAAATGGCAAGCAGACGCGCTTTCCGGTACTATGCGGCGGTTTTTGAGTCAATGAGGCCGTAATAATGGCAACCACGCTGTTTAAAGATTTTCAGTTTGAAGCCGCACACCGCTTGCCGCACGTGCCGGAGGGCCATAAATGCGGCCGTCTGCATGGGCATTCGTTTATGGTGCGTCTGGAAGTGACCGGTGAAGTGGATCCCCACACCGGTTGGGTGATGGATTTCGCCGAGCTCAAGGCTGTGTTTTCCCCGATCTGGGAACGGCTGGATCACCATTATCTGAACGATATTCCAGGATTGGAAAATCCCACCAGCGAAGTGCTCGCCGCCTGGATTTGGCAGCAGCTCAAGCCCCAGCTGCCGGAATTGACGGCGGTGATGGTGAAAGAGACCTGTACGGCGGGATGCGTATATAAAGGTTAAAAGAAAGGGCGCCGCAATGGCGCCCTGATTTTAGGCGATGTTCAGATACTTGTGGGTCTGCATCGACAGCCGCCAATTGCGCGCGATACAGGTTTCAATACACAGACGGGTCGCCTCTTCTTTCTGGCTGATCGGCTGCAGTGCGATAATGCGCGCCTTGTCATCCTGCAACGTCGCCAGCAGCGTATCCAGCGCCTCGATGTCGCGCTCGCGCGCCACCGGATGCTTCACCTCGTCGGCGCGCCGCAGCGCCTGATCCAACACCTTCATGCCACCGCGCATATTCACCTTGGGCGAAACCGTCACCCAGGTGTTGGCGGAACAGCGAATTTCGTGGGTGCCGCTGGTTTCAATCTGGCAACGGTAGCCGTGCTGTTCGAACAGCTCGGTCAGCGGTGCCAGATCGTAGATGCAGGGTTCGCCGCCGGTGATCACCACATGACGCGCGGTGTAGCCTTGCTGACGCATCACCGCCAGCAGTTGCTCGGCGCTGGCATTGCCCCAGGCGTCGCTCTCTTCTGTTTTGACCAGGATCCGTTGCAGGTCGACTTCCCGATGGGCTTCCTTTTCCCAGGTATGTTTGGTGTCGCACCAGCTGCACCCTACCGGGCAGCCCTGCAGGCGGATAAAAATGGCCGGCACGCCGGTGAAAAAGCCTTCGCCCTGCAAGGTTTGGAACATCTCGTTGATCGGGTACTGCATCGGTTTCTCAATCTGGAAAAGTAAAAAGCGATTATCGCAGATTCCGGCCCGGCGACCAAACGGCCAAAATTGTATTAAATTTTATCCTCCGCGCCGCCGTCAGCATATCTCACCGCCAATGGCGTTCATTTAATTTGTTAACCGGTCTTTGGCCTTTCATCGGCGGTGCAACCTGCCCCACAGAAAACAACACACAGTTAACAAATAAGATAATTATATTTGACATAAAGCGCCGACGCGCAGATGTATATACAAGCAAACACAAGCCGAGCGCCAGTTTCGGCCACGTTCCATCCATCACGACTACATCTGCGTTTAGAGGGTGCCATGACTCATTCCACCAGCGAGTTAAACATTCAACAGGCCATCGACGACAGCAAGTTTTCGCTGTTTCACTGGACACTGATCATTCTCGGATTTCTGATCCTCGCCATCGACGGTTTCGATACCGCCGCCATGGGCTATATCGCCCCCTCGGTCGCCAAAGACTGGGGCATCGTGAAGCAGGATCTGGGGCCGGTGCTGAGCGCTGCGCTGCTGGGGCTGTCGCTCGGCGCGCTGATCGCCGGGCCGATCTCCGACCGCATCGGCCGCAAGCGCGTGCTGGTGTTTTCCTGCCTGTTCTTTGGCCTGTCGAGCCTGGCCACCGCCTACGCCGGTTCGCTCAACAGCCTGACGCTGTGGCGCTTCCTCACCGGCCTCGGGCTGGGGGCGGCGATGCCCAACGCCATTACCTTGATCTCCGAATACGCGCCGCAGCGCTGCCGTTCGCTGGCGATCAACACCATGTACTGCGGTTTTCCGCTGGGCGCGGCCGGCGGCGGCGCCATTTCATCGTGGCTGATCCCGACCTACGGCTGGCACAGCGTGCTGCTGCTCGGCGCCATCGCGCCGCTGGTATTGACTGTCCTGCTGATCCTGCTGCTGCCGGAGTCGGTTAAATATATGGTTAACCGCGGCCAGGATGCGGCGAAGATCAAGCGCATCGCGCAGCGCTTCGTTAGCCAGAGCCTCAACGGCGTGACGCGTTTTTATCTGTACGAAGAGAAGCTGGCGCAGACCAAGACCAGCGTCGGCCTGCTGTTCAGCCGCCCTTACCTGCTCGGCACGCTGATGCTGTGGCTGACCTACTTTATGGGGCTGGTGATCTACTACGTGTTGCTGAGCTGGATGCCAATCCTGATGCAGGGATTGGGCTATCAGTTGGAGCAATCGGCGATGCTCACCTCGCTGTTCACCTTCGGCGGCACGCTGGGCATCCTGGTGGCCGGCTGGTTGATGGACCGCTGGAATGCGCACAAAGTGGTCTCGAGCGGCTTTGTCGTCACCGCCCTGCTGATCGTGGCGATGGCCACCGAGGATAAACAGATCGTGCTGCTGGGCGCCTTCATCTTCCTGATGGGCGTCACCATGAACGGCGCGCAGTCCGGGCTGCAAACGCTGGCGGCGACCTTCTACCCGACCCACAGCCGCGCCACCGGCATCGCCTGGATGCAGGGCATCGGCCGCTTCGGCGGCGTCGCCGGCACCATGATGGGCGCCCAACTGCTGGCCATGCAGTGGGAAGTGCAGAGCATCCTGATGTTCCTGTGCGTGCCGGCGCTGATCGCCGCCATCGCCACGGTGTGCAAGATGAGCCGCAAACCGACGCTGCAGCCGGCCGCCTGACCCTTGCAAGCCCGCCCACGGCGGGCTTTCTTCCTGCGGTGATAGGGCTTTTTTATCCTCCGCCGTCAACTGTAATCAGACTGTAAAAATATTGTGACTAGCCGCCCAAAAATGAGTCAATTTTAATTCATTTTTGCCGAACAGCTCACTTTTCTCCGGCTTTCCGTACCTGAGACCGGCGATAAAAAATCGCATATCAACCTGATATAAAAAGAAAATAACTTTTTCTTATGCCACTTTTCAGCGGCAACTGGTCAGTGTTGCATATGCTTGTACATACAAGTATATGTTAATAAGCCCTACGCATTGTTATGCCGTGGTACTCATCCCCACCGCGGCATGGAATCTGCACCGATACTGTTTGAGGAAACTGCTGTGACTACAAATAACAAAGTTCGCAATGTCGATGTACGCGCGCCACGCGGCACACAATTAAACGCAAAAAGCTGGCTGACCGAAGCGCCGTTACGCATGCTGATGAACAACCTCGATCCTGAAGTTGCGGAGAACCCACACGAGCTGGTGGTGTACGGCGGCATCGGCCGCGCCGCGCGCGACTGGGATTGCTACGACAAGATCGTCGAAACCCTGAAAACGCTGGAAGAAGACGAAACCCTGCTGGTGCAGTCCGGCAAACCGGTCGGCGTCTTCAAAACCCACAGCAACGCGCCGCGCGTGCTGATCGCCAACTCCAACCTGGTGCCGCACTGGGCAACCTGGGAACACTTCAACGAGCTGGACGCCAAAGGCCTGGCGATGTACGGCCAGATGACCGCCGGCAGCTGGATCTACATCGGCAGCCAGGGCATCGTTCAGGGCACCTATGAAACCTTCGTCGAAGCGGGCCGCCAGCACTACGACGGCAGCCTGCAGGGGCGCTGGGTGCTGACCGCCGGTCTGGGCGGCATGGGCGGCGCGCAGCCGCTGGCCGCGACGCTGGCGGGCGCCTGCTCGCTGAACATCGAATGTCAGCAGAGCCGCATCGATTTCCGTCTGAAAACCCGCTACGTCGATGAGCAGGCCAAAGATCTGGACGACGCGCTGGCCCGCATCAAGAAATACACCTCAGAAGGCAAAGCCATCTCCATCGCTCTGTGCGGCAACGCGGCGGAAATCCTGCCTGAGCTGGTGCGCCGCGGCGTGCGCCCGGACATGGTCACCGACCAGACCAGCGCCCACGATCCGCTGAACGGCTACCTGCCGAAGGGCTGGAGCTGGGAAGAGTATCGCCAGCGCGCGCAAACCGAGCCGGCCAAAGTGGTCGCCGCCGCCAAGCAATCGATGGCCGATCACGTCAAAGCCATGCTGGCGTTCCAGCAGATGGGCGTGCCGACCTTCGACTACGGCAACAACATTCGCCAGATGGCGAAAGAAACCGGCGTCGACAACGCCTTCGACTTCCCGGGCTTCGTGCCGGCCTACATCCGTCCGCTGTTCTGCCGCGGCATCGGGCCGTTCCGCTGGGCGGCGCTGTCCGGCGATCCGCAGGACATCTACAAAACCGACGCTATGGTGAAAGAGCTGATCCCGGATGACGAGCACCTGCACCGCTGGCTGGACATGGCGCGCGAGCGCATCAGCTTCCAGGGCCTGCCGGCGCGCATCTGCTGGGTTGGCCTCGGCCAGCGCGCCAAGCTGGGCCTGGCGTTCAACGAGATGGTGCGCCGCGGCGAACTGTCCGCCCCGATCGTCATCGGCCGTGACCACCTGGATTCCGGCTCCGTTTCCAGCCCGAACCGTGAAACCGAAGCGATGAAAGACGGCTCAGATGCCGTTTCCGACTGGCCGCTGCTGAACGCGCTGCTGAATACCGCCAGCGGCGCCACCTGGGTTTCCCTGCACCACGGCGGCGGCGTCGGTATGGGCTTCTCCCAACACTCCGGCATGGTGATCGTCTGCGACGGCACCGACGAAGCCGCCGAGCGCATTGCCCGCGTCCTGCACAATGACCCGGCTACCGGGGTCATGCGTCACGCCGACGCCGGTTACGATATCGCTATCGACTGCGCCCGTGAGCAAGGCCTGAACCTGCCGATGGTTGCCGCGACCCAAGGAGAAAAAGCATGAAAGCGCTGACTATTCGCCCTGGCAAACTGACGCTGGCCCAGCTACGCGACGTGTATCAACATCCGGTGACGCTGACGCTGGACGACAACGCCTACGGCCCTATCCAGCAGAGCGTGGCCTGCGTGGAACGCATCGTTGAAGAAAACCGCACCACTTACGGCATCAACACCGGGTTTGGCCTGCTGGCTTCGACCCGCATCGCCCGTGACGATTTGGAAAACCTGCAGCGTTCAATCGTGCTGTCACACGCCGCCGGCGTGGGCGAGCCCACCGACGACAATCTGGTGCGCCTGATCATGGTGCTGAAAATCAACAGCCTGTCGCGCGGCTTCTCCGGCATTCGTCTGGAAGTCATCCAGGCGCTGATCGCGCTGGTCAACGCCGAAGTTTATCCGCATATCCCGCTGAAGGGCTCGGTCGGCGCCTCCGGCGACCTGGCGCCGCTGGCGCACATGAGCCTGGTGCTGCTGGGCGAAGGCCAGGCGCGTCATCAGGGCCAATGGCTGCCGGCGACCGAAGCGCTGGCCAAGGCCGGTCTGAAACCGCTGACGCTGGCGGCGAAAGAGGGCCTGGCGCTGCTGAACGGCACTCAGGTCTCCGCCGCCTTCGCGCTGCGCGGCCTGTTCGACGCGGAAGACCTGTTCGCCGCCGCGACCGTGGCAGGCAGCCTGACGGTGGAAGCGGCGCTGGGCTCCCGCAGCCCGTTCGATGCGCGTATCCATGAGGTGCGCGGCCAGCGCGGCCAGATCGACGCCGCCCTCGCCTACCGCCACCTGCTCGGCGCGCGCAGCGAAGTCTCCGACTCGCACCGCAACTGCGAAAAAGTGCAGGATCCTTACTCCCTGCGCTGCCAGCCGCAGGTGATGGGCGCCTGCCTGACGCAGATCCGCCAGGCCGCCGAGGTGCTGGAGATAGAAGCCAACGCCGTCTCCGATAACCCGCTGGTGTTCGCCGAACAGGGTGACGTGCTGTCCGGCGGCAACTTCCATGCCGAACCGGTGGCGATGGCCGCCGATAACCTGGCGCTGGCGTTCGCCGAAATCGGTTCGCTGTCCGAGCGCCGCATCTCGCTGATGATGGACAAACACATGTCGCAACTGCCGCCGTTCCTGGTGGAAAACGGCGGCGTGAACTCCGGCTTCATGATCGCTCAGGTCACCGCCGCGGCGCTGGCCAGCGAAAACAAAGCGCTGGCGCATCCGTCGAGCGTCGACAGCATCCCGACCTCCGCCAACCAGGAAGACCACGTCTCCATGGCGCCGGCCGCCGGTCGCCGTCTGTGGAGCATGGCGGACAACGTGCGCGGCATTCTGGCGGTCGAATGGCTGGCCGCCTGCCAGGGCCTGGATTTCCGCAACGGCCTGAAGACCTCGGAAGGTCTGGAGCAGGCGCGCCGTCTGCTGCGCGAGCATGTCAGTTTCTACGACAAGGATCGTTTCTTCGCCCCCGACATTGAAGCCGCCAGCCAACTCTTGGCGGCCGGTCATCTGACATCGCTGCTGCCTGCGGCGCTGCTGCCTAGCCAGGCATAATCATCACACACTGAATCACGCAGTTTGTTCTGCCCCGCCGGGTGCGTTCCACCCGGTGCGGGCAGCGCGTGCCTGTTCGGCAAACACTTAACGGGAAACAACATGCGTAACGAAACGACACAACTCAGACGCGGACTAAACGCGCGGCATATCCGTTTCATGGCTCTCGGCTCGGCGATCGGCACCGGCCTGTTCTACGGCTCCGCCGGCGCCATCCAACTGGCCGGCCCGGCGGTGCTGCTGGCCTATCTGGTGGGCGGCGCGGCGGTATTCATGGTGATGCGCGCGCTGGGGGAAATGGCGGTGCATCAGCCGGTTTCCGGCTCGTTCGGCCACTACGCCAGCCACTATCTCGGCCCGCTGGCCGGGTTCCTCACCGGCTGGACCTACACCTTCGAAATGGTGATCGTCGCCCTGGCGGACGTCACCGCCTTCGGCATCTATATGGGGCTGTGGTTCCCGGACGTCGCTCAGTGGGTTTGGGTGCTCAGCATCATCCTGTTTATCGGCGCGCTCAACCTGTGCAGCGTCAAGGTCTTCGGCGAGCTGGAGTTCTGGCTGTCGCTGGTCAAGGTCGCCGCCATCGTGGCGATGATCGTCGGCGGTGCAGCGGTGATGCTGTTCGGTTTCGGGCAAACCCAGCACGCCACCGGCATCAGCAACCTGTGGCAGCACGGCGGCTTTATGCCTAACGGCATCGGCGGCGTGATCGCTTCGCTGGCGGTGGTGATGTTCGCCTTCGGCGGCATCGAGATCATCGGCATCACCGCCAGCGAGGCGAAAGACCCCGCCAAAGTGCTGCCGAAGGCGATCAACGCCGTGCCGGTGCGCATCCTGCTGTTTTACGTGCTGACGCTGACGGTGCTGATGGCGATCTATCCGTGGAACAGCATCGGCCAGAACGGCAGCCCGTTCGTTGAGATCTTCAGCAACCTCGGCATCAGCTCCGCCGCCAACGTGCTGAACGTGGTAGTGATCACCGCCGCCATTTCGGCCATCAACAGCGATATCTTCGGCGCCGGCCGCATGATGTACGGCATGGCGCAGGACGGCCAGGCGCCGCGCAGCTTCACCAAACTGACCGCCAGCGGCGTGCCGTGGATGACGGTGCTGGTGATGTCGGTCGCCCTGCTGTTGGCGGTGGTGCTCAACTACCTGATCCCGGAGAAGGTCTTCATGATCATCGCTTCGATCGCCACCTTCGCCACCGTCTGGGTGTGGCTGATGATCCTGCTGTCGCAGATCGTCATGCGCCGCACGCTGTCGCCGGAAGAAACGCGTCAGTTGAGCTTCCCGGTGCCGTGGTGGCCGGTGGCGCCGGCATTGGCGACCGCCTTTATGGCATTCGTCATCGGCCTGCTCGGCTATTTCGAAGAGAGCCGCATCGCGCTGTACGTCGGGCTGGTGTGGATCGCTTTACTCACCGTGGCTTACTGGCTGTGGGTGCGCAAGAAAGGCGGCGGTTCACCGGTGACCGCGGTGACGCAACAGATGTAACGCTCGCTTCTGCTAAAACCCGCTGCGGCGGGTTTTTTATTGCGCCTGCGCCAACGCCTGCAGGATATCCGCCTGCAGATCGTCAAACGCCTCCAGCCCGGCGGACAACCTCACCAGCCCCTCGCTGATGTGGTGCCGTTTCCGCTCTTCCGGCGTGTAGGCCGAGTGCGTCATGCTGGCTGGGTGCTGCGCCAGGCTTTCGCAATCGCCCAGGCTGACCGCGCGCAAGATGAGCTGCAGCGCGTTGAGGAAACGAATGCCCGCACGCAGGCCACCCCGCAGCTCAAACGCCAGCATGCCGCCGGGGCGCGCCATTTGCCGCTGCGCCAACGCATGCTGCGGGAAGTTCGCCAGGCCGGGGTAATATACCCGCTCGACCACCGGATGCTCCGCCAACATCTCCGCCAGGCGCTGCGCGTTATCGCAATGACGATCCATGCGCAGCGGCAGGGTTTTCATCCCGCGCAGCACCAGCGCGGCATCCTGCGCCGACAGTACCGCCCCGGTCATGTCCTTTAGCCCCTCCAGACGGATCGCTTCGGCCAACGCCTGACGCGTCACCGCTATTCCGGCCAGGAGATCGCCGTGTCCGCCGAGGTATTTGGTCGCCGAGTGCACCACGATATCGGCGCCTAACGCCAAAGGCCGCTGCAAATAGGGCGTGCAATAGGTGTTGTCCACCAGCAACAGCGCCTGATGCCGATGGGCAATCTCCGCCACGGCGGCGATATCGATCAAACGCATATTGGGATTGGCCGGCGTTTCGCAATACACCAGGCGGGTACGCGGTCCAATGGCCGCCGCCAGCCGCTCCGGCCGGGTCAGATCAACGTGGGTTATCTTGACGCCAAAGCGCGCCAGGCCATGATGAAAGTAGCTGAAGGTGCAGCCATACACGGTTTCGTCGACAATCAGCTCATCGCCCGGTCTGAGCAGCGTCCAGCAACAGGCGGTGATCGCCCCCATGCCGGAAGCGAACGCCACCGCCGCCTCCCCCTCCTCCAGGTTGGCGACGCGTTGCTCGAGCAGGTTTAACGTCGGATTGGCGATGCGCGAGTAAAAGTACCCCGGCTCGGTGCCGGCAAAGCAGGCGCCGCCGTATTCTGCAGTGGGAAAAGCAAACGTAGAGCTCATAAACACCGGCGGAGACAGTGCCCCCTGATACCTCTGCGGATCGTAGCCGTAATGAATAGCCCGAGTGGCAAAGTCGTGGCCAACTGCTGTAGCGGACATAACACAACTCCTTACCTGAGTGGGTGAAGCTTAATTTTTTGATTCATCCGAAAAGGCCGGCGGCAATGCGCTGTCTCGCGTGCGCTGGCCGATGATTTGTAAAGTACGCAGCAGCAGCGTCAACCCCAGCAGGGTGTCCGGCTGCTTCAGCAAGGCGTACAGCGCGCGAAAACTGGCCGGCGGAGGATTCAACTGCAGCTCGCTGTGCGCCATCTGCAGCGCCGTTCCGCCTTCCCAACCGATGGTCACCAAACCTTCAAAGACGCCGGCCAGTTTCTCCACCAGCGCGTTGTCGGCGATGTCCACCACGTCCGACAGCAGCGACAACAGATCGATCACGTTATCCAAACGGCCGCCCGCCAGCAGCGGCTGCAGTTTCTCGAGCAACGCCGCCAATGATTGCAGGTCAGCCGCATGCACCGTGCTTTCCGTCATATCAGCCCCCTTACCGTGGCCCAGTAAAGGCCGCGGTTGAACCCGTTGCGCAGCATGCCGCCCGCCTTGGTGGCGGGCGTCGGCAGCACGTCGTGACGGTAGTCGTACACCAGCGGCATGCCGGCATTCAGCCCCATTTGCGCGACCGCCTGCACCTTGCCGTCATAATGGCTCACGGTTTGGCCCAGCCGCATTTCCGCCACGATGTTGTCGGCAATGACCGGCGCCTGATTATGGCAAGAGCCACCGGCCTTGCTGACCGGCAAATCCACGGTATCGCCTATGACATACACCCCCTGCTGGCCGTAGACCTGCAGCGTTTGATGATCGGTCGGCAGCCAGCCTTCGCCGTTTTGGCTCTCGCTCAACCCGGTATTGCGCACCGCCTCCACTGCACGGATGGGCGGCGTCGCCATCAGAATGTCGAACGGCTGTTCTTCCCCCTCGGCGGAATAGGCGATGTTGCGCTGAGCGTCCACCCGGCTGAGGGTAAACCCACGCTGGTGGCGAATGTCGCGCGCGGCAAAAATGGCGGGCAACGCTTCGCCGGTCGGGCGCTGTAAAAACAGGCAGTTGCGCAGCAGTTGGGAAATGGTCGGGTAGGTGTACACAATCTCTACCGCCTTGCGCACGCCGCGCCGCCGCAGGTAGTCGTCCAGCATCAGGGTGGTTTCGATCGGCGCAATGCCGCACTGATGGGGCACGTTGGGCGTTTCAGGGAAGGACACGGTGATGAAAATGCGACCTTTCTCGATCGTCGCCAGCTTATGCGCCAACCGCCGCGCGGCCTGATACTGGTAGAAATGATCGCCCGCCTGCGCCAACCCTTCGATGCGCTCCGGCCAGGGCACGCAGCCGGTGGCGAAAACCAGGAAGTCATACGGATAATGCTTGCCGCTTTGCGTAATGATATACCGCTGTTTTAAATCAAAAGATTCCGCTTTATCGACGACAAACTGTATTTCCGGCCGCAATAAACTCCGCTGTGAACGCGTGAGCTCCTGCTTGAAAAAATTATTGAATGCAACATACATAAACGCCGGCTTGTAATAATGCAGCGGCGAATCCGAAATCATTAATAACTCAACTTTATTATTGAGAATTTCCCAGTGCAATTTCACGGCCAGCAGATTGGCTAGCATGGTGCCGCCGGTTCCACCGCCGATAATGACGACTCGCTGTCGCATCTGGCCCTCCCCCAGCCGAAACCCGGCAGTATGAAAGAACGCATTACGATGATGGCGATATTTAACGGCAAGAAAAAAATAACGCCGCCTTATTGGCAGTCTAGTAACGAATAATTATAAAGCAAATAAAAACGGAATATAAAAACCGGCAAGAAAACTGCACAATAAATTTATTAGGTTAAACGCAGCGATTGTTAATAAATAAAACAGGATTAACATTGGTACGTCAGCCATAAAAAAACCCGCCACGGCGGGTTTTTATTTAGCAACCGAATCGGTCGAACTTACTGGCCTTTAACTTCTTTCAGGCCGTTGAACGGCGCACGGTCACCCAGCGCTTCTTCGATGCGGATCAGTTGGTTGTACTTGGCAACGCGGTCAGAACGGCTCATGGAACCGGTTTTGATCTGGCCAGCTGCAGTCCCTACCGCCAGGTCGGCGATGGTTGCGTCTTCGGTTTCACCGGAACGGTGAGAGATCACCGCAGTGTAGCCGGCGTCTTTCGCCATCTTGATAGCCGCCAGCGTTTCGGTCAGAGAACCGATCTGGTTGAACTTGATCAGGATGGAGTTAGCGATGCCTTTCTCGATGCCTTCTTTCAGGATCTTGGTGTTGGTCACGAACAGGTCGTCGCCCACCAGCTGAATTTTGTCGCCCAGCACTTTGGTCTGGTAAGCGAAGCCCGCCCAGTCGGATTCATCCAGGCCGTCTTCGATAGACACGATTGGGTACTGTTTGGTCAGCTCTTCCAGGAAGTGAGTGAACTCTTCGGAAGTGAAGGCTTTGTTGCCTTCGCCGGCCAGCACGTATTTACCGTCTTTGTAGAATTCGGAAGCCGCGCAGTCCATCGCCAGAGTGACGTCTTTGCCCAGCTCGTAGCCCGCCGCTTTTACCGCTTCAGCAATAACCGCCAGCGCTTCGGCGTTGGAACCCAGGTTTGGCGCGTAGCCGCCTTCGTCGCCCACGGCGGTGTTCATGCCTTTGGCTTTCAGAACTTTCGCCAGATGGTGGAACACTTCGGAACCGATGCGCACCGCTTCTTTCAGGGTCTTCGCGCCAACCGGCTGAATCATGAATTCCTGAATGTCGACGTTGTTGTCAGCGTGCTCGCCGCCGTTGATGATGTTCATCATCGGCAGTGGCATGGAGAATTTGCCTGGGGTGCCGTTCAGTTCAGCGATGTGCTCGTACAGCGGCATGCCTTTAGAGGCTGCGGCCGCTTTCGCTGCTGCCAGGGAAACCGCCAGAATGGCGTTGGCGCCGAAGTTGGATTTGTTTTCGGTGCCGTCCAGCTCGATCATGATCTTGTCGATGTTCGCCTGGTCTTTGGCATCTTTACCCAGTACTGCCTGAGCAATCGGACCGTTTACTGCAGCAACGGCTTTCAGTACGCCTTTACCCAGGAAACGAGACTTGTCACCGTCACGCAGTTCCAGCGCTTCGCGGGAACCGGTAGAAGCACCTGACGGCGCAGCAGCCAGGCCGACGAAACCGCCTTCCAGATGAACTTCGGCTTCAACAGTCGGGTTACCGCGGGAGTCGATGATTTCACGACCGATGACTTTAACGATTTTGGACATTAGGTTTTCCTCAGTACAAGTTAAACTAAAACTCCAGACAAACAGCGCGCGGTTCTCACCGCGCGCCGCCTACCAAATATTTTATTTCACCTGGCGCTTCTGATGCTCGCCTGCGGCTTTCACAAAGCCGGCGAACAACGGATGCCCATCACGCGGCGTCGATGTAAATTCCGGGTGGAATTGACAGGCCACAAACCACGGGTGATTCGGCAGTTCAATGATCTCGACCAGCTTGTTGTCGGCGGAACGACCGGCGACACGCAGCCCTGCGGCTTCGATCTGCTTCAACAGCATGTTGTTAACTTCGTAACGGTGACGATGACGCTCGACAATGGTCGGTTCGCCGTACAGCTGACGCACCAGGCTGTTGTCGCTCAGGTTGCACTGTTGGCCACCTACGCGCATCGTGCCGCCCAAATCGCTTTCTTCGCTGCGCACTTCGACGTTGCCGTCTTCATCGCGCCATTCGGTGATCAACGCCACCACTGGGTACTTACAGTCTGGCATAAACTCGGTGGAGTTGGCGTTCTCCATCCCCGCCACGTTGCGAGCGAACTCCATCAACGCCACCTGCATGCCCAGGCAAATGCCCAGGTAAGGAATGTTGTTCTCGCGCGCATAGCGTGCGGTCATCACTTTGCCTTCCACGCCGCGGTAGCCGAAGCCGCCCGGGATCAGGATCGCGTCCAGCCCTTTCAGCACTTCCACGCCGCGGGTTTCCACGTCCTGCGAGTCGATCAGCTTGATGTTCACGGTCAGACGGTTTTTCAGCCCGCCGTGCTTCAGCGCTTCGATCACCGACTTGTAGGCGTCCGGCAACTCAACGTATTTGCCGACCATACCGATGGTCACTTCGCCGCCCGGATTGGCTTCTTCGTAGATCACCTGTTCCCATTCGGCCAGGTTGGCTTCCGGCGCGTTCAGGCTGAATCGTTTACAAATATAATCGTCCAGCCCCTGAGATTTCAATAGGCCTGGGATTTTATAAATAGAATCAACGTCTTTCAGAGAGATAACCGCTTTTTCCGGCACGTTGCAGAAAAGCGCGATTTTCGCGCGTTCGTTAGCAGGAACCGCGCGGTCGGAACGGCAAATCAGCACATCAGGCTGAATACCGATGGAAAGCAGCTCTTTTACGGAATGCTGGGTCGGCTTGGTTTTCACTTCGCCCGCCGCCGCCATGTACGGCACCAGCGTCAGGTGCATGTACAGGGTGTGCTCGCGGCCCACTTCCACCGCCATCTGACGGATGGCTTCGAGGAACGGCAGCGATTCGATATCGCCGACGGTGCCGCCGATTTCCACCAGTACCACATCGTGGCCTTCGCCGCCTTCGATGATGCGTTCTTTGATCGCGTTGGTGATGTGCGGAATGACCTGCACGGTCGCGCCCAGATAGTCGCCGCGGCGTTCTTTACGCAGCACGTCGGAGTAGATGCGGCCGGTGGTGAAGTTGTTGCGACGCGACATTTTGGTGCGGATGAAGCGCTCGTAGTGACCCAAATCCAGATCGGTTTCTGCGCCGTCTTCGGTGACGAAAACTTCCCCATGCTGAATCGGGCTCATGGTGCCCGGATCCACGTTGATGTACGGGTCCAGTTTCATGATGGTAACGTTGAGGCCACGGGCTTCAAGAATAGCCGCCAGAGAGGCTGCGGCAATGCCTTTACCCAGAGAGGATACGACCCCGCCGGTCACAAAAATATAATTAGTTGTCATGCTGAACCTGAGAGTTTAGGTTTAAAGACGATGGAAGAACCAGGACGGGAAAGTAGTATACCCGAACCTCTCCTGACCTACAAACGATCGTTTTGCTGTCCATCATCTCGGCCGCCCTCCCGTGTTCATCAGGGTTTACTCCGCTGGCGCGCCCAAAACCCTCCAGGAAATACAAAGAGTTAGCGGAGAAAATTTCTTTTTACCGCCCCTCTCGAGCGATAAAACACCTTAGATTTCAGTTTGTTGGCCTTTTGCTGCCGACGGCAGCCCTGCGCCTGTGACCTGACCGTAAGCTTAACCGTTTCAGCCTGAGTGAACCTTGTTTGTGATCAACATTCAACATTGTCGTTGCAGCGATTCAACTTTCCTGGCGTTTCACCTGTTGCCAGGCGTCTTCCATCTGCTCCAGCGTGGCGTCTTCCAAGCGTAGCCCGCGTTGCTTGACGATCGCCTCCACCTCGCGGAAGCGGCGTTCGAACTTGCGGTTGGCCGCCTGCAATGCGTTCTCGGCCTTGTGGCCCAAATGGCGCGAGAGGTTCACCGTGGCGAACAGCAGATCGCCGATCTCCTCTTCCAACTTGCTCTCATCGACCACCGCCTGGCGGGCTTCGTGCATCACTTCGTCGATCTCTTCATACACTTTGTCCAGCACCGGGCCCAGCGTGTTCCAGTCGAAGCCGACCGAGGCGCAGCGTTTTTGGATCTTGTGCGCCTTCATCAACGCCGGCAACGCCTGCGGAATGTCGTCCAGCACCGAGTGCAGCGCTTTTTCGGCGCGCTCGCCGGCCTTGAGCTGCTCCCAGCGCGCCGCCACGGCTTCGCTGTCTCCGCCCTCAGCGTCGCCGAAGATGTGCGGATGACGGCGCTCCAGCTTGTCGCTGATGGCGGTGCACACCTCATCAAAATCGAACAGCCCCTGTTCCTGCCCCATCTGGGCGTAGAACACCACCTGGAACAGCAAGTCGCCCAGTTCGTCGCGCAGATCGGCGTAGTCCTGCCGTTCGATGGCGTCCAGCACTTCGTAAGTCTCTTCCAGCGTGTAGGGCGCGATGGTGGCGAAGGTTTGCTTACGGTCCCATGAGCAACCGTTCTGCGGGTCGCGCAGCGTTTTCATGATGTTCAGCAGGCGCTGCAGCGGAGTGGATTGGGTCATAAAAAATCTCTGAGAAAATGGGGGCGCACGGACATGTCCGCCGGAACTGATGGAGTTCAGGCCGCATCGACCTCGGATGCGGCCCGAAAGGCGCAGGAGTTAGTTGCCGTGCAGACGCTTGGCGTCTATCACGTCCGGCAGCTGGTTCAGCTTCGCCAGCACCCGGCCCAGCACCTGCTGGTTATAAATTTCGATGTCCATATCGATGGTGGCCAACTGCTTCTTGGTATCGCTGCGGCTGGCGACGCCCAGCACGTTGACCTTTTCGTTGGCCAGAATGGTGGTGATATCGCGCAGCAGCCCGCTGCGATCGTTGGCCATCACGCGCACCACCAGCGAATAACCGCTGGAGTAGCTTTCGCCCCACACCGCATCGACGATGCGCTCCGGCGCATGCGATTGCAAATCGGCCAGCTGATCGCAGTCCGCACGGTGGATCGAGATGCCGCGCCCCTGGGTGATAAAGCCGACGATGTCGTCGCCCGGGATCGGTTGGCAGCAGCGGGCGATGTGGTGCATCAGGTTGCCCACGCCCTCCACCACCACGCGGCCGTTATCCTTGTTGCGGGCCGGCGGCGGCGCTTTCTGCTGCACCAGCTGGCGCAGCGCCTCGCGATCCTGCTCTTCGGCGCTCGGCTTGTTGAACTTGCCCTGCAGGTAATTCACCATCTGGTTCAGGCGAATGTCCCCGCCGCCGATCGCCGCCAGCACCTCGTCCAGCGAGTTCATGTTGTAGCGCGGGATCAGCAGCTTCTCGGCCTCTTTCAGGCTGATGCCGAGGTGTTCCAATTCGTTATCCAGCATCTGGCGGCCGGCAAGAATGTTCTTGTCGCGATCCTGCTTGCGGAACCAGTTGTGGATCTTCGAGCGCCCGCGGCTGGTGGTCACGTAGCCCAGGTTCGGGTTCAGCCAGTCGCGGCTCGGGTTCGGCTGTTTCTGGGTGATGATCTCAATCTGATCGCCCATCTTCAGCTGATAGGTAAACGGCACGATGCGGCCGCCGATCTTGGCGCCGATGCAGCGGTGACCAACGTCGCTGTGAATGTGGTAGGCGAAATCGAGCGGCGTGGAGCCGGCCGGCAGATCGACCACGTCGCCTTTCGGGGTAAATACATAGACCCGATCGTCGAACACCTGGCTGCGCACTTCGTCGAGCATCTCGCCGGAGTCCGCCATCTCTTCCTGCCAGGCGATCAGCTTACGCAGCCAGGCGATGCGCTCTTCATAGCCGGAGCGCACGGTAACCCCCGCGCCCTCTTTGTACTTCCAGTGTGCGGCCACGCCCAGCTCGGCGTCTTCATGCATTTGCCGGGTGCGGATCTGAATCTCGACGGTTTTGCCGCGCGGCCCCAGCACCACGGTGTGGATCGACTGGTAGCCGTTGGGTTTGGGGTTGGCGACGTAGTCGTCGAACTCATCCGGCAGATGGCGGAAGTGGGTATGCACGATGCCCAATGCCGCATAGCAATCCTGCAGACGCTCCGCCACGATGCGCACCGCACGCACGTCGAACAGTTCGTCGAACGCCAGGTGCTTTTTCTGCATCTTGCGCCAGATGCTGTAGATGTGTTTCGGCCGGCCGTAGATCTCCACCCGAATGCCTTCTTTGGCCATCTCGGCGCGCAGCCCGGCGACGAAATCGTCGATGAACTGTTCGCGATCGATGCGGCGCTCATGCAGCAGCTTGGCGATGCGCTTGTATTCTTCCGGGTGCAGGTAGCGGAAGCAGAAATCCTCCAGCTCCCACTTCAGCTGGCCGATGCCGAGCCGGTTAGCCAACGGCGCATAGATGTTGGAACACTCTTTCGCCGCCAGCACGCGTTCGTCTTCCGGCGCGTCTTTCACCTCGCGCAGGTGGGCGATGCGCTCCGCCAGCTTGATGACGACGCAGCGGAAATCCTCCACCATCGCCAGCAGCATGCGGCGCACGTTGTCGACCTGTTCGGAGGCCATCGAATCGTTTTGGGTGGCTTTCAGTTGGCGAATAGCGTCCATGTCCCGCACGCCATGCACCAGGGCGACGATGCCCTTGCCGAACGTTTCCGTCAGGATCTCTTCCTGCACGATGCCGGCATCCACCAGCGGGAACAGCAGCGCGGCGCGCATGCTGTCGTTGTCCATGCTCAGCGTCGAGAGGATTTCCACCATCTCCAGGCCGCGCCACAACAGCAGCGAGGCGTCGGGATGGTTTTGGGTCTGCTGCTCACAATAACGCCAGGTTGCGGCCAATCGCTCACATGACTGCGGGTTGGGTAGCCCCAAGCCGGCGATCCACTCATCGAGAGCGAACTCACCCGCCGTATTCAGATGTGCACTTCTTACCGCAACCATAACTTCTCCCTACTTTGCAGCGACCTCTGGCGCGCGCTCGTTGATAAACAGCGCCATTGATTCAAGATGCCCCGTGTGCGGAAACATATCCAACATCCGCACGCGCGCAAGACGATAACCGGCGTTCAACAGCACTTTGCTGTCGCGAGCCAGCGTGGTGGGGTTACAGGAAACATACACCACCCGCGCCGGCGCCAGTTTTACAATGTGTGACATCACCCCGGCCGCACCGGCGCGGGCGGGATCCAGCATCACCTTATCAAACCCTTGTGCTGCCCAAGGTTGCCGCTCAACGTCGTCCTCCAGATTCTCATGGAAGAACGACGCATTATTCAGCTTATTCTTATGTGCATTATATTGCCCATTCGCTACCAGCGTGGCAACACCTTCGATGCCCACCACCTCAGCGGCGCGGCGCGCCAGCGGCAGGGTGAAATTCCCCATGCCGCAGAACAGGTCCAGCACCCGATCATTGGGTTGAATGTCGAGCCATTCAAGGGCCTGCGCCACCATTTGTTGGTTTACGGCGTCATTGACCTGAATAAAGTCGCGCGGACTGAAGTCTAAGCGTAGCCCGTCAACCTGATAATACGGCGTTTCACCGCACAGTTTTTCCACCCGATCGCTGTCCGGCGCCAGATAAACGGCGACCTTTTCCCGCTCGCCAAACGCCAACAGCGCCTGGCGATCCGCCTCTTTCAGGGCATCGAGATGGCGCAGCACCAGCAGCGGGGCGTTATCCGCCAGCACCAGCTCCACATGCCCCAGCCGCCGCACCGCCTGCAGCCCGCTCAGGCAGGCGCGCACCGGCGCCAGCAGCTGTTCCAGCTCCGGGCGCAGCACCGGGCAGTGCTCCACCGCCACCAGCTCGCTGGAGGCCGCCTGTCGAAACCCCATCATCAGGCGCTGCAGCTTCGGCTGCCACGCCAGGCTCAGGCGGGCGCGGCGGCGATAGCCGTATTCCGGGCCGGCGATCACCGGTTCCTGTTGCGGGGTTACTCCGGTTTCGCGGGCGATCATGCGCACCAGCGCCGCCGCCTTGCTCTGCTGTTGCAGCGCCTCATCCGCATGTTGCTGCTGGCAGCCGCCGCACACGCCGAAATGCGGGCAGCGCGGCTCCACCCGCTGCGGGCTGCGGCTCAGCAGGCGCTTGAGCTTGCCTTTGGCGAACTGGCGCTTGTCTTCGGTCAGCTGGATTTCCGCCTGCTCGCCCGGCAATACGCCCGGCACGAACACCGCTTTGCCGTCGTGGCGCGCCACGCCCTGGCCGAAAGGATCGAGATCGCTCACCGTCACGGTGAAGATTTGTGAGCTCTGCCGGGTCGTCACGCGGCGTTTGGGAGAGTAGAATTGCGCCATATTTGTCGATTGTGTGCTGGTTCATTAAGCTAGTGTCAGCTGTCAATTCTCCCACATTGGAATCCCATGACCAAATACAGCCTGCGTGCGCGCATGATGATCCTGATTCTGGCCCCGACCTTGCTGATTGGTTTGCTGCTCAGCACCTTCTTCGTGGTGCACCGCTATAACGAGCTGCAGGAGCAATTGGTCGACGCCGGCGCCAGCATCATCGAGCCGCTGGCGGTAGCCAGCGAGTACGGCATGACGTTCCGCAGCCGCGAATCGGTCAGGCAACTGGTCAGCCTGCTGCACCGCCGCCATTCGGACATCGTGCGGTCGATCACCGTGTTCGATGCGCAGAACAACCTGTTCGTCACCTCCAATTATCACCACAACTTCGCTCAGCTGCAGTTGCCGAAAGGCGTGCCGTTGCCCACCGAACTGATGCTCACCCGGCGCGGCGATTCGCTGATCCTGCGCACGCCGATCCTGTCGGAAAATCAGTATCCGGATGAAACCGCCGACGGCGGCAGCCACCCCGACAACAACCTGGGCTATGTGGCGATCGAGCTGGATCTGCAGTCGGTGCGGCTGCAGCAGTATAAAGAGGTGTTCGTCTCCACCCTGCTGCTGCTGCTGTGCATGTGCATCGCCATCCTGTTCGCTTACCGCCTGATGCGCGACGTGACCGGCCCGATCCGCAACATGGTGAACACCGTCGATCGCATCCGCCGCGGCCAGCTCGACAGCCGCGTGGAGGGCTACATGCTCGGCGAGCTGCACATGCTGAAGAACGGCATCAACTCGATGGCGATGTCGCTCACCGCCTATCATGAAGAGATGCAGCAGAACATCGATCAGGCCACGTCTGACCTGCGTGAAACGCTGGAGCAGATGGAGATCCAGAACGTCGAACTGGATCTGGCGAAAAAACGCGCGCAGGAGGCGGCGCGCATCAAGTCCGAATTCCTGGCCAACATGTCGCACGAGTTGCGTACCCCGCTCAACGGCGTGATCGGTTTTACCCGCCAGATGCTGAAAACCGATCTGAGCGCGACCCAAACCGACTATTTGCAGACCATCGAGCGCTCGGCCAACAACCTGCTGACCATCATCAATGACGTGCTGGACTTCTCCAAGCTGGAGGCCGGCAAACTGGTGCTGGAGCATATTCCGTTCGCCCTGCGCGAAACGCTGGACGAAGTGGTGGTGCTGCTGGCCCCCAGCGCCCATGACAAAGGGTTGGAGCTGACGCTGGATGTGCACAACGACGTGCCGGAGCAGGTGATCGGCGACTCGCTGCGCCTGCAGCAAATCATCACCAACCTGCTGGGCAACGCCATCAAGTTCACCGAAACCGGCAATATCGATATTCGCGTCGAGCTGCGCAAACAGCTGGAGCGCCGGGTGGAAGTGGAAGTGCAGATCCACGACACCGGCATCGGCATCTCCGAACGCCAGCAGTCGCAGCTGTTCCAGGCGTTCCGTCAGGCGGACGCCAGCATCTCCCGCCGCCACGGCGGCACCGGGCTGGGGTTGGTGATCACGCAAAAGCTGGTGAAGGAGATGGGCGGCGACATCTGCTTCCACAGCCAGCTGAATCGCGGCTCGACCTTCTGGTTCCACATCACGCTGGATCTGAACGAGGGCATGCTGTCGCTGGCGCCGAACCTGCCGGATCTGAACGGCAAAACGCTCGCCTACATCGAGTCCAACCCGACGGCGGCACAGGCGACGCTCAACATGCTCAGCGTCACGCAGCTGGTGATCACCCACTCGCCGACGCTGGGCCAGCTGCCGTCAGGCCATTACGATTTCCTGCTGGCCGGCGTGCCGATCCCGTTCCGCGACAACATGGCGCAGCATCAGGACAAATTGTTGGCCTCGCTGAAGCTGGCCGATCGGGTCATTCTGGCGCTGCCGTGCCAGGCGCAGATCGACGCCGAGCTGCTTAAGCAACAAGGCGCGCTCGGCTGCCTGATCAAGCCTATCACCAGCACGCGTCTGTTCCCGCTGCTGAGAATGGAAACGCCCGATCGGCTCGCCGCCCCGCCTGAGCGCAAACGTCTGCCGCTGACGGTGATGGCGGTCGACGACAACCCGGCCAACCTGAAGCTGATCGGCACGCTGCTGGGCGAACAGGTGGAAAAAACGCTGCTGTGCGAGAGCGGTGAGGAAGCGCTGGCGCTGGCGCGCAACAACGTGCTGGATCTGATCCTGATGGACATTCAAATGCCGAAGATGGACGGCATTCACGCCAGCGAACTGATCCGCCAACTGCCGCACCACAACTCCACGCCGATCGTCGCCGTCACTGCCCATGCCGCCAGCGGCGAACGCGAGCATCTGCTGCAGGCGGGGATGGACGACTACCTGGCCAAGCCGATCGACGAGAAAATGCTAACCCGCGTGCTGTCGCGCTACCACAGCGGCGACGTGGAAAGCGCCGTCGCCGACGATGCCCCGCTGTCGCTCGACTGGCCGCTGGCGCTGCGCCAGGCGGCCAATAAACCGGATCTGGCGCGCGATCTACTGCAAATGCTGCTCGATTTCCTGCCGCAGGTGCGCGAACGGGTGCAGGCGCTGCTCGAGGGGCAACACGACGACGAGATCCTCGACCTGGTCCATAAGCTGCACGGCAGCTGCAGCTACAGCGGCGTGCCGCGCCTCAAGCAGCTGTGTTTCTACCTCGAGCGGCAGCTGCGCCAGGGCATCACCAACGACGAACTGGAGCCGGAGTGGCTGGAGCTGTTGGATGAGATTGAACTGGTGATCCACGCGGCGCGCGCGCATCTGGCGCAACCGGCCTGAATCCTCATGCCATTGCCATAATGCAAAAAGGCACGCCGTAGCGTGCCTTTGTTGCTTTTAGCGCCTGACGTTTATCACTGCGCCAGCAGGTACAGCTGGCTATCGCCGCGCTGAATATTCAACGCCAGCACCGACGGTTTGCTGTCGAGGATTTTACGCAGCTCGCCCAGGTTCTGGATCGGCTGTTGGTTCACGCCCAGGATCACGTCGCCCTTTTTCAGGCCGATGCGTGCGGCGGCGCTGCCGGCTTTCACGCTGTCGACCTTAACGCCTTTCACGTTGCCGACCTGGGTATTGCTCAGCTCGGCGCCTTCAATGCCGGTGTAGATATTGCCCGAGGCCACCTGGGTCTGCGCGCTTTGCTCCAGCGTGACGTCAATCGTTATCGGCTTGCCGTCGCGGATAATGCCCAGCGACATCTTGCTGCCGACCGGCAACGTGCCGATCTCTGCCCGGAACGAGGCGAAGCTGGAGATGGCCTTGCCGTTCATGGTGACGATCACGTCACCGGCCTTGATGCCCGCCTTCGCGGCGGAAGATTTCGGCATTACCTGGCTGACGAAGGCGCCGCGCTGCGCGTCGACCTTCATCGCCTTGGCCAGCTCCGAGTTCAGCTCGGTGCCCATGATGCCCAGCTCGCCGCGTTTCACCTGGCCATACTCGACCATTTGCGCCGTCAGGTTTTTCACCATATTGCTCGGAATGGCGAAGCCGATGCCGATGTTGCCGCCGTCCGGTGCCAGGATCGCGGTGTTGATGCCGATCAGCTCGCCGTTCAGGTTAACCAGCGCGCCGCCGGAGTTGCCGCGGTTGATTGCCGCATCGGTCTGGATAAAGTTTTCGTAGTTTTCGATGTTCAGGCCGCTGCGCCCCAGGGCGGACACGATGCCCGAGGTAGCGGTTTCACCCAGCCCGTACGGGTTGCCGATCGCCACGGTGTAATCGCCGACGCGCAGCTGATCGGAGTCCGCCATCTTGATCGCCGTCAGGTTCTTGAAATCTTTCAACTGGATCAGGGCGATGTCGGAACGCGGATCCTTGCCGATCACTTTGGCGTCGAAACGACGACCGTCGCTCAGCTGCACCTGGATCTTATTGGCGTTGTCCACCACGTGATTGTTGGTCACCACATAGCCCTTGGCGGCATCGATAACCACCCCGGCGCCCAGCGCCTGGAATTTCTGCTGCGTGCCCTGCGGCTGCTGGCCATCCGGTCCGGGCTGTTCAGCGCCCTGACACATCGGCGAGCCCTGGAACGGTGAACCGTCCTGGCAGAACGGCGAATCTTCACCGAAGAACTGTTGGAACTGTTGCGGCATGCGCGGCGTATTGACCGTGGTGCTGCCCTCAACGTTAATGCTCACGACGGAAGGCATCACCTTCTCCAGCATCGGCGCCAGGCTCGGCAACTGCTGGGTGCTGGAAGACGCGGTTTCAGCGGCGCTGGCCGTAACCGGGCCCATCGCCATACCGATGCTGAATGCCAGTGCGCTCAGAACTAATGCGGTTTTTTTCATCTGTGTGTCTCTTATAAAGTCGTTCAAAAAAGAATGGCTGTCTTGCGTGCTTATTCAGAGTTAATTAATAGCCCGAAGTTCCGGCACAGATGATTGGCAATAGTAAACAAATATTGTTCGTCTTTACAAAACTCGAGACAGCCAACCGGTTGGAATTGCTGATAATTATTCCTCCGCTTAATTATTCCGCCGCCATTAATCGACGATATTCATCATAGGCATAAAGGTCGGTCATTCCGCTGATATAGTCCTGCAATAAACGCGCGCGGAAATAATATTCCCGAATGGTTTGCTGCTCCGGCGATAAATGCTGCAGCCCTTCTACCGCTTCCACATAAGCCAGCCGATGCTTGGTGGACAGCTTGTGGAACAGGCGCGTTTCGATCGGGTAAGCGCGATGGCTGTCCTCGCGCACCAACCGGCTGAAGTCCGCCAGCGACATCGCCAGCAGCGGGCTGTAAATGTCCAGCAGGCCGCTGATCACCCGGTAGCCTTGCAGCTCGAGCTGCTCGACCTCCGGGTGGTTGAACACGTGCTTGAACGCCACATTTTTAAATATTTTCAGCAGTTGATAGGCCGGGCTGGAATCTTCCAGCAGCGCCTGATTGAAACTGCCCTGATAAACCGCGTCAAGATTGTCGATAAATCGCTGCGCCGCGTGCGGCACCAGCCGCGCCACGGTAAACACCCGCAGATACATGAAGAACTGATCTTCCGCGCTGCGCCGCGCGCCGCCGCGGTCGATCTTGCGAAACGCGCTGGCGACGGTCTTGTCGAACAGATCGCCCGGCACCACCTCGCCCCACTCCTGAATCAGGTGCTGATACAGCTGCTCGACGGTGAAAATGCTCTTCTCCACCGCGTCTTCCAGATCGGCCACGCAGTATGAGATATCGTCGGCGGCCTCCATGATGTAGGTCAGCGGAAAACGATCGAACTCGCCCATGTGCAGCTCGCGCCGCAGCCTATCGACAAAGGCTTCTTCCGCCAGATAATAGCCGGGCTTTTTCATCAAATAGCTGTGGCTGGCGGGGATGTCGCCCGCCCAATAAGCCGGGCGGGTGTATTTCAAAATGCAGCCGACCTGCGCGTAGGTCAGATTGAGTTTCAGCAGGCTGTACACCATGCGGATCGCCTGGGCGTTGCCCTCGAAATGGCTGAGATCCTGACGGATCCGGCTGCGCAGCCGGTTCAGATCGCTCTCCCCTTCATGCAGCCGCAGCGACGCGACCTGGCAGCGATCGTGACTGCCCGGCTCGCTGCCGCAGCTGGCAGGATCGAGCCGCTGGGCGAACCAGTCGTTGATCGCCGACTCGCCGAAGTGACCGAACGGCGGATTGCCGATATCGTGCATCAGACAGGCCATTTCCACGATGCTCTCAAACGGATCGAGCAGCCGGGTCAGGCCGAATTCATCGATCTTACCCGCCTGTTTGAAGCGGTTGAGGATCTCTTTGGCGATATGGCGCCCAACCTGCTGCACCTCCATCGAGTGCGTCAGGCGGCTGCGCACCGCCGCGTTGCGCTCCAGCGGAAACACCTGGGTTTTTTGCTGCAAACGGCGAATGGCGGCCGAGTTGACGATGCGCCCGCGATCGCTCTCGAACTGCCGCACGATGTCGTACTCTTCCTCGGCCTCGATCGGTTTGCTGAAAGGCCGTTGGAAGCTGATTTTTTGCTTGAAGTCGATCCCGGACATCTGTTTCTCCGCCGTTGCGCCCTGCCCCCGTGATAACAATTCCCGGCGGCGGATGCAACGCATTATCTCTGATACACAGCCATGATAGACTATGCCGCAATTCTCACGGCCAATCAGCGAGTGTTATTTATGAAAGTAGGCATCATCGGCGCAATGGAGCAGGAAGTCACCCTGCTGCGCGATCAAATCGAAAACCGTCAAACCATCCAGCGCGCGGGCTGCGAAATCTACACCGGCCAGATCGGCGGCGTTGAAGTGGCCCTGCTGAAATCCGGCATCGGCAAAGTCTCCGCAGCCATGGGCACCACCCTGCTGCTGGAGCACTGCAGCCCGGACGTGGTGATCAATACCGGCTCCGCCGGCGGCCTGGCCAGCACGCTGCGCGTGGGCGACATCGTGGTGTCGGAAGAAGTGCGCTACCACGACGCCGACGTCACCGCCTTCGGCTACGAGCCGGGCCAGATGGCCGGCTGCCCGGCGGCGTTCGTCGCCGACGACGCACTGATCGCGCTGGCGGAAAGCTGCATCAAACAGCTGGATCTGCACGCGGTGCGCGGCCTGATCTGCAGCGGTGACGCCTTCATCAACGGCGCCGAGCCGCTGGCGCGCATCCGCGCCACCTTCCCGCGCGTCGCCGCCGTGGAAATGGAAGCCGCGGCGATCGCCCACGTCTGCCATCTGTTCGGCACGCCGTTCGTGGTGGTGCGCGCCATTTCCGACGTCGCCGACAGCGAGTCGCACATGAGCTTTGACGAGTTCCTGGTGGTAGCGGCCAAGCAGTCTACGCTGATGGTCAACGCCATGCTGCAAACCCTGGCCAAGCGCGGTTGATGTGAGGCTGCGCTTCACCTCGGCGCTCTGGCTGCTGGCGTTCTGGCTGGCCCTGCCGGCCGGGGCCGCCCAGCGAGTGATCAGCCTGGCGCCCAATGCGACCGAACTCGCCTATGCCGCCGGCATGGGCGAGGTGCTGGTGGCGGCGAGCGCCTATTCCGATTATCCGCCGCAGGCCGCCAGGCTGGAGCAGGTGGCCTCCTGGCAGGGCATCAACCTGGAGCGGGTGCTGGCGCTCAAGCCGGATCTGATCCTCGCCTGGCGCGGCGGCAATCCGCAGCGCGTGCTGGATCAGCTCGCCGCATTCGGCATCCCGATCTTCTATGCGGACGCCGATAATCTCGAAGGGATCGCCGGCTTGCTGGATAAGCTGGCGCAATACAGCCCGCACCCGGACCAGGCGCATCAGGCCGCCGCCGGCCTTCGCCGCCAGTTCGCCGATCTCAGGCAACAGTACGCCGATAACCCTCCGCGACGCGTGTTGCTGCAGTTCGGCACCCAGCCGCTGTTCACCAGCTCCGGCGCCACGCTGCAGAGCCAGGTGTTGGCGCTGTGCGGCGCGCAGAACATCTTCGCCGACAGCCGCACGCCTTGGCCGCAGATCAGCCGCGAGCAGGTGCTGGCGCGCCAACCCCAGGCCATCGTCATCACCGGCGGCGCGAAAGAGGCCGCCAATGTGAAAGCCTTCTGGGCGCCGCAGCTGCAGGTGCCGGTGATCGCGCTGAATGAAGACTGGTTCAATCGCGGCGGGCCGCGGCTGCTGTTGGCGGCGCAACAACTGTGCCGCCAGCTGGCGGAGATCCGCTGATGCTGGTGTTCTGGTTGGATATTCTCGGTACGGCGGTGTTCGCCGTCTCCGGCGTACTGCTGGCCGGCAAACTGCGCATGGATCCGTTCGGCGTGTTGGTGTTGGGCGTGGTTACCGCGGTCGGCGGCGGCACCATCCGCGATATGGCGCTGGCCAACGGCCCGGTGTTCTGGGTCAAGGATCCCACCGATCTGGTGGTGGCGATGATCACCTGCGTCTTGACGCTGCTGCTGGTGCGCCAGCCGCGCCGTCTGCCGCAATGGGTGCTGCCGGTGCTCGACGCCGTCGGGCTGGCGGTGTTCGTCGGCATCGGCGTCAACAAGGCTTTCGCAGCCGGCACCGGCCCGCTGGTGGCGATCTGCATGGGAGTGATCACCGGCGTCGGCGGCGGCATTATCCGCGACGTGCTGGCGCGCGAGATCCCGATGATCCTGCGCACCGAAATTTACGCCACCGCCTGCATCATCGGTGGCATCGCACACGCCACGGCGTTTTACACCTTCAACATGCCGCTGCAACAGGCCATGATGCTGGGCATGGTCATCACGCTGGCCATTCGGCTGGCGGCCATCCGCTGGCACCTCAAGCTGCCCGCCTTTATTCTCGAACGCTGAGCCGCCGCCCTGCGGGGCGAATGCAGCCACGCGACGGCACAGCCGAATATCATCCACAGCCCACCGGCCCAGGAGAACGGCGTGGCAGTGATCCTTGTGGAATGGTAGGCATAAAAAAACCCGCCGGCCGGAAAGCGAGCGGGTTGATATTCTGACAGACAAACTCAGATGCTGAACGACGAACCGCAACCGCAGGTGGTTTTGGCATTCGGGTTGGTCACCACGAAGCGCGATCCTTCCAGCCCTTCGGTGTAGTCCACCGAACCGCCAACCAGATACTGCAGGCTCATCGGATCGACCACCAGCGCCACGCCCTGCTTCTCGATGGTCATGTCGCCATCGTTGACCTTGTCGTCAAAAGTGAAACCGTACTGGAATCCGCTGCAGCCGCCGCCGGTAATATAAACCCGCAACTTCAGGTTCGGATTTTCTTCGTCAGCAATCAGGTACTTGACCTTGTTTGCTGCTGCCTCGGTAAATTGCAGGGGCAGTGCCGTTTCATCACTCATACTCTTTACTCCCAACATTGTTCAGCATCAGATCGCGACCAGGGCTGCCTGATTAATATTAACGATTATCCGATACCTGAGTGTTGCGTTCAAGTATTCACCGCATTTGTTGTATTTTCTTTACTTGTTTTCTCCGCCGCTTCCCGCGCCAACTGCGCCTCCTGCCGTTGCAGGGTGCGCGCCAGGATCGACGAATACAGCGGCTTGCCGCCGAGCAGCTGCGCCACCACCGTAGCGCCGAGGCAGGTGATGATCATCGGTAAAATCAGCTGGTAGTTGTCGGTCATTTCCAGCACCAACACGATGCCGGTCAGCGGGGCGCGCACCGTGGCGGCGAACAACGCCCCCATGCCGGCGATGGCGAAAGTGCCCGCCTCGATGCCGTACTGCGGGAACAAATGCGCCCCCGCCAGCCCGAAGGCGGTGCCGAACAGCGTGCCCAGCGCCAGCATCGGCGCAAAGATGCCGCCCGGCGCGCCGGAACCGAAGCACAGCAGCGTGGTGAAGATGCGGGTAATGAAAATGAACATCAACATGCCGACGCTGTAATTGCCCGCCGCGGCGATCGGGATCAGCCCAAAGCCGCCGCCCGCCGCCTCCGGCTGGATCAGCCCCAGAATGCCGCACACGCCGCCGAGCAGCCCGCCCACCAGCAGCACATTGCGCATTTTGCCGCCGTGCAGGCGCGCGAACATGTCCTGAGTGCGAAAGATCAGCGCGTTGAATCCCACGCCCACCGCGCCGAATATCGCGCCCAGCACCAGATAGAGCCACAAGGTGTTGATGGGCGCCGAGGCGAGTTTGCCGACCGCGATCACCGAGCCTTGGCCGTTGAACAGCTGGAACACCACGCTCGACATGATAACGCCGATAAACACCGCTTTAATCGAGATCAGGTTGTAGCGAAACTGCGGCCGCATCTCTTCGATGATAAACAGAATGCCGGCCAGCGGCGCGTTGAACGCGGCGGACAGCCCGGCGGCGGCCCCGGTCGCCAGCAGCGAATGGCGCGCCTCGGCGCCGCGAATGCGCAGCACGTCCAAGACCATGCGCCCGACGTTGCCGCCCATCTGTACCGTAGGCCCTTCGCGCCCCAGCACCATGCCCGCCCCCAGCGTTCCCATGCCGCCGATGAATTTCACCGGTATCACGCGCCACCAGCGCACCGGCCGCAGCTCCTCCAGCGCGCCTTCGATCTCAGGAATGCCCGAACCGCCCGCCTCAGGCGCAAAGCGCCGCACCAGGTAATAACCCAGCGCCGCCAGCGCGGCGGACAAGATAAACGCCTGCGGCCACACCAGGATCCAGAAGTCGGCGACCTGCGCCAGCGAAGCCAGCCGCTGCTGCTGCACCCACTCAACCGCTTTATCGAAGGCCACGCCGAGCAAACCGGCCAGCGTCCCCACCAACGCGGCCATCAACAGGATCGCCACCGGCGTTTTATCGCGGCGGATAAACTGGCGCACCGCATCGCTGCGGCTAAGACGCGGGCTCAACGTCCCGACTGGCTGTGATTGTGATTCTGTCATCGCGAGTGATTCGTCAGGTAATTTGTAATACAAATAGGCAGGGCGATAATTCTACCCCAACCCGGCGGCGGGCGCTGCCGTTAATGGTATCTGACTGTGATCGTTTCATAACGCGGCGCTCTCCTCTAGAATAGCGCGGTCAAATCATTCAAAAGAGAATCCAGGAGCCGATTTATGAGCCTACACAGCAAGTCCGAAAGTCTGTACGCCCAGGCGCAACAGTTGATCCCCGGCGGGGTAAACTCTCCGGTGCGTGCATTCACCGGCGTGGGCGGTGTGCCGCTGTTTATCGAGCGTGCAGACGGGGCTTACCTGTTCGATGCCGACGGCAAGGCCTATATCGACTATGTCGGTTCCTGGGGGCCGATGGTGCTGGGGCATAACCACCCGGCGATCCGCGACGCGGTGATCGAAGCGGCGCAGCGCGGCCTGAGCTTCGGCGCGCCGACCGAGATGGAAGTCAAAATGGCGCAGCTGGTCACCGAGCTGGTGCCGACGATGGATATGGTGCGCATGGTGAATTCGGGCACCGAAGCCACCATGAGCGCTATCCGCCTCGCGCGCGGCTACACCAACCGCGATAAAATCATCAAGTTCGAAGGCTGCTACCACGGCCACGCTGACTGCCTGCTGGTGAAAGCCGGCTCCGGCGCGCTGACCCTCGGCCAGCCGAACTCACCGGGCGTGCCGGCCGACTTCGCCAAACACACCCTGACCTGCACCTATAACGATCTGGATTCGGTGCGCGCCGCCTTCGAACAGTACCCGTCCGAGATCGCCTGTATCATCGTCGAGCCGGTCGCCGGCAACATGAACTGCGTGCCGCCGCTGCCGGAATTCCTGCCGGGCCTGCGCGCCCTGTGCGACAAGTACGGCGCGCTCTTGATCATCGACGAAGTGATGACCGGCTTCCGCGTCGCGCTGGCCGGCGCACAATCCTATTACGGCGTCGAGCCAGATCTGACCTGCCTCGGCAAAATCATCGGCGGCGGCATGCCGGTGGGCGCCTTCGGCGGCCGTCGCGAGGTGATGGACGCGCTGGCGCCGACCGGCCCGGTCTACCAGGCGGGCACCCTGTCCGGCAACCCGATCGCCATGGCAGCGGGCTACGCTTGCCTGACCGAAGTGTCGCAGGTCGGCGTGCATCAGACGCTGACCGAACTGACCGAGATGCTGGCCGCTGGCCTGCTGCACGCGGCGCAGGAAGAGAATATTCCGTTGGTGGTCAACAACGTCGGCGGCATGTTCGGCCTGTTCTTCACCGACGCGCCGGCGGTCACCTGCTACCAGGACGTGATGCAGTGCGACGTGGAACGCTTCAAGCGCTTCTTCCACCTGATGCTGGAAGAGGGGGTGTATCTCGCGCCGTCCGCCTTCGAAGCGGGCTTCATGTCCGTGGCGCACAGCAAGGAAGACATCCAGCGCACCGTCGACGCCGCGCGTCGCTGCTTCGCCAAGCTGTAATCCCGGCCGGATGGCAAAAAAGAAACGGGCGCCGAGGCGCCCGTTTTGTTTTTCACGGCGGTTTACAGCAGCGTGCCGTAAATGGTCAACAGCGCCACCACCACCACGATGATCATCGTCACCTTGCGCGCCAGCGTCACCGCCGCCCGCGGCGTTTGCACCGGATCCATATGCGGATCGCGCGCCAGCGAGAACTGCGCCAGCCGCGTCAACACCTGATACGACGACGAATGCCGATCGCCGAGTGAGGCGAACCAGGCCGGCAACGCGCGCTCGCCGTGGCCGAACAACGCATAGGCCACCCCGGCCAAACGCACCGGGATCCAGTCCAGCCAGTTTAGCAGATGATCGATGCCCGACTGCGAACGCTCCAGCGGCGTATTGTGGCGCGCCAGCCAGGTTTGATAGGCGCGCAGGAAGGCATATCCCGCCAGCGCGATCGGCCCGTACGGCCCAAAGACCACGAACCAGAACAGCGGCGCCAGGTAATAACGGAAGTTGATCCACAGCAGCGCGTTTTGCAGCTCGCGCAGACGCAGCTCTTCACTGCAGTCCACCGGCAAACCGTGGATCAACGCCAGCTCTTCCGCCATCTGATCGCTGGCATGGGTATCCCCCTGCCGCGCCGCTTTCAGGTAGGCGCGATAGTGTTTGCGCTTGATGCCGGCGCCGACGCACAGCAGATCGATGACGATCCACAGCAGCAGCGTCACCACGCCGAAGAATAACCCGTGCGACAACCACAGAACGCCCCAGACGATCACCATCCAGGCGGCGGTCATCGCCAGCGTCTGCGCCAGCGAAACCCGATGCAGCCGCTGAAATACCACTTCGAGGCGATGATCCAGCTGCCAGTGTTCCCCCAGCTTGAACAGGCGCTCCCAGGCCAAAACCAGCAACAGCGTAAACAGCGTCATTAGCGATTCCTCTCCCTTTTTCTTGTCTCAAGCATAGCGTCGGCGGGCGCGCCGCGTTGTTCCAGAGATGCCAGATAGCGATCCCAATCGAACGCCGGCCCGGGATCGGTTTTGCGGCCGGGGGCGATATCGCAATGCCCGGCGATATTGGCCACCAGCGGCGGATAATGTTCGGCCAGCAGCGCGGTGACCGCCTGCAGCGTGCGATATTGCGCCTCGGTGTAGGCTAACTGGTCGGTGCCTTCCAGCTCGATGCCGATGGAGAAATCGTTGCACCGTTCGCGCCCCTGATACAGAGAAACGCCCGCGTGCCACGCGCGCTGGTCGAAGGGCACATACTGCACGATCTCCCCGTCGCGGCGGATCAGACAGTGCGCAGACACTCGCAGCTGATGGATCTCGGCGAAATAAGGGTGCTGCGCGGGATCGAGCGTGCCGGTGAACAGCTGGTCGATATAGGGGCCACCGAATTCGCCGGGCGGCAGGCTGATGTTATGGATGACCAGCAGCGAGGGCGGCTCGTCATCCGGGCGCCGATCGCAGTGCGGCGAAACCACTCGCGTCACCCCGACAATCCAGCCATTTTCCAACTGCATCAGACACCTCTCTGCGGTGGTACTTATTCCTGCAACAGAGTAGCATGTTCCCCTACGATCTAACCGTCCATTTCGGAGTTTTCCATGCCGACACGCCGCTACAGTGCCGACCGTCGCCGCACCGAGCTTCTTGAACGAATTGAAAGTGATATTCCCTATGCCGTCGCCCAGGCGCTGCGCGAAGACCTGGGGGGTGAAGTCGACGCCGGGCGCGATATTACCGCGCAATTGTTACCGGCAGACAAACAGGCCGAAGCCACCGTCATCACCCGCGAAGCCGGCGTGTTCTGTGGCCGCCGCTGGCTGAACGAAGTCTTTATTCAGTTGGGCAATCAGGTGCAGGTGGAGTGGCTGGTGGCGGACGGCGACCGTCTGACGCCGAACCAACCGCTCTGCCGGCTGCGCGGCCCGGCGCGGGTGATGCTGACCGGCGAGCGCACCGCGCTGAACTTCGTGCAGACGCTTTCCGGCGTGGCGACCGAGGTCAGCCGCTACGTGGCCCTGCTGGAAGGCACCCGGACTCGCCTGCTCGATACCCGCAAGACCTTACCCGGCCTGCGCACCGCGCTGAAATACGCCGTGCTGTGCGGGGGCGGCAGCAACCACCGGCTGGGGCTGTCCGATGCCTTCCTGATCAAGGAAAACCACATCATCGCCTCCGGCTCGATCAAAAACGCGGTGGAAAAAGCCTTCTGGCTGCACGCCGACGTGCCGGTGGAAGTGGAAGTCGAATCGCTCGATGAGCTGCAGCAGGCGCTGGACGCCGGCGCCGACATCATCATGCTGGACAACTTCAGCGTCGAGATGATGCGTCAGGCGGTCGCCCAAACCCAGGGCCGCGCCCAGCTGGAGGTGTCCGGCAACGTCACCAGCGAGACGCTGCGCACCTTCGCCGAGACCGGCGTGGATTACATTTCGGTCGGCGCGCTGACCAAACATGTGACCGCGCTCGATCTGTCGATGCGCTTCAAATGATCCCCTCGCCCCCGGCCGCCGCCGGGGGCGTTAACGCAGATTTGCGAAGCCCCTCGCACCGTTTTTCCCTCCGCTGCAAACGACATCAATACTGATGGAAGCACGCCGAGAAACGCGTAAAACCCGCTCGCCGTTCCCCCGCGCAAACCGCTACCGTTGTTTTCCACACCCTTATGGAGGAAACAACGCATGGAAACGCAACGCGGCTTTAGCCTGATCGAACTGATGGTGGTGATCGCCATCATCGCCATCCTCAGCGCCATCGGCATTCCCGCCTACCAGCGCTACATCCAGAAAGCGGCGATGACCGACATGCTGCAAACCATGGCGCCATATAAGTTGGCGGTCGAGTTGTGCGTGCTGGATGAAGGCGCGCCCGCCGGCTGTGAAGCCGGCAGCAAAGGCATTCCCAGCGGCGGCGCGTCGCGTTACGTCAGCGGGGTGAAAGTCGTTAAAGGCGTAATCACGCTGACCGGCACCCAAACGCTGCAGGGGCTGGCGGTGGCGTTAACCCCCAAGTCGAACGCCGATGGGCTGACCCGCTGGACCCGGCTGTGCAGCAGCGAAAACGCGACGCTGGTTGAGGTGTGCCGGGAAGTCTTCCGCTTCGACGACGCGGCGGAGTAACGGCGATGAACGCGCAAATCAGCGAAGAGGTTCACACCCTGTGTCGGCGCTATCAGGCGCTGGCGTTGAGCGAGGACCCGACCACCCTGACGGTCGCGCTCAGCGAAGAAGCGCCGCAGGGGCTGCTGGCGGCGCTGCGTTTCGCCACCGGCAAACGCATCCATCTGGAACAATGGCCGGCGGCCAGGTTGGAGCTGGCGCTTAACCAGCGCCACGAGCCGCTCTCGGCGCCGCTGGCGGCCGAAGAGGACACAACCGACATCGCCTACCCCGACGACGGCGATGCGCCGGTGGTGCAATTCATCAACCAGACGCTACGCCTGGCCATCCAGCGCCGCGCCTCGGACATCCACTTCGAGCCTTTTCGGCAGCATTTTCGCATTCGTCTGCGCATCGACGGCGTGCTGCAAACCCTCACCTCACCGCCGCCGCAGCTGGCCGCGCGCCTCATCGCCCGGCTGAAGATCCTCGGCCAGTTGGATATCGCCGAGCGCCGTCAGCCTCAGGACGGGCAGCTCAGCCTGACGCTGGACAGCGCGCGCTATGCCATGCGTATCGCCACTCTGCCGACGCTGCACGGCGAAAAGGTGGTGCTGCGCGTTCAGCAGGGCGAGCAACAAGAACTGCCGCTGGATCAGTTAGGCATGAGCCGGGCGGATCTGGCGCGCTACGCGACGGCGCTGGCCTGCCCGCAAGGGTTGATCCTGGTGACCGGCCCGACCGGCAGCGGCAAAACGGTGACGCTGTACAGCGGTCTGCGCCAGTTGAACGATGCGCAGAGCAACCTGTGCAGCGTCGAGGATCCGGTCGAGATCCCGCTGTTCGGCGTTAATCAGACCCAGATCAACGCCAAAACCGAGCTGAGCTTCGCCCGGGTGTTGCGCGCCCTGCTGCGCCAGGATCCAGACGTCATCATGATCGGCGAGATCCGCGATGCGGAAACCGCCGAGATCGCGGTCAAGGCCGCGCAAACCGGCCACCTGGTGCTGTCGACGCTGCATACCAACTCCACCGGCGAAACCCTGACGCGGCTGATGCACATGGGGATCCCCGGCTACCTGCTCGCCGGCTGTCTGAAGCTGATCGTCGCGCAGCGGTTGGTGCGCAGACTGTGCCGCCACTGCCGCTATCCGCACAGCCAGCCGACGCATTTTCCCAGCGCGATCTGGCCGGAACCGCTCACTGTCTGGCGCGCCGATGGCTGCGAGCATTGCTTCGGCGGTTACTATGGGCGCATCGGCGTATATGAACTGTTGGCCATTACGCCGGAAATACAGGCGGCATTGCTGGCGAACGCCGCTCCCAGTCTGCTAGCGGATATCGCCCGCGAACAGGGGCAGCTTTCGCTGCTGCAAGCGGGCCTGGCGCTGGCCGCCGAAGGCACGACCTCGCTGGAAGAACTGTACCGCGTGATCGACGTCGTCCAGCCTGGCATAGCCGCACCATGAAAGCGCGCCGGCTGTTTCTTTGGCAGGCTTTCGACGCACAGGGCGCCTTACGCCGCGGCGAACTGATGAGCGGGGAAAAACGGCAGGTGAGCCGGTTGCTGATCGAACAAGGCCTGCAACCGTGCCGAATCGGGCACGGCAAACGCGTTACGCCCGGCCAATGGCGTGGAGAACCGCTAATCCACTTCACCCGCCAGCTCGCCACTCTGCTGCAGGCGGGGTTGCCGCTGGTCAATGCGCTGCAGTTGCTGGCAGCAGAGCATCCTTCGGCAGCCTGGCGCTGCCTGTTGCGCCAGCTGGCCGACCAGGTGCGCGAAGGGCAACCGCTTTCCGAAACCCTCGCCGAACAACCGGGGATTTTTCCCCTGATCTATCGCCAGCTGATCGCCATCGGTGAACTGACCGGCAACCTCGATCGCTGCTGCCTGCAGCTGGCGCAACAACAGGAGGCCCAGTTGCTGCTGCGCCGCAAGGTGACCAAAGCTCTGCGTTATCCCCTCTTCATCTGCGCGGTGGCGCTGATGGTCAGCGTGTTGATGCTGGTGATGGTGCTGCCGGAATTCGCTAAGGTTTATCAATCGTTCGATGCGCCGCTGCCCTGGTTTACCCAAGGGTTGCTGGCGTTGTCTGCGCAGTTGATCGCCACCGGCCCCTATCTGGCGCTGCTGCTGGGCGCGTCGCTGTTCGGCTATGGCCGCTGGCTGCACCCGCGCCCGCCGTGGCGCAGACGTGAACAGGCACTCTTGCTGCGCCTGCCGCTGATCGCCCGGCTGGTGAGCGGCGGCGCGCTGAGCCAAACATTTCGCATCCTGACCATGACCCAACGCGCCGGGCTGACGCTGGTGGAAGGGTTGAACGCGGCGGCGCTGGCGGCTGACCATCTGCTGTACAAACAGGCGCTGGAGCAGGTGCAACGGCAGATCGCCGAAGGCGAAGCCTTTCATCATGCCCTGGCCCTGCAACCGCTGTTTCCGCCGCTGTGCCGGCAGTTGGTGCGGGTGGGCGAAGAGTCCGGCTCGCTGGACGCCTTGCTGGATAAATTGGCACAGTGGTATGAACGGCAGACGCACGAGCTGGCCGATACGCTGGCGCAAACGCTGGAGCCGCTGCTGATGCTAGTGGTAGGTGGGATTGTCGGCGCTTTGGTGATCGCCATGTATCTGCCTATCTTTCAACTGGGCAGCGTGTTGGGATAAGGGTAAAAGGATAGCGGGCGCCGCGGTGCGCTGCGCCCGAATGCAAGGTGCGGCTTATTTGCTGCCGAAGACGCGGTTTTCCTGCTCCGCCACGCGGATAAAGGTGGTGCGCTTGGTCAGCTCTTTCAAACGCTCGGCGCCGACGTAGGTGCAGGCGGAACGCAGGCCGCCGAGGATATCACGCACGGTGAACTCCACCTCGCCTCGCAGCGGCAGCTTGACGGTTTTGCCTTCGGCCGCGCGATACTCCGCCACGCCGCCGACGTGGCGCTTCATCGCTGACTCGGAGCTCATGCCGTAGAACAGCATGAATTTCTCGCCGTTCTCTTCCACCACGGTGCCTTCGCACTCGTCGTGGCCGGCCAGCATACCGCCCAGCATCACGAAGTCCGCGCCGCCGCCGAAGGCTTTGGCGACATCGCCCGGCACCGAGCAGCCGCCGTCGCTGACGATTTGGCCGCCCAGCCCGTGGGCCGCATCGGCGCATTCGATCACCGCCGACAGCTGCGGATAGCCCACGCCGGTCTTCACGCGGGTGGTGCATACCGATCCCGGCCCGATGCCGACTTTAACGATGTCGGCGCCGGAGAGGATAAGCTCCTCCACCATCTCGCCGGTCACTACGTTGCCGGCGCAGATGACGTGATTCGGGCAGGCTTCGCGCGCTTTCTGCAGGAAGGCGACGAAGTGTTCAGAGTAGCCGTTGGCCACGTCGATACAGATGAATTTCAGCGCCGGAGACAGAGCCAGGATCTGCTGCATTTTGGCGAAGTCGGCTTCTGAGGTGCCGGTGGACACCATCACGTGGCGCAGCACCGATTCCGGCATGCGCTGCACGAAGTCAGCCCATTGCTCGACGCTGTAATGTTTGTGTACGGCGGTGAGAACATCGAAAGAAGCCAGGGCCTCGGCCATGCGGAAGGTGCCCACCGTGTCCATGTTGGCGGCGATAATCGGCACGCCGGACCAGCTGCAACCTGAATGCTTGAAGGTAAACTGACGTTCCAGTTCAACCTCGGAACGGCTTTTCAACGTGGAACGCTTAGGGCGGATCAACACGTCTTTAAAGCCTAACTTCAAATCTTCTTCAATACGCATGACTTATGATTTCCTGGTTAATGGCGACGGATCGCAAGGAGGATATTCGAACCTCTGCCCGACGGCTTTCCCGTGGCGCGGAAAGATGACGGCGAGATTAATGCCAGTTCCAGTGACGTTATAATACGCGCTAATAATCGCCGAACAAGACTGCGAATTCGCCTTTATTTACGCTACAATCCGACAAATTTACCTGCATAATCGCAGTGTGATTGCCCGCTCATTTCTGCCGTGCCGCTGCGCTTTTTCTCGCCGTCCAAACGGGGCCGAGGCGCAAGCGCCGCCTGCCGACTTGCACTTCTGCGCGATCGCTTTATGATTCGTCTATTATTTTTTTATGAACATCGGATGCACCTAACACCATGGCCTACATTGTTGCGTTGACCGGGGGCATAGGCAGCGGCAAAACGACCGTTGCGAACGCCTTTGCGCGCCACGGCGCAGCCATTGTCGATGCCGACGTGATCGCCCGTCAGGTCGTTGAGCCGGGCACCCCTGCTCTGGCCGCGATCGCCGAGCGATTTGGTAATGAAATGTTGCTGCCGGACGGCGTGCTCAACCGCGCTGCTCTGCGTCAGCGCATCTTCAGCCACCCCGATGATAAAACCTGGCTGAACCAACTGCTGCATCCGCTGATACACCGCGAGACCCAACGCCAACTGGCGCAGGCGGCCAGCCCGTACGCGCTGTGGGTCGTGCCGCTGCTGGTGGAAAACGGCCTGCAGGATCGCGCCGATCGGGTGCTGGTGATCGACGTCGACACCGAAACCCAGTTGGCTCGCACCATCGCGCGCGACGGCATCAGCCGCGAGCAAGCGCAGAGCATTCTCGCCGCCCAGGCCACGCGCCAGCAGCGCCTCGCCGTGGCGGATGACATTATTGACAACAGCGACGCCGCTCAGGGGATAGAGCCACGGGTCGCCGCACTGCATCGTCGCTACCTTGAACTGGCGGCAACAGCGCCCCAACAGGATTAAACTGCATGAGTGATGTTTCCCCAACCGTTCTCTTTGAACACCCGCTGAACGAAAAAATGCGTACCTGGCTGCGCATCGAGTTTTTACTGCAACAGCTGCACGGCCAGCGCGCCCTGAGCGAAACCGCCATCGCCCTTACCTTTTTCCGCACCGTCTCCGATTTGCTGGACGTACTGGAGCGCGGCGAGGTACGCACCGAACTGCTCAAAGAGCTGGAGCGTCAGCAGCAAAAACTGTTGGCCTGGGCCGATGTGCCGGGCGTGGATATGGCGCTGATCGAGCAGTTGCGCGGCCAGTTGAAGTCGCGTTCATCGGCGCTGATGGCGGCACCGCGCCTCGGTCAGGCACTGCGTGAAGACCGGCTGATCGGCCTGGTGCGCCAGCGTCTGAACATTCCCGGCGGCTGCTGCAGCTTCGATTTGCCGACCCTGCACATGTGGATGCATGCGCCGCAGCAGGATCGCGATGCCGACGTCGCCGCCTGGCTGCAGTCGCTGGATCCGCTGAACCAGGCGCTGATCATGGTGCTGGATCTGATCCGTCAGTCGGGGCCGTTCCGCAATCAAATCAGTCTGAACGGCTTTTTCCAGGACAACGCCGAAGGGGCGGACCTGCTGCGCCTGCGCCTTCATCTGGCGCCGCAGCTTTATCCGCAAATTTCCGGCCACAAGACGCGTTATGCCATTCGTTTCCTGCCGTTGGACAGCGAACATGGCATGGTGCCTGAACGCCTGACGTTCGAACTGGCCTGTTGTTGAACTCATGAAAGCAAGCCTTCTCAGCACCGCCAGAAGGCGTAAGGAACCGTTATGACGACCGTAGTGAAATGCCCAACCTGTGGCACCGGCGTGGTTTGGGGCGAAGTCAGCCCGTTCCGGCCGTTTTGCAGCAAGCGCTGCCAGCTGATCGATCTTGGCGAGTGGGCCGATGAAGAGAAGCGCATTCCGAGCAACAGCGATCTGTCGGAAAGTGAGGACTGGAGCGAACTCGACGACCGCTAATCGCCGATTGAAGGCCTGGCGCACGCCAGGCCGATAGTGTTATTGCGCGGCACCAGCCTGCGCCACCAGCAGTTGGATAATGCCGGCGTTGGCTTCCGGGAACTCGTCTTCACGCAGCTCCGCCTGTTTTACCCAGCGCATCGGCTGCCCCTCACGGCCAAACGGCTCGCCCGCCCAATGCTCCACCAGATAAAAATTCAGCGTCACGATGCGATCGCTGAAGCGATGTTCCACCACCTCCAGCAGTTCGGCCCGCTCGGCTTCGATACCGGTCTCTTCACGCAGCTCGCGGCTCAGCGCCTGTTCCGGCGTCTCACCCGGTTCGATCTTGCCGCCGGGAAACTCCCAAAATCCGGCCATGTGCGCGTCAGCGGCGCGGCGGGTAATAAAGATCTCCCGTTGAGCATTGCGGATGATGCCCACGGCGATATTCAGATGTTTCATCTCACCCTCCTGATGGGTGCCAAAAAACAGGGGCTCAGCAAGCTGAACCCCCGGGTATTATCGGTCAACCGCGGCCGGCATTACTGCAGGCGGCCGTGGCACTGCTTGTATTTCTTGCCGGAACCGCATGGGCAAGGATCGTTGCGGCCCACTTTGCGCTCGGCGGTCGCCGGCGCGTTCGGATCTTCGGTCACCAGCGCGTTCTCGTCGTGGTGGCTCAGCTGTTGCTGCTGCGCCAGGCGCTCGGCCTCTTCACGGCGCTGCTGTTCCAGCGCTTCCACCTCTTCCGGCATCCGCACCTGTACCTTGCTCAGCACGCTGATCACTTCATATTTCAGCGATTCCAGCATGGTGGCGAACATGTTGAAGGATTCGCGCTTGTACTCCTGCTTCGGATCCTTCTGCGCATAGCCGCGCAGGTGGATGCCCTGACGCAGGTAGTCCATCGCCGCCAGGTGCTCTTTCCACAGGGAATCCAGCGTCTGCAGCATCACGCCCTTCTCGAAGTTGCGCATCATTTCGCTGCCGACCACTTCTTCCTTACGCAGGTACTGCTCTTTGGCGTTCTCCAGAATGCGTTCGCGCAGCGTCTCTTCGTGCAGCTCCGGCTCTTTGTCCAGCCACTGGGCAATCGGCATCTCCAGATCGAAGTCGTTCTTCAGGCGCTCTTCCAGCCCCTGAATATCCCACTCTTCTTCCAGCGACTGCGGCGTGATGTAGTTGTCGATGGTGCTCTTGAACACGTCCTCGCGGATGCTGGCGATGGTTTCGCTCACGTCGGACACGTCCAGCAATTCGTTGCGCTGGCTGTAGATGGCGCGGCGCTGATCGTTGGCGACGTCGTCGTATTCCAGCAGTTGCTTACGGATATCGAAGTTGCGGCTTTCCACTTTGCGCTGCGCGTTGGCGATCGCCTTGGTCACCCACGGGTGCTCAATCGCTTCGCCTTCTTTCATGCCCAGTTTACGCATCATGCCGGACACGCGATCCGAGGCGAAGATACGCATCAGAGCATCTTCCATCGACAGGTAGAAGCGGGATGAACCGGCGTCGCCCTGACGACCGGAACGGCCGCGCAGCTGGTTATCGATACGGCGCGATTCATGGCGCTCGGTGCCGATGATATGCAGGCCGCCCGCCGCCAGCACCGCGTCGTGGCGCTCTTTCCAGGCGGCTTTGATGGCTTCGATCTGCTCTTCGGTCGGTTCTTCCAGCAGCGCCACTTCGGCCTGCCAGCTGCCGCCCAGCACGATATCGGTACCACGACCCGCCATGTTGGTGGCGATGGTCACCGCACCGCTCTGGCCGGCCTGGGCGACGATGTCCGCTTCCATGGCGTGGAATTTGGCGTTCAACACCTTGTGGTCGATGCCCGCTTTGGTCAGCTCTCGGGACACCACTTCGGATTTCTCGATCGAGATGGTCCCCACCAGCACCGGCTGGCCTTTGGCGGTACGCTCTCGGATGTCTTCAATGATGGCGCCGATCTTCTCTTTCTCGGTCATGTACACCAGATCCGGCATATCCTTACGGATCATCGGACGGTTGGTTGGCACCACGATCGTGTCCAGCTTGTAGATCGAGCTGAATTCGAAGGCTTCGGTATCGGCGGTACCGGTCATCCCGGCCAGCTTCTCGTACAGACGGAAGTAGTTCTGGAAGGTGATAGAAGCCAGCGTCTGGTTCTCGTTCTGGATCTCCACGCCTTCTTTGGCTTCCACCGCCTGGTGCAGACCGTCGGACCAGCGGCGGCCCTGCATGGTACGGCCGGTGTGCTCATCGACGATGATCACTTCGCCGTCTTTCACGATGTAGTCCACGTCGCGGGTGAACAGCACGTGGGCGCGCAGCGCGGCGGTAACGTGGTGCATCAGCATGATGTTGGTCGGCGAGTACAGCGATTCGCCTTCATCCATGATGCCGGCCTCCACCAGCATCTCTTCAATCAGGATCAGACCGCGTTCGGTCAGGTGTACCTGACGCGCCTTCTCGTCCACCGAGAAGTGCCCTTCACCTTTGAAGGTGTCGGAGTCTTCTTTTTCCTGGCGGATCAGTTTAGGGATCAGCTTGTTGACTTTGATGTACATCTCCGAGCTGTCTTCTGCCGGGCCGGAGATGATCAGCGGCGTACGCGCTTCATCGATCAGGATGGAGTCCACCTCATCCACCAGCGCATAGTGAAGTTTGCGCTGCACGCGCTCTTCCGGGCTGAACGCCATGTTGTCGCGCAGGTAGTCGAAGCCGTACTCGTTGTTGGTGCCGTAGGTGATGTCGGCGGCGTAAGCTTCGCGCTTGGCCGGCGCCGGCATGCCCGGCAGGTTGATGCCGATGCTCAGGCCGAGGAACTCGAAGAGCGGACGGTTGTTTTCGGCGTCGCGCTGCGCCAGATAGTCGTTGACGGTCACGACGTGCACGCCGCGGCCGCTCAGGGCGTTCAGATAAGCCGGCAGCGTCGCGGTCAGGGTTTTACCTTCACCGGTGCGCATCTCGGCGATGCAGCGGTCGTTCAGTACCATGCCGCCCAGCAGCTGCACGTCGAAGTGACGCATGCCGAACACGCGCTTGCTCGCCTCACGCACCACGGCGAAGGCTTCCGGGATCAGGCTTTCCAGCGATTCGCCTTTCTCCAGGCGCGCGCGGAATTCGTTGGTTTTCGCTTTCAACTCGTCATCGGACAGCTTTTCCATGTCCGGTTCCATGCGGTTGATCTGCTCAACCACTTTGCGCATGCGGCGCAGGGTACGATCGTTACGGCTGCCAAAAACTTTGGTTAATAATTTCACTAACATGATGTTTGATATCTCTGTCATGACCGCCGAGCGCGGCAGTCAACTTGCTATTATTTATGGTTTTTGTGCCCAAAGGGCGAGATCAGACGAGGGCGACGGGCCCGGCGCGAATGCCCTGCACCTGCGCCACCCACAGGCCGGTCTGGTGCCGCGCCAGCGTTGGCAGCACCTCAAGGTGGGTGTGGCGAATGATGGTCGGCGGCTTCGGCTCGTGCGTCAGCAGCGCGTTGAGAGTAGAAAGCAGCGCCAGTTGCGCTACCTGCAAAGGGGGTTCCGCTTCGGCTTCGCTCTCCTGCACCCGCGCATAAACCGCCTGCGGCGCCAGCGCGAAAGAGAGGTGACGAATGACGGTACGCAGCGCATGTTGCTGCCAATAATCTACGCTGAAGGTAGGACGGCGATGCGCGTCCTGCAGCAGGGCCAGGCTGTTGAAGGTGCCGTTGGCCGAATTTTGCCGGTTAAGGCTGGACGATGTGCTCGGCAATGCGGCCTGATCGGGTGCGCCGGACAAATTGGAAGGCGCGCCAAGCGTGGCCGCAACCATCCCTAACAGGAGATGGGGCCAGAAATAACGTCTGCCAAATTGTCGCCAACGATTTAGAATACCGATCACGAGTTTATAATCCGCCGGAGCCCATTATGCGCGATAGCCGTCCACAATTATTAGATGTCCTGTTCGACGACGCGTCTGCCGGCAGCAAAGGGCCGCTGCATAACGTCCAGCAACGCGCGGTGGCGCTGCTCAAGCTTAACCGTGCAGTGAAAGGCCTGTTGCCCGCTCCCCTGCATCCCTGGTGCCGCGTCGCGAATTTCCGACAGGGTATTTTAGTGCTCGAAACGGCAAATGCCAGTTGGATGATGCGCTTGCGCTACGAACAACCCGCTTTGCTGTCTGCACTACGAGCGCAAATTCTACCATCATTGTCGTCGATCGACATCAGGATTAATCCGGCCTTGATGGCGAAAGGCAGCAACCAGGTGCAAAACGCCGAAAAAGCGCCGGAAAAACCCGTGCCGATGCGGCATTTGAGTCTGGAGAGTGCGGAAGAGCTGAGGGGATTGGCGAGCCGTAGCCCAGAGAAACTGCGCAAGATATTGGAACGGCTGGCTGCATTGGCCGGAGAGGGTACCAACACAACCAGTCGTGATAAGTAATCAGCGACACGGACTGCAAAATACCGGACAGCCAGCACCACACCATCGTGAGCCTGAATTCTCAGGCTCTCAGGGGATGCGCCTGCCGTTATTCGCAGGCGAGGAATGCAGACCTTACGCCAATACGGTAGACGGTGCCTTGAATGCCAATGGCATTTCGGCTTCGTCCTGGAAGGTCACGTATTCCCACGCTTCCTGCTTGGCCAGCACGGCCTGCAGCAGTTTGTTGTTCAGCGCGTGGCCAGACTTGAACGCGGTGAACGCGCCAATGATGTTGTGGCCGCACATGAACAGGTCGCCGATGGCGTCCAGCATTTTGTGACGTACGAATTCGTCTTCGAAACGCAGACCGTCTTCGTTCAGCACGCGGTAGTCGTCTACCACGATGGCACAGTCGAAGCTGCCGCCCAGGGCCAGGCCGCGGGACTGCAGGTATTCGATATCACGCATGAACCCGAAGGTGCGCGCGCGGCTGATTTGACGCACGAACGACTCAGCCGAGAAATCAAGACGATAGCGCTGAGAGCTGGCGTCGATGGCCGGGTGGTTGAAGTCGATGGTGAAGTCCAGGCGGAACCCGTTATGCGGGGACAGCTCGGCCCACTTGTCGCCATCTTCAACGCGTACGGTCTCTTTCAGACGCAGGAATTTCTTCGCCGAGTTCAGTTCTTCGATGCCGGCATCCAGCAGCAAGAACACGAACGGACTGGCGCTGCCGTCCATGATTGGGATTTCAGCGGCGTCGACTTCGATGACGATGTTGTCGATGCCCAGCCCAGCCAGCGCGGCGTTAAGATGCTCAACGGTCGAAATACGCACGTCATGCTCATTCACCAGGCAAGTACAGAGCATGGTATCACGCACGGATTTTGCATCAGCCGGAAAATCAACCGGTGGATTCAAGTCAGTGCGACGATAGATGACCCCGGTATTAGCCGGCGCTGGGCGCATTGTCAGCGTGACTTTCTTGCCGGTATGCAAACCGACGCCAGTCGCCTGAACAATACGTTTTAATGTCCTTTGTTTGATCATCGTTTTATCTCGCAATGTTATCCATCCTACCAGCCAAGCATACAGCATGGCTGGCGGGACAGTTTAGCACAAAGAGCGGAGATTCCAAATTCTCAGGATATTCTTAGTCTGCCTGTTTACGCAGGAAGGCTGGAATATCAAGATAGTCGGGCTCTTTATTCGGCTGCGCAGCTTGGTCGTTGACCACCTTCGCGGCAGGTTTCACTTCCTGCGGCAGAGGCGACATGCCGTGCTGCTGATAACGGTGATCCATCACCGGCTGGCTGGCCTGCTTATTGGTCACCAGGGTGATTTCAGGACGCTTGTCCATACCGATACCGGTTGCAACCACGGTTACGCGCAGTTCGTCGTTCATTTCCGGATCCAGCGAGGTACCGATAACCACGGTGGCGTTGTCGGAAGCGAACGCACGGATGGTGTTACCCACGGTTTCGAACTCATCCAGACGCAGGTCGAAGCCGGCGGTGATGTTGACCAGTACGCCGCGCGCGCCGGACAGGTCGATGTCTTCCAGCAGTGGGCTGGAGATCGCCATTTCGGCCGCTTCTTCGGCACGGTCTTCACCGCAAGCCACACCGGAACCCATCATCGCGTAGCCCATTTCGGACATCACGGTGCGCACGTCGGCGAAGTCGACGTTCATCAGGCCCGGACGGGTGATCAGCTCGGCGATACCCTGCACCGCGCCTTTCAGCACGTCGTTGGCCGCGCCGAACGCGTCCAGCAGGGAAATGCCGCGACCCAGAACTTTCAACAGCTTGTCGTTCGGGATGGTGATCAGCGAGTCCACGTGTTTGGACAGTTCAGCGATACCCTGCTCCGCGAATGCCATGCGTTTCTTGCCTTCGAAGTTGAAAGGCTTGGTCACCACGGCCACGGTCAGAATACCCAAATCTTTAGCTACTTCAGCCACCACTGGCGCCGCACCGGTACCGGTACCGCCGCCCATGCCGGCCGCGATGAAGACCATGTCTGCGCCGTCCAGCGCTGCGCGCAGGGCTTCGCGGTCTTCTTCCGCTGAATTGCGACCCACTTCCGGGTTCGCGCCCGCACCCAGACCTTTGGTAATACCGCTACCAATCTGGATGGTTTGGCCAACCGCCGTTTTGCGGAGCGCCTGGGCGTCCGTGTTCACAGCGAAGAATTCAACACCTTCGATGCGCTCGCGCACCATGTGTTCAACGGCGTTGCCACCGCCGCCGCCGACGCCGATGACTTTAATCACCGCGTCATTGGTTAGTTCCATTGGTTCAAACATAGTTTCTCTCCGTTTTGTGCCTGTCGCTGCGAGATCATAAAAAGATTACTCAGCATGATCTCTTTGTTGAAACATTAAAACTCTTTTCTCAGCCAGCTATTGATGCGTTTAAACCAATTGCCCACCGAGGCGCGTTTTTCTACTTCTGTCTCACCGCTCAGGTGAGACTCTTTTCCATAGTGCAGCAGACCTACCGCCGTCGAGTAGTAAGGCTCCTGCGCATAATCCGTCAGACCCGTGATGTTCAAGGGTTGGCCGATGCGTACCTGGGTGTGGAACACCCGTTGCGCACAGGCTGCCAGGCCATCAATCTGGGCGGCGCCACCGGTCAGCACGATACCTGCCGCCAGATGATGCTTCACCCCTTGCTGACGCAGTTGCTCCTGCAATTGCAAAATTTCATCGTTAACCAGATTCAACAGTTCGGTGTAGCGTGGCTCAATGACTTCAGCCAGCGTCTGTCTTTGCAGACTGCGCGGAGGACGTCCCCCGACGCTAGGCACCTCTACATTCTCATCCTTGCTAACAATCGACCCAAGCGCACAACCGTGTCGAACTTTAATCGCTTCCGCGTCGGTCGGCGGCGTGCCGAAGGCGTAAGCGATATCGCTGGTGACCACGTTCCCGGCGTAAGGGATCACTTTGGTGTGGCGCAGCGCACCGCCGGTGTACACCGCCATATCCATGGTGCCGCCGCCGATATCCACCACGCAAACGCCGAGTTCGCGTTCATCTTCGGTCAGCACCGCGTAGCTCGCGGCCAGACCGGCGAAAATAAGTTGGTCAACTTTCAGGCCGCAACGTTCCACGGCCTTGACGATGTTCTTCGCCATATCGTTATGGCAGGTAATCAGATGCACCTTGGCCTGCATGCGCACGCCGGACAGCCCAACCGGGTTTTTGATGCCTTCCTGATAATCGATGGCGTATTCCTGAGGAATCACGTGCAGGATGCGGTGTTCGTCACGCACGCGCACCGATTTGGCGGTGTGCACCACGTTCTCCACGTCGTCCTGCGTCACTTCCTCTTCCGAGATAGGCACCATGCCGATTTCGTTCTGGCAGCTGATGTGTTTGCCCGACAGCGCCAGGTACACCGACGAGATCTGGCAGTCCGCCATCAGCTCGGCCTGATCGATGGCGCGCTGTACGCACTTCACCACCGACTCCAGGTCGTTTACGCCGCCCTTATCCATGCCGCGAGACGGGCAGCTGCCCACCCCGATAATGTTGACCATGCCATCGGGCAGAACTTCCCCTACCAACGCGGAGACTTTTGCAGTACCGATCTCCAGTCCAACTACCAGTTTTCTGTCCGTCGACTTGATCATTGTTGTTTTGCCTGTGCCTGATTCTGTTGCTGATTACTGTTTTGCTGACCGCCAAGCGCCTGCGGATCGACCAACACCGGAGCCCACCCTACCGAAGCGCCGGACTCGTAGCGCAGATCGACATAGCTGACACGCTTGCTCTCCGCCTGGCCCTGCTGCTGCAATACCGGGTAAAGCTCGATAAACCGCTGCAAACGCCCGTTGCGGTCATCGCGCCCCAGCTCAAGCCGGACATCGTTGTCCAGCGCCAGCTGCCAGGAATGGCGCGCGGTCATCGCCGCCATTTTCAGCGTATATTTGCTGGCCGCCAACGTGGCGCTCATCGCCCGATAGCCTTCCAGCACATCCTGCTCGCTCCCTTCCGGCCCGTAGAGCAGCGGCAACTTCTGCTTGCCCGCCCGCTCCGCCGGCACGCTGAACGCTTTGCCCTCGGCGTCCACCATGTGCAAATCGTTCCAGCGCGCCACCGGGACGTACTCCACCAGATGGATCTTCAGCTCATCCGGCCATTGTTTGCGCACGCTGGCCTGCTTGATCCACGGCAGACGTTCGATCTGCTGCTGGATGACGTCCACATCCTGCGTCATAAAGGTGCCGGGCGCGCCCAGCGCCAGGATCGCCTGACGAATATCATCGTTGGTGGTGTAATGGCGTTCGCCGGTCACCACCAGCCTTGAGAGCGGCAGGCGACTGGCGTCTTTCATCCAGCCAAGCACCGCCCAACCGCTCCACACGACCGTTCCCAACACCATCAGCAGGAAAATCATTCCCGCCAACTGGGTTCCATTGCTGCGGCGCGGGCCGTTATCCACCTCGCGATCGCGCGCATTCAGGGCAGCTTGCGACATATCAGTCGGCCAACTCCAAAATTCTCGCCACTAGCTGCGAGAAGCTTAATCCAAACTGGCGCGCCGCCATCGGCACCAGGCTATGACTGGTCATGCCCGGAGAGGTGTTCACCTCAAGCAGATAGAAGCTGCCATCGCTGTCTTGCATCACGTCGACGCGGCCCCAGCCGCTGCAGTCCAGACCGCGGTAGGCGCGCAGCGCCAACGCCGCCATCTCGGCTTCCTGCTCGGCGCTCAAACCGCTCGGGCAGAAGTACTGCGTATCGTCCGAAATGTACTTGGCCTGGTAGTCGTAAAACACGCCGGCCGGCTGGATGCGGATCGACGGCAACACTTGGTCGCCCAGCATCGCCACGGTGTATTCCGGGCCGCTCAACCACTTCTCCACCAGCACATCGTCGTCATGGCGGAAGGCTTCTTCCAGCGCCGCTGCCAACGCCGCACTTTCGGTGACCTTGCTCATGCCGACGCTGGAGCCTTCACGGCTCGGCTTGACGATCACCGGCAGACCGAGATCCGCCACGCGCGCCAGCAGCGCCGCTTTTTCGGCGCCGAGATACAGCTGGCGATTCAGCGCCACGTAAGGCGCCACCGGCAGGCCCATCGACTGCCACACCATCTTGGTGCGCCATTTGTCCATGGTCAGCGCCGAGGCCATCACGCCGCTGCCGGTATAAGGCAACTCGAGGAACTCCAGCAGCCCCTGCAGGGTGCCGTCCTCGCCGCCGCGGCCGTGCAGCGCGATAAACACTTTGGTGAACCCCTGCTCTTTCAACTGGGTCACCGGGAAATCGCGGGTATCGACGCCATGCGCATCGATACCGGCTTCGCGCAAGCCGGCCAGCACCGCGGCGCCGGACTGCAGAGAAACGTCACGTTCAGCGGAGGTGCCACCCAGCAGAACTGCAACTTTATCAGCCATGGTGCTCCTCCTCTTTCTTCGGCGGCTGCAGCTTCAGCTCGGCCAGTTTACGGGCGATTTTGCCCACGTTGCCGGCGCCTTGCACCAGCACCAGGTCTTCATCCTGCAACAGCTGCGCCAGCGTTTCCGGCACGGTATCGGCATCGGAAACCAGGATCGGATCCAGCTTGCCGCGGCTGCGGATGGTGCGGCACAGCGAGCGGCTGTCCGCGCCCGGGATCGGCGCTTCGCCGGCGGCGTACACGTCGAGCATCAGCAGCACATCCACCTGCGACAGCACGTTGGCGAAATCGTCGTACAGATCGCGGGTGCGCGTGTAGCGGTGCGGCTGGAAGATCATCACCAGACGCTTGTCCGGCCAACCGGCGCGCGCCGCCTTCAGCGTGGCGTCCACTTCGGTCGGATGGTGGCCGTAATCGTCCACCAGCATCGCGCTGCCCGTTTTGCCGTTAACCGGCTCCAGCGGAAACTCGCCGAGGAAATCGAAGCGGCGCCCGGTGCCCTGGAAGCCCGCCAGCGCGCGCAGGATATCTTCGTCGTCGATGCCTTCTTCGGTCGCTACCGCCACCGCCGCCGCTGCGTTCAACGCATTGTGGCGGCCCGGCGCGTTCAGCGTCACCGTCAGCAACGGTTTGTCCTGACGGCTCAGGGTAAAGTGCCCCTGCGGCCCAATCTGCCGGTAGTCTTCGATGCGCACGTCGGCATCTTCACTGAAGCCGTAGGTGGTGATATGACGACCCACGCGCGGCAGCAGCTCACGCACCACCGGATCGTCGATGCACATCACCGCGCGACCGTAGAACGGCAGGTTGTGCAAGAAATTGATAAACGTCTGCTTCAGGTTCTCGAAGTCGCCCTGGTAGGTGTCCATGTGGTCGGCTTCGATGTTGGTGACCACGGCCACCATCGGCTGCAGATGCAGGAACGACGCATCGCTCTCATCCGCTTCCGCGATCAGATAACGGCTGGACCCCAATCGTGCGTGGGTGCCCGCCGCCTTCACCAGCCCGCCGTTAACGAAGGTCGGGTCCAGGCGGGCTTCGGCGTAAATGCTCGAGACCATCGCCGTGGTGGTGGTTTTGCCGTGCGTGCCGGCGATAGCGATGCCGTGGCGAAAACGCATCAGCTCCGCCAGCATTTCAGCGCGGCGGATCACCGGGATGCGCGCTTCACGGGCGGCGACGATCTCCGGGTTGTCGGCGGAGATGGCGGTAGATACCACCACCACGCTCGCATCCAGCACGTTTTCCGGACGGTGATTGAAATAAATCGTCGCCCCGAGCGCGCTCAACTGCTGGGTCACCGGATTCGGCGCCAGGTCGGAGCCGCTGATCTGATACCCTTCGTTTGCCAACACTTCGGCGATACCACCCATGCCGGCGCCACCGATGCCGACAAAGTGAATGTGCCGGACGCGACGCATCTCGGGCACGATAGTACGTAGTTTCGCCAGTTGTTGTGTATTCATCACTCTCTCTAATCCGGATCCGGTACCCCGGCCCTACATCACATTGCTTTTATTCAGGTTCGGCGCGCCGAACCCCTGCACTCGTTACTTGGCGAGCCGCACCAGCTCCGCCGCCACGCGCTCGGTGGCGTCCGGAATGGCGACCGCGCGCGCTTTCTCGGCCATGGCCAGCAGCGTCTTGCGATCCCAGCTCGCCAGCAGTTCGGCCACCACATCGGCGTTGAACTGCGGCTGTTCGATAATCTTCGCCGCGCCGGCTTCTTCCAGCGGGCGTGCGTTCCAGTACTGTTGACGATCCTTGTGCATGAACGGCACGAAGATCGCCGGCAGCCCCGCCGCCGCGATTTCGCTGACGGTCAACGCGCCGGAGCGGCAGACCACCACGTCGGCCCAGGCATAGGCGGCGGCCATGTCGTCGATGAACTCGGTCACCTTGTGCTGCGTCTGCCCTACCCTCTCGTAGTCGCGCAGCACCGTTTCCAGCGCGCCCTTGCCAACCTGATGCCAGAGCGTAATTCTATCGCCCAAACGCGCCGCGACTTCAGGAACTGTCTGATTCAGCACGCGGGCGCCCTGACTTCCGCCAATCACCAGCACGCGGATCGGGCCTTCGCGCCCTTGCAACCGCTCCGCCGGCAACGGCAGCGCCAACACGTCGGTGCGCACCGGGTTGCCCACCACCTCGGCGTTCGGGAACGCGCCGGGGAAGGCCTGCATCACTTTGGCGGCGATGCGCGCCAGCCAGCGGTTGGTCAAGCCGGCGATGCCGTTCTGCTCGTGCAGCACCACCGGGATGCCGCACTGCCAGGCCGCCAGGCCGCCGGGGCCGGAAACGTAACCGCCCATCCCCAGCACCACATCCGGCTGATAGCTGCGCATGATGGCTTTCGCCTGCCGCACCGCCTGCCAGATCCGCAGCGGCGCCGTCAACTGGGCCTTCAGGCCCTTGCCGCGCAGGCCGGAGATGCGGATAAAATCAATCTCGATCCCGTGCTTCGGCACCAGATCGGCTTCCATTCGGTCTGCGGTTCCGAGCCAGCGCACCTGCCAGCCCTGCGCCATCAGATGATGCGCGACCGCCAGCCCCGGGAACACGTGCCCGCCGGTACCGCCTGCCATCACCATTAAACGCTTAGGTTTCCCGCTCATCCCTTACCTCTTCACAAACGCCTGAGCCTTGGTCAGGCGCGTTTCATAATCAATTCGCAGCAACAGCACAATCGCCGTCGACATAATCAGCAAGCTCGAGCCGCCGTAACTGATCAGCGGCAGCGTCAGACCTTTGGTCGGCAGCATGCCCGCGGCGGCGCCGACGTTAACCAGCGCCTGGAAGCTGAACCACACGCCGATCGCGCAGGCCAGGAAGCCGGAGAAGCGTTGGTCGATCTCCAGCGCGCGGCGCCCGATGGACATCGCGCGAAAAGCGACGAAGAATACCATTAACAGGGCTAAAACCACACCGATATAGCCCAGTTCTTCACCCAAAATGGAGAAGATGAAGTCGGTGTGCGCTTCCGGCAAATACTCCAGTTTCTGCACCGAGTTGCCGAGCCCCTGCCCCCAGAACTCGCCGCGGCCGAACGCCATCAGCGACTGGGTCAACTGGTAGCCGCTGCCGAACGGGTCGGCCCACGGGTTCCAGAACGAGGTCACGCGGCGCATACGGTACGGTTCCGCGATAATCAGCAGCACCACGGCGAACACGCCGGAGCCGATGATCGCCAGGAACTGCCACATTTTCGCGCCGGCCAGGAACAGCATCGCCAGCGTGGTGATGAACAGCACCACCACGGTGCCGAGATCCGGCTGCGCCAGCAGCAGCACCGCCAGCACCACCATGACGCCCATCGGCTTACAGAAGCCCCAGAAGTTGCTGCGCACCTCTTCCACCTTGCGCACCAGATAGCTCGCCAGGTAGCAGAACAGCGATAGCTTGGACAGCTCCGCTGGCTGAATACGCAGCGGGCCGAGCGCGATCCAGCGCGAGGCCCCGTTCACCGAGCTCCCCACCACCAGGACGATCAGCAGCATCACGATCGACATCAGCAGCATCACGTTGCTGTAGCGCTGCCAAACTTCCATCGGGATGCGCAGCGTCACCAACGACAGGCCGAACGCCAGGCCGAGGTACAGCGCATCGCGTTTGGCGAACAAGAACGGATCGTCCGCCAGGCGTTGGCCGATCGGCATCGACGCCGAGGTCACCATCACGAAGCCGATGATCGCCAACCCGAAGGTCAGCCACAGCAGGGTGCGATCGTACAGCACCATGTTGACCGCGTCGTTGTCGCGCGCGCCGGTCACCCAGTCTTTCAGCCGTTCTGTCAGCCCGAAGTTCGGCAAGCGTAGTTTCATCCGCCAAGCTCCTGCGCCAGGCGGGCGAACTCATCGCCGCGCACTTCAAAATTACGGAACTGATCGAGACTGGCGCAGGCCGGCGACAACAGCACCATATCGCCGGGCTGTACGCGGCCGGCGATGGTGCGCATCGCCTGCTCCATGGTCTCGGTCAGCGTCGCCACTTCCGGCCGCAGCTGCGCCAGTTGGGCGCCGTCGCGGCCAAAGCAATACAGCCGCACGTTGTCGCCCTGCAGATAGCGCGCCAGCGGCGAGAAATCGGCGGACTTGCCGTCGCCGCCCAGCAGCAGATGCAGCGTGCCGTCCACCTGCAGGCCGTTCAGTGCCGCTTCGGTGCTGCCGACGTTGGTGGCTTTGGAATCGTTGATCCAACGCACGCCGTTGTTCTCCCAGGCCAGCTGGAAGCGGTGCGCCAGGCCGGTGAAGGTGGTCAACGCCTTCAGGCTGGAGGCACGCGGGATATTGACCGCATCCGCCAACGCCAGCGCCGCCAGGGCGTTGGTGTAGTTGTGGCGGCCGGTCAGCTTCATCTCGCGCGTGTTCAGCACCTTCTCACCGCGCACCCGCAGCCAGGTTTCGCCCTGCTGACGGTTCAGGTGATAGTCGCCCACGTCCGCCCCGAAGCTAACGCAGCGTTCGTCGGCGCCGCGCAACGGCATGGTCAGCGCATCGTCCGCGTTCACCACGCACACCGCGGCGTTTTCATACACGCGCAGCTTGGCGCCGCGATACTGCTGCAGGCCGAACGGATAGCGATCCATATGATCTTCGGTCACGTTCAGGATGGTCGCCGCCGCCGCCCGCAGGCTATGCGTCGTTTCCAGCTGGAAGCTGGACAGCTCCAGCACATAAAGCTGACATTCCTGGCGCAACAGGCTCAGCGCCGGCAGGCCGATATTGCCGCCCACGCCCACCGCCCAACCGGCGGCTTTCGCCATCTCGCCCACCAGGGTGGTGACGGTGCTCTTGCCGTTGGAGCCGGTAATCGCCACGATCGGCGCCTGCGCCTCGCGGCAGAACAGTTCGACGTCGCCGACGATTTCCACGCCGGCGTCAGCCGCGGCGCTCAATGCCGGGGTCGCCAGCGCGACGCCCGGGCTGGCGACGATCAGATCCGCCGCCAGCAGCCAGTCCTGGTTCAGATCGCCCAGATGGCGCTCCACGCTTTCAGGCAGTTTGTCCAACCCTGGCGGCGCGATACGGGTATCCATCACGCGCGGCGTCACGCCGCGCGCCATGAAGAAATCGACACAGGACAGGCCGGTGAGGCCCAACCCGATGATGACGACTTTTCTACCCTGATAGTCTGCCATGATTAACGCACCTTCAGCGTTGCCAGGCCAATCAGCACCAGCATCAGCGAAATGATCCAGAAGCGCACGATCACGCGCGGCTCCGGCCAGCCTTTCAATTCATAGTGGTGGTGAATCGGCGCCATGCGGAAAATGCGTTGTCCGCGCAGCTTGAACGATCCCACCTGCAGGATCACCGACAGCGTCTCTACCACGAATACGCCGCCCATGATCACCAACAAGAACTCTTGGCGCAGCAGCACCGCGATGGTGCCCAGCGCGCCGCCCAGCGCCAGCGAACCGACGTCGCCCATAAATACCTGAGCCGGGTAGGTGTTGAACCACAGGAACCCAAGGCCGGCGCCGACGATGGCGGTGCAGACGATCACCAACTCACCGGCATGACGCAGATACGGAATATGCAGGTAGTTGGCGAAGTTCATGTTACCGGTCGCCCAGGCCACCAGCGCGAAACCGGCCGCCACGAATACCGTCGGCATAATCGCCAGGCCGTCCAGGCCGTCGGTCAGGTTGACCGCGTTGCTGGTGCCGACGATGACGAAATAGGCCAGCAGGATGTACAGCAGGCCCAGCTGCGGCATCACGTCCTTAAAGAACGGCACAACCAGCTCGGTGGCTGGCGTGTCTTTTCCTACGGCGTACATGGCGAATGCGACAATCAGCGCAATCACCGACTGCCAGAAATACTTCCAGCGGGCGATCAGTCCTTTGGTGTCCTTACGCACCACCTTGCGGTAGTCATCGACGAAACCGACGATGCCGTAACCCACCAGCACAAACAGCACGCACCAGACATACGGGTTGGACGGGTAGGCCCACATCAGCACCGAAATGGTGATGGAGGTCAGGATCATGATGCCGCCCATGGTCGGCGTGCCGCGCTTGCTGAAGTGCGACTCGGGGCCGTCGTTACGCACCACCTGGCCGAAGGACATTTCTTGCAGACGCTTGATCACCCGCGGGCCCATCCACAGCGACAGGAACAGCGCGGTCAGCAGGCTGACAATGGCTCGGAACGTCAGATAAGAAAAGACGTTGAAGCCTGAGTAATACTTGACCAAATGCTCGGCCAGCCAAACTAACATGGTGCTTTCTCCTGTAACGCGCGTACTACCTGCTCCATTGCGGCACTACGTGAACCTTTGATTAACACGGTGATGACCGCATGTTCCGACAGTAATTCCGCCACGCGCGCGATCACTGCTGTCTTGTCCTGATAATGTTCGCCATTGCCGGAAGCCTCGCTCAGCACGCGGCTCAACCCGCCGACGCTGATCACTTTATCGACCCCGGCCTGGCGGGCGGCTTCACCCACCTGACGGTGGCACTCTTCCGCTTCTGCGCCCAGCTCGGCCATATCGCCGACCACCATCACGCGGTAGCCCGGCATCTCCGCCAGCACCTGCGCCGCCGCAGTCATCGACCCGACGTTGGCGTTGTAGCTGTCGTCCAGCAGCAGCTTGCCTTCGGCCAGCGCCACCGGGAACAAACGCCCCGGCACCGCCTGCAATTGTTTCAACCCCTGACGCACCGCTTCGAGGGTGGCGCCCACCGACATCGCCAGCGCCGTGGCCGCCAGCGCGTTGGCCACGTTGTGGCGCCCCGGCAGCGGCAGCGCGATCTCGGCGGTGCCGAACGGGCTGTGCAGCGAAAACTGCGTGCCTGCGCCGTTCACCCGCACGTCGTGCGCGAAGAAGTCCACGCCTTCGGCCGCCTGCGGCGAGAAGCGCCAGACGGTTTTGCCGCCCAGCATGCTCTGCCAGTGCGGCCAGTCGTTGTTATCGGCGTTGATGATCGCCACGCCGTCGGCCGGCAGGCCGGTAAAGATTTCACCTTTCGCCTGAGCGACGCCAGCCAGCGAGCCGAAGCCTTCCAGGTGCGCCGCCGCCAGGTTGTTCACCAAAGCGGTCTGCGGACGCGTCAATGCGGTGGTGTAAGCAATTTCGCCAATGTGGTTAGCGCCCAGCTCTATCACGGCAAAATCATGCTGCGGCTCCAGACGCAACAGCGTCAACGGCACGCCGATGTCGTTATTGAAGTTGCCGGCGGTATATAGCACTTCGCCGCATTCACGCAGAATGGCGGCGGTCATTTCTTTCACCGATGTCTTGCCCGAGGAGCCGGTCAGCGCCACCACGCGCGCCGGCACCTGCTGGCGCACCCAGGCGCCAAGCTGCCCCAGCGCCAGACGAGTGTCTTTCACCACCAGCTGCGGCACGTCCACCAATAAGCGCTTACTGACCAGCAACGCCCCGGCGCCTGCGGCTACGGCATCCGCCGCAAAGTCGTGAGCGTCGAAACGCTCGCCTTTCAGCGCCACAAACAGGCAACCGGCGGTCACCTTGCGGGTGTCTGTCGTCACCTCGACAATTTGGCAATCGGCGCCGATCGGTTCAGCGCTCAATACCTCAGCCAGTGTCTGAAGAGAGACAGGGATCATGCCAGCACCCCCAGCAGTCGGGCGACCGTCGTGCGGTCGGAGTAATCCAGGCGGCGGTTGCCCACCAGCTGATAATCTTCGTGGCCTTTGCCCGCCACCAACACCACATCCTGCTCCTGCGCCTGCATGATGGCGCTGGTCACCGCTTCGGCGCGGCCGTGGATCACCAGCGCCTGCCCGGCATCCAGTAATCCGGTCAGGATATCGTTGATAATCGCGCGCGGCTCTTCGGTACGCGGGTTGTCATCGGTGATCACCACGCGATCGGCGAACTGCTCGGCGATGCCGCCCATCAGCGGACGCTTGCCCTTGTCGCGATCGCCGCCGCAGCCGAAGACGCACCACAGCTGCCCCTGGCAGTGCAGGCGCGCCGCTTCCAGCGCTTTCTCCAGCGCATCCGGCGTGTGGGCGTAATCCACCACGACCGTCGGTTTGCCCGGCGCGTTAAACACTTCCATGCGGCCGCAGACCGGCTGCAGACGGTTGCCGGTTTCCACCAGCGCCTCCAGCGGGTAGCCCAGCGACAGCAGCGTCGCCAATGCCAACAGCAGATTGCTGACGTTGAAAGCGCCCATCAGGCGGCTTTCGATCTCGCCGTCGCCCCAGCTGGAGCTGAACCGAACCGTGGCGCCGTTGTCGTGATAATCGACCGCCGTGGTTTTCAGCCAGCGGCCGTGACAGCCCGGCTGCAGATTGCCCTGCATCGTCACCGCCACCGCATCCGGCAGCTTGCTCAGCCAGCGCTGGCCGACTTCATCGTCGGCGTTGATGATCGCCTGCCCCACATTGTGGGCGGCGAACAGCGACCATTTGGCCGCTTCGTAATTGGCCATGTCACCGTGGTAATCCAGGTGATCGCGGCTCAGGTTGGTGAAGACCGCGGCAGCGAACGGCAGCGCCGCCACCCGGTGTTGCACCAAACCGTGGGATGAGACTTCCATCGCGGCGAAGGTCGCGCCCTGTTCCGCCAAGTCGTTTAATACGTGTTGAACATCCACCGCAGAACCGGTGGTATTCTCGGTCGGGCAGACCTGGCCCAGCAGACCGTTGCCGACGGTGCCCATCACCGCGCTGGTTTCGCCCAGCAGTTGGCTCCACTGCGCCAACAACTGCGTGGTGGTGGTTTTACCGTTGGTGCCGGTCACGCCGACCAGGCACAGACGCTCGCCCGGCTGATGGTAAAAACGCCCGGCCAGCGCGGAAAGGCGCTGGTTCAGTTGGCTCAGATAGATCACCGGCACGCCGTGCATCTCAACGATGGCACCGTCTTCGGCCTGACCGTCAGCTTCGGCGATCACGGCGGCGACGCCCTGCGCAATGGCCTGCGGAATATAGCGGCGTCCATCCGTTTGATGGCCGACCACGGCGACAAACAGATCCCCGGCAGCCGCCACACGGCTGTCTAATGTCATTTCCCGCAGCGCGCGCCCGGGCGCCGTCGGCACCCACGGGGCGAGTAAGTCGCGCAAATTACGATCTGCCACCTGAACCCTCTTTCTTGTTAATCACTAATTCGCTTTTGTCACCGGTGGGCAACGCGTCAGGCTCGACGTTCATGGTGCGCAATACGCCGCCCATGATGGCGCCGAACACCGGCGCGGAGATTGCGCCACCATAGTATTTCCCACCCTGCGGGTCGTTGATGACGACCACCAGGGCAAAACGGGGGTTACTTGCCGGCGCGACGCCGGCGGTATAAGCGATGTATCGGTTGACGTATTTGCCGTCCGGGCCCACTTTTTTCGCGGTACCGGTTTTGATGGCGATACGGTATCCCTTGATGGCGGCTTTCACGCCGCCGCCGCCCGGCAAGGCCACGCTTTCCATCATGTGCACCACGGTACGCACCAGAGGTTCAGGGAAAACGCGTTCGCCGGCGACCGGAGGGTCAACCTTGGTGATCGACAATGGGCGATACACGCCCAGACTGCCGATCGTTGCATAGACTCGCGCCAACTGTAACGGAGTTACCATCAGCCCGTAGCCGAAAGAGAAGGTGGCCCTCTCTATGTCAGACCACCGTTGTTTTTTTGGGTATATGCCACTGCTTTCTCCGACCAGCCCCAAATTGGTCGCTTTTCCCAGCCCAAAACGAGAGTAAGTATCTACTAACGCTGAGGACGGCATCGCTAACGCCAGCTTTGAAACACCGACGTTACTCGACTTCTGCAAGATCCCGGTCAATGACAGCTCCGAGTACCGCGCCACGTCTTTGATCTCGTGGCCCTGAATGCGGTACGGGATGGTGTTCAGCACGCTGTTTTCTCTCACCACGCCGTTTTGCAGCGCGGTCATCACCACCATTGGCTTCACGGTTGAACCGGGTTCAAAAATATCGGTGATAGCACGGTTACGCATGGTTTCTTTCGGCGTACCGGCCATGTTGTTCGGGTTGTAAGACGGGCTGTTGGCCATCGCCAGCACTTCGCCGGTGTTCACGTCGATCAGCACCGCAGTGCCCGATTCGGCCTTGTTGAACGCCACGGCGTTGTTCAGCTCGCGATACACCAGCGCCTGCAGTCGCTCATCGACGCTCAGCACCAGGTTATGCGCCGCCTGGCTGTCAACGGAGGAGATATCTTCAATCACTCGGCCGAAGCGGTCCTTGCGCACCGTTCTCTCGCCCGGTTGCCCGGTCAGCCAGCGATCGAAGCTCTTCTCGACGCCTTCGATGCCTTGCCCGTCGATGTTGGTCACGCCGATGATGTGCGACGTCACCTGCCCCGCCGGGTAGTAACGGCGCGACTCCTGCCGCAGGTAGATCCCCGGCAGCTTGAGTTTGTGGATGTAGTCGCCGATCGCCGGGTTAACCTGGCGCGCCAGGTAAACGAAGCGCCCTTTCGGGTTGGCGTTGATGCGGTTGGAAAGCTGGTCCAGAGGGATGTTGAGCGCATCGGAAAGCGCTTTCCAACGGCTGTCCAGCGTAATGCCGCCGCGTTCGTTCAGCTCTTTCGGATCGGCCCACACCGCATTCACCGGCACGCTGACCGCCAACGGACGGCCGGCGCGATCGCTGATCATGCCGCGCGCGGTCGGCACTTCCTGCACGCGCAGCGAACGCATGTCGCCTTCTTTCACCAGACGATCGGGGTTGATGACCTGCAGGTACGCGACGCGCAGCATCAGGCCAACCATCGCCAGCAAAATGCAGCCGCACAGCAACGCAAAACGCCAGCTGACAAAGCTGGCCTGATCTTCCTGGCGTCTCAACTTACCGGGGCGCGCTGCTTTCATGCGTTTCCTTTCTACTCCGTGTCATTATTCCGGTTAAACCATTCATTGTTTAACGATGATATTTTCCTGCGATGGATCAACGTGTTGCATCTGCAGTTTTTCTGTCGCGATACGTTCAACCCGGCTGTGATCGCCGAGGGCGTTCTCTTCTAAAATCAGGTTGCGCCACTCGATATCCAGCGCATCGCGCTCCAGAACCAGCTGCTCGCGTTCGGCGGTCAGCAGGCGGGTGCGGTGCGCGGTGGTCACCACGAAAATCGCGGAGACCAGTGACGCAATCAGTAAAATCATGGGGATCTTGGCGTTGCGCAGCAGATCGCCGCCAATCACCCCGACCAGGCCGTGACGTTCGTTGCCAATCACGCGGGCATCCTCTCAGCAATGCGCAGCACCGAGCTGCGCGCACGCGGGTTGTCCGCTACTTCCGCTTCCGACGGCATCATTTTGCCCAGCGCTTTCAGCGTTCGCCCGCCCATGCCGCGCAGTTGCTCCTCGGTCAACGGAATGCCGGCCGGCACCTGGGCGCCGCGGCTGTGGTGTCGCATAAAGCGTTTGACGATGCGGTCTTCCAGCGAGTGGAAGCTGATAATCGACAAACGGCCCTGCGGGGCCAGCACTTCCAGCGCGCCGTCGAGCGCACGCTCGATCTCTTCCAGCTCGCTGTTGATATAAATGCGGATCGCCTGGAAGCTGCGCGTCGCCGGATGCTTGTGCTTTTCACGGAACGGGCTGGCATCGGCGATCAGATCCGCCAGCTCTTTGGTGCGCGTCATCGGCTCCACGCGGTTTCTTTCGACGATGGCGCGCGCGATGCGCTTGGCGAAACGCTCTTCGCCGAAGGTTTTCAGCACCCAGGCGATGTCGTCCGCTTCGGCCTTCATCAGCCACTCTGCGGCAGACAGGCCGGTGGACGGATCCATGCGCATGTCCAGCGGACCGTCGCGCATAAAGGAGAACCCGCGCTCCGCGTCGTCAAGCTGCGGCGAGGAAACGCCCAGATCGAGCAGAACGCCGTCGATCTTGCCCACCAGCTCGCGCTCCCGCACATAGTGCGACAACTCGGAAAATGGGCCGTGTACGATGGTAAAACGAGGATCTTCAATAGATTTGGCGGCTGCAATCGCCTGAGGGTCACGGTCAATTGCCAGCAAGCGCCCTTCCGGCCCCAGTTGGGACAGAATCAGACGAGAATGGCCACCGCGACCAAAAGTACCGTCGATATATATGCCGTTGCTGCGGATATTGAGGCCGTTGACGGCTTCGTCCAGCAGGACGGTGGTGTGTTTATAGTTTTCCAACATGCTTATAGCGACAAGTCCTGTAGCCGCTCAGACAACGGTTCCTGAGTCGACTGTTCAGCGTCAATATCATCCTTGACTTGTTGATACCAGGTCTGTTCATCCCACAGTTCAAACTTGTTGAACTGACCGACCAGCATCACTTCTTTCGTGAGCCCGGCGTGTTGCCGCAGCGTACTGGCTAACAGCAAACGACCGGCACTATCCATCTGACACTCACTGGCATGTCCCAACAGCAGGCGCTGAACGCGGCGCTCGGCGGGATTCATGCTCGACAGACGTGATAATTTTTGTTCAATAATTTCCCATTCGGGCAAAGGATAAAGCAGCAGGCAGGGCTGATGGAGGTCAATGGTACAGACCATTTGGCCTTGCGATTCCTCGTTGAGCAATTCCCGATATCGGGTAGGTACGGCGAGCCGCCCTTTACTGTCGAGGTTGACCATCGTCGCTCCACGGAACATTCCTGAGCTACCCCTTAGTGACCGTTTTCACCACTTTACCCCACAAATTCCCACACAATGGAGTTTACGGAGGGTATGAAAACCTTGTCAAGCCAGAGCGCCAGCGCTTTGGCAATATTTCTCTGGTCATTTTGGGAGCTGACTCGCGAAAGAAACTCTGATTATTCGACGATTAAAAATTAACACCATGATAAACGGAGAGAATTTTCTAAGCGGAAAGAATCTGATTAAAAACCTGACGAACTGGCGATTAATTAACTCATTACTTCCTTCTGCAAGCCATGTCTCATTTTTCAGCTCGGCAATCTCAGGGCTGTAACCGCTGCCGCCCCGCGCGCGCCAAGGCTCGGCGCCTGACGAGTCGACCGCAGAATAAGGCCATAACTCCTTGAGTTAATAACGCTCAATCGTTATTCACCGTGAAACTGCGCGCTATTTTACTTCAATTTGCACCGCCGTGATGAGAGCACGGCGAAAATAAATGGCTCGGATATTACGAGCAGAAGTAATTTCGATTTAAATCAATTTGGTAAGATTATTCCCAAAACACCTGTTTACAATTATGGTTTCATTTTCTTACACCTTTATTTCCACAATTTTTGCCGGAAAAATCCCCCTGCGGACACAAAAAATCGCAACAGCATGTTTTTAATAGGTTTATTTAAAAACACCGATTTTAATCTCTCCATCCCTTCCTGCGCCCCGGCCCTGCGGGACAAAAACCGAACAAATGTTAAAAATAAAAATATAAACCTAGTTAAAAAACACAAACCAGAGCAGTAAACTATATAAAAAGCAAAAAACCATAACTAACAACTACAAATTATAAAATTAACAGCACATTAACACAAAAGGAGAGATGCATGCTTTCGCCCGCCGCACACTGGCGCAGCGCCGCTGCCGATACGTTTGCACTGGTGGTGTACTGTTTTATCGCCGGTATGGCGATTGAAGTGTTGATCTCCGGCATGAGCTTCCAGCAATCCCTCTCTTCACGCCTGTTGTCGATCCCGGTCAACATTCTGATCGCCTGGCCTTATGGCCGCTATCGCGATCTGTTTATCCGCACGGCGCGTCGTTGCCCGCACGGCCAGTTCCTACTGCGCAATCTCGCCGATCTGCTGGCCTATGTCAGCTTCCAGTCGCCGGTTTATGCTGCAATTTTATGGAGCGTGGGCGCCGACGGCCAACAAATGCTGGCGGCGGTAACCAGCAATGCGCTGGTCTCCATGGCGATGGGCGTGGTGTATGGTTACTTCCTGGAGTACTGCCGGCGGCTGTTTCGGGTAGCGGGTTACGTCTAAAGGAGCCCGCCAACGCGGGCCCCTGTCAGCCAAACTACTTGCGGCTCAGACTGCCGCGGCGGAACAGATTGCGGCGAATGCGCGTCAGCCCCGGCTTGGGTTTACGCGGTTCGTCCAGGCTGGCCAGCACCAGTTCCAGCACGCGCTCGGCCACGTCGCGATGGCGCTGCGCAACCGCCAATACCGGGCACTCAAGGAAATCCAACAGTTCATGATCGCCGAAGGTGGCGATCGCCAGATCGGTCGGCAAGCGGCCGCGTTGCTTCAGCGTCACGTCCATCACGCCCTGCAATAAAGAGAACGACGTGGTAAACAGCGCCTGCGGCATCGGGTGCGTTTTCAACCATTCGGCAAACAGCGCGCCGGCGGCTTCGCGTTCGTAGCTGTTGGCGTACAGGTAATCGACGTGGCGGGGATCCTCTTGCCAGGCCTGGCGGAAGCCCTGCTCACGCAGGAAGCTGACCGAAAGCTCCGGCAAGGCGCCCAGGTACAGCACCGACTCCGCCGGGAAGGTGCGCAGCTCCTGCGCCAACGCAAAAGCGTCTTCCTGATCGGCGCCCACAACGCTGATGAAATGCTCGCGATCCAGCGCGCGGTCCAGCGCGATGATCGGCAGCGGATCGTTGGCCCAGCGTTGATAGAAAGGATGCTCCGGCGGCAAGGCGGTGGAGACGATGATGGCGTCCACCTGACGCTGCAGCAGGTGCTCAATGCAGCGCATTTCGTTGTCCGGCTGATCTTCGGAACAGGCGATCAGCAATTGGTAGCCACGCTGGCGCGCCTGGCGCTCCAGGTAGTTGGCGATGCGGGTATAGCTGGTATTTTCCAGATCCGGGATCACCAGGCCGATAGAACGGGTGCGCCCGGCGCGCAGCCCCGCCGCGACGGCATTCGGGTGATAGTTATGCTCCCTGACCACGGCCATCACTTTCTCGACGGTTTTATCGCTGACACGATACTGCTTCGCCTTGCCGTTGATGACATAACTGGCCGTCGTGCGCGAAACGCCCGCGAGACGCGCGATTTCATCCAGTTTCACATTAACCCCTTAATGACGCTGAAAATAGAAGTGAAGGCTGTGCTCGGATTAACCATGGCATCCCGTGCGGTTATTCAATCCAGCCTCTGCGATCTAACAGCAGAAAACACTACCTAGCAACCGCTTTTGCCGAAAGGTGCCGGCAATCGGGCAAAAAAGGCCGAAAAACAAAGGGCGCAGCCACGCCGCGCCCCCGATTATTCGCCGCCAGACCGCGCTCAGCGCATAATTTTGTCGCCGCGCGACACGCCAACCACGCCGGAACGGGCCACTTCCACGATCTCCGCCACTTCACGCACCGCGCTCAGGAAGGCGTCCAGCTTGTCGCTGGTGCCGGCCAGTTGCACCGTATACAGCGTCGCCGTCACATCGACGATCTGGCCGCGGAAAATATCGGCGCAGCGTTTCACCTCTTCACGGCCGTAGCCGCTGGCCTGCAGCTTCACCAGCATGATCTCGCGTTCAACGTGAGCGCCCTGCACCAGCTCGCTGACGCGCAACACGTCCACCAGCTTGTGCAACTGCTTCTCAATCTGCTCCAGCACTTTCTCGTCGCCGACGGTCTGGATAGTCATGCGCGACAGCGTCGGATCGTCGGTCGGCGCCACCGTCAGGCTCTCGATGTTGTAACCGCGCTGGGAGAACAACCCCACCACGCGCGACAGGGCGCCGGATTCGTTTTCCAGCAAGACAGATAAAATACGGCGCATGATCAGGTCCTCTCCGTTTTGCTAAGCCACATTTCGTCCATGCTTCCGCCGCGGATCTGCATCGGGTAGACATGTTCGGTTTCATCGACGGTCACGTCGACGAACACCAGCCGCTCTTTTTCCGCCAGCGCCTGCGCCAGCTTGCTTTCCAGCTCATCCGGCGTGCGGATGGCGATGCCGACATGGCCGTAAGCCTCGGCCAGCTTGACGAAGTCCGGCAGTGAATCCATGTAAGACTGCGAATGACGGCCGGAATAAATCATGTCCTGCCACTGCTTGACCATGCCCAGATAGCGGTTGTTGAGGTTCACCACCACCACCGGCAGGTTATATTGCAGCGCGGTGGACAGCTCCTGAATATTCATCTGAATGCTGCCGTCGCCGGTCACGCACACCACGGTTTCCTCCGGCAGCGCCAGTTTGACGCCCAATGCCGCCGGCAGGCCGAAGCCCATGGTGCCGAGGCCGCCGGAGTTGATCCAACGGCGCGGTTTGTCGAACGGATAATAGAGCGCGGCGAACATTTGGTGCTGGCCGACGTCCGAGGTCACATAGGCGTCGCCTTTGGTCAGGCGATGCAGGGTTTCAATCACCGCCTGCGGCTTGATGGTGCCGCTGTTTTTGTCGTAGCCCAGGCAGTCGCGGGCGCGCCACTGCTCGATAGACTGCCACCAATCGCGCAGCGCATCGTGATCCTGCGCTTTCTCGTCCTGCGCCAGCAGCTCCAGCATCTGCACCAACACCTGCTTGGCATCGCCGACGATCGGGATATCGGCGTCCACCGTTTTGGAGATCGAGGTCGGATCGATATCGATGTGCAGCACGGTGGCATCCGGACAGTATTTGGCCAGATTGTTGGTCGTACGATCGTCGAAACGCACGCCGACGGCGAAGATCACGTCGGCATGGTGCATGGTTTTATTGGCTTCATAGGTGCCGTGCATGCCGAGCATGCCGACGCTCTGGCGGTGGGTACCGGGGAAGGCCCCCAACCCCATCAGGCTGCTGGTCACCGGCAGGTTCAACTGCTCCGCCAACGCCAACAGTTCGGCTTCGCAGCCGGCGTTGATCGCGCCGCCGCCGACGTACATCACCGGCTTTTTGGCCGCCAGAATGGTTTGCAGCGCGCGTTTGATTTGCCCGCGGTGGCCCTGCACCGTCGGGTTGTAAGAACGCATGCTCACGTCCTGCGGATAGGCATAAGGCATCCGCACCGCCGGGCCGACGATGTCTTTCGGCAGATCGATCACCACCGGGCCGGGGCGGCCGCTGGAGGCCAGGTAAAAGGCCTTCTTCAACACCGCCGGGATGTCTTCGGTGCGTTTCACCAGGAAGCTGTGTTTCACCACCGGCCGAGAAATTCCCACCATATCGCACTCCTGGAAGGCGTCGTAGCCGATCAGCGAGCTGGGCACCTGCCCCGACAGGACGACCATCGGGATCGAGTCCATATAAGCGGTAGCGATACCGGTAATGGCGTTGGTGGCACCGGGGCCGGAGGTCACCAGCACCACGCCCACTTCGCCGGTGGCGCGCGCATAACCGTCGGCCATGTGCACCGCACCTTGCTCGTGGCGCACCAGAATATGATCGATCCCTCCGACCGTATGCAGGGCGTCGTAGATATCGAGCACCGCCCCGCCGGGGTAGCCGAATACATGTTTAACGCCCTGATCGATCAACGATCGGACGACCATCTCGGCTCCTGACAACATCTCCATGGGTTTGCCTCCAGGCTTGCTTATTCTTCTCTGGCGCCGGAACGTAGCGCCTGCTGCGGGGCAATGCCCCTAAATTTTTATGGGTTGTCGCTATCGAATTAACATAACGTCAGAATATGGGGCAGGCAAACGGCAAAATGGCTTAACGGCGGCGGGGTTATTGCCAAGCGGCTGGAGATCGCGACTTTATAAAAACAATGCGCTAGCCCCAGGGGCGTCAGGCTAGGCATTGTTTCGAACAGAGGGGAAATTACAGAACTAAATCAGGCGAAGAATATGCCGTTTTTTTCGCCGAACGCGCGGTCCGCCGGCGGCCTCAGCCCTGTTCCTGGTACATGGAGTCGATTTCACGCTGATAGCGCTGCAGGATCACTTTGCGGCGCAGCTTCAGCGTTGGCGTCAGCTCCCCCAGCTCCATGGAAAAGGCCGCCGGCAGCAGCGTGAACTTCTTCACCTGCTCGAAGCGCGCCAGCTCCTTTTGCATCTCACGCAGACGCTTTTCGAACATCTCGAGGATTTCACCGTTGCGCAGCAGCTCCAGGCGATCCTGATACTTCAGGTTGACTGACTTCGCGTACTCTTCCAGCGACTCAAAGCACGGCACGATCAGCGCGGAAACGAACTTGCGCGCATCGGCGATGATCGCCACCTGCTCGATAAAGCGGTCCTGCGCCAGCGTGCCTTCCAGCATCTGCGGCGCGATGTATTTGCCGCCGGAGGTTTTCATCAAATCCTTAAGGCGCTCGGTGATGAACAGATTGCCCTCTTCATCGATCGCCCCGGCATCGCCGGTTTTCAGCCAGCCGTCTGCGGTAAAGGTCGCGGCGGTTTCCAACGGTTTGTTGAAATAGCCGCGCATCACGATCGGCCCGCGCACCTGGATTTCATTTTCTTCACCGATGCGCACCTCGACCTCCGGCAGCGGTTTGCCGATAGAGCCGAAGCGGAAATGCCCTTCTTCCCAGCAGGACACGGTCGCACAGGTTTCGGTCATGCCATAGCCGTACTTGATGTTGACGCCCATCGCCTGGAAAAACAGGATCACATTGTCATCCAGCTTGGCGCCCGCCGCCGGCAGGAAGCGCACCCGGCCGCCGAGGATGCCGCGCAGCTTGCTCAATACCAGCTTGTCGGCCCAGCGATGAGAGAGTTCGAACAGTTTGCCCAACGGTTTGCCGGCCCGCTCCTGAAGGAACTTGCGCTCCCCGCAGACGATCGCCCAGTGGAACAGCGCGCGGCGCAGCCAAGGCGCGCGCGCCACTTTTTCATGCACCGCGCTGAAAATCTTCTCGTAGAAACGCGGTACCGCGCACATCAGCGTCGGGCGAACCTGCCCCATCGCTTCCCGCACCCAGTCGGTGTTCGGCAAGAAAACGTTCTGCGCGCCGGAATGCATGACAAAGAAGCTCCAGGCACGCTCGAACACATGCGACAGCGGCAGGAAACTGAGCGACACATCCTCTTCGCCGACCGTCAGTCTCTCATCATGCAGGTAGAGCTGCGCCGCCAGGTTGCGGTAATCCAGCATCACCCCTTTCGGCTCGCCGGTGGTGCCCGAGGTATAGATCAGGGTGAAGAGGTCCTGCAGGTCGCACTCTTCAATGCGCTGCCGACGTTGAGCGATAAAAGCCGCCGGATCGGCGGCATGTTCGAAGGCGCTCAGGTGTCGCGCTATCTCGCAGCCGCGCAGATCGGCATCTTGGTCAAACACGATAATATGGCGCAGCTGTGGGCAAACGCCGCGCAGCGCGATGGCCGCATCCAACTGCGCCTGTTCGCCGACGAACAGTATGCGAATGTCGGCGTCGTTGATGACGAAGGCCGCCTGCGCCGGCGTATTGGTGGAATAGAGCGGCACGCTGACGCCGCGCAGGTTGAGAATCGCGAGATCGGCCAGCGACCAGGCCATGCCGTTATTGGCGAAAATGCCGATGCGCTCTTGCACTTCGGCCCCCAGGGCCAACAGCCCGGCGGCAATGCGATCGATGCGAACGGCGGCCTCTTCCCAGGTCAATTGAAACTCGCCGTTGGGCGACCATTGGCGAAAAGCTGTGCGATCGGCTCGGTGGGTGATTTGATGCTGTATACGATGGATCAAATGGTATTGCAGCAGATTAGTGATCATAGTGCTCTAAGCCTGAAATGAATCATACAGTTAAGCCTGAACGACGCCTTACGGCCCTCATCTCAGCTTACACGTGTTTACTTTTTTCCGCGCAGTCTACCTACTCTCAGGCAGGGGGAAAAGCGATTTCAGCGTAGAAGTGTGAGCCAAAACTCAGGCCGGCTTTCGCGCTTTCATGGGTTGGACAGAACGGGAAGGAAAAGGTTTGCTGGCGGCAATAAAACGCGGCCCATCTGGGCCGCCGCATCGAGTTAGTTTAAAATACCAGTCGTAAAGTAAAAATCAGAATATTAATTTATATTAATTATTTTTGGTAAACGAACCAACTCACCCTGAAAATAAGTTATTTAATCGCCGCAAAACCAAGAAACATCTTAATAAAAACCCAGATAGTTCTTAGTTTTTATCATGAGAAAAAAACGCTCAGTTGAATATTATCTTTATATATCCCCATTTTTTATCGCTTTACTTTGGGTTACCCGCCTCAATCAGGACGGACTTCATCCACTGGTGCCCTTTATCCCGTTCGGAGGATTCATGCCAGGAAAGATAGCAGGTCGCTTTATTGTGATTGGCGCACAAAGGAACCGCCTTTATTTTCAACGCCTCCGTCTGTTGCCGCACCAACCAGGCGGGCGCAATCGCCACCATTTCCGTTTGCGACACCATATTCAACACGCTGTAGAGATCCGTGCACTGTTGTGTCACGGCGCGCAGCATCGGCTCCTCTAAATAGAAAGGTTTACTGAACGATCCAAAACTTTCCAGGGAAACCGCCGCGTGCTGTTCGGCCAACATGTGTTCCGGCGTCACCTCCTCCCCTATTCGCGGGTGCGCCTGCGCAACCGCCAGCACTAATTCGTCGTCGAACATCGCCAGGCTGCGAAACTCCGCCGACTCGAAACGGCTGTAGCCGATGACAAATTCGACGTCCTGATAACGTAATTGATGTTCAATATTATTGTTAATGTATGACTTTATTTGCAGGTTAAGCTGCGGCGCTATCTGTTTGACGTGATTGATTATCCCGGCGCCCAGACGCAAATCGAGCGGGCTGCACAGCGACAGGGAGAACGCTCGCGTGCTGGTCAGCGGCTCAAACTCAGATCCCGGCAACTCATTTTGCACCAGCTGCAGCGCTTGCCGCACCGGCCCGAACAGCTGCCTGGCCCGCATGGTGGGCTGGATCCCGCGCCCGCAGCGCACGAACAGCTCGTCGTTGAACATCACCTTCAGACGCGCTACCGCGTTGCTCACCGCCGGCTGCGACATCCCTAACGAATTAGCGGCTCGCGTAATATTTTGCATTTGCATCACGGCGTCAAACACCGTCAGCAAATTAAGATCGACGCTGCGCAAATGGATGTCCGCCGGCTCTTTGACCATGGCGATTTCTGAATCATATTCAGCCATATTTCACTCCACTAAATCCTGTGTAGATAATCTAATCCTTATGCTCGACAAACAATGAAACGCCGCATTGTCTTATCTTTGCACGACAAATCCTGCCATTACCGTCATCAGCCGATAAAAAACCTCGTGTTATCGACACGATTTAAGTCGTATATGGAATGCATATCAGTCACTTCTACCGTCAGCAGGAAGAATGCCACCTGGGTGGTACTAATAATTAGGTATTAACAATGATTAATACAATTAAACAACGTAACCCCACTGTATGAGACAAACTATAAAAACACATCATAAGCAATCAAACCATCTAAAAACATCAATCGCTTTGTGTAAAATCGCATTATTTTGTTATATTATGACTAAAACAATCAATTAATCATATGAATTCAATTTAAATCATTCGCATTAAAAATGTTATTTTGTTTCCTCCCGTGATTAATCCTCCTTATTTTTTCATCACAAATCTTAACCCAACAAAATCCAGAAGCAATTAGCGCAGTATATATTCGATTCGTTTATGCTAAGCAGCACGCAAACTGCTCCCATTTTTTCTCTATAGCGCTGCATTTTTACCGAATGATCCTCTGTTTGGACGCATAGCCGGTGCATTGTCCCCGCATTCAATCAGGTGTTGACATCGCCAGGCCAATCACGTATCAAATTAGGCAGACACCCAATTTAAGAGAAGCTGAACCATTATGATCCGTACTCACCGTCTACTAGGCCTACTACTCAACGCATCTTGTTTGCGCGGTATGCCTGTGGACGAAGTTCGGAGCTGACTCAGCCGATCACCCATAAGAAACCCGCGCTACTGCGCGGGTTTTTTTTTGCCCGCTTAGCGTGAAATCAACACGATAAGGAATGCACCGATGAGCCAACAAGTCATTATTTTCGATACCACGCTGCGTGATGGCGAACAGGCATTGCAGGCCAGCCTGAGCGTAAAAGAGAAGATTCAGATTGCGCTGGCGCTGGAAAGAATGGGCGTTGACGTGATGGAAGTCGGCTTCCCGGTCTCTTCGCCGGGCGATTTCGAATCGGTGCAAACCATCGCTCGCCAGATCAAGAACAGTCGTGTCTGCGGCCTGGCCCGCTGCGTGGACAAAGACATCGACGTGGCCGCCGAAGCGTTGCGCGTCGCTGAAGCGTTCCGTATCCACGTGTTCCTGGCCACCTCCACCCTGCACATCGAATCGAAGCTGAAGCGCTCGTTCGACGAAGTGTTGGAGATGGCAGTACGCTCGGTCAAACGCGCCCGCAACTATACCGACGACGTGGAATTCTCCTGCGAAGACGCCGGCCGCACGCCGATCGACAATCTGTGCCGCGTGGTCGAAGCCGCCATCAACGCTGGCGCCACCACCATCAATATTCCGGACACCGTCGGCTACACCACGCCGAACCAGTTCGGCGGCATCATCACCACCTTGTATGACCGCGTGCCGAACATCGACAAAGCCATCATCTCCGTACACTGCCACGACGATTTGGGCATGGCGGTCGGCAACTCCATTGCCGCGGTCCAGGCCGGCGCCCGTCAGGTGGAAGGCACCCTGAACGGCATCGGTGAGCGCGCCGGCAACTGTTCGCTGGAAGAGGTGATCATGGCGATTAAGGTGCGCCAGGACATCATGAACGTGCACACCAACATCAATCATCAGGAAATCTTCCGCACCAGCCAGATCGTCAGCCAGCTGTGCAACATGCCGATCCCGGCCAACAAGGCGATCGTCGGCGCCAACGCCTTCGCCCACTCCTCCGGCATTCACCAGGACGGCGTGCTGAAGAACCGCGAAAACTACGAAATCATGACCCCGCAGTCGATCGGCCTGAAAGATGTGCAGTTGAACCTGACTTCCCGCTCCGGCCGCGCGGCGGTGAAACACCGCATGGAAGAGATGGGCTACCAGGAGCAGGACTACAACCTGGATACCCTGTACGCCGCCTTCCTGAAGCTGGCCGACAAAAAAGGCCAGGTATTCGACTATGACCTGGAGGCGCTGGCCTTCATCAACAAACAACAGGAAGAACCGGAACACTTCAGCCTGGGTTACTTCAGCGTGCAGTCCGGCAGCAGCATCATGGCCACCGCCTCGGTGAAACTGATCTGCGGCGGCGAAGAGAAAGCCGAAGCCGCCACCGGCAACGGCCCGGTTGATGCGGTCTATCAGGCGATCAATCGCATCACCGATTACCCGATCGAACTGGTGAAGTACCAGTTGACCGCCAAAGGCCATGGGCGCGATGCGCTGGGCCAGGTGGATATCGTCGTCTCTTATAACGGCCGTCGTTTCCATGGCGTGGGTCTGGCGACCGACATCGTCGAATCCTCCGCCAAGGCGATGGTGCACGTGTTGAACAATATTTGGCGCTCACAGCAGGTAGAAAAAGAAAAACAGCGTCTGCAGCAAAACAAACATCAAAATAATCAGGAAACGGTGTGAACATGACGAAGACTTATCACATTGCCGTCTTGCCCGGAGACGGTATCGGCCCGGAAGTAATGGCTCAGGCGCGCAAAGTGTTGGACGCGGTGCGTCAACGCTTTGACATTCGCATCACCACCGCCGAGTACGACGTCGGCGGCATCGCCATCGATCGCCACGGCAGTCCGTTGCCGGCGGCGACCGTCGCCGGCTGCGAGCAGGCCGACGCCATCCTGTTCGGTTCGGTGGGTGGCCCGAAATGGGAACACCTGCCACCGGCCGAGCAGCCGGAACGCGGCGCGCTGTTGCCGCTGCGCAAGCACTTCAAACTGTTCAGCAACCTGCGCCCGGCCCGCCTGTATCAAGGGTTGGAGGCGTTCTGCCCGCTGCGCGCCGATATCGCCGCCCGCGGCTTCGACATTCTGTGCGTGCGCGAACTGACCGGCGGCATCTATTTTGGCCAGCCGAAAGGCCGCGAAGGCCAAGGCATGCAGGAGCGCGCCTTCGACACCGAGGTGTATCACCGTTTCGAGATTGAACGCATCGCGCGCATCGCCTTCGAATCCGCCCGCAAGCGCCGCCACAAGGTGACGTCGATCGACAAGGCCAACGTGCTGCAAAGCTCCATCTTGTGGCGTGAAGTGGTCAATCAGGTCGCCAAGGATTACCCGGACGTGTCGCTGTCGCACATGTATATCGACAATGCCACCATGCAGCTGATCAAGGATCCGTCCCAGTTCGACGTGCTGCTGTGTTCCAACCTGTTCGGCGACATCCTGTCCGACGAGTGCGCGATGATTACCGGCTCGATGGGCATGCTGCCGTCCGCCAGCCTGAACGAGCAAGGCTTCGGCCTGTACGAACCGGCGGGCGGTTCCGCGCCGGATATCGCCGGCAAAGGCATCGCCAACCCGATTGCGCAGATCCTGTCCGCCACCCTGCTGCTGCGTTACAGCCTGGGCGCCGATGAAGCGGCCGACGCCGTGGAGCGCGCCATCAACCAGGCGTTGGAACAGGGCTACCGCACCGCCGATCTGGCCGGTGACGGCAAAGCCGTCAGCACCGATGAAATGGGCGACATCATCGCTCGCTTTGTAGCTCAGGGGGTATAACATGGCCAAGACCTTATACCAGAAATTGTACGACGCCCACGTGGTGCACGAAGCGCCGAACGAGACGCCGTTGCTGTATATCGACCGTCACTTGGTGCACGAAGTCACGTCGCCGCAGGCGTTCGACGGCCTGCGCGCCATGGGCCGCAAGGTGCGCCAGCCCGGCAAAACCTTCGCCACCATGGATCACAACGTGTCGACCCAGACCAAGGACATCAACGCCAGCGGCGAGATGGCTCGCATCCAGATGCAGGAGCTGATCAAGAACTGCGCGGAATTCGGCGTTTCGCTGTATGACCTGAACCACCCGTTCCAGGGCATCGTGCACGTGATCGGGCCGGAGCAAGGCATGACGCTGCCGGGCATGACCATCGTCTGCGGCGATTCACACACCGCGACCCACGGCGCCTTCGGCTCGCTGGCGTTCGGCATCGGCACCTCCGAAGTGGAGCACGTGTTGGCGACCCAGACCCTGAAGCAGGGTCGGGCCAAAACCATGAAGATTGAGGTCACCGGCAACGCCGCCGAGGGCATTACAGCCAAAGACATCGTGCTGGCGGTGATCGGCAAAACCGGCAGCGCCGGCGGCACCGGCCACGTGGTGGAGTTTTGCGGCAAGGCGATCGAGGCATTGAGCATGGAAGGCCGCATGACCCTGTGCAACATGGCGATCGAAATGGGCGCCAAAGCCGGGTTGGTCGCGCCGGACGACACTACCTTCGCCTACCTGAAGGGGCGTCAGTTCGCGCCGACCGGTGAAAACTGGGAGCAGGCGGTCGCTTACTGGCGCACGCTGAAGTCCGACGCCGACGCCCAGTTCGATACCGTGGTGACGCTGCGCGCCGAAGAGATCGCGCCGCAGGTCACCTGGGGCACCAACCCTGGCCAGGTGATCGCCGTCAATCAGGCGATCCCGGCGCCGGAATCGTTTAACGATCCGGTTGAGCGCGCCTCCGCCGAGAAAGCGCTGGCCTACATGGATTTGAAGCCGGGCATCAAATTGACCGAAGTACCGATCGACAAAGTGTTCATCGGTTCCTGCACCAACTCGCGCATCGAAGATCTGCGCGCGGCGGCGGCGATCGCCAAGGGGCGCAAGGTCGCCAACGGCGTGCAGGCCATCGTGGTGCCGGGCTCCGGCCCGGTGAAGGCCCAGGCGGAAGCCGAAGGGTTGGACAAAATCTTTATTGAAGCCGGTTTCGAATGGCGCTTGCCGGGTTGCTCGATGTGCCTGGCGATGAACAACGACCGTCTGAATCCGGGCGAGCGCTGCGCGTCCACCAGCAACCGTAACTTCGAAGGGCGCCAGGGCCGCGGTGGGCGCACCCACCTGGTCAGCCCGGCAATGGCCGCCGCGGCCGCCGTCGCCGGTCACTTCGCTGACATCCGTGATATTCACTAAGGGGCTAACGTGGCTAAATTTACTCAACATACCGGCTTAGTGGTGCCTTTGGATGCGGCCAACGTCGACACCGACGCCATTATTCCCAAACAGTTCTTACAGAAGGTGACCCGGACCGGTTTCGGCCAGCACCTGTTCAACGACTGGCGCTTCCTCGACGATGCCGGCCAGCAACCCAACCCGGAGTTCGTGCTGAACAAACCGCGCTATAAAGGCGCCAGCATCCTGTTGGCGCGGGAGAACTTCGGCTGCGGCTCCTCGCGCGAACACGCCCCATGGGCGCTGACCGACTACGGTTTCAAAGTGGTGATCGCGCCGAGCTTCGCCGATATCTTCTACGGCAACTCGTTTAACAACCAGCTGTTGCCGGTCACGCTGAGCGAGCAGCAGGTGGACGAGCTGTTCAAACTGGTGGACGCCAATGAAGGTACGGAGTTCGTGGTGGATCTGGAGAACCAGACGGTCAACGCCGGTGGCAAAAGCTATCCGTTCGAAATAGACAGCTTCCGCCGCCACTGCATGATCAACGGGCTGGACAGCATCGGCCTGACGCTGCAGCATGAAGCGGACATCTCCCGCTACGAAGCGCAGCAGCCGGCGTTTCTGAATTAATCCCCTTCACCCGCCGCCCGGCGGGTGAATTTTTTCCTCACCAGTAGCCCAGCAGCTTCCACCATGCGCCGCCGATCACTATCCAGATCAGCAAGTTAACCACGCTCATCACCAACCCCGCTTTCCACCACTCCCCCAACGTCACATAGCCGGAGCCAAAGATGATCGGCGCGGTGCCGGTCCCGTAATGCGTCAGCGACATCATCAACGAAGAAGAGAACGCCAGGATCAGGCCCAGCAGCGCCGGCGGCGCGCCGAGCGCGATGCCGGCAGCGAAGAAGGCGGCGAACATCGCCGTTACGTGTGCGGTGGTGCTGGCGAAGAAATAATGAGAATACAGATAAATGAGGGTCAGCAAGATCGTGCCGCCCACCCAGCTCATGCCCATATGGTCGATGCCGTTGCCGACGGTCTGCGACAGCCAGCCGATCAGCCCCAGCTTGCCGAGGAAACTGGCCATCATCACCAGCGCCGAGAACCACACGACGGTATCCCAGGCCCCTTTATGCTTCAGCACATCCTCCCAGCTCAACACCCCGGTAGCCAGCAGCACCGCCAGGCCGATCAGCGCCGCGGTGGTAGGATTGACCGCCAGCGCCGGGCCGAAAATCATCGCCGGAATGCCGGCCCACAGCACCAACAGCAGCGCGAACACCGCGAGAGTAATTTTCTCCGGCAGCGTCACCGGCCCCAGCGCCTGCAGCTTTTCGCAGGCGAAACGCGGCGCGTCCGGGGTGCTTTTCACCTCCGGCGGGTACAGCAGATAAATGACCAGCGGCATCACGATCAGCGAACACAGCCCCGGCACCAGGGCGGCAATCGCCCACATCGACCAGGACAGTTCGAAGCTGCCGTGGGTGCCTTTGGCGATCAGGCTGACAATCAGCGGGTTAGGCGCCGTGGCGGTGATAAACATCGCCGAGGTGACCGGGTTAATGTTGTAGTTCACCAGCGACAGATAGCGGCCGATCTTGCCGGAGGTATTGAGCTCGGGTTTGGAACCAAAGCTGTCGGCGATCGATTTCATGATCGGGTGAATGATGCCGCCGCCGCGCGCGGTGTTGCTCGGCGTCACCGGCGCCAGGGTGGTTTCCGCCAACGTCAATGCATAGGCGATGCCGAGCGTTTTTTTACCGAACAGCGAGATAAAGTAGTAGCCGATGCGCGCGCCCAGCCCGGTTTTGTTCAGGCTGAGGGAGATCATGATAGAAAAGCCGATCAGCCAGATCAGCTGGTTGGAAAAACCGCTGAGCGCGTCGTCCAGCGCGGCGCCCGGCTTGCCGGGGTTGGTGACGCCGGTCACCGCCACCAGGGCGATGGCGATCACCGAGACCGCGCCGATCGGCATCGCCTTGCCGATGATGGCGATGATGGTGCCGATAAACAGCGCCAGCAGCTGCCAGGCGTTGGGCGCAACGCCCTCCGGCACGGGAATGAGGAACCAGATGATCAGCGTGGCGGCAAGGGCGCACAGGGAAGGAAGCGGTTTGAGCGGTGTGAGTTTATCCATAACGTTCCCACTGTTCTAAACAACAAGGCGGCATCTCAATAGCGAGACGGGCGTGGACGCAACGATCGCGCTCCATATGCCTTCAGCTTGGGCGTCCGCTTCAGCCTTCTCAATGACTTGCATCAAGAATGCCGTCGTTTGACCTCACACTTCACGCACTTTGGCGCTCATCCAGAGCGCCGCCAGCGCCAGCAGCGCCGCCATCCAATACACCGAGCCATGACCGAGGTTCTCCACCAGCGCGCCCTGCAGCACCCCGGCCAGGATCACCCCGGTCGAGATGCTGTTGGTGAACAGCGTGATAGCGGCGCCCGGTCGGCCCGGCATCAAATCTTGAAAATAGAGCATGCCGATACCGGCGACGATGCCGATAAACACCGCGTTGAGCAGCTGCAACGCGATCAGGGTCGGCTTGGTCGCCAGCACCGTCAGCCCGAGGTAAAAAAGCACGCCCGCCGCCACCGCCAGCAGCATCATGTTGCGCTTGCCGAAACGTTTGACGTAGTAACCGGCCAGCAGCATCGCCGGGATCTCCAGCCCGGCAGCGGTGCCCATCAGCACCCCGGCCAGCCCCTCAGGCAGGCCGAGATCGGCGGTAATATACAGCGGCATGTCGATGATATACATGGTGTTGCAGGTCCACATCAGCATCGAGGCGATAAACAGCAGACGCACGTCGCGATTGCGCCAGGCGCTGGCGGGCGCAATCGGCGCGGAAGCACCGTCCCGCAGCCCGTCGCCGTCCGCCGCGCGCGGCACCGAAGGCAGCATGAACCCGACCAGCAGCACGCAGATAGCGAAGGTGGCGGCGGCGATCAGGAACATCACGGTAAAGCCGTAATTCAGCGCCAGCGCAAACGACAGCGGCGGGCCTATCACCCACGCCAGCGAAAGCTGGGCGCGCATCACCGAACTGAACATCACCACTTCACGCGCCTCGCTGTCGGCGTATTCCCGCGCCAGCGCGAAGATCTGCGGCATGGCGGTGTTGGCAACGGCGGACATCAACACCCCGGCGGTGATCAGCGTCAGGTAGTCGCGGTTGAAAGCGAACAGCAGGCAGTTGCCGACCGCCATCAGGCAGCACAGCAGGATCAGCCTGCGCCGATCGCCGCGGGTGTCGGAACGTTTGGCCAGCAGGAAGCTGACGACGATGCCGGCCACCGCGTTGGCGGTGTAAAACAACCCGACCCACAGCGGCCGCACCTTAACTTCGGTGGTCAGAAACAGGCTCAGCGTCGGCGTCAGCAACGCGCCGGCGATGCCGGAGAGAAAAGCGATCAGCAGGAAGGCGGCAAAGATGGGGTTGATGCGCAGTGATAACCGTCTCAGGCGTTCCATATCCTCTTCCCTGATCCCAAAGCAGAAGCAAAAACCTTAGGTCACGGCGAGGAAAATGCAAGTCTATCGCCCTAACCGCAAATAAAAAAACCAGTGGGGCGACCCACTGGCTGGTGAAACAGCACCATTACTCAGAAACTTTTATGCCGCAGCGCCTTACAGGTGCTCGCGATACTGCTTGTCGCTCATCTCTTTGATATCCCATTGCGTCAGGTGCGCCAATATTGCCAGCCGCGCCTGCTCGGGCACCACGCTCAGCCAGTCGGCGTGCTGCCGACGCACCGCGCTGAAATAGCGCTGATAGAACGATTTGGATAAGAAAGCTTTCATGATTACGCCCTCCCCTTTCATTGATGAAAATTATCGGCGTAATATAGGGAAAGAAAAATTGACGAGTTGAGACAGGAGTGTTCCTCTTTTATGTCCACGTCCAGATTGCAGCAGCAGTTCATCCGTCTGTGGCAACGCTGCCACGGTGAAACCACCGACACCACGCTGCAGGCACTGGCGGAGGCGCTGAGCTGCTCGCGGCGCCACGTGCGCTCCCTGTTGAGCGCCATGCAGCGGGAGGGCTGGCTCACCTGGCAGGCGGAGTCGGGACGCGGCAAGCGTTCGCGGCTAACCTTTCATTACACCGGCCTGGCGCTGCAGCAACAGCGGGCCGAGGAGCTGCTGGAGCAGGATCGCATCGATCAGTTGGTGCAGCTGGTGGGCGACAAAAACGTGGTGCGCCAAATGCTGCTGTCGCAGCTGGGGCGCAGCTTCCGTCAGGGGAAACATATCCTGCGGGTGCTCTACTATCGGCAGTTGTACAACCTGCTGCCCGGCTCGGCGCTGCGGCGTTCCGAGACCCATTTGGCGCGTCAGATCTTCAACGGCCTGACGCGCATAAATGAGGAAAACGGGGAACTCGAATCCGATCTGTCCCACCATTGGCAGGCGCTGACGCCGCTGCACTGGCGGTTTTACCTGCGCCCGGCGATCCATTTTCACCATGGCCGCGAGCTGGAGATGGCGGACGTCATCAGCTCGCTTTCGCGTCTGACCTCACAACCGCTGTTCTCGCATATCGAAAGCGTCACCTCGCCGACGCCGTTCGTTGTCGACGTGCATCTGCACAGCCCCGACCACTGGCTGCCCTGGCTGCTGGGCAGCGTGCACGCCATGATCCTGCCGCGCGAATGGCGCGATCTGCCGGACTTCACCCGCCATCCGATCGGCACCGGCCCCTACCGCGTGGTGCGCAACCTTCCCAGCCAGATGAAGATCCACGCCTTCGACGACTATTTCGGCTACCGGGCGCTGATCGATGAGGTCAACATCTGGGTGCTGCCGGAGTTCTCCGAAGAACTGGTGCACTCCGGCGTACAGCTGCAGGGCGATGAAACCGGCAACAGCGAGCTGGAAAGCCGGCTGGAAGAAGGCTGCTACTTCCTGCTGTTCGATCAGCGCTCTCCCTTGGCGGCCGATCCCGCCATGCGCAGCTGGCTGTGCGAATTGATCAACCCCATTTCGCTGCTGAGCCACGCCGGGCCGCTCTACCAGCGCTATTGGTCGCCGGCGTACGGCCTGCTGCCGCGCTGGCACCACAACCGCGCGCTGGCGCAGCAGCCCAAACCGGCGGGGCTGACCGAACTGACGCTGACTCACTTCAATGAGCATTCGGAGTTCCACGCCATCCGCCAGGCGATCGAGCCGCTGCTGGCGCAGCACGGCATCCGCCTGATCGTGCAAAGCGTGGATTACGCGACCTGGCACCAGGGCGACGCGCGCAGCGATCTGTGGCTCGGCAGCGCCAACTTCTATCTGCCGCTGGAGTTTTCGCTGTTCGCCACGCTGTACGAGCTGCCGCTGATGCAGCATTGCATGAGCGAGGACCTGGCGCAGGATGCGGCGCTGTGGCGCGCCAACCGTCTGCCGCTGGCGGAGTTCTGCCAGCGCCTGGTCAGCAATCACCAACTGCATCCGCTGTTCCACCACTGGCTGCAGTTGCACGGCCAGCGCAGCATGCGCGGCGTGCGAATGAACACCCTCGGCTGGTTCGACTTCAAGTCAGCCTGGTTTGCCCCGCCGGAGGCATAAGCGCCTTTCGCCCGGGTCGGTTAATCTTTACAATAGCGCCGTCTCAACGGGGTGCGGAGAGTCGGGCCGCGTGATAAGCCCGATTTTCCGCTGAGAGCACACCCGTCGAACCTGATCCGGTCAATACCGGCGGAGGGATTTGAGCCCAGCGAACCGGCGACGCCGCCTCGCCCCCTCAGATGCCCTTGCCCCCTTATTTTTCAGGAGTGCAACGTGGTCAAAAAATATCTGCCCTGCTTATTGCTGCTGTGCGCCGCACCGGTGTTCGCCAAGCCGACGCTGACGGTTTACACCTACGATTCCTTCGCCGCCGACTGGGGCCCAGGCCCGGCGGTGAAAAAAGCCTTCGAAGCCGAGTGCGACTGTGAGCTGAAGTTCGTGGCGCTGGAAGACGGCGTCTCACTGCTGAACCGCCTGCGCATGGAAGGCAAGAACAGCGCCGCCGACGTGGTGCTGGGGCTGGACAACAACCTGCTGCAGGCGGCGCAGCAAACCGGCCTGTTCGCGCCGAGCGGCGTGGACACTACCAAACTGACGGTGCCGGGCGGCTGGCAGGACGCGACCTTCGTGCCTTACGACTACGGGTACTTCGCCTTCGTCTACGACAAGGAAAAACTGAAGAACCCGCCGAAAAGCCTGCAGGAGCTGGTCAGCAGCGATCGTGACTGGAAGGTGATCTACGAAGATCCGCGCACCAGCACGCCGGGCCTCGGCCTGCTGCTGTGGATGCAAAAAGTGTATGGCGACAAGGCGCCGGCCGCCTGGCAGCAGTTGGCGAAAAAGACCGTGACCGTCACCAAAGGCTGGAGCGAAGCCTACGGCCTGTTCCTGAAAGGCGAAGGCGATCTGGTGCTCAGCTACACCACCTCCCCCGCCTATCATCTGATCGCCGAGAAAAAAGACCGCTACGCCGCCGCCACGTTCAGCGAAGGCCACTACCTGCAGGTGGAAGTGGCCGGCAAACTGAAGGCCGCCAAACAGCCTGAGCTGGCGGAGCGTTTCATGCAGTTCATGGTGACGCCGGCGTTCCAGAACACCATCCCGACCGGCAACTGGATGTACCCGGTGATCAACACCCCGCTGCCCGTCGGCTTTGAACAGATGAACGTGCCGCATACCGCGCTGCAATACAGCGCCGAAGAGGTGGCCACACAACGCGGCGGCTGGATCCGGGCATGGCAAACCGCCGTCAGCCGCTGATCCCCCGCTGGCTCTGGCCGGGGCTGCTGGCCGCCGGCATGATCCTGCTGGTCGCCGCGCTGGCGATGGGCTCGCTGTGGCGTCACGCGCCGGACAGCGACTGGCGCGGCCTGTGGCAGGACAGCTACCTGTGGCACGTGGTGCGCTTCACTTTCCTGCAGGCGCTGCTGTCGGCGCTGATTTCGGTGCTGCCCGCCATTCTGCTGGCGCGCGCGCTCTACCGGCGTCGTTTCCCCGGCCGGCAGCAGCTGCTGCGGCTGTGCGCCATGACGCTGGTGCTGCCGGTGCTGGTGGCGGTGTTCGGCCTGCTCAGCGTCTATGGGCGCCAGGGCTGGCTGGCGACGCTGTGCGGCTGGCTGGGCGTCGAGTATGATTTCTCGCCCTACGGGCTGCAGGGCATTCTGCTGGCGCACCTGTTCTTTAACCTGCCGCTGGCTACCCGCCTGTTGTTGCAAGCGCTGGAGAATATTCCGGTGGAACAGCGCCAGCTGGCCGCCCAGCTGGGCATGAACGGCTGGCAGCAGTTCCGCTTCGTCGAATGGCCGGCGCTGCGCCGCCAAATCCTGCCGAGCGGCGCGCTGATCTTCATGCTGTGCTTCGCCAGCTTCGCCACCGTGCTGTCACTGGGCGGCGGGCCGCAGGCCACCACCATCGAGCTGGCGATCTACCAGGCGCTGAGTTACGACTACGATCTGAGCCGCGCCGCCCTGCTGGCGCTGATCCAACTGGGCTGTTGTCTGGGGCTGGTGCTGATCAGCCAACGCCTGAGCCAGGCATTGCCGGTAGGGCATACCCACGCCCAGCGCTGGCGCAACCCGGAAGACAGCCTGTGGCGGCGCATCAGCGATTTTCTGCTGATCGCCGCCGCGCTGTTGCTGCTGCTGCCGCCTCTGCTGGCGGTGATCGCCGACGGCGCCAATCAGGCTATCATCAGCGTGCTGCGCCAGCCGGTGCTGTGGCAGGCGCTGTTCACGTCGCTGCGCATCGCCCTTGGCGCCGGAGCGCTGTGCGTGGCGCTCACGATGATGCTGCTGTGGAGCAGCCGCGAGCTGAAACTGCGGCAGCAGCTGCGCGGCGGCCAAGCGCTGGAGCTGAGCGGCATGGTGATCCTGGCGATGCCGGGCATCGTGCTGGCCACCGGGTTCTTCCTGCTGCTGAACGATACGATCGGGTTGCCGCAGTCGCCCTATGCGCTGGTGATCCTCACCAATGCGCTGATGGCGGTGCCCTATGCGCTGAAGGTATTGGAGAACCCGATGCGCGACCTCGCCGAACGTTACAACCCGCTGTGCCTGTCGCTGGATATCCGCGGCTGGCGACGGCTGCGGCTGATTGAACTGCGCGCCCTGCGCCGCCCGCTGGCGCAGGCGCTGGCCTTCGCCTGCGTGCTGTCGATCGGCGATTTCGGCGTGGTCGCCTTGTTTGGCAACGAGCATTTCCGTACCCTGCCTTTTTACCTGTATCAGCAGATTGGCGCCTACCGCAGCCAAGACGGAGCGGTGACCGCGCTGCTGTTGCTGCTGCTGTGCTTCCTGCTGTTTACCCTGATTGAACGCTTACCGGGCCGCCATGCTGACGCTTGAAAAACTGACCTATCTGTATGAACACCTGCCGATGCGCTTTGATCTGCGCATCCAGCCGGGCGAGCGCGTCGCGGTGCTCGGCCCCAGCGGCGCCGGTAAAAGCACCCTGCTGAGCCTGATCGCCGGTTTTCTGCCGGCGGCCAGCGGCCGGCTGCTGCTGAACGGCGAAGACCACACCGCCACGCCGCCGGCCAAACGGCCGGTGTCGATGCTGTTTCAGGAAAACAACCTGTTCGCTCACCTGACGGTGGCGCAGAACATCGGGTTGGGGTTGGATCCCGGTCTGCGCTTGACTGCGCAGCAGCGTCAACAGCGAGAACACATCGCCCGTCAGGTCGGCCTGGAAGAACACCTGGATCGCCTGCCGTCGCAGCTTTCCGGCGGTCAGCGTCAGCGCGCCGCGCTGGCGCGCTGTTTGATTCGCCGGCGGCCGATCCTGCTGCTCGACGAACCCTTCTCGGCGCTCGACCCGGCGCTGCGCAACGAGATGCTGCAACTGCTGCAGACGGTGTGCGAACAGCGCGACCTGACGCTGCTGATGGTGTCGCACAACCTCGACGACGCCGCGCGCATCGCGCCGCGCACGCTGTTGGTGGTCGACGGCCGCATCTACTACGACGGCCCGACGCAGGCCCTGCTGGACGGCAGCGCACCGGAAGCGCGCGTGCTGGGCATTTCGGGTAAAGCGTGATCTGACGCGCGTTTTTTATGCTGCGCCAATAAACCTGTTGTGCGAATTTTGCGCCTGTGTTTTTATAAAAACCTGACTTTTTTTACTGATGATAAGGTTCCCTGTGATCGCATCCTCGCTGACTTCGACCCTACTAGTTACCGCGCTACCAGCCGCGGTGGTCGTCGTGCGTGTGGTGGTGGTCGTCGGCAATGCGCCGTAGGGTCCGAATCAACGCATCGATTCCCAAACCCCGCCGGCGCAAACCGGGCGGGGTTTCTTGTTTTAGCACCCTGCCCAGAAAAGCTCACCGGCCTTGAGAAAGGACAGGAACATGGCAACTTCGGGCACGCCTCAACCGGGCACCAGTTTCACCGGCGCACAATTGATCGTTCATCTGCTGGAGCGTCAGGGCATAACCACCGTCGCCGGCATCCCTGGCGGCGCCGCGCTGCCGCTGTATGACGCGCTGAGCCAAAGCACCCGCATTCACCACGTGCTGGCGCGCCACGAACAGGGCGCGGGCTTTATGGCGCAAGGCATGGCGCGCGCCAACGGCAAAGCGGCGGTGTGCATCGCCTCCAGCGGGCCGGGCGCCACCAACCTAGTCACCGCCATCGCCGACGCCAAGCTCGACTCCATTCCGCTGGTGTGCATCACCGGGCAGGTGCCTTCCTCGATGATCGGCACCGACGCCTTCCAGGAAGTGGACACCTACGGCATTTCCATCCCGATCACCAAGCACAACCATCTGGTGCGCGATATCCGCGAGCTGCCGCAGGTGATTGGCGACGCGTTCCGCATCGCCGAGTCCGGCCGTCCCGGCCCGGTCTGGATCGATGTGCCGAAAGACGTGCAGACCGCCACCATCACCCTGGAAGAGCTGCCGCCGATCGCCGTGCCGGACGCCGCCCCGAGCTTCGATCCGGCGCTGGTTTCGCAGGCCGCCGCGATGATCAATCAGGCGAAACGCCCCATCCTCTACCTGGGCGGCGGCATCATCTGCGCCGACGCTCACCGGCAGGCGCTGGAGCTGGCCGAGCGCGCCGGTCTGCCCACCACCATGACGCTGATGGCGCTGGGCGCGATGCCGGTGGAACACCCGCTGTCGCTGGGCATGCTGGGCATGCACGCCGCGCGCAGCACCAACTTCATTCTGCAGGAGGCCGATCTGCTGATCGTGCTGGGCGCGCGCTTCGACGATCGGGCGATCGGTAAAACCGAGCAGTTCTGCCCTAACGCCGCCATCATCCACGTAGATATCGACCGCGCCGAGCTGGGCAAGGTCAAACAGGCCAACGTGGCGATCCATGCCGACGTCGGCCAGGTGCTGCAACAGCTGCTGCCGCAGATCGACACGCAGCCGCGCAGCGCGTGGCTGAACACCGTCAACGACCTGAAACGCGAATTCCCGTTCAACATGCCGAACGCCGACGATCCGCTGAGCCATTACGGCCTGGTGCTGGCCGCCGCGCGCTGCGTGGACGACAGCGCCATCATCACCACCGACGTGGGTCAGCATCAGATGTGGGTAGCGCAGGCCTATCCGCTGAGCCGGCCGCGCCAGTGGCTGACGTCGGGCGGCCTGGGCACCATGGGCTTCGGTCTGCCGGCGGCGATCGGCGCGGCGTTGGCGGAGCCCGAACGTAAAGTGCTGTGCTTCTCCGGCGACGGCAGCCTGATGATGAACATTCAGGAAATGGCCACCGCGGTCGAGCACGATCTGGACGTGAAAATCATTTTGATGAACAACCAGGCGCTGGGGCTGGTGCACCAGCAGCAAACCCTGTTCTACCAACAGCGCATCTTCGCCGCCGCCTATCCGAAGCGTACCGACTTCCTGAAAATCGCCGCCGGATTCGGGCTGGATACCTGCGATCTGAACGCCGCGGAAGATCCTCAGGCGGCACTGGCTGAGGCGATCCAGCACCCGGGCCCCTGCCTGATCCACGCGCTGATCGATATCAACGAAAAAGTGTTCCCGATGGTGCCGCCGGGCGCCGCCAACATCGACATGATTGGAGAATAAGCCATGCTGCAACCACAAGATAAACCACAGGTGATCCTGGAGCTGGCGGTGCGCAACCATCCCGGCGTGATGTCGCACGTTTGCGGGCTGTTCGCCCGCCGCGCGTTCAACGTCGAAGGCATTCTGTGTCTGCCGTTGAAAGACGGCCAACAGAGCCGCATTTGGCTATTGGTCGCCGACGATCAACGGCTGGAACAAATGATAAGCCAGGTGGAAAAGCTGGAAGACGTGCTGCGGGTGAAGCGCCACAGCGAAGACGTGCGGGTATTTGAACAGCTGGAAGCGTTCTTCCAGTAAGGCGAACGGGGGCTAATGCCCCCGCAATCATTGCCCGGACAGCACCTGCCACAACAGATGCCGGTACACCGGCATCAGCGGCTGTTGGCTCAGCAAATAGCCGACCGCCAACGCCGCCAGCCAACTCAATCCGCACACCACGCGCAGCCGCAGCGGCGTCAGCCAACGGCTCAGCCGATCGGCGTTGCGCTTGCCCTCGCGCCACCAGCGCCAGCTTAGCCACACCGCCAGCCAGACCAGCAGCGCCGCCGCGAGCAACAGCCACTTGAACGTCGCGCTGTTGGCGTCGGCGGGGATATCGATCGCCACCCCCGCCAGAATGCCGGGGAAGAAATAGACCGGCGGCCAGGTCAGGCAACCGATGATGTTCGGCAGCGCGAACTTGTACGGCGGCAAATCGAGCATGCCAGCCACCATCGGTACCAGCGGGCGCGTCGGGCCAACGAAGCGGCCGATCAAAATGGTCGCCATGCTGTGCTGGTGCAAGGCATGTTCGGTTTTGTCGAGCAGCGCTTTGTTCTTCTTCAGGAACGACCAGCGGTGCAAAGGCCCCTTAAAGGCGCGACCGACGAAATAGGAGATCCAATCGCCGAGCAGGCAGCCGACGATGCCCGCCGCCCAGGCGTAGTAAAAATCCACCTTGCCGCTGCCGATCAGCGCGCCGATGCTGGCCATCATCACCGTGCCGGGCAACAGCAGCCCCACCAGCGCCAACGACTCCAGAAAAGCGACCAGCAGAACGACCATCAGAGTGAAAGCCAGTGACTGGGTGATCAAATCTTGTAAATAGGCTTCCATTACACCTCTGTGGATTATTCGGGCCAAACGGGGCCGAGGATTTTCCAGCGCCGCCGCTGGCGAGTCAATCGATGAATTGTATGCGTATTTGGCAACGCCGCGCGGCAATGGACAATGACTGTATAAAAACCCATACTGTAATTTATCTATATTAGCGCCAAAACCGACATCACGCTGAACGTCGCACACGCCGCCCGGCGGAAAACGAAGGGGTTATGACAGCACTGCAACAGGGGTTCCTGCTCACTCGCCACTGGCGCGACACGCCCGCCGGCACCGAGGTCGAATTTTGGCTGGCGACCGACGCGGGCCCGCGCCAGCTGCGTCTGCCGCCGCAAACCTCGGTGGCGTTTATCCCCGCCGAACAAAGGCAGCGCGCGGAACTGCTGCTGCGCGAAGAGCGGCAAGTCGAACTGAAACCGCTGGCGCTGACGGATTTTCATCACCGCCCGATGCTGGGGCTGTACTGCCGCCAGCACCGTCAGCTCATCAAGCTGGAAAAACTGCTGCGGGAAGGCGGCGTTGCGGTCTACGAGGCCGACATTCGCCCGCCCGAGCGCTACCTGATGGAACGCTTCATCACCGCGCCGGTATGGTTCAACGGCCTGGGCGACGGCAATGGGCCGTTGCTCAGCGGCCAAATGAAGCCGGCGCCGGAGTACCGCCCAACGCTAAAACTGGTGTCGCTGGATATCGAAACCACCGCCCACGGCGAGCTTTACTCCATCGCGCTGGAAGGCTGCGGCCAGCGGCAGGTCTACATGCTGGGGCCGGCCAACGGCGGCGATGAGCCGCTGGATTTCGATCTGGAATACTGCGCCAGCCGCCCTCAACTGCTGGAACGGCTGAACGCGTGGCTGGAGCGTCACGATCCCGACGCCATCATCGGCTGGAACCTGGTGCAGTTCGATCTGCGGATGCTGCAAAAGCACGCCGAGCGCTACCAAATCCCGCTGCGGCTGGGGCGCGGCGGCAACCTGCTGGAGTGGCGCGAGCATGGTTTCAAGCAGAATCACTTTTTCGCCGCCGCCGCCGGCCGCCTGATCATCGACGGCATCGAGGCGCTGAAATCCGCCACCTGGAATTTTCCCTCCTTCAGCCTGGAATACGTTTCGCAGGAACTGCTGGGCGAAGGCAAGGCGATCGACAACCCTTATCAGCGCATGGCGGAGATCGACCGGCGCTTCGCCGAAGACAAGCCGGCGCTGGCCCGCTACAACCTGAAAGACTGCGAGCTGGTGACGCGGATTTTCGCCAAGGCCGACCTGCTCAACTTCCTGCTGGAGCGCGCCACCGTCACCGGGCTGGCGGCCGATCGCAGCGGCGGATCGGTGGCGGCCTTCAGCCACCTCTATATGCCGCGCATGCATCGCCTGGGCTTTGTCGCCCCCAACCTCGGCGAACAGCCGGAGGAACACAGCCCCGGCGGCTTTGTGATGGATTCCCGGCCCGGCCTGTACGACTCGGTGCTGGTGCTGGACTATAAAAGTCTGTACCCGTCGATCATCCGCACCTTCTTGATCGATCCGGTCGGGTTGGTGGAAGGCATGCGCCACCCAAACGACGCCGACTCGGTGCCCGGCTTTCGCAACGCCCGCTTCTCGCGCAGCAAACACTGCCTGCCGGCGATCGTCGAACAGATCTGGCAGGGGCGCGAGGCCGCCAAACGCCAGCACAACAAGCCCCTGTCGCAGGCGCTGAAGATCATCATGAACGCGCTTTACGGCGTGCTGGGATCGAGCGGCTGCCGCTTCTTCGATCCGCGGCTGGCGTCGTCGATCACCCTGCGCGGCCACGAGATCATGCGCCAAACCCGCGAGCTGATCGAAGCCGACGGCTATCAGGTGATTTACGGCGACACCGACTCCACCTTCGTCTGGCTGAAACAGCCGCATGACGAGCAACAGGCGGCGCAGATCGGCCGGGCGCTGGTGCAACGGGTCAACGCCTGGTGGCAGCAGCATCTGCAGCAGCAGTTCGGGCTGGAGAACGCGCTGGAGCTGGAGTTCGAAACCCACTATTCCCGCTTCCTGATGCCGACCATTCGCGGCGCCGAGCAAGGCAGCAAGAAACGCTACGCCGGCCTGATCGCGCGCGCCGACGGCCAGGAAGAGATGGTGTACAAAGGCCTGGAAACGGTGCGCACCGACTGGACGCCGCTGGCGCAGCAGTTCCAGCAGCAGCTCTATCAGCGCATCTTCAAACAACAGCCCTACCAGGACTATGTGCGCGACTACGTCGGCAAAACCCTGAACGGCGACTTCGACGATCAATTGGTGTACCGCAAACGGCTGCGCAGAAAGCTCGACGACTATCAGCGCAACGTGCCGCCGCACGCCCGCGCCGCGCGCATCGCCGACGACTACAACCGCAGTCAGGGGCGGCCGCTGCAGTATCAGAACGGCGGCTGGATCAGCTACGTGATGACCGTCGCCGGGCCGGAACCGCTGGAAACCCGCCATTCGCCCATCGATTATCAGCACTACCTCGAACGTCAGCTGCAACCGGTGGCAGACGCTATACTCCCTTTCTTGCACGACGACTTCACCACGCTGGTCACCGGGCAGATGGGGCTGTTTTGAGATTGCGCCAGGTTAAGAAAAATCATCCGGTTTTGCAGGTGACGAACGCGCCGCCTTCCATTACCATAGCGCCCTTCCCAAAACTGAACCACGCTTAGCCCTGCCGTCTCGCGACGTCTGCATGGCGTGAACGGCTATTGCCCGTCAAATTTAAAACAAACCGGGATTAACCGATGTTCAGTACAGGTGCCGCGGCCCTTCCCGCCCGGTAACAAGACTTACTTACAAAGAATCGAGCCGACAATATATGCCTTTTACTCTTGGTCAACGCTGGATCAGCGACACGGAAAGCGAATTAGGACTGGGCACCGTCGTGGCGCTGGATGCGCGCATGATTACCCTGCTTTTCCCCGCCACCGGTGAAAACCGCCTCTATGCCAGAAACGATTCGCCGATCACCCGCGTGATGTTCAACCCGGGCGATACCGTCAGCAGCCACGAGGGATGGCAGCTGCAGGTGGAAGAGGTGAAAGAGGAAAACGGTCTGTTGACCTATATCGGCACCCGCCTGGACACCCAGGAAAGCGGCGTGGCGATGCGCGAAGTGCTGCTGGACAGCAAACTGACCTTCAGCAAGCCACAGGATCGCCTGTTCGCCGGCCAAATCGACCGCATGGATCGTTTCGCGCTGCGTTTTCGCGCCCGCAAATACCAGAGCGAGCAGTATCGCCTGCCGTTCGCCGGCCTGCGCGGCATGCGCGCCAGCCTGATCCCGCACCAGCTGCACATCGCTCATGAAGTCGGTCAGCGCCATGCGCCGCGCGTTCTGCTGGCGGACGAAGTCGGCCTCGGCAAAACCATCGAAGCCGGCATGATCATCCACCAGCAACTGCTGGCGGGCCGCGCCGAGCGCGTGCTGATCGTGGTGCCGGAAACGCTGCAGCACCAGTGGCTGGTGGAGATGATGCGCCGCTTCAACCTCTACTTCTCGCTGTTCGACGACAGCCGCTACGCCGAAGCCAAGCTCGACAGCAGCAACCCGTTCGAGACCGAACAGCTGGTGATCTGCTCGCTGGACTTCGTGCGCCGCAACAAGCAGCGCCTGGAAGAGCTGGCGGACGCCCAGTGGGATCTGCTGGTGGTCGATGAAGCGCACCACCTGGCCTGGAGTGAAGAAGCGCCGAGCCGCGAATATCAGGTGATCGAACAGCTGGCCGAGCATATCCCCGGCGTGCTGCTGCTGACCGCCACCCCGGAACAGCTGGGCCAACAGAGCCACTTTGCGCGCCTGCGCCTGCTCGATCCGAACCGTTTCCACGACTACGGCGAGTTCGTCGCCGAACAGCAGAAATACCGTCCGGTGGCCGACGCCGTCACCCTGCTGCTGAGCGGTGAACGCCTGGCCGACGACAAGCTGAACCTGCTGGGCGAGCTGATCGACGAGCAGGACATCGAACCGCTGCTCAAAGCGGCCAACAGCGAAGGCGACAATGCCGAGCAGGCGCGCCAGGAGCTGGTGGCCATGCTGATGGATCGCCACGGCACCAGCCGCGTGCTGTTCCGCAACACCCGCAACGGCGTGAAGGGCTTCCCGCACCGCAACCTGCACCAGATCAAGCTGCCGTTGCCGACCCAGTATCAGACCGCGATCAAAGTGTCCGGCATCATGGGCGCCAAGAAATCCGTCGAAGCGCGCGCGCGCGACATGCTGTATCCGGAGCAGATCTACCAGGAATTCGAAGGCGAAAACGCCACCTGGTGGAACTTCGACCCGCGCGTCGAATGGTTGCTGGATTACCTGCTGGCCAACCGCAACGAAAAAGTGCTGGTGATCTGCGCCAAAGCCGATACCGCGCTGCAGCTGGAGCAGGTGCTGCGCGAGCGTGAAGCGATCCGCGCCGCGGTGTTCCACGAAGGGCTGTCGATCATCGAGCGCGACCGCGCCGCCGCCTACTTCGCCTCCGAAGAGGAAGGCGCGCAGGTGCTGCTGTGTTCCGAGATCGGTTCCGAAGGCCGCAACTTCCAGTTCGCCAGCCAACTGGTGATGTTCGATCTGCCGTTCAACCCGGATCTGCTGGAACAGCGCATCGGCCGTCTGGACCGTATCGGCCAGATGCACGATATCCAAATCATGGTGCCTTACCTGGAGCACACCGCACAGGCGGTGCTGGGCCGCTGGTTCCACGAAGGGCTCGACGCCTTCGAACACACCTGCCCGACCGGCCGCACCATCTACGACAGCTGCTACGAGCAGTTGATCGGCTATCTGGCCGCGCCGACCGAGCAGGAAGGCCTGGACGAATTCATCCACGCCTGCCGCCAGCAGCATGACCAGTTGAAAACGCAGCTGGAACAAGGCCGCGACCGTCTGCTGGAGATGCACTCCAACGGCGGCGACAAAGCCCAGGCGCTGGCCGCCGCCATCGCCGAGCAAGATAACGACGTCAACCTGGTGGGCTTCGCGCTCAACCTGTTCGACATCGTCGGCATCAATCAGGAAGATCGCAGCGACAACCTGATCGTGCTCACACCGTCCGACCATATGCTGGTGCCGGACTTCCCGGGCCTGCCGCAGGACGGCTGCACCGTCACCTTCGATCGCGATCGGGCGCTGTCGCGCGAAGACGCGCAGTTCGTCAGTTGGGAACACCCGATCATCCGCAACGGTCTGGATCTTATCCTGTCCGGCGATACCGGCAGCTGTGCGGTGTCCCTGTTGAAAAATAAAGCGTTGCCGGTCGGCACCTTGCTGGTTGAGCTGGTGTACGTGGTGGAAGCCCAGGCACCGAAGCACCTGCAGCTGACCCGCTTCCTGCCGCCGACGCCGATCCGCATGCTGATGGACCGCAAGGGCACCAACCTGGCGGCGCAGGTCGAGTTCGAAAGCTTCAACCGCCAGTTGAACGCGGTCAACCGCCACACCTCCAGCAAGCTGGTCAACGCCGTGCAGCAAGACGTGCACGCCATGCTGCAGCAGGCGGAAAGCCTGGTGGAAGCGCACGCACGCACGCTTATCGAACAGGCGAAGCAAGAGGCGGACGACAAGCTGAGCGCCGAGCTGGCGCGTCTGGAAGCGCTGAAGGCGGTCAACCCGAACATCCGCGACGACGAAGTCGAGACGCTGGAGTTCAACCGCCGTCAGGTGCTGGCCAACCTCAATGAAGCCGGCTGGCGTCTCGACGCCATTCGTCTGGTGGTGGTCACCCACCAGTAACCGGCGCGACGCGGGGAGGTGGTTGCCTCCCCGTTCGGCCCTTTTCGCGGAGCCAAGATGGAACCCTACAATCCCCCGCAGGACCCGCTGCACATCCTGTATCAGGATGAACACATCATGGTGGTCAACAAGCCCAGCGGCTTGCTGTCGGTGCCCGGCCGCGCGCCGGAAAACAAAGACAGCCTGATGACCCGCATTCAGGCCGATCATCCGGCCGCCGAATCGGTACACCGGCTGGATATGGCCACCAGCGGGGTGATCGTGGTGGCGCTCAACAAGGCCGCCGAGCGTGAGCTGAAGCGTCAGTTTCGCGAACGCGAACCGAAGAAATCCTATATCGCCCGCGTTTGGGGGCATATGGCGCATGACGAAGGGTTGGTGGACTTGCCGCTGATCTGCGACTGGCCGAACCGGCCGCTGCAAAAGGTGTGTTTTGAAACCGGCAAAGCCGCGCAGACGGAATATCTGGTGCTGTCGCGCGACGCCGACGGCAGCACCCGCGTGAAGCTGACGCCGATCACCGGCCGCTCGCACCAGCTGCGGGTGCACATGCTGGCGCTGGGACACCCGATCCTCGGCGACGGTTTCTACGCCCCGCCGGAAGCCAAAGCGATGGCGCCGCGGCTGCAGCTGCATGCGCAAGAGCTGCGCATCACCCACCCCGCCTTCCAGACGCCGATGCACTTTCGCGCCGAGCCGGATTTCTGAACCCCATGTTAAACGGGCCCGGCATGCCGGGCCCGCTTTCATCGCTTATTTAAAACCTTTCTCGCGTTTGATCAGGTCGTACGCCGCCTGGATCTCCTGCGCTTTCTGCTTGGCCATTTCCATCATCTCCGGCGGCAAGCCTTTCGCCACCAGCTTATCCGGATGGTGTTCGCTCATCAGCTTGCGGTAGGCGCGTTTGATGGTGGCGGCATCATCGCTGCTGCGCACGCCGAGCACCTTGCACGCATCGTCGAGCGTCGGGCCGCGCTGAGCCTGCTGATAACCGCCCTGCGAATACCCGCCCTGCTGACCGCCGCCGAACTGACGCCCGCCCTCCATCATGCTGAGGAACTGATCGAACTGCGCGCGCGAAATGCCCAGCTCTTCGGCGATGACATACAGCACCTGACGTTCGTTCGGGTGCAGCGAGCCGTCGGCGAACGCCGCCTGAATCTGAATTTCCAGAAACATCCGAATCAGATCGAAGCGGCCGAAACAGATGCTGCGGAACTGCTGCAGCGTCTCACGCAGCGGGAACTGGCTCTGTTTGCCCTCGCGGAACGCCTGCTGCGCCGCAGTGCGGGCTTCGCCATGCAGCTGCAGGCGATCCATGAACAGGCTGGCGATCTGGATATCCGCCTCGGTGACGCGTCCTTTGGATTTGGTCAGGTGGCCCATAACCTGAAAAGTGGTGCGGAAAAACAGCGTTTGCCGCGTTTGCTGGTCGGTGAAAAACCCCCGGCTGCGCTTGTTGCTGCGCGCCGTATCGATCATATGACCGATAATCAGCCCCAGAACTACACCCCAGAATCCCGCGCCAGACCAGATGGCGACGATGACGCCGAGCAGTTTTCCCCAATACTGCATATACTCCTCAATTATCATGCCGAAAGCCGCCCGCTCTCCTCCGTTTCAGGAAAGGGCGCAGGCGATTTTTCCTAGAATTTGGATTATCATACCTGTCATTTATCTTTGCGCCTAACGACGACGCAAGTAAACGGCTGGATTTAGCACTAGCGCAACGCAGATGAGTAATATAGTCTCTGACCGTTTGCCGGACACGACGCCTCTGATGACGGAACACCAAAACCGCGTATGAAAAAAAGTTTCCCAACACTGCTGGCCACGATGATTTGGACGGCACTCTACAGTCAGCATGCGCTGGCTGATCTGGCCGAGCAATGCATGCTTGGCGTTCCTGTTTACGACAAGCCTTTGGTCAGCGGCGATCCGAACAGCCAGCCGGTGACCATCAATGCCGATGACTCGCGCGCCGACTACCCGAAAAGCGCCCTGTTCAGCGGCAACGTGCATATCGAGCAGGGCAACAGCACCCTGACCGCCAAAGAAGTTGAGCTGAATCAGACGCAAAACCCCGGCCAGACGGAACCGGTGCGTACCGTCACCGCCACCGGCGACGTGCACTACAGCGACAATCAGATCAAACTGAAAGGCCCAAAGGCCTGGTCTAACCTGAATACCAAAGATACCGACGTCTATGAAGGCGACTACCAGATGGTAGGCCGTCAGGGGCGCGGCGACGCCGACAAGATGAAAATGCGCGGCGCCAACCGTTACACCATCCTGGAAAACGGCACCTTTACCTCCTGTCTGCCGGGCGACGACAGCTGGAGCGTGGTCGGTTCCGAAGTGATCCACGATCGCGAAGAGCAGGTGGCGGAAATATGGAACGCCCGCTTCCGCATCGGCGGCGTGCCGGTGTTCTACAGCCCGTACCTGCAGCTGCCGGTCGGCGACAAGCGCCGTTCCGGCTTCCTGATCCCGAACGCCAAGTACGGCAGCAACAACGGCTTCGAGTTCATGTTGCCGTACTACTGGAACATCGCGCCGAACTACGACGCCACCATTACCCCGCACTATATGTCCAAGCGCGGCCTGCAGTGGCAGACCGAGTTCCGTTATCTGGTGCAGCCGGGCCTCGGCCTGATGGAGTTCGACTGGTTGCCGGACGACAAGGAATACGGCAAAGATCATGACGACAACAAACGCTGGCTGTTCTACTGGAACCACAACGGCGTTATGGATCAGGTGTGGCGCTTCAACGTCGATTACACCAAGGTCAGCGATTCCAAGTACTTCACCGATCTGGACTCCAAATACGGCTCCACCACCGACGGCTACGCCACGCAGAAATTTAGCCTCGGCTACGCCAACGAAAACTGGAACGCCACGCTGAGCTCCAAGCAGTTCCAGATTTACGACGATACCGATCGCTCACAGTCGGACTCGTATAAAGTCCAGCCGCAGCTGGATCTGAACTACTACAAGAACGACCTCGGTCCGTTCGACTTCCATATTTACGGCCAGGCGGCCAAGTTCACCAGCGTCAACCCATACAGCCCGGACGCCACCCGTCTGCATATGGAACCGACGCTGAGTCTGCCGCTCACCAACGGCTGGGCCAGCCTGAACACCGAAGCCAAGGTGATGGCGACCCATTACCAGCAGGATATTCCTGACGGTTTCGCCGCCAACTACCAGAGCCGCAAAAACGCTGCCGCGCCGGAGCTCGATGATTCGGTCAACCGCGTACTGCCGCAGTTCAAAGTCGACGGCAAGCTGGTGTTCGAGCGGCCGATGATCTGGGCCGAAGGCGCCACCCAGACGCTGGAGCCACGCGTGCAGTACCTGTACGTGCCGTACCGCGACCAGAGCAACATCTACACCTACGACACCACGCTGCTGCAAACCGACTACTCCGGCCTGTTCCGCGATCGCACCTACAGCGGCCTGGATCGCATCGCTTCGCAGAACCGCGTGTCTACCGGTTTGACCACGCGCATTTATGATGACGCGCTGGTTGAACGTTTTAACGCTTCCGTGGGTCAAATCTACTACTTCAGCCGTTCGCGTACCGGCGATCGGGTAACCGGGTACGACAACAACGACGATACCGGCAGCGTGGCCTGGGCCGGCGATACCTATTGGAAAATCGACGATCGTTGGGGCCTGCGCGGCGGCCTGCAGTATGACACCCGCCTGAACAGCGTCTCGCTGGGCAACGGCGTGGTGGAATACCGCCAGGATGCCGAGCGCGTAGTGCAGCTGAACTACCGTTACGCCACGCCGGAATATATCCAGACGGCGTTGAACACCAAAACGGTTCCGGCCTTCCAGGACGGCATCTCGCAGGTGGGCATCACCGGCAGCTGGCCGATCGCCGATCGTTGGGCGGTGGTCGGGGCGTACTACTACGACACCCGCGCCAAACAATCCGCCGATCAGCTGGTGGGGCTGAAGTACAACACCTGCTGCTGGGCGGTGACGCTGGGCTATGAGCGCAAGATCACCGACTGGAACAACAGCAACAATACCAGCGTTTACGACAACAGAGTTTCGTTCAACGTCGAACTGCGCGGCCTGAGCAGCGATCATAGTCTCGGCTCCGCAGAAATGCTGCGCTCCGGCATTCTGCCGTATCAGCGCGCATTCTGACGCTTTGCAACACTTTGAAAACGAGAACTTTCACCCGCATTTGCGGATTACATAATGGGAAATGTATGAAGAACTGGAGAACGCTTATTCTCGGATTGGTGGTTTGCGCCAATGCCGCGTTCGCAGCACCCCAAGAAGTGGATAAAGTCGCCGCCGTCGTGGATAACGGCGTGGTACTCGAAAGCGACGTCAACGGACTGTTGCAGTCGGTGAAGCTCAACGCCCAGCAGGCTGGTCAGCAACTGCCGGACGACAAGACGCTGCGCCATCAGATCATCGAACGTCTGATCATGGACAACATCCAGCTGCAGATGGCCAAGAAAATGGGCATCACCGTCTCCGACGCCGATCTGGACAAAGCGATCGCCAACATCGCCGCGCAGAACCGCATGAGCGTCGATCAGCTGCGCAGCCGCCTGTCGTACGAAGGGCTGAACTACAACACCTACCGCGCGCAGATCCGCAAAGAGATGCTGATCTCCGAAGTGCGTAACAACGAAGTGCGCCGCCGCGTCACCATCCTGCCGCAGGAAGTGGACGCGCTGGCCAAACAGGTGGGCGCGCAGAACGGCAGCGACACCGAAATGAACATCAGCCACATCCTGATCCCGCTGCCGGAGAACCCGTCGCAGCAGCAGGTCGACAAAGCCGAAGAGCTGGCCAAACGCCTGGTGGGCGAGATCAACAGCGGCGCCGACTTCGGCAAGCTGGCGATCACTTACTCCGCCGACTCTCAGGCGCTGAAAGGCGGCAACATGGGCTGGGGCAAGCTGCAAGAGATCCCGACCCTGTTCGCTGAACGCCTGGTCAGCGCCAAGAAAGGCGACGTCGTCGGCCCAATCCGTTCCGGCGTCGGCTTCCACATCCTGAAAGTCAACGACATCCGCGGCGCCAGCCAGTCGGTGTCGGTCACCGAAGTGCACGCCCGTCACATCCTGCTGAAACCTTCGGTGGTGCTGACCGACGACCAGGCACGCGCCAAACTGCAATCCGTCGCGGAAGCGATCAAGAGCGGCCGCGCCAAATTCGCCGACGAAGCCAAACAGCTGTCGCAGGATCCGGGTTCCGCCATGCAGGGCGGCGATCTGGGCTGGGCTTCCCCGGACATCTACGATCCCGCCTTCCGCGATGCTTTGCTCAAGCTGAGCAAAGGTGAGATCAGCGCGCCGGTGCACTCTTCCTTCGGTTGGCACCTGATTCAGCTGCTGGATACCCGTCAGGTGGATAAGACCGATGCCGCGCAGAAAGATCGCGCTTACCGCATGCTGTTCAACCGTAAGTTCGCCGAAGAGGCGCAGACCTGGATGCAGGAACAGCGCGCCCAGGCTTACGTGAAGATCCTCGATGGCAGCGATGCGCAGCAATAAACGCGTCGTCATTACCCCCGGCGAACCCGCCGGGGTGGGGCCGGATTTGGTAGCCGCCCTGGCGCAACAGGATTGGCCTGTTGAGCTGGTGGTGTGCGCCGATCCGGCCCTGTTGCTTGAACGCGCCCAACGTTTGGGCCTGCCGCTGACGCTGCGCGACTACCAGCCGCAGCAGCCGGCCGAGGCGCAACGCGCCGGCACGCTGACCGTGCTGCCGGTGCCGCTCGCTCAGCCGGTCACCGCCGGTGAACTGAACGTCGGCAACAGCGCCTACGTGGTGGAAACCCTGGCACGCGCCTGCGACGGTTGCCTGAACGGCGAATTCGCTGCGCTGATCACCGGCCCGGTGAACAAGGGCGTGATCAACGACGCCGGCGTGCCGTTTATCGGCCATACCGAATTCTTTGCCGATCGCAGCCGCTGCGATCGCGTGGTGATGATGCTCGCGACCGAAGAGCTGCGTGTGGCGCTGGCGACCACCCACCTGCCGCTGCTGGCGGTGCCGGGCGCCATCACGCAGCAGAGCCTGTTCGAAGTCATTCGCATCCTCGACCACGATCTGAAAACCAAATTTGGCATCGCCCAGCCGCACATTTACGTCTGCGGTCTGAATCCCCACGCCGGGGAAGGCGGCCATATGGGGCGCGAAGAGATAGACACCATCATCCCGGCGCTCGACGCGCTGCGCGCTGACGGTATCCATCTTGTCGGCCCGCTGCCGGCGGACACCCTGTTCCAGCCCAAATATCTGCAAGATGCCGATGCGGTGCTGGCGATGTATCACGATCAGGGGCTGCCGGTGCTAAAATACCAAGGGTTCGGCCGCGCGGTGAATATCACCCTCGGTTTGCCTTTCATACGCACCTCGGTCGACCACGGTACCGCTCTGGAACTGGCCGGCACCGGCACCGCCGATGTCGGCAGTTTCCAAACGGCCCTGAATCTCGCCATTAAAATGATAATTAATTGTAATGAATAACAGAGTCCACCAAGGGCACTTTGCCCGCAAACGCTTTGGACAAAACTTTTTAACCGATCAGTTTGTCATCGATAGCATTGTCTCCGCCATTCACCCGCAGCCGGGCGAAGCGGTGGTCGAGATCGGCCCCGGCCTCGGCGCCTTGACCGAACCGGTCGGCGCGCGCATGGACCGCATGACGGTGATCGAACTGGACCGCGATCTGGCCACTCGGCTGGAGAATCACCCGCAGCTGAAAGACAAGCTGACCATCCGCCAGCAGGACGCCATGACGGTGAATTTCGCCGAACTGGCCGAGGAGGCTGGCCAACCGCTGCGCGTATTTGGTAACCTGCCGTACAATATTTCGACGCCGCTGATGTTCCACCTTTTCAGCTATACTCAGGCAATCCGCGACATGCACTTTATGTTGCAGAAAGAGGTGGTCAACCGTCTGGTGGCCGGCCCGAACAGCAAGGCCTACGGGCGTTTGACAGTGATGGCGCAGTACTACTGCAACGTCATCCCGGTGCTGGAAGTGCCGCCTACCGCGTTCGCGCCGCCGCCGAAGGTCGATTCCGCCGTGGTGCGTCTGGTCCCGCACACCGAGCTGCCGAACCCGGTGGGCGACGTGCGCATGCTGAGCCGCATCACCACGCAGGCGTTCAACCAGCGGCGGAAAACCATCCGCAATAGCCTGGGCGATCTGTTCACGCCAGAGCAGCTGACGGAGCTGGGCGTCGATCCTTCGCTCAGAGCAGAGAATATTTCTGTGGCGCAGTACTGCAAGCTGGCGAACTGGCTGTCAGCCAATCCGGCGCCGCAGCAATAAGGAGTTGTTGTCATGATTGATTCGCCCCGCGTGTGTATTCAGGTTCAGAGCATCTATGTGGAATCACAGTCGATCCCTGAAGAAGAGCGTTACGTCTTCGCCTATACCATTACCATCCGCAATCTGGGGCGGACCAACGTGCAACTACTGGGCCGTTACTGGCTGATCACCAACAGCAACGGCCGCCAAACCGAAGTCCAGGGCGAAGGCGTGATCGGCGAACAGCCCGTCATTCCGCCCGGTGGAGAGTTTCAGTATACCAGCGGCGCCATTCTGGAAACGCCGCTGGGCACCATGGAAGGCCATTACGAAATGGTTGACCATCAGGGTCAGCCGTTCCGCACCGCTATTCCCGTGTTCCGCTTAGCCATTCCAACGCTGATCCATTAATTATGTCGACATACCTTATCGGCGACGTTCACGGCTGTTTCGATGAACTGAAGTCGCTGCTGGCTCAGGTTGCGTTCGATCCCGAGCGCGATCAACTGTGGCTGACCGGCGATCTGGTGGCGCGCGGCCCCGCCTCGCTGGACGTGCTGCGCTATGTGCGCTCGCTCGGCCCGGCGGTGCGCATGGTGCTGGGCAACCACGATCTGCACCTGCTGGCGGTTTACGCCGGCATTAGCCGCAACAAACCCAAAGATCGCATCACGCCGCTGCTGGAAGCGCCGGACGCCGACGAGCTGATCAACTGGCTGCGCCGCCAACCGGTGCTGCAGGTGGATGATGAGCAAAAACTGGTGATGGCCCACGCCGGCATCACCCCGCAGTGGGACATCGACACCGCGAAAATGTGCGCTCGCGAAGTGGAGGCGGTATTGAGCAGCGACAGCTATCCGCTGTTCCTCGACGCCATGTACGGCGACATGCCGAACAACTGGGCGCCGGAGCTGAGCGGCCTGGCGCGCCTGCGTTTCAGCACCAATGCGCTGACGCGCATGCGCTACTGCTTCCCCAACGGCCAGCTTGACATGATCTGCAAAGATGCGCCGGGCAGCGCGCCGGCGCCGCTGAAACCGTGGTTCGAGCTGCCGCGCCTGGTGGACCCGGAATACACCATCATCTTCGGCCACTGGGCCTCGCTGGAAGGCAAGGGCACGCCGGAGGGCGTGATCGGGCTGGATACCGGCTGCTGCTGGGGCGGCGATCTAACGATGCTGCGCTGGGAAGACCGCCGTTACTTCACGCAGCCCGCCAATCGCGGCGAAGCGCCTGACCACGCCGGCAGATTAGCCGCATCCTGAAACGATAAAGGCGGCCCGGTGGCCGCCTTTGTTCTGTATTGCCACCTTACGCCCCAATCACTCCGCCATCTTCACGCGTGATCATCAACACCGATGAACGCGGGCGCGGGCTGTTGTTCGGGAAGTGCGAATCGCCTTCTTCTCCGGGATGCTGTACGTTGACGAACATCGTCTTGTAGTCCGGGGTGAAGGTGATGCCGGTCAGTTCGCAGGACTTCGGCCCCACCATGAAACGGCGGATCTCGCCGCTGACCGGATCGCCCACCAGCATCTGGTTGTTGCCCTGCCCGACGTAATCGCCCTTGTTGCTGTACTTGCCGTCGGTGAGGATCCATAGACGGCCGGCGCGATCGAAACCCAGCCCGTCCGGGCTGTTGAAGGTATTTTCCGCCGTGATGTTCGGCGTGCCGCGGTTGACGCCTTCGGGGTGGGCAATCGGGTTGCCGCACAGCGCATAGATGTCCCAGGCGAAGACGTCGGCGGTGGCGTCGCCGCCCTCGTCCCAGCGAATGATTTGGCCGTAGATATTGTTCGGTCGCGGGTTGGCGGCGTTCAACGGCATCCCTTCCTCGCCGCGCTTGCTGTTGTTGGTCAGCGTGCAGTACGCGCGCCCGTCATGCGGGTTCACCGCGATCCACTCAGGGCGATCCATTTTGGTGGCGCCGACCTGCTGCGCCGCCTTGCGGGCGAAGATCAGCACTTCGGCCTCATCGCGGAAACCGTTCTCCGGCGTCAGGCCGTTCTTGCCGAACTCAAGCGCAATCCAGCGCCCTTTGCCCTTCAGCGGCGTGCCGGCTACATCGCCGTCAAACTGCGCCACGTACAGCGTCCCCTCATCCAGCAGCGTACGATTGTTGGCCGGATTGGCGGCGTCGACCACGCCTTTGGAGACGTACTTATAGATATGTTCGCCGCGCTCGTCGTCGCCCATATACACCACCAGACGGCCGTCTTTGGCCACGGTCACCGCCGCGTTTTCATGTTTGAAGCGGCCCAGCGCGGTGTGCTTGATGGGCGTCGAGGCCGGATTCAACGGATCGATCTCGACGATCCAGCCGTGACGGTTGAATTCGTTGGGATTCTTCGCCACATCAAAACGCTCGTCATAGTCCGGCCAGTTGCGTTCCGGTTCGCTGACCTTCAGCGTGTAGCGCTTCTGTTCCGGCGTGGTGCGATAATCGGCCTGACGGGTGCCGAAATAGGTGTCGAAGTTTTCCTCGCAGGTCAGGTAGGTGCCCCACGGCGTCTTGCCGTTGGCGCAGTTGCCGAAGGTGCCCAGCACCTTGCGGCCGCTCGGATCGGCGGCGGTCTGCAACAACGGATGTCCGGCGGCCGGGCCGCTGAATTGCATCTCGCTGTTGGCGGTGATGCGGCGGTTATAGCGCGACGGGCGCTCCACCTCCCAGCGCTGGCCGTCGCCGACCCGCTTGACCGCGACAATGGAGACGCCGTGCGCCGCCTGCGATTTGCGCACCTCTTCCAGGCTGGTGGCCTTGGCGCCGCCGTGGGCGAACAGGTACTGCTCGTTAACGTATTCGTTATTGATGGCCATCACGCCGTGATTGTCATCGATAGGGAAAAAGCTCATGCCATCGTTATTGTCGCCAAACTGTTTTTCCTGATCGGCGGCGCTGTTGTTGCCCTGCGGATCGAAGGCCGGCGCGCCGTCCATCAGCGGCTCGCCCCAGGAGATCAGCACCTCGGCGCGGTAGCCTGGCGCTATCGTCACTTCATCGGCGGTAGACGCGGCGATGCCCCGGAAGCCCAGCAGCGTGTTCGGCGGCAGATCCTCGGCTAACGCCTCGGCGGAGACCGACCAGATGCCGCCGCCGAGAAAACCGGCCAGGCCGACGGCGCCGGCGCTGCCGAGCAGCAGCTTGCGGCGAGTGGGATCGATCAGGCGGTCGGCGTCTAATTGCTCAATTTGCTTGGTCATAACGTGGTTACCTTTTTAGTTATGGCGCCGCGGTCAAGATTCACCAGAGTTGCCGTGACGCTCGGAGTTGGGCTTCATACTAATCAGGTAATGTGACGGAAAGGTTACGAATGACCGGCGCAAAAAGACCGGGGGCGCAATTGCTTGCGCCCCCGGGGATGACTGGCTAACGCGCTGAGATCAGCGGCGCTGCAGGATTTCGAAGCAGTAGCTGTGCGAGTTCAGATCGTCGGCGTCGTGGAATTCGCTGAACGTGGTTTCCCACTCGTCCGGCTCGTAATCCGGGAAGTGAGTATCGCCGCCGACTTCGGCGTCGATGTGCGTCAGGTACAGGCGATCGGCGCGCGGCAGCAGCTGGGTATAGATGCGCCCACCGCCGATCACCATCACTTCTTCCACCTCACCCGCGGCGGCCAGCGCCTCATCCAGCGAGGTCACCCAGGTCACCCCGGCGGCATTGCCTGGGCGGCTGCTCAAAACGATATTGTGGCGGCCCGGCAACGGGCGGCCGATGGACTCGAAGGTCTTGCGGCCCATAATAACCGGCTTATTCAACGTGTTGCGTTTAAACCACGCAAGGTCCGCCGGCAGGTGCCACGGCATGGCGTTTTCCATGCCAATAACGCGATCCGCCGCCAAGGCAGCGATCAGGCTGATAATCATTGTTTAACCCTGTGTAGGCAGCAAAATTGGTGACACTATACGTAAAGGCCTGAGTGCCGTCGATAGGCTAATCAAGCAAGATGAATATATAAGATAGCTCTTATCAGCATATCTAATAACCAACGTTCTTTTGCCGGGGAATTTCACACGCCGGGGCGTTTGCGGTACAACCACAGACCCGGTAACGACAGGCCGATCGACAACGCGCCGACGATGAAACTGGCCTTGAGGAAGTTGGTGATCATGGTCTCCATCAACGCCTCGCTGTAGCCCAGATGCGAGATCTCCACCACAGTTATCATCGCGGTATAGGCGGAAATGCCGGGGAACATCGGGATCACCGCCGCCACGGTGAACACCTTCGGGTGCGCCAACAGCCAGCGCGACCAATAGATACCGATGATGCCGATCAGGATCGCCGCCAGCAGCGACGCCCACTCGATGTTCATGCCCACGTGCATCATCAGCATGCGCGAGCCGCGCCCGATTGCCCCGAGCAACGCGCAATAGCGCAGCGCGCGCAGCGGCACGTTGAACACCATGGCGAAGCCCAGCGCCGGCACCGCCGCCAACAGCATCTCCTGCAACAATGCCCACAGCAGACTCATGACCACCCCCGCAGATCCCACAGCGACATCGCCATCACCACGCCGATACAGGTCGCCAACGTCAACAGGCTGGCCATCGCCCAGCGCGCCAGCCCGGTGTTGACGTGCCCCTTGAACATGTCGGCCACCGCGTTGATCAGCGGGAAGCCCGGTACCAGCAGCAGCACGCTGGCGGCCATCGCCACGCTCGAGGTCTCTTTAAACACCGGCAGGCGCAGCAGCAGCCCGGATATCGACGTAGCGACAAACGCCGTCAGGCAAAAATTGATCAGCGGATTCATATGGCGGGCGGTGAGGATCTGGCGCACCAGCATCGCCGCGCCGCTGGCGATAAAGGTCACCAGGAAGGCGTCGCCGTCGCCACCGTTGAGCATGCTGAAACACCCGCAGGACAACCCCACCATCAGCACCACCAGCCAGCGCGGATAGCGCAGCGGCCGGATCTTTTCGAAGCGCCGCGCCACGTCGTGCGTATCCGCCAGGTGATGCTCGGCGAGGATCACGATATGCTGCACTTCCGTCACCACCTGCATATTGATGCCGCGATCGACATTCTTGCGGGTCGTGGTCAGGCAGGCGCCGTGGCTGAGGGTGGTCAACACCACCGCATTGGCGGAGATTGAACTTTCCACGCTGTCCATCCCCAGCGCCAACCCCAGGCGGGTGGACAACTGCTCCACCACCGTGCTCTCGGCGCCGTGCTGCAACAGCAGCAGCGCGCATTGAATGCACAAGCGGGTGATTTCACGCTGTTGCCGGTGCGGTTCCGGCCTGTCTGTGGCGGTAGTCTGCTGCATGGTGCTCCGTCGCTGGCGATAGATGAATTATTATCATAGAGCCTAACAATACCTCATTGGGTTGATGCGCATCAGAGGAAGCGGCGTTATTATCGCCAACATGCTGCCTTTTGCGCGAGACGCCTCCCATGCTTGAAACTTCACTGTTCGTCGCCGGCATTGCCGCCCTCGGCATGCTTTCCCCCGGCCCGGATTTTTTCCTGGTGATCAAAAACGCCGCCCGCTACCCGCGTCTGGCCGCCATGATGACCGCTTTCGGCGTGATCTGCGGCGTCGCCACCCACATGTCCTACTGCGTCGCCGGGCTGGCGGTGGTGATCACCACCACACCGTGGCTGTTCAACCTGCTGAAATACGCCGGGGCGGTCTATCTAGTGTGGATCGGCATCCAGGCGCTGCTGTCGCGCGGCGGCGGCAAAATGAACGTCAGCAATCTGCCGCAGCAACAGGTCAGCCTGAAGAGCGCCTTTGCGCAAGGCTACCTGTGCAACCTGCTGAACCCGAAAGCCACCCTGTTCTTCCTGGCGGTCTTCACCCAGGTGTTGCAGATCGATTCCGGTCTGGGTGACAAGCTGTGGTACGCGGGGATTATTCTCGGCCTGTCGGTCATCTGGTGGCCGCTGCTGGTGTTTTTGATCCAGAGCGGGCCGGTGCGCCGCGGGCTGGAAAAGACGCAGAAGATCGTCGACAAATTGCTGGGCGGCATGTTGATCGCCTTAGGCATCAAGGTCGCGCTGAGCTAAGCAAAAAAGGGGCGCCATCACGGCGCCCCTCCCCTTATCCTTTGGCTTCCACCACTTCGTCTTCCGGCGCCTTGCCGTCGATACTGCCGCGCCAGCCGGTCTGCTGCACCCGCGCCAGCCGATTCTGATCCTGCTCGATGGCCGCGCTGAGCATCTCCTTGGCCCGCTGCAGGCTGGCGATACGGAATTCAGTATCCTGGTAATTATCCAGCGTATCTTCCAGCATCTTCAGGTTATAGCGGCGGAAAGTGTCCGCTTTCTCGCGCGCCTCATAGGCGTCCAGCCCCAGCAGCTCCAGCGTTTCACGGCCGACGCGCAGCGAGCTTTCGAAGGTTTCGCGCTCCGGTTTTTCCACCCCCAACTGCCGCAACTGATACCAATGATCGACGTCGCGCGCCCGCGCCACCACTTTCAGATGCGGGAAGTGCTGCCTGGCCAGCTCGGTTAATGCCAGGCTGTCCTCCACATCGTCGATGGCGTTGATCAGCACCTTGGCGTGAGCGGCGCCAGCCGCCTCCAGCAGATCGGCGCGCGTGGCGTCGCCGTAGAACACCTTGGTGTCAAATTTACGCAGCGTTTCGATATGGTCCGGATCGTGATCCAATACCACGGTGTGCACGCCGTTGGCCAACAGTAAACGACCGGCGATCTGGCCGAAACGGCCGAAGCCGGCGATGATCACGCTGGCGTTCTCGTCATCAATGACATCAGCCGGGCGATCCTCTTTCGGCGCATTTTTTTCCAGCTGCGCGGCGATCACCAACAGCAGCGGGGTGGCCGCCATCGACAGCGCCACCGCCAGCGTCAGCGACTTGGCCCATTCAACCGGCAAGACGCCGGCCAGCTGCGCGGCGCTGAAGATCACGAAGGCGAACTCACTGCCCTGCCCCAGCAGAATGGCGAACAGGCCGCGCTGGCGCTTCGGCACCCCGAGCAGCGGGCCGATCAGCCACAGCAACGCCGCCTTGATCAGCATAAAGCCCAGCAACAACGAGGCGATCAGCAACGGATGATGGAACAGCGTGCCGAAGTCGATCGACATGCCAACGCCGATGAAAAACAGCCCCAGCAGCAACCCTTTGAACGGCTGAATATCGCTCTCCAGCGCGTGGCGGTATTCCGAACTCGCCAACAGCACCCCGGCGAGGAACGCCCCCATCGCCATCGACAACCCGGCCATCTCCAGCAGGATGCCAAAGCCGAACACCAGGAATAGCGCCACGGCGCTGAACACCTCGCGCATGCCCGAACGGGCGACGAAGTGCAGCAGCGGGCGGGTGACGTAGCGGCCAAGCAGCACCACCATCGTCAACGCGCCCACCACTTTGGCCGCCGACAGTACGAAAGCGCCCAGCGTCGTGGTGGCGCCGCTGCTGGCCAGCAGCGGGATCATCGCCACCAGCGGGATCGCCGCGATATCCTGGAACAGCAACACCGCAAACGCGCTGCGGCCGATCGGCGACGGCGTCAAATTGCGTTCGCTCATCGCCTGCATGGCGATGGCGGTCGATGAGAGCGCCAGCGTCAAACCGATCAGCAGCGCCACCTTCCAGTTGAGGCCGAGGAAGTAGCAGAAGGCGCTCAGCGCCAGGCCGCAGCCCACCATCTGAATGCTGCCGCCGCCGAACACCGAGGCGCGCAGCGTCCACAGCCGCTTGGGATCCAGCTCCAGGCCGATGATAAACAGCATCAGCACCACGCCGATCTCGGCGAAGGTCAGGATAGACTCGGCATCCGACACCAGCTTCAGCCCCCAGGGGCCGATAATGCAGCCGGCGATCAGGTAACCGAGCACCGAACCCAGCCCCAGGCGCACCGCAATCGGCACGAACAGCGCGGCGGAACCGAGATAGATCAGCCCCTCGATCATCATGTGGTGGTTATCCATGGCTGGCCTCCCGGGTTTCCGCTTCGGCATGTTCCATCAGATAGTCGACCAACCGCTGCCGGTAGGCTTCGCCGGCGGCGATCAGCGCCGGTTCGTTGCAGGTAAAGGTGTTGTGCAGGGCGAAGTACGGCTGCCAGTTCATGCCGCAATAAATCGCCGTGGCCTGCAGCGGCTGCGCCAGCGCGGCGAAGTTGGGAAAATCGCCCAGTTCGAAATGGTGCTCGTCACCGCCGCTGGTCACCGCCCACAGGCAGTCTTTGCCCACCAGCGCGTTGCCGTCGTGGCCATAGGCCCAGCCGTGCTCCAGCACTTTGTCGATCCACAGCTTCAACAGCGGCGGGAAGCTGTACCACTGCATCGGATGCTGCAGCACCACCATGTCGGCGCGCTCCAGCGCCTGTTGCTCGGCGTTGATATCGATATTGAAATCGGGGTACAGCTCATACAGCGAGCGCACCTCCACCTCGGGAAGATCCCTCACCGCCTGCAGCAGGCGGTGATTGGCATGCGAATGCCGGGGATACGGGTGAGCATAAATTATCAGAATCATTGTTATCGTCGTTCCTTCGTTCCTTGCCAATACACCAAGCATATACCAATCACACAGAGTGACAGTTTGCCCACTGATTGATAGCGGAAATTTTTAACGCCAGCCTACAAATTCACTGAATAAAAAAGGGCGCTGCATCTGCAGCGCCCTGGCGTAGCGTTCGCGCGCGGTTACTTACCAATACGCGCGTGCATTTCCTGCACCGATGTAACCTGCTCGGTCGGATCCGCTTTCAGCGCCATCGCGGTGGCGAAGCCGCCGTTCAGCGTAGTGTCGTAGTGCACCTTGTACTGCAGGGCGCTGCGGCGAATCAGCTTGGAGTCCTCAATCGCCTGACGGCCTGCCGTGGTGTTGACGATGTAGGTGTACTCGCCGTTCTTGATACGGTCCTGAATGTGCGGACGCCCTTCGTGCACCTTGTTGACCAGGCGCGGGTTGATGCCCGCTTCGCCCAGCACCACCGCGGTGCCGTGGGTCGCGTCCAGCTCGAAGCCCTGCTTCAGCAGGCTGGCGGCCAAATCGACCACGCGAGCCTTGTCGCCTTCGCGCACCGACAGCAGCGCGCGGCCCTGTTTCTTCATGCCCGAGTTGCTGCCCAGCATCGCTTTGGAGAAAGCTTCCGCGAAGGTGCGGCCCACACCCATCACTTCCCCGGTAGAGCGCATTTCCGGCCCCAAAATCGGGTCGACGCCCGGGAATTTGTTGAACGGCAGCACCACTTCTTTCACCGAGTAGTACGGCGGGATGATCTCTTCGGTCACGCCCTGTTCAACCAGCGTTTTGCCCGCCATCACGCGCGCGGCCACTTTGGCCAGCGGCACGCCGGTCGCTTTGGAGACGAACGGCACGGTACGCGCGGCGCGCGGGTTAACTTCAATCAGGTAAACTTCGTTGTCCTTCACCGCAAACTGCACGTTCATCAGGCCGCGCACCTGCAGCTCGAACGCCAGTTTTTCCACCTGGCGACGCATCACGTCCTGAATTTCCTGGCTCAGGGTGTACGCCGGCAGCGAACACGCGGAGTCGCCGGAGTGCACGCCCGCCTGCTCGATGTGCTCCATGATGCCGCCAATCAGCACGCGCTCGCCGTCGCAGATAGCATCGACGTCCACTTCCACCGCATCGTCCAGGAAGCGATCCAGCAACACCGGCGCATCGTTGGACACGCTGACCGCGGTCTGGAAGTAGCGGCGCAGGTCGGTTTCGTCATAGACGATTTCCATCGCCCGGCCGCCCAGCACGTAGGAAGGACGCACCACCAGCGGATAACCGATGCCCGCCGCCTTCTCGACCGCCTGCTCGATGGCAGTGACGGTGGCGTTGGCCGGCTGCTTCAGGCCCAGGCGGTTGACCGCCTGCTGGAAGCGTTCGCGGTCTTCGGCACGGTCGATGGCGTCCGGGCTGGTGCCGATGATCGGCACGCCTGCGGCTTCCAGCTCGCGCGCCAGCTTCAGCGGGGTCTGGCCGCCGTACTGCACGATAACGCCTTTCGGTTTCTCGATGCGCACGATTTCCAGCACGTCTTCCAGGGTCACCGGCTCAAAGTACAGGCGGTCCGAGGTGTCGTAGTCGGTGGAGACGGTTTCCGGGTTGCAGTTGACCATGATGGTCTCGTAGCCGTCTTCACGCAGCGCCAGCGAAGCGTGCACGCAGCAGTAGTCGAACTCGATGCCTTGGCCGATACGGTTCGGCCCGCCGCCCAGCACCATCACTTTCGGCCGGTCGTTGGTCGGGTTGGACTCGCACTCTTCTTCATAGGTGGAGTACATGTAGGCGGTGTCGGTAGCGAATTCCGCCGCGCAGGTATCCACGCGCTTGTACACCGGGTGCAGGCCGTGGCTGTGGCGCAGCTTGCGAATTTCGCTCTCGGCGACGCCGGCCAGCTTGGCCAGACGCGCATCGGCGAAGCCCTTGCGCTTCAACGTGCGCAGGAAGTCTTTGTCCAGGCCGTTGATGCCCGCTTCTGCCACCTGCTCTTCCAGGCGCACCAGCTCTTCAATCTGCACCAGGAACCAGCGATCGACGTTGGTCAGGTTGAAGACGCCGTCGACCGACAGACCGGCGCGGAAGGCGTCGGCGATGTACCAGATGCGGTCGGAACCGGCGTCTTTCAGCTCGCGGCGGATTTTGGTCAGCGCTTCCGGATCGTCCAGGCTAACTTTCGGATCGAAGCCGGTGGCGCCCACTTCCAGACCGCGCAGCGCTTTCTGCAGCGACTCCTGCTGAGTGCGGCCGATGGCCATCACTTCGCCGACCGACTTCATCTGGGTAGTCAGGCGATCGTTGGCGCCGGCGAACTTCTCGAAGTTGAAGCGCGGGATCTTGGTCACGACATAGTCGATGGACGGCTCGAACGACGCCGGGGTGCGGCCGCCGGTGATGTCGTTCATCAGCTCATCGAGGGTATAGCCCACCGCCAGTTTGGCGGCGATCTTGGCGATCGGGAAGCCGGTGGCTTTCGACGCCAGCGCCGAAGAGCGCGACACGCGCGGGTTCATCTCGATGACAATCAGGCGGCCGGTTTTCGGGTTAACCGAGAACTGCACGTTGGAGCCGCCGGTTTCAACGCCGATCTCACGCAGCACCGCCATCGAGGCGTTGCGCATGATTTGGTATTCCTTGTCGGTCAGGGTCTGGGCCGGCGCAACGGTGATCGAGTCGCCGGTGTGGATGCCCATGGCGTCGAAGTTTTCGATGGAGCAAACGATGATGCAGTTGTCGTTCTTATCACGCACCACTTCCATCTCGTACTCTTTCCAACCGATCAGCGATTCGTCGATCAGCAGCTCGTTGGTCGGCGACAGGTCCAGACCGCGTTCGCAGATCTCTTCGAACTCTTCGCGGTTGTAGGCGATGCCGCCGCCGGTGCCGCCCATGGTAAAGGAAGGACGGATGATGCACGGGAAGCCGACGTCAGCGGCTACCGCCAGCGCTTCTTCCATGGTGTGCGCGATGCCGGAACGCGCGGTATCCAAACCGATTTTCTTCATCGCCACGTCGAAACGGCGGCGGTCTTCGGCCTTGTCGATGGCATCGGCAGTTGCGCCGATCATGGTGACGCCGAACTCGGCCAGCACGCCCTGACGCTCCAGCTCCAGCGCGCAGTTCAGCGCCGTCTGGCCGCCCATGGTCGGCAGAACCGCATCCGGACGCTCTTTTTCGATGATCTTGCGCACCACTTCCCAGTGGATCGGCTCAATGTAGGTCGCATCGGCCATTTCCGGGTCGGTCATGATGGTCGCCGGGTTGGAGTTGACCAGAATGACGCGGTAGCCCTCTTCGCGCAGCGCTTTACACGCCTGGGCGCCCGAGTAGTCGAACTCACACGCCTGGCCGATAACAATCGGGCCAGCGCCGAGGATCAGGATGCTTTTTATGTCTGTACGTTTTGGCATTTTTTACTGCTCCTGATTATTTGGCGTTAGAACGGTAAGTCTCAATCAGTTCGATAAAGTGATCGAACAGCGGCGCGGCGTCGTGCGGGCCTGGGCTGGCTTCCGGGTGCCCCTGGAAGCTGAACGCCGCCTTGTCGGTGCGGTGAATGCCCTGCACCGTGTGGTCGAACAGCGATTTGTGCGTCACGCGCAGATTCGCCGGCAGGTCGTTTTCATCGACGGCGAAGCCGTGGTTCTGCGCGGTGATCATCACCGTGTTGTTGTCCAGATCCTTCACCGGGTGGTTGCCGCCGTGGTGGCCGAGCTTCATCTTCATGGTTTTCGCCCCGCTGGCCAGCGCCAGCAGCTGGTGACCCAGACAGATGCCGAACACCGGAATGTCGGTTTCCAGGAACTGTTTGATGGCGGCGATGGCGTAGTCGCACGGCTCCGGGTCGCCCGGGCCGTTGGACAGGAAGATGCCGTCCGGATTCATTTTCAGCACCTCGTCGGCCGGGGTCTGCGCCGGCACCACGGTCAGGCGGCAACCGCGATCCACCAGCATGCGCAGGATGTTGCGCTTGGCGCCGTAGTCGTAAGCCACCACGTGGAACGGCAGTTCCGCGGCGGTTTTGGCTTCCGGCAGGTCGCCTTCAAGCGTCCAGCTGCCTTGCTGCCAGCTGTAGGCCTCTTGAGTGGTGACCTCTTTCGCCAAATCCATGCCCTTCAACCCCGGGAAGCCTTGCGCCTTGGCCAAAGCCAGCGCGGCATCCGGCGAATCGGCGGCGATGATGCAGCCGTTCTGGGCGCCCTTCTCGCGCAGCAGGCGGGTCAACTTACGGGTATCGATATCGGCGATCGCCACGATGTTGTGACGCTTGAGGTAGTCGGACAGGCTTTCTTCACTGCGGTAGTTGCTGGCGATCAGCGGGAGGTCACGAATGACGAGGCCTTGGGCGTGTACTGCGGAGGATTCTTCGTCGGAAGCATTGGTGCCGACATTGCCGATATGAGGATAAGTAAGAGTAACGATCTGGCGGGAATAGGAAGGATCAGTGAGGATTTCTTGATAACCGGTCATCGACGTATTGAAGACCACTTCCCCCACTGCCGTTCCCTCTGCCCCGATGGCCCGACCGTGGAATTGGGTTCCGTCTTCCAGAACCAATAGCGCTGACTTTATCAAAACATCCTCCGAGGAATAATCAATCACAATATTTGCATATTAATTCAGATATCGCGATCTAAATCAATGCAAAAACCGTCCGCGAGGCCAATTTTTGGCAAATTGGGCGCATTTTAATGATGAGTGTTCCGCTTGTCTACCCAAACCGCCATTTTTTGTTTTATTTTTGCAGTTCTCGATGCCCAAGCGGCTTGAGCTGCCATAAAAACACAGAAAACCGGGGCTGGAAAACGGTTGCGGGGAGGAATGACGGAAAACGGCGTCGGAATGGACCAAAAAAGACGCTAAAAAAGCCGACGGTGGAAAAAAAGCAGATAACTAGCAAGGTAAACATAAACAAATACCAGCCTTGACAATGAAACAACATCAAAACGATATTTATCATGTTAAAAAAAAGGACAATAAAATTATTGCCCTATTATCATAGCATTATGATCAACACAACCACATCACGATGGTATTCAGTTTAGTTATATCCGGTCCAAACTCAGCACGTCACGCATATCAAATAGACCTTTATCCCGACTCCGAAGCCAGGAAGCCGCGCGCACCGCGCCGCTGGCGAAAGTCATGCGGCTGGAGGCCTTGTGGGTGATTTCCACCCGCTCGCCGATGTCGGCGAACATCGCGGTGTGCTCGCCGACGATGTCGCCGGCGCGAATGGTGGCGAAGCCGATGCTCTTCGGATCGCGCTCGCCGGTATGGCCTTCGCGCGCATAGACCGCGCAGCTTTTCAGATCGCGCCCCAGCGCGCCGGCGATCGCTTCGCCCATGGCCAACGCCGTGCCCGACGGCGCATCCACTTTGTGCCGGTGGTGCGCCTCAACGATTTCGATATCGGTATAGTCGCCCATGACCTGCGCGGCCTTCTCCAGCAGTTTCAGCACCAGATTGACGCCGACGCTGAAGTTGGCGGCAAACACGATGCCGATATGCTGCGCCGCATCGCGGATCGCCTGTTTGCCGGCGTCATCGAAGCCGGTGGTGCCGATCACCATCGCCTTATGGTGCGCCACGCAAAATTCCAGGTAGCCCAGGGTGCTTTCAGGACGGGTGAAGTCGATCAAAATATCGAACTCGCTCGCCACTTTATCCAGACTGTCACTCACCTTGACGCCCAGCGCGCCGATGCCCGCCAGCTCGCCGGCATCAACGCCGACCAGGCTCGATCCCGGGCGTGACAGCGCCGCCCCCAACACCACGCCTTCCGCCTGCTGCACCGCCTGGATCAATTGACGGCCCATCCGGCCGCCGGCGCCCGCAATCGCAATGCGGATTTGTGAATCTTTCATGCTTGCTCTCTTCTTGATGTAACGCGTATCCCATTAACCTATCGATTCAGGGTAACTGCCCCGCTGCAGCGCCGCCAGAGGATTCATTTCATAATTAGAAAATTATGATATTGCGCTTCTTTCATCAGCGGCGCTGTCGTGAGATTAACATTCAACCGATTTGGCGGCCTGCGACGATTGTACATAATCATGCAGTTTTCATTGCAAGAAAATGCAGAAAAAAGGCGCCGAAAACGGCGCCTGAGGAACGGAGTGCGGCGGGGTCAAGCGGTAATGGCGGCCACTTCGTTGGCTATCGCCGTCAGCGCATCGTGGCGAGCATAGTCCTCCTGCACCAGCGCCGCGCGCCGGCGATAGATCGGCTGTTGCAGAATGCGCGTCGCTGCCGCCAGTATTTGTTCCGTGCTTGGCGTGCTGGTATGCAGGCTGATGCCGCAACCGGCGGCCACCACGCGCGCGGCCGCCTCCAGCTTGTCCTCGCCGGTGCCGGCGACAATCAGCGGCACGCCGCTGTCCAGCGCATAGTTGATCGAGCCGTAACCGCCGTTGGTGATCAAGAGCGCCGCCTGCGGCAACCAGTGTTCGAAGGAGATAAACGCCCGCACTCGGGCGTTGTCCGGCAATGCGTCCATCAGCCCTTCGGTCGCCCGCCCGCCGGTGGTGGCCAACACCCGCACCGGCAGATGCGCCAATGCCTGCAGCGTCGGCACGATCAGCTGATGCAGATCGACATTGGCCAGCGTGCCCTGAGACACGATCACCAGCGGCCGACGATCGTCCTCCTCCCACAGCGCCTCTTCCGCGGCCGGTTGACCACCGCTGCGCAGCGGCCCGACGAACCGCACGCCGCTCGGCAGGTCATCGCGCTCATATTCCAGCGCCGTGGTGGCCAACTGCAGGAAACGCTCGCAGCCGCCGATCAACGCATCGGTAAACGGGCGATTCAGCGGCCGCCCGCCCGCATGCACCAGCGCGGCATCAAAGCTTTGCTGCACCTCATCAAGCAACACCCGCGTCGCTTCATCCACCAATTGCTCGCGGGTCAGCGCCCGCGGCAGCAGCGCCGGCGGGATGCGCGGGCCATAGAAAATGGCGTCGCGCGAAGAATACGACAGCGGCGTGACGCCGATCCCGAAGACCGGCGGCCGTTCGGCGGACTGCAGCAGCGGCAGCACGCCGTAGAAGCAGTTCTCCACCATCAGCAGATCGGTCTTTTCGGCGGCGATGGCCGCACGCAGCTGACGATCCAACAGTGGAATCGGCGCGGCGAAGAAATCTTTCAGCGCCAACGCCATCTGCGCATTGCCCGGCGGCAGCGCGGCGCGCTCGGGGAAATGCGCCTCCAGGTGGCGATAGTCGAAGTCCACCTGTGCGTCGAACGGCACGAAGCTCGCCCCAGCCGCTTCGGCGCGTTCGCGGAACAGCGCGCCGGTCATCACCCGCACCTGATGCCCTTGGGCGATCAGGTGGCGAGCGATGGCTAACATCGGGTAGACGTGCCCCGGAGTGGCGACCGCCGCCATCAGTATCCTTGCCATAATGCTCCTTTTAAGCTTCTGCGTTGGCCGGCTTCAGCGCCAGATTGGCGCACACCGGATTGCTTTGAATATGCACGCGCTGCAAATGACGCGCGGAACGGGCGGTAAAGCCCTCGCGGCCGTGCAGCAGCGAGAAGTTGTCCGCGACCACCACGTCACCCTGTTGCCACTGGTGGGCATAATAGTGACGCGGATCGTACAGGTGCTGCTGCAGAGTACGGTGGAACTGTTCCTGCTGCTGCGCCGGCACGCCGTGATATTCCAGCGCGTGCTGGTTGAGGAATTTTTTTCCCTCCGTCGGCGGTTCATTGTAGCGCATGATCAATCCTCTGCCGTTCGGGTGCTGCACCACCAGCGGCGAACAGACTTCGCCGCCGTAATGCACCACCTGCTTGATGCGGTAGGTGATAGACACCGACAGCCACTGCTCCAGCAACGCTTCGTCCGCATTGGCCAGCAAGCGCGTGGTGTCGACGAAGGTGGTACATCCGCCTTCGTCCGGCGACGGCGCCGCCACGCAGTGGAATAACTGGAACTCGGGGATGGTCGGCTTATACATGCCATCCCAATGCAGCGGGACGTAGCTGCTGTCGAAGATATGATCCTTGGCGTCCGGATGTTCCTTCACGTCCAGCACCGCACCGAACGGCCACATCATGATCTCGCCCCACTGTTCGGCATAGCGAGTCAGGACTTCCGGCTCGCTGAAACCGGAGTCGAATCCGCGCAGCACCAGCAAGTGGTGCTCCTGCGCCAGCGCTCGCAGCGCCGCCACCGGCAGCTCGCTGACCTTTTGCCCCGGATGCTGCGGCGTCAGGATCGCGCCGAACGGGGTGTTCGGTTGAATGTGGCAATTAAGCGGTTGGTTGTTCATGGTGATTCTCCTTGCATCGAATGTGCTGCTCACACGGCAACGTGCCGTCAAAAAGGCGCCCGTCAGGATTTCGGGCGCAAAAGCATGCAGCGACCTCAGGCCATCTGCGGTTGTTCGATCAGGTAATGGCTCGGCGTGCCGCGGATCTCAACCAACTCGCCGTCCAGGCTCTGCGCGTCTTTACGCTTCATCAGCACGAACTGGCCGTTCACGTTGGCCGCCACGCCATGCCACGGCGTCAGCCAGTCGTCTTTGGTCGGCATCATGTGGATGCCTATCTTCAGGCTGTCGGCCGGCTGCGGGTGAATCGACAGGCGGATCGCCGCCGGGAAATGCTGGGCCAGCAGGTTGCCCCAGGCCCAGCTGCGCTGGATAACGCCGCAGGCGCGCCGTTTGGCGTCTTTTTGCAGCGCGGCGTTGGAACCGCTGTAGCCCGGCAGGAGGCTGTCTTCATACAAGAAGCGCGTGATGGCGCGATACAGCATTAATCCCTGCTCGTCCTGCATCAGCTGACGCTTGATCGCCTCTTCCGATTCGGCATAACCGTCCACCAACAGCCGGCGCAGCAGATCGTAGTCATCGGTATGCTCCGCCAGGCCTTTGACATCGCCAAGATTGAACACGCTCAGGTGGGTTGCGCCCACTTCATGCAGCAGGCTTTCAATCTCACGTTGATAATGGTTGATCGCTTCGTCGCTGACGCGGATCAGATCGCCGAACACGTGGCCGTCGGAACAGATAACGATATGCGCGCCCGGCGGGTAATAGAGTTGAATGCGCTGGCACAGCGAGTTGAGGAAGATCAGCGACAGCCGCTCCGCCATGTCCGGCACCGCGCCTATCACTTTATTGGCGTTGGGTGACTTGGTCGGAAAAGCCGGCAGCACGAATTCGATGCGCTGGTCGTTTTCAATGAATGCCCGAATGCGCGGCAATTGCACCTGAGTGACCTGCCGCTCCTCTTCAGCCAGAGAAGCATCGTCGGCGATGAGGCGACGTCGATATTGCAATAATTCACGTAGGATTTTTAATCCTATCTCTTCTTTTTTCTGTGCGCTATCCACAATGAGCTCCTGTTGCGATGTGGCGCGGGTGTATTATTGGCAAGCGCAATAAGATTTATCAAAAAGAGATAAAGCGCATGCAAAATAATAATCAGCCCGGCGTTTATATGCTTCAGGCAATATAGGAAAGATGGTGCTATATTATTAGCCCGTATAATTCACAATCTAGGTTAAGTTGTGCTTAACAAACTATGAGCAATATTTTAAAACGCATGGCCATTTTCTCAAAAGTGGTCGATTGTGGCGCATTCAGCATGGCGGCAAAAGAATTGGGCATGACGACATCGGCCGTCAGCCAGCATATTCGCCAGCTGGAGGAACATCTGGGTATTCAATTACTGTTACGATCGACGCGCTCATTGAGCCTGACCGAAGCCGGATTGTGCTTTTATGAAGATTGTCTGCTGATGATCCACGCCGCCGAGCGCGGGCAACAGCGGATCGCCGCGCTGCGCGGCGAGCTGGTCGGTGAACTGCGCGTCGCCACCTCGACCGAATTCGCCACCCATTATCTGGTGCCGGCGCTGCAGAGCTTCCTCGACGAACACCCGCGCATCACGCTGCGGTTGGAAATCCACGATGAGAGAATAGACCTCATCGCGCAACGCATCGATCTGGCGATACGCGGCGGCGCGCTGGCTGACTCCAGCTACGTCTCCACGCGGCTGGCGCGCTGCCGCGAAGTGCTGTGCGCCTCCCCGGCCTACCTGGCGAACTACGGGGTGCCGGATTCGCCGCAGGCGCTGACGCAACATCACTGGGTCACCTTTACGCCGCTCGGCAATCCGCAGTTTGTTCGCCTGATCCATCGCGACGGCGGCGAGCACCGCATGCGCATGACCGGGCGACTGTTCACCAACAGCGGCATGGCGATGAAGGAGCTGGCGCTGACCGGCAAAGGCATCATTCGCAATTTCTTCGCCAACGTCGAGCGAGAGTTGCACAGCGGCGAGCTGATTGAAATATTGCCCGACTGGCGATTACCGGAAATTAATTGCTATGCCATTATGCCGCGACGGGAGATCCAGCCATAAAAAGTCCGGCGATTGCTGGAGCATATGAAGCTCTATTTAAAGGAGAAAGGATTAAACGACCTAGAACAGATTCGACAAGAATAAAATAAGAAACATCTGCAAGACCACTATTGTAATTATTGTAATCACGTTGACGACACCAGGCCCTATTTAGATCGCAGCCTAATGATATTCTATTTAATGACTTCATTCAGCCTATATAATTAATAACGCCACCACTATTTCAAATACTCAGAATAAATTTGGCTTTAGTTAGCAGAAAATTTGAATATGCTCAGCATTTTATTTTTAATGCCGCTGGCATTCCAAAAAAAACGGGAAGCCTAAGCTCCCCGTTGTCATTCGCTCACTCACCTCAGTCAATCTGCCGGACGTCAACGCGCAGCTCTTTCGGCACTTCGAACACGATGTTCTCTTCACGCCCGCTGATTTCATGCACGTCGACGCCGCCCAACGCTTTCAGGCGAGAGATCACCTCCTGCACCAGCACGTCCGGCGCTGAAGCGCCGGCGGTGACGCCGATGTTGCGCGCTTCGCTCAGCCAACTTTCCTGAATATCCGCCGCCGAATCGATCAGATAAGCCGGTTTGCCCACGCGCTGCGCCAGTTCGGCCAGACGGTTAGAGTTGGAAGAGTTCTTCGACCCCACCACCAGCACCACGTCCGCATCGCCGGCCAGGTTACGCACCGCTTCCTGACGGTTGGTGGTGGCGTAGCAAATGTCATCCTTGCGCGGACCGATAATGCTCGGGAAGCGCTGACGCAGCGCGTCGATCACGTCCGAGGTATCATCAACCGACAGCGTGGTCTGCGTCATGAAGCACAGGTTGTTTTCGTCTTTCACCTGCAGCTTCCACACGTCTTCCGGCGATTCGACCAGGTACATGCCGCCCTGCGGGTTGCTGTACTGGCCCATGGTGCCTTCCACCTCCGGGTGCCCGGCATGGCCGATCAGAATCGCTTCGGTGCCGCGGCGGCTGGCGCGCGCCACTTCCATATGCACCTTGGTCACCAGTGGACAGGTGGCGTCGAACAGCATGGTCAGATCGCGCGCCTTGGCTTCGGCGCGCACGGCTTGAGACACGCCGTGCGCCGAGAAGATCAGGATAGAGCCGTCCGGCACTTCGGCGATCTCTTCGATAAACACGGCGCCACGCTCACGCAGGCTGTCGACCACGTAGCGGTTGTGCACCACTTCATGCCGTACGTAGATCGGCGCGCCATACAGCTCCAGCGCGCGTTCCACGATGCTGATCGCACGATCAACCCCGGCGCAGAAGCCGCGCGGGTTAGCCAGCAATATTTGCATGCGTCTCCTCCTGCTGCGGATCGATCTCCAGCACTTCGATGTCGAAGGTAACCGGATGGCCCGCCAGCGGATGGTTGAAATCGACGGTGATCGAATCTTCCGCCACCGCGCGCACCACGCCCGGCATTTCGCTGCCGTCAATCGCGGTAAACAGCATGATGGTGCCCACGTCCGGCACGCCGGTTTCCGCGAAGTCGCGGCGCGAGAAGAACTGGACCAGATCCGGGTTCTCCGCGCCGAACGCCGCTTCCGGCTGCAGGGTAAAGGCGCGCTTGTCGCCCGCGCGCAGGCCGAGCAGCTGCTCTTCCAGCGGCGCCGACAGGCTGCCGTCACCCAGGCGGAACAGCGCCGGTTTGCCGCTGCTGCGGGTGGATTCGGCGGTCGAACCGTCTTCCAGTTTCAGCGTAAAGTGAACCAGCACCGCGCTGTCACTGATAACCTGAGCCGTCATATTACTCACCTTTGCTCTTTGCGCCTTTGTTCGCCGGCGACAGGAAACCTTCCAGCACGATCATCGCCGCGCCCACGCAGATAAAGCTGTCCGCCAGATTGAAGGTCGGGTAGTGCCAGTCACCGACGTAAAAGTCGATGAAATCGACCACGAAGCCGTGCCACAGGCGATCGAACAGGTTGCCCAACGCCCCGCCGATGATAAAGGCGTAGGCGATGTTGTTCAGCTTCTGCTGCGCCGCGCTGCGGTACATCATCACCAGCAGCACCGCGACGATGGCGATGGCGATGCCGGCGAAGAACCAGCGTTGCCAACCGCCATGATCGGCCAGGAAGCTGAACGCGGCGCCGTAGTTGCGCGCGTAAAACAGGTTGAACGACGGGATCAACGGCTGGGACTGGCCCAGCGTAAAGTTAGCGAGGATCCACTGTTTGCTGCCGAAATCCAGCGCCAGCACCGCCACTACAACCCACAGCCAACGCAGGCCGGTCGAACAAATTGGTTTACTCATCAGGCGCAAGTTCTCAGGCAAAGTTACGCTTCTCGCCGTCACCGGCGACGTTGCTCACACAGCGGCCGCAGATGTCTGCATGCTCCGCCACCAGGCCGATATCGGTGGTGTAATGCCAGCAGCGCGGGCACTTCTCACCTGGCGCCGTGCTGAAGGCGATCTTCAGCCCTTTCAGCAGCTCGGAGGCCTGCGCGTCGGCCGGCGCCTCCGCCAATGGCGCAACGCTTGCCGCAGAGGTCAGCAGCACAAAGCGCAGCTCATCCTGCAGGCTGTTCAGACGCGCCGCCAACTCGCTGTCGGCATACAGCGTCACCGCCGCTTCCAGCGAACCGCCGAGGCGTTTGTCCGCACGCGCCTGCTCCAGCACCTTGTTCACTTCGCCGCGCACTTTCAGCAGCTCAGCCCAGAAAGCGTCGTTCATCGGCTCGCCTTCCGCCAGCCCGAACAGGCCGTCGTACCACTCTTCGGTGAACACGTACTGCGCGCGTTTGCCCGGCATGAAGCCCCAGATCTCGTCTGCGGTGAACGACATGATCGGCGCCATCCAGCGCACCAGCGCTTCGACGATGTGATACAGCGCGGTCTGGCAGCTGCGGCGGGCGACGCTGTCGCTCTTGGCGGTGTACTGACGATCCTTGATGATATCCAGGTAGAAGGAGCCCATCTCGACCGAACAGAACTGCATCAGGCGCTGCACCACTTCGTGGAAATCGTAGTTGGCATAAGCCTGCTCGATATCCTGCTGCGCCGCCAGCGCGCGGCCGACCGCCCAGCGATCCAGCACCACCATGTCTTCCGGCGCCACGCAATCGGTGCTTGGCTCGAACCCGTTCAGGTTGGCCAGCAGGAAGCGCGCGGTGTTGCGGATGCGGCGGTAAGAGTCAGCGGAACGCTTGAGGATCTCGTCGGACACCGCGATCTCGCCGGTGTAATCGGTCGACGCCACCCACAGACGCAGAATGTCGCCGCCCAGCTTGTTCATCACGTCCTGCGGGCTGACGGTGTTGCCGATCGACTTGGACATCTTGCGGCCCTGGCCGTCGACGGTGAAGCCGTGGGTCAGCACTTCCTTGTACGGCGCCTTGCCCTTCATCGCGGTGGAAATCATCAGCGATGACATGAACCAGCCACGGTGTTGGTCGGAGCCTTCCAGATACATGTCGGCGCCGTGGCCGTTGAATTCAGGACGCACGTCGACAACGGAGGCGTGGGTAGAACCGGAATCGAACCACACGTCCAGCGTATCCGGCACTTTCACGTAGTCGGCGGCTTCCGCGCCGAGGATGTCGGCCGCGTCCAGATCCCACCAGGCCTGAATGCCGTCTTGCTCGACGCGCTTGGCCACTTCTTCCATCAGCTCAACGGTACGCGGGTGCAGCTGCTCGGTCTCTTTGTGCACGAACAGCGACATCGGCACGCCCCAGGTGCGCTGACGCGAGATGCACCAGTCCGGGCGGTTGGCCACCATCATTTCGATGCGCGCCTGGCCCCAATCCGGGATCCACTGCACGCCCTTGATCTCTTCCAGCGACTGCTGACGCAGGCCTTTCTGATCCATGCTGATGAACCATTGCGGCGTGGCGCGGAAGATGATTGGCGTCTTGTGGCGCCAGCAGCACGGATAGCTGTGCAGGAACTTCTCGACGTGCAGCAGCGCGCCTTTCTCGCGCAGCAGATCGACGATCAGATCGTTGGCCTTGAAGACGAACTTGCCGTCCAGCAGCGGGTAGGTGCCGGTCAGGTAGCAGCCGTTCGGCCCTACCGGGTTGGCCACTTCCAGGCCGTATTTCTGGCCGATCACGAAGTCGTCCGGGCCGTGACCCGGCGCTGTGTGTACCGCACCGGTACCGGCGTCCAGGGTCACATGCTCGCCGAGGATTGCCGGCACGTCGAAGTCCATGAACGGGTGTTTGAAGCGCAGCAGCTCCAGATCGGCGCCTTTGCAGCTGCCCAGCACCGTCCACTCGGTGATGCCGGCGCGTTTCATCACGCTTTCCACCAGTTCGGCCGCCAGGATCAGGCACTGGCCGTCAACCTGCACCAGTTGATAGGTGAAGTCCGGGTGCAGCGAGATCGCGCGGTTGGCCGGCAAGGTCCACGGCGTGGTGGTCCAGATAACCAGCGAGATGGCGCCGTTGAAGTGGCTCACGCCGAACTTGGCCGCCACGGCAGCCGCGTCGGCCGCATGGAAGGACACGTCGATCGACGGCGAAGTCTTGTCGTAATACTCCACTTCCGCTTCCGCCAGCGACGAGCCGCAGTCGGTGCACCAGTGAACCGGCTTGGCGCCTTTCAGCAGGTGGCCGTTGCTGATGATCTTGCCCAGCGCGCGGATGATGTTGGCTTCGGTTTTGAAGTCCATGGTCAGGTATGGACGATCCCAGTCGCCCAGCACGCCCAGGCGGATGAAGTCCTTCTTCTGGCCTTCAACCTGCTCGGCCGCGTATTCGCGGCACTTCTGGCGGAACTCGGCCGCCGTCAGCTTCTCGCCCGGTTTGCCGTACAGCTGCTCAACCTTCAGTTCGATAGGCAGGCCGTGGCAATCCCAACCCGGCACATAAGGCGAGTCGAAGCCGGCCATCCCTTTCGACTTGATGATAATGTCTTTGAGAATCTTGTTAACCGAGTGACCAATGTGAATGCTGCCGTTCGCATACGGAGGGCCGTCATGCAAAATGAAGGTTTTTTTGCCCTTTTTGGCAGTACGAATAATCCCGTACAGATCCTGTTCATACCAACGTTGCAGCATGCCAGGCTCGCGCTTGGCGAGATCGCCGCGCATCGGGAACCCTGTTTCCGGCAAGTTCAGGGTATTCTTGTAGTCACTCATTAGATTCTCGGTTCCGTTTTCGGCTATAGAGATTAAACCGGTGTCTGTAGCCCGAAGAACTTCCGGGCCGTCACCACATCATTGGCGATCTGCTGCTTCAGGGCATCGAGCGAAGCAAACCGCTGTTCATTGCGCAATTTTGCGCGGAGCACCACCTCAATATGGCGCCCGTAAAGATCCATTGTGACATCCAGCAGATGCACTTCCAGCTGCTGGCGCACGCCGGCGACGGTCGGGCGCGTGCCGATGTTGGCCACGCCCGGCAGCGGCTGCGGCCCCAGGCCATACACCTCCACCGCATAGACCCCTTTCACCGGCGCCACCAGGCGCTTGAGCGGCAGGTTGGCGGTCGGGAAGCCGATGGTGCGCCCCAGCTCGTCGCCGTGCACCACCCGCCCTGAAATACTGTAAGGGTGACCCAGCAGGGTTTCCGCCAGCGGCAGATCGTCCTCGCTCAGCGCGGTGCGGATCGCGGTGCTGCTGATGCGCCGCTCGCCCTCGCGGAAGGTCGGGGTGCTGACCACGTCGAAGCCGTACTCTTTTCCGGCCTGCTGCAATAGCGGAAAATCGCCCTGACGCCCGGCGCCAAAGCGAAAATCATCCCCCACCATCAGGAATTTGACGCCGAGCTTCTCCACCAGCAGCTCGGCGACGAACGCCTGCGCGGTGTTGGCGGCAAAACGCGGATCGAACTTGACGCACAGCAGGTAATCAACGCCCGCCTGCGCCAGATAGTTGGCCTTATCGCGCAGGCGCGTCAAACGGGCCGGCGCCTTGTCTGCGGCGAACATCTCCAGCGGCTGCGGCTCAAAGATCATGACCATCACCGGCAGCCCGAGGCGTTGCCCTTGTTGCTTCAACTGCTCCAGCAGCGCCTGATGACCGCGGTGTACGCCGTCAAAGTTGCCGATGGTGAGCACGCAACCATGGTGGCGCGCCCGGATATTGTGAATGCCGCGAATTAGCTCCATAGCTGGCTCAAAACAGTGGAAATCGGCGGATTATACCTTGTACAGCCGGTAAGGTTAACCCGCGATTGGTGCCTTTATGTAATAGACATACCATACCGGAGATAATCTGCGCGTGAAACGGCTTCACCGCAGTTTATCCCGCGCCGCCGGGCCGATTCTCGACCGCGGCCAACGGCTTGCGCCCGCCGCGGCAAATCATTGGCGAATTTTCTCGCGAAACACTGTATTCCCAAGAGCGAAGCTGGTAAAATCCTGCGCCATCACAACGTAGCGAGTGCCGCCTGTACAAACGGCGCTTATTTGCACAAATCCATTGACAAACGAAGGCTAAAAGGGCATATTCCTCGGCCTTTGAATTGTCCTCAATAGAATATATTTGGGAGTTGGACCTTGGCTAATATCAAATCAGCTAAGAAACGCGCCGTACAGTCTGAGAAACGCCGCAAGCATAACGCAAGCCGTCGCTCAATGGTGCGTACCTTCATCAAGAAGGTAGACGCAGCTATCGCAGCTGGCGACAAAGAAGCAGCACAAAATGCATTCCTGGTAATGCAGCCACTGGTGGACCGTCAGGCAGCTAAAGGCCTGATCCACAAAAACAAAGCAGCGCGTCATAAGTCAAACCTGACTGCACGCATCAACGCAATGCAATAAGCATTTCGTTATCTGCTTGATAAAAAAACCGGCTCAGGCCGGTTTTTTTACGCCCTGCGTTCAGTGAACCGCTAGCAGGAAAACAGCGCCGAGAAGTCTTTGTTGCACACCCGCTGCACCGCCGGATGCTGGATCATGCGCTCGGCGAAGATAATGTAATACTCCTCCTGCACGCTGTCGATGCGCCCAATCTCCACCACGTTGTCATCGTTGTAGGTATCCTGCGCATACAGCGTCGGCGCCACGAAAATCGCGTTGTGGTACATGCCGAAGGCCTTCATCAGCGCCGCATCGTCGAACTCGCCCAGGATCTCCACCTGAATGCCCTGCGTATTGAACCAGTTAAGCAGCTTGCGCCCCAGCATCGAGCGGCGGCCGGGGATCAGCAACTTACGTTGCTCCAGGCAGGCCGGGAACGGCAACTCCGGCGCCGGCTGGCGGCAGAAGAAGCTGATGCCGCACTCGCCCAGCTTCAGCGAGAACAGCCCTTCTTGCTGGCTGGAGTCCACCGGGCAATCCGACAGGATCATATCCAGCTTGTGCTGGCTGAGCTGCTCCAGCAGCATCTCGTGCGTCGATTCAAAACAACGCAGGTGGATCTGCTCGTTGTCCACCACCACCGCCGTTTCCAATACCTGGCTGACCAGCCGCTTCGACAGCGCATCCGCCACGCCGACGTCGAACAGCAGGTTCGACTCTTTGCGGTAGTTGACGATATCCAGCATTTCCTGGCTGAGCATAAACATCTTGTCGGCATAGCGGAACACCAACTGCCCCAGCTCCGAAGGCACCAACCCCCGCCCCTGGCGCTTGAACAGCTTGCCGTCCAACCGCTCTTCCAGCGCCTTGATCTGGCCGGTGATGGTCTGCGGCGTCAGAAACAACGCTTCAGCGGCGCCGACCACGGAACCGGCCTTGCAGACCTGCCAGAAATAGTAAAGGTGATTAAAGTTGATATGCGACATCCTCACGAGCGGCTCTCCTTAACAACGTTTCGCAGCGGCAAACGGTGTGCCGTGACGAGCGACAAACTTCCTTTCCCTGCTTCAGACAACGTATAGCCCCATTAGTCCCAACGAAGAACGGCCGAAGCTGCACATATTTTATACCGCACAGCTCCGACCAGCCATTTTATTGTGCGCCCCTGCCGGGCACCGACAGGATTAACGCACGCGCGGCAACGCCAGACGCAGTAATCCGTACCCCGCCACCGCCGCGGCGGTGGAGCCCAACAAGATCCCCAGACGGGAATAGGTGCTGAGCGCCGCATCGGCCTCGCCGAACGCCAGCGAGGCGATGAAAATCGACATGGTGAAACCAATACCACAGAGCACCGAAACGGCAAACACCTGTTTGAAGCCGATCCCCTCAGGCAAGCGGGCGATGCCCATTTTCACCGCCAGCAGGCTGAAGAGGAAAATCCCCAGCGGCTTGCCGATAAACAAGCCAGCCGCAATCCCGACCGGCAGCAGCGAGGTCAATCCCTCCAGCGATACGCCCTGCAGAGAGACCCCGGCGTTGGCGAAAGCGAACAGCGGCAGGATCATGAACGCCACCCACGGGTGCAGCTCATGCTCCAACGTCTCCGACGGCGATGGCCCCTTCTTCACGTTCAGCGGGATCATAAAGCCGACGATCACCCCGGCCAGCGTCGCGTGCACCCCGGACTTGAGGATCGCCACCCACAACACCAGGCCGACCATCATATACAGCGAAGTTTTGCCCACGCCGCGCCAGTTCATCACCGCCAGCAGCACCGTCGCCGCCGCCGCCACCCCCAGCGCGATCATCGACACTTCGTGGGTGTAGAACAGCGCGATGATGATGATCACGCCGAGGTCGTCGATGATCGCCAGCGCCAACAGGAACACTTTCAGGCTGGTCGGCACGCGATTGCCCAGCAACGCCATCACGCCCAGCGCGAAGGCGATATCGGTCGCGGCCGGGATCGCCCAACCCTGGCGAGTGACTTCATCTGCGCCGTTGAACAGCAGGTAAATCAGCGCCGGCGCCAGCATGCCGCCCAGTGCGGCGATCGCCGGAAACACCGCCTTGTCACGCCCGGACAGTGAGCCTTGCATCAGCTCGCGCTTGACCTCGAGCCCCACCACCAGGAAGAAGATGGCCATCAGCCCGTCGTTGATCCACAGCAGCAGCGGCTTGGCGATCTCCAGCGAAGCTACCTTCACCATCACCGGCAGGTTAAGGAATGCCTGGTAGATCCCCTGCGCCGGGCTGTTGGCCATGATCAAAGCGACGATCGCCGCCGCGATCAGGATGATGCCGCCCGCGGCTTCCTGACGTAAAAATTGACGAATGATGTTGGTCACAATACGTCTCTCCAAATCTGAGCAAGGCGTAGCGCCCTGCGAAGCACAGTCATGAAGTGAGTATAGAGGGCGTTTTAGTTCGAAAAAATAAGTTTATAAATGCTAAACAGCTCGAAAAAACCGACATAAAGCACGAATAAGTCACATTTATATAGGGGATTAGCGGTTTGGCGCGCAAATAAAAACCCCGGGACAGAAGCCCGGGGTTCGCGCATAAGCTAACAGAAACAGAAGGTTAGCGAGTCAGATCGTCAAAGAACTTTTTCACCCCGTCGAAGAAGCTCTTCGAACGCGGGCTGTTCTTGTCGCCGGACGGGCCGCCCAGGCTCTCTTCCAGCTCACGCAACAGCTGCTTCTGCTTGTCGTTCAGATTGACCGGGGTTTCCACCACCACGCGACACAGCAGGTCGCCCTGGCTGCCGCCGCGCACCGATTTCACGCCCTTGCCGCGCATGCGGAACAGCTTGCCGGTTTGGGTCTCCGAAGGCACCTTCAGTTTCACCCGGCCGTCCAGCGTCGGCACTTCAATCTCGCCGCCCAGCGCCGCCATGGCAAAGTTGATCGGCACTTCGCAGTACAGGTTGTTGCCTTCACGCTCGAAGATCGGGTGTGCCTTCACCTGCACCTGAACGTACAGATCGCCCGCCGGTGCACCGTGCTCGCCGGCTTCGCCTTCACCCGCCAGGCGGATGCGATCGCCGGTATCCACGCCGGCCGGAATTTTCACCGACAGCGTTTTGGATTTTTCTACCCGGCCGTGGCCATGGCATTTGTTGCACGGATCTTTGATGATCTGACCGCGGCCATGGCAATGCGGACACGCCTGCTGCACGGTGAAGAAGCCCTGACGCATCTGCACCTGGCCCTGACCATGACAGGTTGGGCAGGTGACCGGCGAACTGCCCGGCTTGGCGCCGCTGCCGTGGCAGACGTCGCACTCTTCCAGCGTCGGGATGCGGATCTCTTTGGTGACGCCACGTACCGCTTCCTCGAGGGTCAGCTCCATGTTATAGCGCAGATCGGAACCGCGGCTGGCGCGCTGACGGCGGCCTCCGCCGAAGATGTCGCCAAACACGTCGCCAAAGATATCGCTGAAGTCGGCGCCGCCGCCAAAGCCGCCGCCCATGCCGCCCTGTTCAAAGGCCGCGTGCCCGTACTGATCGTAAGCCGCGCGTTTCTGGTCGTCGGTCAGGACTTCGTAAGCTTCTTTAACTTCTTTAAACTTGGTTTCGGCGTCTTGTTCCTGGTTGCGGTCAGGATGGTATTTCATCGCCAGGCGTTTGTACGCCTTTTTGATCTCACGTTCATCCGCCGTCTTGCTGACGCCGAGAATCTCGTAATAGTCTTTCTTCGCCATTCTTTCGCTTACCCTTAACATGCGTGCACGGGCGCAGAGTTGCCTCGACGCCCGTGCTGGTTTCCGGGAGCGGCATCTCCGCCGCCCCGTGCCCGCTTAAGGGCGATTATTTTTTGTCTTTAACTTCTTCGAACTCGGCGTCAACCACGTCGTCTTCTTTCTGCGCCGCGTTGTCCGCGCCGGCGTCAGCACCCTGCTGAGCCTGCTGCGCCTGAGCCATTTCCAGCAGCTTGCCGGAAACCTGCACCAACGCCTGGGTCTTCGCTTCGATCTCGGCTTTATCTTCGCCTTTCACCGCCGCTTCCAGATCTTTCAGCGCCGCTTCGATCGCCGTTTTGTCTTCCGCCGGCAGTTTGTCGCCCGCTTCTTCCAGCTGTTTGCGCGTGCCGTGGATCAGGTGATCCGCCTGGTTGCGAGTCTGTACCAGCTCTTCGAACTTGCGGTCAGCTTCAGCGTTCAGCTCGGCGTCGCGCACCATTTTCTGGATTTCGTCCTCGTTCAGGCCAGAAGACGCCTTGATGGTGATCTTCTGCTCACGACCGGTGTTCTTGTCTTTGGCAGACACGTGCAGGATGCCGTCGGCATCGATGTCGAAGGTGACTTCGATCTGCGCCATGCCGCGCGGTGCCGCCTGGATGCCGTCCAGGTTGAACTGGCCCAGAGATTTGTTATCGCTGGCGCGCTTACGCTCACCCTGCAGCACGTGGATGGTGACCGCAGACTGGTTGTCTTCCGCAGTAGAGAACACCTGGCTGTGCTTGGTCGGGATCGTGGTGTTTTTGGTGATCAGCGGCGTCATCACGCTGCCCATGGTTTCGATACCCAGCGACAGCGGGGTAACGTCCAGCAGCAGAACGTCTTTCACATCACCGGCCAACACGCCGCCCTGTACCGCAGCGCCCACGGCAACCGCTTCGTCCGGGTTCACGTCTTTACGCGGCTCTTTGCCGAAGAAGTCTGCGACTTTCTTCTGCACCATTGGCATACGGGTCTGGCCGCCCACCAGGATCACGTCCTGGATGTCGGAAACCGACAGGCCTGCGTCTTTCAGCGCCACTTTCAGCGGCTCGATGGAGCGCGCCACCAAATCTTCAACCAGCGACTCGAGTTTGGCGCGAGTCACTTTGATGTTCATGTGTTTTGGACCGGTCGCGTCTGCCGTGATGTACGGCAGGTTAACGTCGGTCTGCTGAGCGGAAGACAGTTCGATCTTCGCTTTCTCGGCGGCTTCTTTCAGACGCTGCATCGCCAGCGGATCGTTGCGCAGATCGATGCCCTGATCTTTCTTGAACTCTTCCACCAGGTAGTTGATCAGACGGCTGTCGAAGTCTTCGCCGCCCAGGTGGGTGTCACCGTTGGTCGCCAGCACTTCGAAGGTTTTTTCGCCGTCAACGTCGTCGATTTCGATGATGGAGATATCGAAAGTACCGCCGCCCAGGTCATAAACCGCGATGGTGCGGTTGCCGACTTCTTTGTCCAGGCCGTAGGCCAGAGCCGCCGCGGTCGGTTCGTTGATGATGCGCTTGACTTCCAGACCCGCGATGCGGCCGGCGTCTTTAGTCGCCTGACGCTGGGCGTCGTTGAAGTAAGCCGGTACGGTGATAACCGCTTCAGTTACCGGTTCGCCCAGGTAATCTTCCGCCGTTTTCTTCATTTTCTTCAGCACTTCCGCAGAGATCTGCGGCGGAGCCATTTTCTGGCCTTTCACTTCCAGCCAGGCGTCGCCGTTGTCGGCTTCGATGATTTTGTAAGGCATGATCGCTTTGTCGCGCTGCGCTTCTTCATCCTGGAAGCGGCGGCCGATCAGGCGCTTGATGGCGAACAGGGTGTTTTCAGGGTTGGTCACTGCCTGACGCTTAGCCGGCTGGCCAACCAGAGTTTCACCGTCCTGGGTATATGCGATAATAGAAGGAGTGGTGCGGTCGCCCTCGGCGTTTTCCAGCACGCGTGCCTTGGCACCATCCATAATTGCTACGCAAGAGTTGGTAGTACCCAGGTCGATACCAATAATTTTGCCCATCTAAACGTCTCCACTAAAAAATTCATAAGTCAGTCAGGTTGCTAACCTATATGCGGGCGATTTTTTGCTTTTCAACTGCCCGATATCTCAGTGCGACCCGCGGTTAGCAGCTGCGGTTGCAAATAAGATGGGGCCATCCAGCTCGGCATCAAGGGGCAAGGCAAAAAAAATTTCTTTTTTTATCGTCATTCAGATCATTGTTTCCGGCTGCGGGGATCATTATGATGCGCGCGCTCTGATGGAAAACTTCGATTTTTTGGCCATTCAGACCATTTATGATTTTACTTCGCTGTTTCCGTTAATTTTCTGTTATCGCAGAGGACTTATGCACACCAACAAGTTGGCGAATCCCGGCCCTCTCGGCCTGATGGGCTTCGGGATGACCACCGTCTTGCTGAACCTGCACAACGCGGGCTTTTTCCCACTGAACTCCGCCATCATCAGCATGGGGATTTTCTTCGGTGGCCTGGCCCAGATCCTGGCCGGTCTGCTGGAGTACAAGAAGGGCAACACCTTTGGCATGACCGCATTCACCGCCTACGGCAGCTTCTGGCTGAGCCTGGTCGGCCTGCTGCTGCTGCCGCGTTTGGGCCTGGCGGAAGCCACCGAGGCGCACGTGTTGGGCATCTACCTGGCGCTGTGGGGCGTCTTCACCCTGTTCATGTTCTTCGGCACCCTGGGCGCCAACCGCGTGCTGCAGTTCGTGTTCGCCAGCCTGACGCTGCTGTTCGCCCTGCTGGCCGTCGGCAACATCACCGGCAACCACGCGCTGCTGACCTTCGCCGGTTATGAGGGCATCATCTGCGGCGCCAGCGCCATCTACCTGGCGATGGCCGAAGTGCTCAACGAGCAATACGGCCGCACCGTGCTGCCGATTGGCGAACCGGCCTCGGCCCGCGTCGCGGCATCGCCGGTCACGGCGTAATCGCCCGCCCCTGACGAAAAAGCCCTGCAATGCAGGGCTTTTTTTTAGCTGTAGGAACCGGCTCGCCGCTCGCTGGCTTCGCTGTTCAGGTCGCGATGCAGGTAGACACCGAGCAGCAGCCCGATAAGCGACAGCGCCAGCACATAGTAAGCGGGCGCTAACGGGGTTAATTTCATGATCAGCGTCACAAAAATAGGGGTTAAACCGCCAAAAATAGCGTACGAGACGTTATATGAGAACGAGATACCGGTAAACCGCACTTCCGCCGGGAAAGCCCGCACCATCACGTACGGCACGGCCCCCACCACGCCTACGCTGAAACCCACCAGCGCATAGCAGGCGAACAGCATTTCCGGGCGCACGCCCACCGTCTGATAGAACAGCCAGCTGCAGCCGGCCAACAGCAAACTGCCGACCACCAACGTTTTGCTGGCGCCGAAGCGATCGGCCGACAAACCGGCGACGATGCAGCCGGCGATCAGCATGATGGTGGCGATGCTGTTGGCCTGCAGCGTCAGGGCCGGCGCAATGCCGAACTGTTTTTGCAGATAGGTCGGGGTCATCAGGATCACCACCACGATACCGGCGGAGAGCAGCCAGGTCAGCAGCATCGACACCGCCACTTCCCGTTTGTGGTTGAGCACCACCGATTTCAGCGGCAGCTCCTCGGCCAGCGCTTTGCGCGCCTGCATCTCGATGAAGATCGGTGTTTCCTGCAGCCAGCGGCGCAGGTACATCGCCACCAGGCCGAACATGCCGCCAAGCAGGAATGGAATGCGCCAGCCGCCGCCGGCAATGCTCTGCGGGCTAAGCGTGGTGTTGATCACCGTCGCCACCACCGATCCCAGCAGAATGCCCACCGTCAGCCCGGCGGTCAGCGTGCCGCAGGCGAAACCGATGCGCCGGCGCGGCACGTGTTCGGCGACGAAGACCCAGGCGCCCGGCACCTCACCGCCGATCGCCGCCCCCTGCAGCACGCGCATCAGCAGCAGCAACAGCGGCGCGGCGATGCCGATGCTGGCGTAGGTCGGCAGCAGGCCCATCGCCAGCGTCGGCAACGCCATCAGCAGAATGCTCAGGGTAAACATCTTTTTGCGGCCGACCAGATCGCCGAAGTGCGCCATCACGATGCCGCCCAGCGGGCGGGCCAGATAGCCGGCGGCGAAAATGCCGAAGGTTTGCACCAGCCGCAGCCATTCCGGCATGTCCGCCGGGAAGAACAGATCGCCGACCACGGCGGCGAAGAATACGAAGATGATGAAGTCGTAAAACTCCAACGCGCCGCCCAACGCGGCCAACGTCAGCGTTTTGTAGTCTTGCCGGTTCAGCCGGCGATTAGTGTCGTGAGGCATAGGGCACCGTCGGTAAAGGCTGTAAAAATAAAAGCCGCAGGCTTTCTGTAAAAGAATCCTTACTATAGCGGCAAATTATTTTCACACCAAACGGGCTGAAGCCGATCTCGCAGATTGCTGAAATTTAGAGGTTTATCTCGCGACGCGCGCTCTTTGGCCGAAATGCTGCTACCACTGCGGCATGCGTTTCGACATAAGGCCCGTCGAGCAACTGAATGCAATAAGGCACGCTGGCGAAGATGCCGTGCACCACCGCATTGCCCTGCTCGTCCTTCACCCCTTCCAGCGTTTCCTTGATCGACTTTGGCTGGCCGGGCAGATTGATGATCAGCGCCTGCTTGCGGATCGCCCCCACCTGGCGAGAAAGAATTGCCGTTGGCACATAGTGTAGGCTGATCTGACGCATTTGCTCGCCGAAACCGGGCATCACGCGATCGGCGATCGCCAGCGTGGCGTCGGGGGTGACGTCGCGACGCGCCGGCCCGGTGCCGCCGGTGGTCAGCACCAGATGGCAGCCCATTTCGTCCACCAGCTCACACAGCGTTTGCTCAATTTGCGTCTGCTCATCGGGGATCAGCCGGGTTTCCAGCTTGAACGGCGTCGCCAACGCGCCGGCCAGCCACTCCTCCAGCGCCGGAATGCCTTTATCCTGGTAAACGCCGCCGGAAGCGCGGTCAGAAACGGAAACCAAACCAATACGTAAAATATCCATGCGTAACCTCTACAGCCTGATGGGGTCCGAACGGGTTCGTCTCCCGTTCTGTTGTCATTGCCGAGAGTATAAGGGCTTCCCCCGCCGGCGGGAGCGTCGGGCATAAAAAAAGGTGGCCTGAGCCACCTTTTTACTGCGCGATCTGCGGGAATTACAGCAGGTCGGCGATCATTTTTTCCAGTTTGCCCTGGTCTACGGCGAACTTGCGGATGCCGTCGGTCAGTTTCTCGACCGCCATCGGATCCTGGTTGTGCTGCCAGTAGAACTCAGGTTCGGTCAGTGCGGCAGGACGCGCCTTAACTTCACCGGTGTAAGACAGTTTGCGCTCCAGCGCGCCTTCGCTCTCCGCCAGCTCTTTCAGCAGCGCAGGGGCGATGGTCAGGCGGTCGCAGCCGGCCAGCTCGATGATTTCGCCGACGTTGCGGAAGCTGGCGCCCATCACCACGGTGTTGTAACCGTGTTGTTTGTAGTACTGGTAAATCTCGGTCACGGAGATCACGCCCGGATCTTCGTGCGGTGCGAACTCTTTCTTGTCGCCGTTGGCTTTGTACCAATCGAGGATACGGCCGACGAACGGCGAGATCAGGTAAACGCCGGCTTCGGCGCAGGCGCGAGCCTGAGCGAAGGAGAACAGCAGCGTCAGGTTACAGTTGATGCCTTCTTTCTCCAGCTGCTCCGCCGCGCGGATGCCCTGCCAGGTCGAGGCCAGTTTGATCAGAATGCGATCGTTGCTGATGCCGGCTTCGTTGTACAGCTTGATCAGGCGCTTGGCCTTGGCCACGCTGGCGACGGTGTCGTAAGACAGACGCGCGTCAACCTCGGTGGAGATGCGGCCCGGAACCAGTTTGAGGATCTCCAGACCGATGTTGACCGCCAGCTTGTCAGCGGCGTCGGCGATCTGCTGCTCGCGATCGCTGCTCTGGCCGCGCGCCCAGGCGATGGCTTCGTCAATCAGTTTGCGGTATTCAGGAATTTGGGCTGCATTGAGGATCAGCGAAGGGTTGGTTGTGGCGTCCTGCGGTTGATACAGCTTCATTGCCGCGATATCACCCGTATCTGCAACCACTGTAGTCAGCTGGCGCAGGGAAGTTAATTTGTCGGTCATGTTGGCATTATCTCATCGTTTGTGCATGAACTTTTGGCATTGTTCAACCATGCCCTGCCCTGATAATAACATGCGCCAAGCCCGGCGCAAGGCTGGAAAACCGCGGCGCGCAAGCATCTGTTTTATCCTTGGGCGAGCAACCGTTTACGCCAATATCTTTCGCCATTACCGAGCGGATGGAAAGGCAATAACGTGCTATCGCCCGAATAAATTATGTTAAATTCGAAAAAATTGATGCAATTCGTCCGCCAATCTGCGAAAAATCTTAATCGCCTGACGCCGGACCGATTCCAGCTAAGCTCTTGTAAAAAATAGGCCAATATTTCTCACCTGCGGTGGATGCTGCCAGGTGCGCATGACATTTCGATAAGGAGGAGGGATCCCTTGACGGACCTGATGAATTTTATAAACAACATTTTGTGGGGGTCGGTGCTGATTTATCTGCTGCTCGGCACCGGCATTTACTTCACGCTGCGCACCCGTTTTATCCAGCTCCGCCACTTCAGCCACATGTTCTCGGTGTTGAAAAACAGTAATAAAAGCGACAGCGCCGGCATCTCCTCTTTCCAGGCGCTGTGCACCACGCTGGCGGCGCGCGTCGGCACCGGCAACTTGACCGGCGTCGCCATTGCCCTGACCGCCGGCGGCCCCGGCGCCATCTTCTGGATGTGGGTGGTGGCGTTTATCGGCATGGCCACGTCATTTGTGGAAAGCTCGCTGGCTCAGCTCTACAAAACCAAAGACGACAACGGCAACTACCGCGGCGGCCCGGCCTATTACATGGAAAAGGGACTCGGCATGCGCTGGATGGGCGTGCTGTTCTCCATTTTCCTGATCATCGCTTTCGGCCTGGTGTTCAACGCCGTACAGGCCAACTCCATCGCGCAGGCCTCCGCCGTCGCCTTCCATTTACAGCCGCTGCACGTCGGTATTGGCCTGGTGCTGCTGAGCGGCGTGGTGATCTTCGGCGGCATCCGCTCCATCGCCAAAGTGGCCGAGCTGGTGGTGCCGCTGATGGCCGGCGCCTACCTGCTGCTGGCTCTCTGGGTGATTGGCCATAACATCGAGCACATGCCGGCGATCCTGGCGCTGATCTTCAAAAGCGCCTTCGGCCTGCAGGAAGCCGCGGCCGGCGCCGTCGGTTACGGTATCTCCCAGGCGATGACCCAGGGCGTGCAGCGCGGCCTGTTCTCCAATGAAGCCGGCATGGGATCGGCGCCCAACGCGGCGGCGTCCGCCTCGCCTTATCCGCCGCATCCCGCTTCACAGGGCTACGTGCAGATGCTCGGGGTATTTATCGACACCATCGTCATCTGCAGCGCCACCGCGGCGATCATCCTCTCTTCCGGCATTCTCGATCAGCCGACCGACAGCATCAGCGGCATCGATCTGACCCAGCGCGCGCTGTCGACCGCCGTCGGCAGTTGGGGGACTCCGTTCGTCGCCATCGCCATCTTCTTCTTCGCCTTTACGTCGATCATCGCCAACTACGCCTATGCCGAGAGCAATCTGGTGTTCCTCGAGCACAACCACCCGGGCGGCCTGTTGATTTTCCGCTGCGTGGCGCTGGGCATGGTGATGTTCGGCGCGCTGGCGGAGCTGCCGCTGGTGTGGAAAATGGCGGATACCTCCATGGCGCTGATGGCGATCACCAACCTGACGGCTATCTTGCTGCTGTCGCGGGTCGCGCTGAAGCTGGCCGACGACTACCATCGCCAGCGCCGCCTGGGCAAGCTGCCGACCTTCGACGCCAACCGTTACCCGGAGCTGAAATCGCAGCTGGAGCCGGGCGTGTGGGACGACAAGCAGCCGCCGCGCTGAGTATTCCGGGGCGCGTGCGATGCGCGCCCCGCCTATTGGACCGATAGCCCCTTTTTCCCGCGCTTTTTGCTACAGTATGCGCACTTAGATAAACAGGATCTGGCCATGCTCGTTATTATTTCACCTGCAAAAACGCTCGATTACGACAGCCCGCTGGCGACAAAACGCTTCACGCAGCCCGAACTGCTGAACAAGTCTAAGCAGCTTATCAACATTTGCCGCGAGCTGACGCCGGCGCAAATCGCCAGCCTGATGAGCATCAGCGACAAGCTGGCCGGGCTGAACGCCGCGCGCTTTAGCGAATGGCAACCGACATTTACCCCGGACAACGCCCGTCAGGCGTTGCTGGCGTTCAAGGGCGACGTATATACCGGCCTGCAGGCGCAGGACTTCAACGAAGCCGATTTCGACTTCGCCCAGCAGCATCTGCGCATGCTGTCCGGCCTGTATGGCGTACTGCGCCCGCTCGATCTGATGATGCCGTACCGGCTGGAGATGGGCATCAAGCTGGAAAACCCGAAGGGCAAAGATCTGTACAGCTTCTGGGGCGATCAGATCACCAAAAAGCTCAACGAAGCGCTGGAGCAACAGGGCGACAACGTGGTGGTCAACCTGGCGTCAGACGAGTATTTCAAAGCGGTGAAGCCGGCCAAGCTGCACGGCTCGCTGATCAAACCGGTGTTCCTCGACGAGAAGAACGGCAAGTTCAAGGTCATCAGCTTCTACGCCAAGAAAGCGCGCGGGTTGATGAGCCGCTTTATCATCAAAAACCGCCTGACGCGCAGCGAGCAGCTGGCGGACTTCAACCTGGAAGGCTACGCCTTCGACGAAGCCGCCTCGCAAGGCAATGAACTGGTGTTCAAACGCCCGGAGCAGGCATAAAAAAAAAGCCGTCGCAAGACGGCTTTTCGCATTTTAGCCTGCCGAACTTCAGGCCGGCAACCCCATCAGGAACTTGCGCAGCTCGCCGAAGTTGGCCGGCAGCGTGTGCGACAGCAGCGGCAGCTCAGCCCGCAGCGCCAGCGCTTTCGGCAACGGCAACTCCTGGCCGAGTATCGCTTCCACACTCTCTTTAAACTTGGCCGGATGCGCGGTGCCGAGGAACAGGCCGAACTCCCCTTCCTGCAATTGGTCACGCAGCGCACGGTAGGCAATGGCCGCGTGCGGTTCGGAGATATAGCCCAGCTCGGCCAGCTCACGCATCGTGTCTTTGGTGGTCTCGTCGCTGACCGCCGCGTGACCCAGCTCCTTCAACTGCCAGACCTTGCGACGGAACAGCTCTTCCACACGCGGCCAGTTGTTCGGCTGGCTGACGTCCATGGCGTTGGACAGCGTCGCGACCGTAGCGTGCGGCTGCCACTGGCCGCTGGTCAGGAAGCGCGGCACGGTGTCGTTGGCGTTGGTGGCGGCGATGAAGCGCTTCACCGGCAGGCCCAGCGATTTGGCCAGCAGCCCGGCGGTCAGATCGCCGAAGTTGCCGCTCGGCACCGAAATCACCAGCTGATTGCGCGCTTCCTGCGGCAGCTGCGCCACCGCTTCGAAGTAGTAGCAAATCTGCGCCAGCAAACGGCTGATGTTAATCGAGTTGGCCGAGTTCAGGTGCAGCGCGTCTTTCAATTCCTGATCGTCGAACGCCTGCTTCACCAGCGCCTGACAAGCATCGAAGTCACCGTCGATCGCCACGGTGTGAATGTTGCCGCCCAGGGTGCAGAACAGCTTTTCCTGCAGCGGGCTGATTTTGCCCTGCGGATACAGGATCACCACCCGCACGTTTTTCAGGCCGTAGAAGGCGTGCGCCACGGCGGCGCCGGTGTCGCCGGAGGTGGCGGTCAGAATGGTCACCGGCTGCTCGCCGGCCACTTCCGCCAGCATCTGCGCCATAAAGCGGCCGCCGAAGTCTTTGAACGCCAGCGTCGGGCCGTGGAACAGCTCCAGGCAGGAGACGTCATCGGTCACTTTCGCCACCGGCGCCGGGAACTCAAAGGCGGCCTGCACGCGTTTCTTCAGCGCCGCTTCCGGCACCTCTTCGCCGATAAAGGCCGACAGAATGCGGCTGCTGCGGGTGACAAAATCCTGCTCCAGCAGGTGGTCGATTTCGGTCAGTTCGAACTCCGGCAGCTCCAGCGGGAAGAACAGCCCCTGTTGCTTGCCCAGGCCTTGTTTGATCGCCTGCGCGAAGCTGACCTGCTCGTTGTGATCCTTAAGGTTGTACAGTTTCATGCGTTATCCCAGTAGTCGAGCGCCTGCGGTATCCAGACGGCAAATATGAACAAAACCTTCGTCGTTTTGCAGATAGTGTTGTTGCAGCCAGGCGGCCATGCGTTGCGCGGTGGCGCCGTCGTTGCAGACGGCGAACAGCGTCGGGCCAGAGCCGGAGATGCCGCAGGCCAACGCGCCGATCTCCTGCGCCGCCTTGCGCGCTTCGGCGAAGCCCGGCAGCAGCCGGGTGCGGTACGGTTCGGCGATCACGTCCTGCATCAATTTGGCGGCCAGCTGCGGCTGCCGGGTATGGCAGGCGTGAATAAAGCCGGCCAGATAGCGGCCATGGCTGATGCAATCCTGACGACGGTATTGCGCGGGTAAAATGGCGCGCGCTTCGGCGGTGGACACTTTGATGCCCGGATAGGCCATAACCCACAGCCAATCGTCAAAGCACGGCACCTCCTGGCTGATAATGCCTTCTTCTTCCAGCATCAGCTGCAGGCCGCCCAGATAGCAAGGCGCCACGTTGTCGTAATGCACGCTGCCGGAAATGCGCCCTTCCAGCTCGCCCATCAGGCCGAGCAGCGTCGTCTTATCCAACGGGCGATCGCAGAATTCGTTCATCGCCATCAGCCCGGCGACCACCGAACAGGCGCTGGAACCCAGCCCCGATCCGATCGGCATGTTCTTTTCCAAACGCATCGCCACCGGCACTTCGCGGCCGATCTCCTGGCAGAAGCGCTCCCAGCATTGATAAACGATGTTCTCTTTCGGCTCGGCCGGCAGCTTGCTGACGAAGCGCCCGGCATTCTGCAAACTGAACGTCTCGGCGGCTTCGACGCTGACACAGTCGCCCAGCAGCGTGCCGTCGATCGGCGAAACCGCCGCGCCCAGCACGTCGAAACCGACGCTGACGTTGCCGATCGAGGCCGGTGCATACACCTTAACCATATTAAACTCCCAACTTCCATGACAGTGTGCGCAGCAGATCGGCGAATACGCCCGCTGCGGTCACATCGTTACCGGCGCCGTAGCCGCGCAGCACCAGCGGCAACGGCTGATAGTAGCGGCTGTAGAAGGCCAGCGCGTTCTCGCCGTTCTTCACTTTATACAACGGATCGTTGCCGTCCACCGCCTCAATGCGCACCTTGCAGCGCCCTTCGTCGATCAGGCCGACATAGCGCAGCACCTTGCCTTGCTCGGCGGCGTTGGCCACGTTGCGCGCGAACTCTTTATCCAGCTCCGGCAACCGCGCCAGGAAGGTGTCCACGTCGCCCGACGCGTCGAAGGATGGCGGCAGCACCGGCTCGACCTCGATATCGCTCAGTTCCAGTTTATAACCGGCCTCGCGCGCCAGGATCAGCAGCTTACGCGCCACGTCCATCCCGGACAGATCGTCGCGCGGATCCGGCTCGGTGTAGCCGTTGGCCCGGGCCTGCAGGGTCGCCGCCGACAGCGACAGCCCTTCGTCCAGCTTGCCGAAGATAAAGGACAGCGAGCCGGACAGGATGCCGGAGAAACGCACCAGTTCATCGCCGGCGTTCAGCAGGTTTTGCAGGTTCTCAATCACCGGCAGACCGGCGCCGACGTTGGTGTCGTACAGGAACTTGCGGTGCGAGCCGGCCGCGGCCGCGCGCAGCTGCTGATAATAGTTCATCGACGAGGTGTTGGCCTTTTTGTTCGGCGTCACCACATGGAAACCGTCCGCCAGGAAGTCCACGTACTGATCGGCCACCGCCTGGCTGGAGGTACAGTCGACGATCACCGGGTTCAGCAGATGATATTCCTTCACCAGCCGGATCAGACGGCCGAGATTGAACGGCTCCTGCGCGCCGGCCAGCGCGTCGCGCCAGCTGTCGAGCGCGATGCCGTGCACGTTGGTCAGCATCACGCGCGAGTTGGCGATGCCGCACACCCGCAGATCGATATGTTTTTGCTTCAGCCACGGCTGCTGACGATAGATCTGCTCGATCAACGCCCCGCCGACACCGCCGACGCCGATGACGAACACTTCGATCACCTGATCGGTGTTGAACAGCATCTGGTGGCTGACGCGCACGCCGGTGGTGGCGGAATCATTGCTGACCACCACCGAAATGGAACGCTCCGAAGACCCTTGGGCGATGGCGACGATATTGATGTTGGCGCGCGCCAGCGCGGAGAAGAAGCGTGCGGAAATGCCGCGCAGGGTGCGCATGCCGTCGCCGACCACCGAGATGATCGCCAGGCGTTCCATGACGTCCAGCGGATCCAGCACGCCGTCTTTCAGCTCCAGATAGAACTCCTCTTCCAGCGCGCGACGAGCGCGCTGCAGTTCACCCTGCGGCACGCAGAAGCTGATGCTGTATTCGGAAGAGGATTGGGTGATCAGCACCACCGAAATGCCGGCGCGCGACATCACGGCGAAGACCCGTGCGGCCATGCCGACCATGCCTTTCATGCCCGGGCCGGAGACGTTGATCATCGCCATGTTGTTCAGGTTGGTGATGCCCTTCACCGGCATATCGGCATCGGTGCTGTCTTTGCCGATCAGCGTGCCGGGGGCCTGCGGGTTGGAGGTGTTTTTAATCAGGCAAGGGATTTGGAACTGGGCAATAGGAGTGATGGTGCGGGGGTGTAACACTTTGGCGCCGAAATAGGAAAGCTCCATCGCTTCCTGGTACGACATCGATTTCAGTAACCTGGCGTCCGGCACGGTGCGCGGATCGCAGGTATAAACGCCGTCGACGTCGGTCCAGATCTCGCAACAGTCGGCGCGCAGGCAGGCGGCCAGCACCGCGGCGGAATAGTCGGAGCCGTTGCGGCCCAGCACCACCAGCTCGCCCTTGTCATTACCGGCGGTGAAACCGGCCATCAGCACGATATGATCGGCCGGGATCGCCGCGGCGGCGATGCGCAGCGTAGACTCGGCGATGTCCACGGTGGACTCCAGGTAGTGGCCCTGCGCCAGCAGTTTCTCCACCGGGTTAATCACCGTGACCGGATAGCCTTTGGCGCGGAACACCCCTTCCATGATGGCGATGGAGAGCTTTTCGCCACGGCAGATGATCGCCGCGTTCACGCTGTCCGGGCACTGCCCCAGCAGCGAGACGCCATGCAGCACCTGTTTGAGCTGCGCGAATTCCTGATCGACCACGCCTTTCAGCCTGTCGTATTCAAAGCCCGGCAGCGCCTGCGCCAGCCCGCTCAGCAGGTCGGCAAAGATCCGCTCGGCGTCGCTCATATTCGGCAGAATGTCCTGGCCCGCCACCGTTTTGTCGATCATCGCCACCAGATGGTTGGTGATCTTTGCGGGGGCGGACAAGACCGTGGCTACCTGTCCCTGACGCGCGTTACTCTCCATGATGTCGGCGACGCGCAGAAAACGTTCCGCATTCGCTACCGAGGTTCCGCCAAATTTCAGCACTCGCATTTGTGATCTCTCCGAATTTAAGCCGAAAAAAAAGCCCGCACTGATTAGGTGCGGGCTTTTTTCTGTGTTTCCTGTGCGCGTCAGCCCGCCCCGTTACCTGTGGTATCGGTGGTGGTAATAATTGTGGTAGTCAGGCTGATATTGCGCATGTTGTCTGTCTGTCTCATGAAATACTCTGTCCCCTCTATTGGTTAAAGCAATCGCTATCCCAAGTCAAACGATTTCTTTTTTTTGCTTATTTTCCGTTCAGCGGCGGTAATGCGCGATGCAACAGGTGAAAAGCAAAATGACAGAACAAAAAAACAACCTAAAGCCGGTTTAATAGTGGATCACACTGAGTAACCGCCTGCTGGAGCCGCTATCACTTGGCGAGTTTTTTTTCGATATCGTGCAGCAGCGTATGCAGCATCGCCGTATCTCGCTGCGGCAACGCACCGAGGCGCTGGTGCAGCCAGTCGCGCAATTTTTGGTCATCGCCGACCTCCAGGGCATCCAACAAAGCATCGGCGCGGCGGCGCAACGCCCTGAGTTGCCCTTCAGGCGCCGCAGCCTCCTGCGGCGCGGCGTTGACGCCCATCAGGCTCGCCAACTGGTAGCAGTACACCATCACCGCCTGACCCAGATTGAGCGACGGATAGTCCGCCTGCATCGGCACGCCGGTCAGCAAATCCGCCAGCGCCAGCTCTTCGTTGGTCAGGCCGGAATCTTCGCGGCCGAATACCAGCGCGGCCTGGCCGACCCACTGCTTACGCTCACTCAGCTGTTCCAGCAGCTCAGGCGGCGTGCAGTAGTAGTGAAAACGCGCGCGACTGCGGGCGGTGGTGGCGACGGTGAAATCCACATCCGCCAGCGCCTGTTCCAGCGTGGCGAACGTTTGCACGCCGTCGAGGATCTCGCCGGCCCCATGTGCCACCCAGCGCGCCGCCGGCTGCAGATGCGCCTCGCTGTCGACAATGCGCAACGAAGCGAAACCCATGGTTTTCATCGCGCGCGCCGCCGCGCCGACGTTTTCCGGCCGCGCCGGAGCCACTAGAACAATATGAAGCTGCATCACTCTTCCACCGAAGGCGGGCCTGCGTTTTTGACGATAGCGCAGCGCCCGCATGTATTTACAATTGCGTAACAATAAACGCGTTAATAGCAACAAACAAGATTAAACGGCTCGTTGAGCTAATAAACCTGTCGTAATAGTCATTATTCATGCTTATGTTTTACTGCATTTATTTATCAATGAGTTAAAACAACGCGATGATCAATAAGTGAATAATTGTATCCTATCGGGCCGGATAATGCTGAATCGTTCACAGAATTTGAGGTTCTGTGACTTAAACTGGCATTTCTGTAAGTGTTTTTCACAAATCTGTTAACGTGCTACAATTGAATTTGATATATGTCAACAAAGCGTAGTTTTGTTGGGTGATGAATTCGGCACGCGCTGTTATATTGCTGTTAATGGGGTTAGGATATGCGCCGTTTTGGCACCCAAGGGGTTGTAGGGAACGGCATCCCCACCAGGCTAGCGATCTTGTTGACATGAGATGGAAAGTGCATCAAGAACGAGTTTACGTACTTTAGTCATTTGCTGAGAGGGAACGTGGCGCTATCTCTGCCCTCCTCTAAGAAAACAGAGACTTCTGTACTTCCTATTTTCTATTTTGTTGGCAATTTTAGGTAGCAAATATGCAGACCCCGCACATTCTGATTGTCGAAGACGAGTTAGTCACTCGTAACACCCTGAAGAGCATTTTCGAGGCGGAAGGCTACATTGTTCATGAAGCCAATGATGGTGCAGAGATGCACAATATCCTGTCTGAAAATGATATCAATCTGGTCATCATGGACATCAATCTGCCAGGCAAAAACGGCCTGCTGTTGGCGCGCGAACTGCGTGAACAGGCCAGCGTCGCCTTGATGTTCCTGACCGGCCGCGATAACGAGGTGGATAAAATCCTCGGCCTGGAAATCGGCGCCGACGATTACATCACCAAACCGTTCAACCCGCGTGAGCTGACCATCCGCGCACGCAACCTGCTGTCGCGCACCATGAATCTGGGCAGCCTCGGCGAAGAGCGCCGCCTGGTCGAGAGCTACAAGTTCAACGGGTGGGAGCTGGACATCAACAGCCGCTCTTTGATCAGCCCGGCCGGCGAACAGTACAAGCTGCCGCGCAGCGAATTCCGCGCCATGCTGCACTTCTGCGAAAACCCGGGCAAGATCCAGTCCCGCGGCGAACTGCTGAAGAAGATGACCGGCCGCGAGCTGAAGCCGCATGACCGCACCGTGGACGTCACCATCCGTCGCATTCGCAAGCACTTCGAATCGACGCCGGACACGCCGGAAATCATCGCCACCATCCACGGCGAAGGCTACCGCTTCTGCGGCGATCTGGAAGAGTAATTCCAGCCTGCCGTCATGAAAATGGGGTTCAGCATGCTGAACCCCGTTTTTTTATTTTGCCTCAGCCCACGGCATGATCGGCACCGCGCTCAGCGCATTCTTCGGCGAGCCGTCGATCACCTTGTCGGAGTAGCTCAGGTAGATCAGCGAATTGCGTTTGGCGTCGTAGAAGCGCACCACCTGCAGCTTCTTGAACACCAGCGACGTGCGTTTCTGGAACACCACATCGCCTTCCGCCTTGCCGTTTTTGATCTTGTCACTCAGCTCGATAGGCCCGACCTGCTGGCAGGAAATGGCCGCGTCGGCGGTATCTTCCGCCAGGCCCAGCCCGCCTTTGATGCCGCCGGTTTTGGCGCGGCTGATATAACAAGTTACATTTTTAACATCCGGATCGTCGAACGCTTCGACCACGATTTTGTGGTCCGGCCCCAACAATTTAAACACCGTATCAACGGAACCCACTTGCTCCGCCTGTGCGCTTCCCACGGTTGCGCAAACCAAACCGAATAAAAATATCCAGCTTTTTTTCATTTACTTAACTCCGATATAACCTTGCCGCGAAAATGGGCTCGGCGATCACCATTATTTATGTCTAAGCTCACGGAATCGGGTTTTTACGGGTCCGCACCGTCCGTTTTAGCACAGAGCGTGACAAAAATCTTTGAGAGTCGCGGAGGAAAAAAATTGCTATGATGCGGCGTCGTTATTTCTTTGCGCCCACTACGGTGTACCCCAATCCAACTCTGGCGCGGCATGCGCAGCAGAGGCAAAGAGTGCAACGCATAATGGCTCATGGATCGGTCTGATAGCGCAGCACCAGCGTGACGAATCAACAGTTCGGGTTCCTACCCCCAAGCTTTACGAGGAAGATCTATGGATCAAGCCGGTATCATTCGTGATCTGCTTAGCTGGCTGGAAAGCCATTTGGACCAACCCTTGTCGCTGGATAACGTGGCGGCCAAGGCCGGCTACTCCAAATGGCACCTGCAACGGATGTTCAAAGATATTACCGGTAATGCCATCGGTGCTTACATCCGGGCAAGAAGGCTGTCCAAGGCCGCCGTCGCGCTGCGCCTGACCAGCCGGCCGATTTTGGATATCGCTCTGCAATATCGCTTCGACTCGCAGCAGACCTTCACGCGCGCCTTCAAGAAACAGTTTGCGCAAACGCCGGCGCTGTACCGCCGCGCCGAAGACTGGAACGCGTTCGGCATCTGCCCGCCGATCCGTCTGGGGGCCTTCACTCTGCCGCAGCCCGAGTTCCTCTCGTTGCCGGATAAGCATCTGGTCGGCCTGACCCAAAGCTACTCCTGCACGCTGGAACAGATCACCACCGTGCGCACCGAGCTGCGCTCGCAGTTCTGGCGCCAGTTCCTCGGCGAAGTCGAAACCTTGCCGCCGGTGCTATACGGGTTGCACCACTCGCGTCCGAGCCAGGAGAAGGACGACGAACAGGAAGTGCTGTACACCACGGCGCTGGAGCCGGATCAGGTGCCTGATAAAGTGCAGGAAGTTCAACCGCTGGTGCTGCCGGGCGGCGAATTTGCAATGTTCAGCTATGAAGGGCCCATCGGAGGCCTGCAGGACTTTATCCTGACGGTCTACGGCACTTGCCTGCCGGAGCTCAAACTGACGCGCCGCAAAGGGCACGACATCGAGCGCTTCTACCCGAAAGGCGAGCGCCGTCCGCATCAGGCGCCTACCGAGATCAAGTGCGATTACCTGATCCCGATTCGACGTTAACGCTGCAGTTCGTCCAACGCGGGCATGTCCAGATGCGTGACATCGCCCGCCGTTTCGACGATCCAGCCGGAAGCCAGCCACGGGCTCTGCTGGTGATCGACGCGCGACAGTGAGCAGTTGCGCAAGCGCAGGCGGCGTTCCGCATAGGCCGGCAGCCCGAGCACCGTACTGATCAAACACCCCAACGCGATGCCATGGCTGACGAGCAGCGGCTTGCTGCCCTCCGGCAGCATCAGGCAGCTCTCCAGCGCGGCGCGCATGCGCTCGCCCAGCTCCTCCATGGATTCGCCTTGAGGGATACGGCCGTCAGGAGTACCATCGACCATCTGTTTGCGCCACTGTTCTTCCTGCGGCGTCAAACTGTCGATCAGGCGTTCTTCCAGAACCCCCATGTGCAGCTCACGCAAACGCGGATCGCCAATCACTTCGCAGCCACAGGCTTCGGCGATGATCTGCGCGGTGCGGCGCGTGCGCCCCAGGTCGCTGGTAATGATATGCGTAATGCCTTCTTTGCTGACGCGCCTGGCGACCAGACGGGCCTGGTGTTCCCCCATGGCGGTTAACGGGCTGTCGGACTGACCCTGGATGCGGCGAGCCGCGTTCCATTCCGTTTCGCCGTGGCGAACGAGGTATACCTGTAACATTTTTGTTTTCCGTTATACTGCGTGAAATTTGCGTTTATCCCCGGCCCGGCGGCGCTTTTGCCGCTGCCCGGCGTATCGGCCAGAAGGATATCAAACCCGTTATGTACCATGTTGTCGCTGCAACTACCAACCCGGCAAAGATCAAGGCTATTCAATTGGCCTTCGATGACGTCTTCGGCGCAGGCCAATACCGCATTGAACCCGTCGACGTCGCCAGCGGCGTTTCGCTGCAGCCGATAGGCAATCACGAAACGCGCACAGGTGCGCGTCAACGCGTGATGGAAGCGCGCCAGGTCAGGCCCGAGGCCGATTTTTGGGTCGGCGTGGAAGCCGGGATTGAAGAGAATATGACCTTCGCCTGGATGACCATCGAGAACCCGTCCATCCGCGGCGAATCCCGCTCGGCGAGCCTGATGCTGCCGGAAGTCATCTTACAAGGTATTCGCGAAGGCCGCGAATTGGGCAGCGAAATGGCGACGATCACCGGCAACGCCGAGGTGAAGCGCCAGGGCGGCGCCATCGGCGTCTTCACCGACGGCCGGCTGAGCCGCACCAGCGTTTATCATCAGGCGCTGCTGCTGGCGCTGGTGCCGTTCCACAACGCCATCTATCAGCAATAACGCAGAGTCTGCTAGGGCGCGTCGTGCAGCAACTGCTGCTCAAGCCACTGTTTCAGCGCGGGTGAAGCCGCTTTCAGGCTGTTAGAACCGCGGGTGATGGTGGCGATCCCCGCGCCCAGTTCATTTTTCAGCTCGCGCTGGCTCATCTCGCCGCGCATCAGTTCCTGAATGATCCGCACCCGGGTGCCCAGCGCGGTGCGCTCGTCCGGCGTCAGCATCAATTGCAACAGCGGTTGATGCAGTTCTTGCGCAAACGAATTCTGCAGCAGCGCGACGAAGCGCAGCCAATCCTCATTGCCTTGTTCTGAAAGAGCGGGGTCGTTTAACGATAATTGCGTCATGGCAGCCACCATACTATTTAACTAGTACAGCAGCATACCATAGGGCCGTCAAAATCAATAACGTCTCTGCCACTCGGCGTCGGTCAGCACCTTGGCCGGCCGGTGCGTCAGATAGCGGTAAAACGCATCGTAAGCCAGCACGTTCTTGACGTAGCCGCGGGTTTCCGAGAACGGAATGCTTTCGATGAACGCTACCGGATCGATCCGCCCCGCGCTGTTGCCCAGCCAGGTGTTCACTCGCGACGGGCCGGCGTTATAAGCGGCGCTCGACAGAATGCGGTTGCGGCCGAACTGCTGATAGACCGACTCCAGATAGCTGGTGCCGATGGTGATGTTGGTCTGCGGATCGAACAATTGGCTCGGCCCGACGTAGCCGGGAATATTGTACATCTGCACCGTATGCTGCGCGGTGCGCGGCATGACCTGCATCAGGCCGGAGGCGCCGACCGGCGACTGCGCCTTCGGATTCCAGGCGCTCTCCTGACGCGCGATCGCCATCGCATAGCTGCTGGTGATCCCTTTGTCATCGGTGGCGCGGCGGAACTCCTGCGGCCAGGCGACCGGGAAACGCTCTTCCAGATGATCCCACAGCTTGCCGACGATGGTCGCCTGTACGCTCAGATCGGCCCATTTTTGCTCAAAGGCGTAACGCGCCAGCGCCTCTTGCTCAGGCCGGCTGCGGCTGGCGACATAGGAACCCCACTCGCTGCGGGCCAGGTTGTCCATATTCCAGTACATCAGCTCGCGCACTCGGGCCACTTCCGGCCCGTCGGTCAGCGACGCGCGCGGCTTGGCCGCCACCGCCACCATCACCGGATAGGTTGCGTTCAGCTTCTGCGCCGCCACCATCGGATAGAAGCCGCGTTCGGTCATCAGGTTGCGCAACATCTCCTCGCCTTCGGCGCGTTTGCCTTCGTCCATCAGCTGACTGGCGCGCCAGTAGCGCCACTCATCCTTGTTGCGCGACTCTTCCGGCAAGCGAGCCAGCCAGGTCGCGACGCCCTGCCGATCGCCGTTGCCCAGCGCCATACGCACCCGACGCTCCAGCAGCGAAGGCGAACGGCTGCGCAGAATCACCTGATCGCGCCACTGCGCCTGTTCATAGGTAGCGTCGCTGCCCATCAGGCGCCAGGCCACCGCCTCTTCCAGCCCCAGCCGCTCCTCGTCGCTCATTTTCTGCAGCCGCGCGAGCGTCGGGATCATCGCCCGCGCGTTTTCCACATCCTGCCGCGCCAGGCGCTCAAAGGCGATGCCGGTGGCGGCACGGGTAAAGTCGGTCGGCCCTACGCTGCGGGCGAAGGCTTCCACGGTGGTCGGATCGTTTTGCAAGCGCACCAGAGCGTTGCCCATGGTTTGATAGTCGGCCGGCAACTGGCTGTAGAGGTTGCTGACCAGCGAGCTGTTGCCCTCTTTCAGCGCCAGCTTCATGCGCGCCAGAATATCGAGCGGCGTTTGCTTGCCTGCGCCGCGCCAGACGCTGAACAGCCGATCGCAGGCGCCCGGCAGCGTTTTGCCGTTCAGCCACAGCTCGTCGGCGCCGCTCCAGGCCGCCTGCTGATCGCCGGTGGCCCATTTGGCGTAGTAATAGTTGCAGCGCGCCGCCACCGGTTTGGGCGGCTGCGGGCTGAAGGCCAACAGGGTACGCCAATCTTCGCGCCGCGCCAGTTCATTGACGAAGCGCGGCGCCAGCGATTTCGCCGGCGGTAGCGTCGGGTTGCGTTTGATAAAGTCGTTCACTTCGGAGAACCCCGCCTGACTCAGATCCTGAGTCAGCTCGCGGTATTCCAGATAAGGATAAAGCGGGTAATCGCGCAGCGTCGGCATCAGCTGCGCCACCACGTCCATCTGATTGCCGTCCCACGCCTGCTTGATCTGCTGGTAGCGCTGACGTTGCGCATCCAGAGAATCCGCCAGCGCCGCGCCGGAAAACGCCGTCAGGCACAGCCCCATCGCCAACAGCCGTCGCTTGTCCACCTTGACCATCCTCGCTCTTTCCTCACTGATTGTGCCGCGGGAGCCGCCCAGCTCCCCGGTGACCGCCGCGCCACGGCGCCGCAGAACAAAATAAAACCGGGCGCACGGCCCGGACGCAGATATCTACCATAGACAGCGCAATCGCTCATCCATTCAATACTGTAGAAGAAGAAGTGTATCGCCATGATCGGAGCCAGGTAAAAAACGTTTACTTTGGCTGACAAATCAGGGCGGCGGGATATTATCGCCGGCCGGATTTTTATTAGCCGCAACGGCGTTTATTGGAAAAGTAAAATACTTTCTAATTATTAGTTATCACACTATTGCATTTAAGAGATAGCGCCGGCGTTGCGCAAATCGCCTGACAGCTGGCCAAACGCGCCAACTTTGCAGAAAAGCGGTGGCAAACCCGAGAGGGCATTTTTATACTATCAAAAATAAGTAGGATAATTCCGAGAAAACAGCACATAAAGCGCCCAACGAAGACATCTTATAATACAATCCGCGCCAATTATGGGTAGATAGTGTTCATTAGGCAGTGCGACTGACAGCTTTCAGCAAAACGATTGTCCCTTCAAGCGGGCCGGATTTTTACTTGTCGGGCCACGGCCTGCGGGCGGTGGATCAGGCCGGAATGGCGGGTGAAGATGGCGAGTAATACCGCGATAACGATGCGTTGCGCAAAAAGCCCCGTGCCGGGCTTCCTTGCCGCACGCCTGAATATCGGCCGCCTGTTGCTGATCGTTTTGTTGGCGCTGCTGACGTTGCCCGGGCCTGCGCGCGCCGCCGATGATCCCTATCAACAGCGCACGCACGCCGTGACGACCGTGGTGGTAGGCATCATCAGCTACGCCCGCTGGTCACGTGAACCCAATCCGATCCGGTTGTGCGTGACCGCACCCACCCAGTATGCCGAGGGGCTGTTCGATCCGATCCTGCTCAGCGCGCCGCGTCCGATTAAAACCGAACGCGTGCCGTTCGACAGCCCGACGCTGAGTACCGGCTGCGATGTCATCTATTTAGGGAACATCAACGCCGCGCAGAGACAAAATTTCATGCAGCGCATTTCCGGCAACTCCATTCTCAGCATCAGCGAGAACGATAGCGAATGCTCCGCCGGCAGCGCATTTTGCCTGCAGATCAACGGCGACCAGGCCGGCTTCAAGGTCAACCTGGACGCCCTGGCGCGCAGCGGCGTGCGCGTTCACCCCAACGTGCTGCAGCTGGCGCGCAAACAGGCGCCGCCGCTATGAGGCTGTTGCGTAGAAACCGTTCCGGCAATGCGCGCCCGACGTTGGGCCGGGTGCTGCAGCGGGTGCATCTTGGGCTGGCATTGATCGCCGTCGGCACCGCCGGCATCTTTCTGACGCTGGTGGCGCTGTTCGCGCTGCGCGCCTATGCCAACCACAACCTGCACCTGATCGCGCGCTCCATCAGCTATACGGTTGAAGCGGCAGTGGTGTTTGGCGATCGCCCCTACATTCGCGAGGCGATGGTGCTGATCGCCGCCAAAGAAGAGGTGTCGGAGGCCAAAATTCTGAACAACGCCGGTGACGTGCTGGTCAGTTGGCATCGTCCCAAAGATGGCCCACTGCACGGCATGGAGCAGGTTATCGCCCACTGGGCACTGCCCGAGCCGGTCATCCTGCCTATCTCCCACGAGGGCAAACAGGTCGGCCAGGTCTGGCTGAGCGGCAACGGCGGCAGCCTGTTGCGTTTCCTGTTGCGCGGGCTGGTCGGCATGATCGCCTGCATGGTGCTCAGTACCCTGTGCGCCCTGGTGTTGTCGCGCCGCATGCTGGTCGGCATCGTCAGTTCGTTGGACGACATCGCCAACGTGGCGCATGCGGTGCGGCGAGATCGCACCTTCGGCCTGCGGGTGCCCTCGGCGCCGATCGCCGAGCTGCATGAGCTCAGCAATGATTTCAATGGCTTGCTCGATGAACTGGAGGCCTGGCAGGCCCATCTGAAGCAGGAAAACGACTCGCTGGCCCACCGGGCGACGCACGACAGCCTGACCGGCTTGCCGAACCGCGCCTTCTTCGAAGGCCGGCTGAGCCGCGCCCTGGGCGATATCGCGCCGCCGGCGAAATTGGCGGTGCTGTTTATCGACGGCGATCGCTTCAAGGAAGTGAACGACAGTTACGGTCACGCCGCGGGCGATGCGGTGCTGACCACCATTGCCGGACGCATTCGCGCGCAGCTGCGCGAAACCGATCTGGTCGCACGCCTGGGAGGAGATGAATTCGCCGTGCTGCTGGCGCCGGTGCACAGCACGGAAGATGTCTTGCAGATCGCCGACAACATCATCGATTGCATGACGCAACCGGTTATTTTACCGAACGACGAGACGATCATTACCTCTCTGAGTATCGGCATTGCGCTGTACCCTGATCACGCGTCGACGCCTCAGGGTCTTTTGCACGAAGCTGACGATGCGATGTATCAGGCAAAGCATCGTTATAACGGAGGCTGGCGGCTGGCTATACATAAATAAGAGCCCCGGCTATAACACTTGAACTAGGGATTTTGACTATGATACAGCAACTGTTTAAAGGTCGTTTTTCACTGCTGACGATGGCGTTCGTCGCCCTGCTGGCGCTCGCCGGTTGCCAGAGCAAGCCGCAAGGCCTGACGCCCGAGCAGGTTGCGCTGCTGCAATCGCAGGGCTTCAAACTGACCGACAACGGTTGGGAATTCGGCCTGTCGGATAAAGTGCTGTTCGGCAACAACATCGGCAAGCTGAACCCGGAAAGCACCGAGACGGTGCAGAAGATGGGCCGCGCGCTGCTGAGCGTCGGCATCACCAAGTTCCGTCTGGACGGCCATACCGACAACTACGGCGAAGACAGCTATAACGATCAGCTCTCCCTGCGCCGCGCCGATGCGGTCGCCGATCTGCTGGCCAGCGTCGGTATTCCGCGCGCCAACATCGAAACCCGCGGCATGGGCAAGCGCGATCCCGTCGCCGACAACCGCACCTCCAGCGGCCGCGCGGAAAACCGCCGCGTCGCGATCGTCGTCACGCCATAAGCCACCAATATGCGCCTTTATCGGCGCATAAACGGTTATACTTAGCGATCGCTGAGCGATGTCTGGGATCCAAGATCGAAACGGGCTACACTCATGCCGCCAGACATCCTATAAATACTGATATAGAGAGGCTTAGAGCAACGTGGCTCAATACGTCTATACCATGCACCGCGTCGGCAAAGTGGTACCGCCGAAGCGTCATATTTTGAAAAACATCTCCCTGAGCTTCTTCCCTGGGGCAAAAATCGGCGTACTAGGCCTGAACGGCGCCGGTAAGTCCACCCTGCTGCGCATCATGGCCGGCATCGATACCGATATCGAAGGGGAAGCGCGCCCGCAGCCGGGCATCAAGATCGGTTATCTGCCGCAGGAGCCGCAGCTTAACCTCGAACACACCGTGCGTGAGTCGGTGGAAGAAGCGCTGGCGGAAGTGGTCGGCGCGCTGAAACGCCTGGACGAAGTGTACGCGCTGTACGCGGAAGAAGGCGCAGACTTCGACAAGCTGGCCGCTGAACAGGGCCGCCTGGAAGAGATCATTCAGGCGCACGACGGTCACAACCTCAACGCGCAGCTGGAACGCGCCGCCGATGCGCTGCGCCTGCCGGACTGGGACGCCAAAATCGCCCATCTGTCCGGGGGTGAACGCCGCCGCGTCGCGCTGTGCCGCCTGCTGCTCGAAAAGCCGGACATGCTGCTGCTGGACGAACCGACCAACCACCTGGACGCCGAGTCCGTGGCCTGGCTGGAACGCTTCCTGCACGACTTCGAAGGCACCGTCGTGGCGATCACCCACGACCGTTACTTCCTGGATAACGTGGCCGGCTGGATCCTCGAACTGGACCGCGGCGAAGGCATTCCGTGGGAAGGCAACTACTCGTCCTGGCTGGAGCAGAAAGACGCGCGTCTGGCGCAGGAAGCGTCCGCCGAAGCCGCTCGTCGCAAGTCGATCGAGAAAGAGCTGGAGTGGGTGCGCCAGGGCGCCAAAGGCCGCCAGTCCAAAGGCAAGGCCCGTCTGGCCCGCTTTGAAGAGCTGAACAACACCGAATACCAAAAACGTAACGAAACCAACGAACTGTTCATTCCACCTGGCGCGCGCCTGGGCGATAAAGTGGTCGAAGTCAGCAACCTGCGCAAGTCTTACGGCGACCGCCTGCTGATCGACGACCTGTCGTTCTCGGTGCCGAAAGGGGCGATCGTCGGCATCATCGGCCCGAACGGCGCGGGTAAATCCACGCTGTTCCGCATGATGTCCGGTCAGGAGCAGCCTGATTCCGGCAGCATCGTGCTGGGCGATACCGTCAAGCTGGCGTCCGTCGATCAGTTCCGCGACAGCATGGACGGTTCGAAAACCGTGTGGGAAGAGGTCTCCGGCGGGCAGGACATCATGCGCATCGGCAACACCGAGATGCCGAGCCGCGCCTATGTCGGCCGCTTCAACTTCAAGGGCATCGATCAGGGTAAACGCGTGGGCGAGCTGTCCGGCGGTGAGCGTGGCCGTCTGCACCTGGCCAAGCTGCTGCAGGTTGGCGGCAACGTGCTGCTGCTCGATGAACCGACCAACGACCTGGATATCGAAACCCTGCGCGCGCTGGAAAACGCCCTGCTGGAATTCCCAGGCTGCGCCATGGTGATCTCGCACGACCGTTGGTTCCTCGACCGTATCGCCACCCACATCCTGGACTACCAGGACGAGGGCAAGGTGGAATTCTTCGAAGGCAACTTCACCGAGTACGAAGAGTACAAGAAGCGTACGCTGGGCGCCGATGCGCTCGAACCGCACCGCATCAAGTACAAAAAGATCGCCAAGTAATCCCCAAGGCGCCGCATGCGGCGCCTTTTTTTATGCCCGCGTCCGGCGATAATCGCGCGGTGAGCACGCCATCACGCGCTTGAAAGCATGGCTGAACGCGCTGTCGGAATCGTACCCCAAACGTTGCGCGATGATGGATACCGGTTCAACACCGGTACGCAGCGCCCGCGCAGCCAGCAACATGCGCCAACGCGACACATACTCAAGCGGCGCCATTCCCGCCTTCTGCTTGAAGCGCAGCGCCAACGTCGAACGGGAAACGCTCGCCGCATCGGCCAATGACGCCACCGTCCAGCGACGGGCTGGATCGGCGTGTACTGCCTGCATCGCGGTGCCGATGCGCGGATCGAACAAGGCGGGCAGCCAGCCGGAGGCCGCGCCCTCCTCCCCCGTCAGGTAAATCCGCAGCGCCTGGGTCAACATGATTTGCCCCAGGTGATGCGTCATCAGCGCGCTACCCGGCGAAGACTTTAACAGCTCGTCCGCCAGCCGCTGCAACGCCCATTGCAACACGGCGGCCTCTTCGGTGCCGCCTCGGATCACCATCAACGCCGGTAAACTCCCCAACAACCGCTCCACTTCCTCACCGAAGGTAAAACTCCCGCCGATAAACAGGCAATCCTCCGCCTCGCCGCAGCTCGCCACACCATTTTTCGCCTGCAGATAAAGTACGTCAGCATCGAGCGCCGGCAGCGACAGATCGCTGCCGACAGTGACCGGCAGGCTGCGGGTCAGCAGCAAGCAGTCGCCGGCCGCCAGCCGCAGCGGTTCGGCCAACCCTTCCGCCGCCAGCCAACAGCCGCCGCGCACCACCGCGTTGAATTTCCCGCTCTGCGGCGCAGGAAAATGAACGGCCCAGTCGCCGCCGGCCTTCAGGCCGCCGAAAAACGCATTCTGGCTGTTCAATGGCGCAAGCACTTCCGATAACGGATCCATACCCTCTCCCCCTAAGCCCCTTTCATGAGCATAGCCCGCGCCATGCTCCAGCCAAAGGTTTTAGGACGATGGCGACAGAAATTAGGCGTCGGCGTCATCTGCCAGGCCTACTCCCGCGTCAGCTCGCGCGCGTAGTCGTCAAACGCCGGGTGCTGCAATACCACATCGATGAAACAGGCCAGCGCCGGGGAATTCAGCTTGCGGCTCGGGTAGACCAGATACAGTTCATTCCCTTCTGCGCGCCAGGCCGGCAACACCTCCACCAACAGCTTCTGCGCCACCACCTCGCGGCTGAGAAACGCCGGCAGCAGCGTGATCCCCGCGCCGGCGATAGCGCATTCGCGCGCATACAGCAGATTGTCGGTGGTGTGCGCCAGCGGCAGCTGCCAGCGGTAATAATCGTCGCCGCAGCGCAGGTTCCAGGCCGTCCAGGCGCGGTGGGCAATACAGCGATGTTGCTGCAGCTGCTGCGGGTGCTCGATCGGCGAGTGCTGCGCCAGATAGGACGGCGCAGCCAGCAGATAGCGCGGCGCATACCCGAGGCGGCGGCCGATCAGCGAAGAATCCTGCGGCTTGCCGGTGCGCAGCGCGGCGTCGAAGCCTTCCTGCACCAGATCCACCATGGCGTCGGATACCGACACCTCCAGCGATACGTCCGGGTACTGGCGCTGAAAATCCGCCGCCAGCCGCGCCACCAGGGTTGCCCCCAACCCGGCCGGCGTCGAGATGCGCAGGCGGCCGCTCGGGTTGTCGCGCAGCCGCTGCAGCGCCAGATCGGCCCGCTCGGCGGCGGACATCATCGCCTGGCAATGTTCCAGATAGCGCTCGCCGGCGAAGGTCAGGTTCAACTGGCGCGTGGTGCGGTTGAGCAAACGCAGCCCCAGCGTCTGTTCGAGCTGGCTGATGCGCTGACTGACGCTGGACTTCGGCAACCCGACACGCTGCGCGGCGGCGGTGAAACTGCCGCACTCCGCCACCAGCGCGAACAGCGCCATGTCCTGCAGCTGTTTGAACTCCATTGTTCACCTCTGACGAACACTCAGTTAGATATTGTCCATCTTATCACCCCACTGCTGCGGGTCTACACTGGGGACATCATTTGAAAGGAGCACAATCATGTCGATAAAAGCCATTGCCGTAGACCCGCAGAACCCCGCCGGTTTCATCGAAATCTCACCGGAGATGCCGGTGCCCGGCCAGTACGATCTGCTGGTGGAAGTGAAAGCGGCCTCGGTCAACCCGGTGGATACCAAAGTACACGCCGGTCTGCAGAAAAGCGGCCTGCAGCAGCCGCGTGTCCTCGGCTGGGACGCCAGCGGCATCGTGCTGGACGTGGGCAGCGGCGTCAGCGGCTTCAAGCCCGGCGATGAAGTGTGGTACGCCGGCGACATCACCCGGCCCGGCAGCAACAGCAGCCACCAACTGATCGACTCGCGCATCGCCGCGCACAAACCGCGCAGCCTGAACTGGGCGGAGTCCGCCGCCATGCCGCTCACCGCCCTCACCGCCTGGGAAGCGCTGTTCGAGCACCTGAACATTCAGGATGCGCCCGAGCACAAGACGCTGCTGATCATCGGCGGCGCCGGCGGGGTCGGCTCGCTGGCCATTCCGCTGGCCGCGCTGCGCAGCAAGGTGAAAGTGATCGCCACCGCGTCCAGGCCGGAATCCGCCGCCTGGTGCCGCGAGCGGGGCGCCGACCTGGTGGTGGACTACCGCGATTTGAAGGGCAACCTGGCGCAACACGGCATCGAGCAGGTGGATTACATCCTCTGTCTGAACGATACCGACGGCCACTGGCCGGCGATGGCCGAACTGATCGCGCCGCTCGGCCATATCTGCACCATCGTCGAGAACGCGCAGCCGTTGGATCAAAACGCGCTGAAGCTGAAAAGCGCCGCGCTGCACTGGGAATTCATGTTCACCCGCAGCATGTTCACCACCCCGGACATCGCGCAGCAAGGCCGGATCCTGCAGCAGGTGGCGCAACTGCTGGACGACGGCAAGCTGAGCACCACGCTGAGCGAAACCCTGCACGGGCTGTCGGTAGACACGCTGACCGCCGCGCACCAACAGCTGCTCGGCGGCCATATGCAAGGCAAGCTGGTTATCGCTTACTGAGTTCGCATCGCGGCGGCGTTCTGCGCCGCCGTTACTGCGGGCGAACGAAGCCGACGCACAGCACCTGCTTGTCGCTCTGCGGATCGGCGCGGAACGTCAGCGTCTGCTGCCAGTCGAGGCGCATCTTCGGCCAGTGGGCCAGTTCGCCGCCGAAGTCGCTGTGCGCGCAGTCTTCACCCAACCGACCGAACAAGGCGACGCCATGCTGCGCAATCTGCGGATAGCTGATGTTGACGTTGTAGATGTTCGGCCGCGTATGATTTGACCAGCGCGTAATGGTCTGCGGCCGGGAACCGGCATACACCGTCATCCACTGCGACAGGTATTCGCCGCCGACGTAACGCAGACTGACGCCATACCGCTCCTGCCACAGCTGTTCCACCCCGGCGCTGAACGCCTTGATGCCCACCATCTTCTGACCGGCATTGCGCACGTTGCCCAGCATCACCGCGGCATACCCCAGATAGACCGCCAGCGCCGCGCACATCAGCCCAATAGTCGCCGCCCGCAGCGAACGCACCGGCGGCTGACGCACGCAGCCGACCAGCAGCGCGGGTGCCAGCATGAAGAACGGCTGCAGCCACTCGGTCAAGCGGCCGCCGACGTTGAAGGAGAACCAGAAGGTGATGATGCCGAGCGGCAGCAGGTAGATCCACAGCAGCACCCGCATCGGCAAGGCTTTCGGCCAGGCCAGCACCGCCCCGCTGCGGCGCAGGATCCACCACAGCACCAGCGACGGATAGAACACCAGTAGCAGCGACTGCAGCATGTCGAGATTGAGCTGCATCTTGATCTGCGAATCCACCCACTTAAAGGCGGCGAAGTCGTGGTTCCACAGCCAGAATACGTTCGGCAACACCAGCGCCAGCCAGATCGCCACCGCCAGATAGAACTGCGGTTGGCGATAGCAGCGACGGATCTGCGGCACGAACAGCGTCGACAGCGCCGCGAAATAGACGAAGGCGAAGGTCGAATACTTCGCCATCATCGCCAGACCGGCGGCCAACGCGAAGGCCGGCCACCAGTTGGCCGAACGGGAAATCGCCATGTGGAAGAACAGCGCCATCCACGGCCACAGCATCACCAACAGGTAGTTGTCGTTGTAGGGAATGATGTCGAAATTGATGATGCCGGACAGGTTGAGCGTCAGCAGCGCCATCCAGGCTAGCGAAGTGCTGCCGCTCAGACGTCGCGCCAGCAGCCAGACGCCCAACATGCCGATGGCGATGGCGATGAAGTGCCCGCCGTACCAGTAAACGTTCAGCGGCAGCCACGACAGCCAGATCGCCGGCTGCATCGCCGCACCGACCAACCAAGGATTTTTCGGTGAGCCCCACTCGCCGTTGAGGCCCCAATTGAGCGCCTCGACGGCGTCGTAAGGCAGGGTAGGATCGAGATGAACGGTCAGCAGCGTCCAGGCTGCGGCATAGCAGATCAACCAGAGAGCGAGTAAGCGATAAGACATGTCTTCTTCTGAGCGTTATTGTAAAGAAAATCTTAACTTAGTCGCTACCGAATGAACCATGTTTAAACAAGCCTTTAAATGTGCGTCCGAGCGGCCGTTTCTGCCGCGCGATCGCACATTACGCTAATTTTTCTCAGCCTGCGGCGTGGCGCTGGGCGGGCGCATTCGCCAGCCGGCCGGCGTCCGCCGCCAGCAGCTGTTGCACCAGCTCGACACAGCGCAGGAAGCGCTCTTCGTAATCGCTGGACTCAACGTGCACGTACTCGATGTTGTTGGCGCGCAGCATCTCCTCCAGCAGGCGCTGGAACGCCAGGCGATCGGCGGTGCTGCCGAGACTGCGCAGGCCGTCCGCCACCCACGGCGTGTTGTTTTCCAGCAGGATCACCAGATCGAAGCGGTATTCGTCGATCAGCGCCTGCACGAAGGGATGCTCACGCCCTTCGTACTTTTTGCAAAACGCCTGGGTGGTGACGAAATCGGTATCGATAAACGCCACCTTGTTGGCGTACTTGACCGCGAAATCTACGTATTGCGCCTGCCCGAGGGCAATTTTGTCGTAGTCGGAGTACTGCAGCGCCATCTCGTCGCCGCCCAGGTGCGAGAACACGTAATCGCGACCATATTCCCAGGCGCTGGTGGTGTTGAAGATGTTGGCCAGTTTGTTGACCAGCGTCGATTTGCCGCTCGACTCGCCGCCGAGGATCGCCACGGTGCGCACGAAGAACGGTTTCACCTCGGTCGGGATGTAATCCCAATAACGGAACGGATCCTGACGGATCTGATTGCCGCTGATGTTCATGAACGAGCGTTCGGGGTCGACCAAAATGGTTTCGATGCCCAGATGCTCGCGGTAGCGCGGCGCATCCTGCGCTTCGCTGGAATAGATGAAGCTCGGCACGATGCCTTTCTGTTCCATAAAGGCCTTCATGCCGTCGCTCCACACGTTCCAGCCGTGCGGGTACGGTTCGATGCCCTGCTCGTCGAACGAGTGGATATGGATGTTTTTCTGGTACTTGAAGGTCTGCAGCAGCCAGCGCAGGCGATCGCTGACCGTCGGCTGTTGCGACATCGAACTGTTCTCGAACAGCTCACGGTCGCGCGGCTCGTCGTGGCACAAGATAACGTGCAGCTCATCCACCTGGCTGCAGGCGCGCTGGATCAGATAGATGTGGCCGGTGTGCAGCGGGTAAAATTTACCAAACACCACGCCGACTTTGACCTCTTTGCGCGGGAACTCCAGCCCGAGAAAACGGTGCAGCGCCTCGAGCTTTTGCGCGCTCGGGCTTTTGATCTTGTCGTTCAACAGCTGGCTGAGATAGCCTTTGGTCATGCCGCTGGCATCCGCCACCTGCTGCAACGTGCAGCCCTTTTGCTTGATGGACGTCTTCAGGTAATCAAATTGCGGCATGGCCACCTCCGTTTAGTATGCTAAACAAAATAGCATATCTTTCTCGCCGTCGGCGACATTAATAAAACCCTTCCAGCACGTCCAGCGCGTCCGCCAGCTTCTTGACCCCGAACACCTGCATATTGGCCGGCGGCTTTTTCGGCATATTGCCGTGCGGCACGATGGCGCGTTTGAAACCGTGCTTGGCCGCTTCGGAGATGCGCTCCTGGCCGCTCGGCACCGGACGGATCTCCCCCGCCAACCCCACTTCGCCGAACACCACCAAATCGTTCGGCAGCGGCCGATCGCGCAGGCTTGAGACCAGCGACATCAGCAGCGCCAGATCGGCGCTGGTCTCGCTGACCTTCACCCCGCCGACCACGTTGACGAACACGTCCTGATCCGACATCTGCAGCCCGCCGTGCCGGTGCAGCACCGCCAGCAGGATCGCCAACCGGTTCTGCTCCAGCCCCACCGCCACGCGGCGCGGGTTGGACATCATCGAATGATCCACCAGCGCCTGGATCTCCACCAGCAGCGGCCGGGTGCCTTCCCACACCACCATCACCGAACTGCCGGAGGTCACTTCGTCGCCGCGGCTGAGGAAGATAGCCGAAGGGTTGCTCACTTCGCGCAGCCCCTGTTCGGTCATGGCGAATACCCCCAGCTCGTTGACCGCGCCGAAGCGGTTCTTGTGGCTGCGCAGGGTGCGAAAGCGGGAATCGGCGTCGCCATCCAGCAGCACCGAACAGTCGATGCAGTGTTCCAGCACTTTCGGCCCGGCCAGCGAGCCGTCTTTGGTGACGTGGCCGACCATCACGATCGCCACGCCGCGCGTCTTGGCGAAGCGCGTCAGGTAGGCGGCGGTTTCCCGCACCTGCGCCACGCTGCCCGGCGAAGACTGAATGTCCGCCATGTGCATCACCTGAATCGAGTCGATCACCATCAGCTTCGGCTGTTCCTGCTCGGCGATCAGGCAGATCTGCTCGATGCTGGTTTCCGACAGCATGTTCAGGCCGCCGGTCGGCAGCCCCAGACGGTGGGCGCGCATCGCCACCTGCTGCAGCGATTCCTCGCCGGTGACGTACAGGGTTTTCATCTGTTCGGACAGTTTGCACAGCACCTGCAGCAACAGGGTGCTCTTGCCGGCGCCGGGGTTGCCGCCGATCAGAATCGCGCTGCCGGGCACCACACCGCCGCCCAGCACGCGATCGAACTCGAGAAAGCCGGTGGTGAAGCGCGGCAGCGCCTCAAGGCTGATTTCCGACAGCTTCTGCACTTTGCTGACACCGGCGTCGCCGGCATAGCCGCTGAGGCGATCGTTGCGCGCCGCAGTGGGCGACGCGGCCAAACGCACTTCCGTGATGGTGTTCCAGGCATGGCAGGCGCTGCACTGCCCCTGCCAACGCGGATAGTCCGCCCCGCACTCATTGCACACAAATGCCCGTTTTGCCGCTTTTGCCACGTCTTACCTCAATCTTTCGTTATCGCACTTCGTGTTTCAGGCTGCCGGTGAGAATACACAGCACGCCCATCAAATCCGCATGCCGGATCGCCACCTGCGCTTTTTCATACACTTTCGGTTTGGCGTGGTAGGCGATGCCCAGCCCCGCCGCCTGCATCATTTTCAAGTCGTTGGCGCCGTCGCCGATGGCCACGGTTTGCGCCAACGGGATCTCCAGCTTCTCCGCCAGCCGCAGCAGCGTATCGGCTTTGAACTGCGCGTCCACCACCGGCCCCAGCACTTCGCCGGTCAGCTTGCCGTCGCGGATCTCCAACTCGTTGGCCGCCGCCGCCACCAGCCGCAGCCGGTTGCGCAGGTATTCGGCGTAATAGGTGAAGCCGCCGGAGGCGATCGCCACATGCCAGCCCATCGCCTGCAGCTTGCCCACCAGGCTGGTCAGCCCCGGCATCAGCGGCAGCTCGTCGCGCACCTGCTTAAGGATGTTGGCGTCGGCCCCTTTCAGCGTGCCGACGCGCTGGCGCAGGCTGGCGGTGAAGTCCAGCTCGCCGCGCATCGCGCGTTCGGTCACTTCCGCCACCTGCTCGCCGACGCCCGCCAGCTTGGCGATCTCATCGATGCACTCGATCTCGATCGCCGTTGAATCCATGTCCATCACCAGCAGCCCCGGCGTGCGCAGGTGCGGGATTTTGCCGAGCGGCGCCACATCCAGCCCGCTCTCCGCCGCCAGCAGCTTGGCGCGCGGCGTCAAGGTGCCCGCCAGCCGCACCACCTGATAGTCGTCCACGCCCCAGGCGGTGACGATCACCATCGCCGCGCCCAGTTTGCGTTGGAATTGGGTAATGCGCGCCTTGTCCAGCTCCCTGCCGTATAACAGCCACCCGGTATTGCCCGCCCGGTAGTCCAGCGGCATCACTTCGTCGCCGCTGAGCGAAAGGGGAAGACCCGGCCATTGAGAGATCTCCGCCGGAAGATCGCAATAGGTCAGACTGTTTGACATCATTGACTCCTGAATGGACAAAAACGCTGCATGATAAAACGACGCATCAAGCTATCCTATCGCCAGCGGTTCTGGCAACATAAAGTGTCCCCGATGCCCAAGGAACCTGCATGGCTCGCGCTAAACTGAAATTTCGCCTGCACCGCACCGCTATTATCCTGATTTGCCTGGCTTTGCTGGTGCTGCTGATGCAGGGCGCCTCTTATTTTAGCCTGAGTCACCAAATGGCGCGATCCGAGCAGGTTGAAGAGCTGGCGCAGACGCTGACCAAACAGGTCGCCTACAGCCTGGCGCCGCTGCTGGACGACGACGGCAACAATCCGCGCATCGACGCCATCCTCAAGCAGCTCACCGATCACAGCCGCATTCTCGACGTCAGCGTGTATCAGCTGGACGGCACGCTGGTCTCCCACGCCGGGGAACAGATAAGTATACGCGATCGCCTGTCGCTCGACGGCAAACGCGCCGGCAGCTACTTCAACCACCAGTTGGTCGAATCCATTCAGGGCAAAGACGGCCCGATCGGCTTTATCCGCATCACCCTCGACACCCACGTGCTGGCGACCGAATCCAAACAGGTGGACAACACCACCAACCTGCTGCGCCTGATGATCCTGCTGGCGCTGGCGATCGGCATCATTCTGGCGCGTACCCTGCTGCAACACCGCCGCAGCCGCTGGCAGCAGTCGCCCTACCTGTTGACCGCCAACACACCACTGGAAGAAGGCAATACGGTGGAAGACGATGAAGACGATACGCCGGAGAAAAAACAGGAAGCGCCTAAGCAGGGGTAATTCAGGCCAGGCGTTGAATGCGTTCGTGCCGTTTTCTTGTCCTTTCGCTGAATAGATTGTCCGTAACAACGGGCTCCACATCCAATTGAAAGGTAAATCGTTAGCCAAAAACGGCCGTGCGGAGTGAATAGATTGACGGGCGGGCGTCGCCATGACGACGCCCGCCGCGGTATTACGCTTTGTCGCCCAGCAGCACGGATTCTAGCGCGATAACGATCATTTCGTTAAAGGTGGTCTGGCGTTCCGCCGCCGTGGTCGCTTCGTGACGCAGGATGTGGTCGGACACGGTGCAGATGGTCAGCGCCTTACAGCCGAACTCTTCGTACAGCTCCGCCGCCACGCCGTAAATGCCGGCCGCTTCCATTTCCACACCCAGGATGCCGTACTTCTTCATCACCTGGAACATGTCCGGATCCGGGGTGTAGAACAGATCGGCGGAGAAGATGTTGCCCACGCGCGCCGGGATGCCCTGCGCCGCCGCCGCGTCGACCGCGTTGCGCACCATGTCGAAGTCGGCGATCGCCGCGTAGTCGTTGTCCTTGAAGCGCAGACGGTTCACCTTGGAGTCGGTGCACGCGCCCATGCCGATCACCACGTCGCGCAGTTTGATATCGTCACGCACCGCGCCGCAGGACCCCACGCGAATGATCTTCTTCACGCCGAATTCGGCGATCAGCTCGCGCGCGTAGATGGAGCAGGACGGAATGCCCATGCCGTGGCCCATTACGGAGATGCGGCGGCCTTTGTAGGTGCCGGTGAAGCCCAACATGCCGCGCACGTTGTTCACTTCCACCGCGCCTTCCAGGAAGGTTTCGGCGATGTATTTTGCGCGCAGCGGGTCGCCCGGCATCAGTACTACGTCAGCGAAATCACCCATCTCAGCATTAATGTGCGGCGTAGCCATAATTTTCTTCCTTTAGAAATCTTATTTAATAAAAACGTCAAACGTCCAAGCCTTGAATTTCGAGTTGCAGCCAGGCAGCTGGCGGGGGAATCCCCAGGAGCTTACTTGAGTAAGCGACTGGGGTTCACGCGTGAAGCTAACAACGCTGCGGCTTGAAAGACAGGGCTTAGAACAGGGTCTTACCGTAATCCATCGGCGACAGGCCAAAGTAACTGGCGACGGTCTGGCCGATGTCGGCGAAGGTCTCGCGGTGGCCCAGTGAACCCGGTTTCACTTTCGGGCCGTAAACCAGCACCGGAATGTGCTCGCGGGTGTGGTCGGTGCCGCTCCAGGTCGGATCGCAGCCATGGTCGGCGGTGAAGATGATGATGTCTTCGTCTTTCACCAGCTTCAGCAGTTCCGGCAGGCGGCGGTCGAACAGCTCCAGCGCGGCGGCGTAGCCCGCCACGTCGCGACGGTGACCGTAGGAGGAGTCGAAGTCCACGAAGTTGGTGAACACGATGGTGTTGTCGCCGGCCTTTTCCATTTCGATCAGGGTCGCGTCGAACAGCGCGTCGATGCCGGTCGCCTTCACCTTCTTGGTGATGCCGACGTTGGCATAGATGTCGGCGATTTTACCGATCGACACCACTTCGCCGCCCTTCTCGTCCACCAGCTTTTTCAGCACGGTCGGCGCCGGCGGCTCTACCGCCAGATCGTGGCGATTGCCGGTGCGCTGGAAGTGGCCCGGCTTGTCGCCGACGAACGGACGCGCGATCACGCGGCCGATGTTGTAACCGCCTTCGGTCAGCTCTTCACGCGCGATTTCGCACAGCTCATACAGGCGCTCCAGGCCGAAGGTCTCTTCGTGACAGGCGATCTGGAATACCGAGTCGGCGGAGGTGTAGAAAATCGGCTTGCCGGTTTTCATGTGCTCTTCACCCAACTGATCGAGGATCACGGTGCCGGATGAGTGGCAGTTGCCCAGGTAGCCCGGCAGATTGGCGCGCTCCACCAGCTTATCCAGCAGCGCCTGCGGGAAGCTGTTGTGCTCGTCCTTGAAGTAGCCCCAGTCGAACAGCACCGGCACGCCGGCGATTTCCCAGTGGCCCGACGGCGTGTCTTTACCGGAAGAGAGCTCGCTGGCGTAGCCGTAGGCGCCGATGATGTCGGCGTTGCGATCCAGCCCCTGCGGGAAGTTGCCGGTCGACTCTTCCGCCGCTTTGCCGAGGCCCAGACGGCTCAGGTTAGGCAGCGTCAGCGGGCCCTGACGGCCCACGTTGGCCTCACCGCGCGCGCAAACCTCGGCGATGTGGCCCAGGGTGTCGGAACCCTGATCGCCAAAACGTTCGGCGTCTTCGCTGGCGCCGATGCCGAAGGAGTCCAATACCATAATAAATGTGCGTTTCATCTGTGCTCTCCTGCGTGTTCTCACGCTATTGCGACCGCAAAACTGCAATCGCCCTTATTCTCTAAATTTATACCCAATGGATTTCAAGTTGTAGCTAGGCGGCTAGCGCGTGTATCCCCAGGAGCTTACTCAAGTAAGTGACTGGGGTGCACGCGTGCAGCCAACAACGCTACGGCTTGAAAGACGAGGGTCATCACGCTTGAGTGATGCGCTTATACACCACCGGCGTCGCCTCCGGCGCCTTATCGCTCAGCGTCATTGCGCTGCGCACCGCATCGGCCGCCTGCTGCCAGCTCTCTTCATCGTTGGCGTGGATCATCGCCAGCGGCTGCTGGGAATCCGCCGTATCGCCCAGGCGCGCCATCTCGGTCAGGCCGACGCTGTAATCGATGGCGTCGCTCGCCCGACGGCGGCCGCCGCCCAACGACACCACCGCCATGCCCAGCGCACGGGTATCCATGGCGCTGATGATGCCCGGCTTTTCAGCATACACCGGCTTGCTCAGCGTTGCCGCCGGCAGATAGCTATCGTAGCGTTCGACGAAGTCTATCGGACCCTGCTGCGCCGCCACCATGCGGCCAAACACCTCCGCCGCCTTGCCGTTATCCAGCACCGCCTGCAGCTTGGCGCGCGCGTCGGCCTCATCTTGTGCCAGGCCGCCGGACAACAGCATCTCTACGCTCAGCGCCAGCGTCACTTCCAGCAGGCGCGGGTTGCGGTATTCGCCGGTCAGGAAGCGCACCGCTTCGCGCACTTCCACCGCGTTGCCGGCGCTGGAAGCCAGCACCTGATTCATGTCGGTCAGCAGCGCGGTGGTCTTGCAGCCCGCGCCGTTGGCCACGCCGACGATCGCCTGCGCCAAATCTTGCGACAGGGCATAGGTCGGCATAAAGGCGCCGGAGCCGACCTTCACGTCCATCACCAGCGCATCCAACCCTTCCGCCAGCTTCTTGGCCAGAATGGAGGCGGTGATCAGCGGGATAGAATCCACGGTGGCGGTGATATCGCGGGTGGCGTAAAAACGCTTGTCCGCCGGCGCCAGCGAGCTGGTCTGGCCGATGATCGCCACGCCGACGTCCTGAATGATTTTGCGGAAGGCGTTATCGTCCGGGAAAATATTGAAGCCCGGAATGGCTTCCAGTTTGTCCAGCGTGCCGCCGGTATGCCCCAGGCCGCGGCCGGAGATCATCGGCACATAGCCGCCGCAGGCCGCCACCATCGGGCCGAGCATCAGCGAAGTCACGTCGCCCACGCCGCCGGTCGAGTGCTTGTCGACGATCGGGCCGTTCAGCGCCAAACTCTTCCAGTCCAGCACGGTGCCGGAATCGCGCATCGCCATGGTGAGCGCCACGCGCTCCGGCATGCTCATGTCATGGAAATAAATGGTCATCGCCAGCGCGGCGATCTGCCCTTCCGACACCACATTGTCGCGAATGCCGTTGATGAAAAAGCGGATTTCCGCTTCGCTTAACGGCTGGCCGTCGCGTTTTTTACGAATAATTTCTTGAGCCAGGAACAAGGCATCCCCCTGTGTCGCCGAGAGTCGGTGCAGACGGGCGCGCCTGGCACCCGCCAACGATATCGATCAGTAGCCGCCGCCGGCGGTCTGGGTTTGGTGGCCCAGCGCGGCCAGCAAGCTGGCCAGCAGGCTGGAAGCGCCAAAGCGGAAATGCCGCGCGTCGGCCCACCCTTCGCCCAGAATACGATCGGCAAGTTGCAGATAATGCAGCGCGTCTTCCGCGGTGCGCACGCCGCCGGCCGGCTTGAAGCCCACCGTCTTCGCCACGCCCATATCGCGGATCACCGACATCATCAGCTCGGCGCTCTCCAGGGTGGCGTTGACCGGCACCTTGCCGGTGGAGGTCTTGATAAAGTCGGCGCCGGCCTTGATGGCGATCTCGGACGCCTTGCGGATCAGATCGGCCTGCTTCAGCTCACCGGTTTCGATGATCACTTTCAGCAGCACGTTAGCCGCCTGGCAAGCCTGTTTGCACTGTTTCACCAGCTCGAAACCGACCTGTTCGTTGCCGGCGATCAGCGCGCGGTAAGGGAACACCACGTCCACTTCATCCGCCCCATAGGCGATGGCCGCGCGGGTTTCCGCCAGCGCGATGTCGATATCGTCGTTGCCATGCGGGAAGTTGGTCACGGTGGCGATACGGATGTCCGGCGTGCCTTGCTCGCGCAGCGCCTTACGCGCCACCGGGATAAAACGCGGGTAGATGCAGATGGCCGCCGTGTGGCCGGCCGGGCTGTTGGCCTGACGACAGAGGGCGATCACTTTCTCGTCGGTGTCATCATCGTTCAGCGTGGTTAAATCCATCAAGTTCAGCGCACGTTGCGCTGCTGCGGTTAATTCGGTCATAAAACTCTCCAACTGAGTACCTGGGTGTTGGCGAGCGGACTTGGTTCCATGAAGATAGCGCAGGGGAACGGCGTTCCCGCGGCGGCAACTGAGATCCTTCTCACCGCACATGGCCACCCGCCTTGCGGCCGGCCAGTAATAGCTATTTGAACACGAATGCCGGGGGCGATTCGCGTTCATCGTCACACTATATGAAATAGCACTGTAACAGACCGGAATTATATGTGAAGAACATCACAAAATAACGCGATATCGTTCACAAATTCGCTAAAGAAGCGGCTGAAGATCGCGGATGCGGCGAACACCCGCGTTGCTTAGAGTATAGGCGGAGTCCCGCGATCGGTCGCGCCGTCGCGGGCTCAGCGAGGGCTTACAGCGCCAGGAAGAAGCCGGCGATGGTGGCGCTCATCAGGTTGGACAGCGTGCCCGCCGCCACGGCCTTCAGACCGAAACGCGCGATGTCATGGCGACGATTGGGCGCCATGCTGCCCAAACCGCCCAGCAGGATCGCCACCGAGGAGAGGTTGGCAAAACCGCACAGCGCAAAGGAGATGATCGCCTTGGTGTGCGTTGACAGCACCTGCAGGCCTTCCGCCGCCACCACATCGTCCGGGCGCAGATAGGCGCCGAAGTTCATATAGGCGACAAACTCATTGACGATGATCTTCTGGCCGATAAACGAACCGGCGGTCATCGCTTCACTCCACGGCACGCCAATCAGGAAGGCGATCGGCGAGAACACCCAGCCGAGGATCAGCTCGAGCGACAGCTGCGGGTAGTCGAACCAGCCGCCGATGCCGCCGAGAATGCCGTTGAGCAAGGCGATCAGCGCGATAAACGCCAGCAGCATCGCGCCGACGTTCAGCGCCAGCTGCATGCCGGAAGCCGCGCCGGAAGCCGCCGCGTCGATCACGTTGGCAGGACGATCCTCTTCGGCGATCAGCTTCATCGCATCGTCTTTATCGTGGGTCTGCTCGGTTTCCGGCACCATCAGCTTGGCGAACAGCAGCCCGCCCGGCGCGGCCATGAAGGACGCGGCGATCAGGTATTCCAGCGGCACGCCCATCTGCGCGTATCCCGCCAGCACCGAACCGGCCACCGAAGCCAGGCCGCCGCACATCACGGCGAACAGTTCTGACTGGCTCATGGTGGCGATATACGGACGCACCACCAGCGGCGCTTCGGTCTGGCCGACGAAAATGTTGGCGGTCGCCGACAGCGATTCGGTGCGCGAGGTGCCCAGCAGCTTGTGCAGGCCGCCGCCCAGCACGCGGATCACCAACTGCATGATGCCGAGGTAGTACAGCACCGCAATCAGCGAGGAGAAGAACACGATCACCGGCAGGACGCGCAGCGCGAACACGAAGCCGCCGCCGCCGAACACTTCGAACATCTTGTCGGACACCAGCCCGCCGAAGATGAACGAAATGCCCTGATTTCCGTAAGCGATAACGTTTGCCACGCCGTTAGACATACTGCCGAGGATGCTGCGGCCCAGCGGCACGTACAGCACCAGCGCGCCGATACCGACCTGAATGATGAACGCCCACACCACGGTGCGCAGTTTGATGGCCCGACGGTTGCTGGAGAGCAGCACCGCAATGGCGATCAGCACCGCCATCCCGACCAGACTCATGATGAGTTGCATGCAAAGTTTCCCTGTTGCAAAAAATAAAATACATCCCTGCTCATGAAGAGAGGTCTGCTATTGGAGTGTTTCGGGGGGATTATACTGAGCGAGGTCACCCTCGCACCGATTTATGTCACAAATGTATACAACGAGACGCAAATGAAAATCTTATAACGTGACGCAAGTCACGTTATGCAGACCTCAATTCGGCATGGCGAACAGCGCTTGGGTATTGCGTTGCAGGTGGGCGGCGATCTCGTCGGCCGGTTCCGGCCGCAGTTCGCACAGCGCGTGAAACACCTCGGCGGCGCGCTCGGGGCGGTTCGGCTGCCCCTGATAGCCGGCCAGCGGCATGTCCGGCGCATCGGTCTCCAGCAGCAGCGCCTCAAGCGGCAGCTGTGCCATCACGGCGCGCGTTTTCTGCGCCCGCTCATAGGTGATGGTGCCGCCCACGCCAATGTAATAGCCGAGGCGGATAAACGCCTGCGCCTGCGACAGGCTGCCGGCAAAGCCGTGCACCACGCCGCGGCGCGGCAACTGCATGCGCCGCAGCGCGGCGGCCAGCTGGTCGTGGGTGCGGCGCGAATGCAGGATCACCGGCAGGTCATGCTGTTTCGCCAGCTTCAGTTGGGCCAGCAGCACGCTTTGCTGCCGCTCGAACTGTGGGTTATCCATATACAGATCGAGCCCGATCTCCCCCACCGCCACCAGCTTGTGCGGCCGTTCGGCCAGCAGCGCCGCCAACTGTTCCAACTGCGGCTCATGATGCTGCGCGATATACAGCGGGTGCAGCCCCAGTGCGGCAAACAGCGGCGCATGCTCCTGCGCCAGCCGCAACACCCGCGCGAAGCGATCGGCGGTGACCGTCGGGACGATGATGCGCTTTACGCCGGCGCTTGCCGCCCGCGCCAGGCTCTCGGCCTCATGCTCGGTAAAGGGCGGGAAATCGAAATGGCAGTGGGTGTCGGTAAAGGCGTAACTCACAGCGCGCCCCCTTCACCCGGCGGCAGATCGCCCGGCAGGATGATTTTCGGCGCCGCTACCGCGGCCTCCGGCTGCGCCGCCCGCTCGGTGGGCATGGCGATGTCGGTCACGATCGGCGAAGGCATTCTGACGTTCTCCGGCTGGATCAGGCGGCGCGACAACGCTTTTCGTACCTTCATGCCGTCGGGCTCCTGCTGCGCCATCCACTGGCCGACGGTGGCCAGGAAGTAGCGGCCGCAGCGGCGCCCCAGGTGATAATCCTGATTGAGCGCCCCCAATCGGCTACCCAGCGCATTGCTGGCCAGCGGCTTCGGCGGAAAAATCTCGAAGATGCGCAGCTTGCCCGGCGGCTTTTCGATAAAGCGCTGGATGCGGTGATAGCTTTGCTCGTGATGCTGCAGGATGCGCACCATCTGCTGCAGGCTGCTGTCGCTCAGCCAATGCTCCATGCGCTTCATCCACTGCGGGGTGTAGTACATTTGCGAAGGCACGGTGCGGATCACCACGATGGTGTCGGCGCCGCGGCGATAGGCCTCTTCCACCGGGATCGCATCGCTGATGCCGCCGTCCTGATAGCTGACGCCGTCCAACTCCACGCCCTGACGGTAGAAGCCGGGAATGGCGCTGGACGCCTTGATGGCCGGCAGCCAGCGTTCGCGCTGCGCCGGCAGATAGGTCGGTTCGAAATCGTCGCTGCGGCAGGCGCACAGCAGGAATTCGCGCCCGTCGGTAAAATGCTGTTCCGCCACGTCCATCGCCAGCGGCATCTGCGCCGCCGCCGTATCAACCAGCCAATCGAGATCGATCAGATGCCCGCCGCGCACGAAGCGCAGCGGATTGAAGAACTGTGCCGAAGTGGTGTAACGGGTGATCACCCGGCGCGCGTAGCCCATCTGCCCGCAGATATAGGCAGACAGATTCTGAGCGCCGGCCGATGTGCCGATCAGCAGATCGAAAGGGTTAAAGCCCGCGCGCTGAAACTCGTCCAGCACGCCGGCGGTGAAAATGCCGCGCTGGCCGCCGCCTTCGCAGACCAACGCCATTTTTCCTGGTCGAAAAGGTTTAGACGCCAGCGGTTCTATATTGCCGAGCGTGATGGGTATTCTGTATCCCAACTTGGCATCCTCAGTGAGACGTTTTCTCCGAGGATACCGCGTCTCGCTCTCTTCCGTAATCCTCTTGCAGCACGCCGACGAGGAAATCATTGCTGCCGGCCAACCAGGCACCATCGCTGCCGGACCATTCGGCCCAAGCCTGCCATACCTGACCTTTCAGCTGTTTCCAGCGCCCGACGATGATGTCGCTGTTCATGGCCGGCCCTCCCCGACGTGAGAAAAGGAATTAAGCTTTGTTACAGTTTGCAGGAAAATGCCGGCCGGCTAAGGGCGCCGACGGCCGGTGAACAGACTGACCAGGAACAGGATGATGCCGACAACGAACACGACTTTGGCGGCCCAGGCGGCGGTGCCCGCCAGCGAACCGAACCCCAGTGCCGCAGCGATAAGCGCGATGACTAAAAAGATAATGCCCCAACGAAACATAAGCTTCTCCTTACCATTGTGAAAAAATTCGCTGCCGTCTACCGCCCCGACAACGGGACATCGACGGCAAATCAGTTTCTTTTTTTGGTGGTACACGTCGGGCCGCCTTGACGGCCCGACAGATACGGCTTGTTGTTACTTGTTACGGGCGCCTGGCGGGATTACTGCTTGACCACCAGGTCGTTTTTCACGCTTTTCACGCCGTCGATAGCCTTGGCGATGCTTTCGGCACGCTCAGACTGCGCCTGCGTTTTCACTTCACCGGAAAGCTGCACCACGCCATCGGTGGTTTCCACTTTCACATTGCGCGACGGCACGATGTCATCGGCCAGCAGCTTGGCTTTCAGCTCGCTGGTGGTGGCGGTGTCGCCGGCATACGATTTGATCGACTGGTTGGCTTCATCTTTCACGTGCAGCTTGTCGCTGACGGTTTTGACGCCTTCCACCTTGCCGGCAACCGCAACCGCATGCTCTGCCTGCGCCTGGCTGCCGACAAACCCGCTCAGGATCACGGTGCCTTTTTCGGTTTTCACCGAAATGTCAGTGCTTTTGATGCTCTTATCGTCCACCAATGCACTTTTAACTTTAGCCGTTATCGCGCTGTCATCCATGTAACCGTCAACTTTTTTCATGGAGCTATCGATTTTGGCACCGGCACTGTCCGCGGCGTTAGACGCCTTGTTGAGCAGACTGTCTTCGGCCAGCGCAGTGCCGCTCACCAAAGCAGAACCCAAAACAACAGCCATCAGCGAGTGTGCAAATTTGGTCTTTTTCATCGATCTCTTCCTTTTGTTGGGGGCCCTAGCGCCAGAGCGCCGGAACCCTTCAGCCGCCTTCACGCGGCCTCTCGGTAAATACTTCATCATCGCTATACGATTAAGCGTTCACGACAGGAATATTGCAACCGCCGTGCCAACTCCATAAACACCTTAAAAATCAAACAAAAAAAGCGTTGAGTCGGATTTTTAATCAAAAAACTGTCGCCTATTGACGACAGACCAAGTGACACGAAACGATAAAACAGTCATCTCATTGATATTTAAGGAAACAGACTGTCTCCTATCGGCAACACATCAGAATAACTCACCAAACAATCAGCGTATTACAGTGATTTACTCTCAAGCAATGTGCGGACATCTCGTTAAAGATAGACCATGCGGCGGAAAACGCAGGCCAATCGCGTCTCGCCTGGGCGACATCGATTCGCAGGATAAAATATGAGGAAGATTTATTAATTAGCGGAGTGAGAATACGGGGAATTGGCAGGGCGCACCGGGCGCCCTGCCGATGTATCAGTGTTCGCGGGTCTTGCGGAAGGTCACGTCAGGATAGCGTTCCTGCGTCAGGTTGAGGTTCACCATGGTCGGCGCGATATAGGACAGGTTGTCCCCACCGTCCAACGCCAGGTTGATCTCGTTCTTGCGCTTGAACTCTTCGAACTTCTTCACGTCGTCGCATTCGACCCAGCGCGCCGTCGACACGTTGACCGACTCATACAGCGCTTCCACGTTGTACTCGCTCTTCAAACGCGCCACGACCACGTCGAACTGCAGCACGCCGACCGCGCCGACGATCAAATCGTTGTTGGCGATCGGGCGGAACACCTGCACCGCGCCCTCTTCCGACAGCTGCACCAGCCCCTTCAGCAGCTGTTTCTGCTTCAGCGGATCGCGCAGGCGAATGCGGCGGAACAGTTCAGGCGCGAAGTTCGGGATGCCGGTGAACTTCATGTCTTCACCCTGAGTGAAGGTATCGCCGATCTGGATGGTGCCATGGTTGTGCAGACCGATGATGTCACCCGGATAGGCTTCTTCCACGTGCGAACGGTCGCCGGCCATAAAGGTCAGCGCGTCGGAGATCACCACGTCTTTGCCGGTGCGCACCTGACGCAGCTTCATGCCCTTCTCGTAACGGCCGGACACCACGCGCATAAAGGCCACGCGGTCGCGGTGCTTCGGATCCATGTTGGCCTGGATCTTGAACACAAAGCCGGTGAATTTCTCTTCCGCCGCCGTCACTTCACGGGTGTCGGTTTTGCGCGGCATCGGCGCCGGCGCCCAGGCCACCAGGCCGTCCAGCATATGATCCACGCCGAAGTTGCCGAGTGCGGTACCGAAGAACACCGGGGTCAGCTCGCCGCTCAGGAACGCCGCCTGATCGAACTCGTGGGAAGCGCCCTGCACCAGCTCCAGCTCATCGCGCAGCTGCGCCGCCAGATCTTCGCCTACGGCGACATCCAGCTCCGGGTTGTTCAGGCCTTTGACGATGCGCACTTCCTGAATGGTGTGGCCTTTACCGGTCTGGTACAGGTAGGTTTCATCCTTGTACAGGTGGTAAACGCCTTTAAACAGCTTGCCGCAGCCGATCGGCCAGGTGATAGGCGAACAGGCGATTTTCAGTTCGCGCTCGACTTCGTCCATCACTTCCATCGGATCGCGGATGTCGCGGTCCAGCTTGTTCATGAAGGTCAGGATCGGCGTGTCGCGCAGACGGGTGACTTCCATCAGCTTGCGGGTGCGATCCTCAACGCCCTTGGCGGCGTCGATCACCATCAGACAGCAGTCCACGGCGGTCAGGGTGCGATACGTATCTTCGGAGAAGTCCTCGTGCCCCGGGGTATCCAGCAGGTTGACCAGGCTGTCGCGATACGGGAACTGCATCACCGAGGTGGTGATCGAGATCCCACGCTGCTTTTCCATTTCCATCCAGTCGGATTTGGCGTGCTGGCTGGAGCCGCGGCCTTTTACCGTACCGGCAGTCTGGATCGCCTGTCCGAACAGCAGCACTTTTTCGGTAATGGTGGTTTTACCGGCATCGGGGTGCGAGATGATGGCGAAAGTTCTTCTTTTGGAGACTTCGCGGGCAAATTCACTAGGAGACATGGTTTTCAGGTTCTACGGTTAGTCCGCCCTGCGACATCATCAGAACGCGCCGATCGCGGCGCCGGGCAAAGCGGTGAATAAAAGATAACAGCCGGGCATTTTCGCCGATTTGCCAACCGGTGACAATCAATGCTTTTTCCGGCCGGGCTGATTACCCCAACGGCAGCGCCATCACGATCGCGTCTTCGCGGCCGTGGGCGCTCGGGTAATAATTGTGGCGCACGGTGACTTCGTTGAAACCGAGATCTTCATACAGCGCGATCGCCGCCTGGTTGGAGGCGCGGACTTCCAGCCACAGCGTAACCACGCCGCGGCTCTCCAGCTGTTCGATCAACGCGTTGAGCAGCAGGCGGCCAAAGCCCCGGCGCTGGTGCTGCGGATGAATGGCGATGTTGAACAGCGTGGCTTCGTCCAGCACGATCTGCGTGATGGCGAACCCCGCCATCTCCCCATCGGCGCTCAGCTTCAGGTTAAGGTAGCGATCGCCCTGATTGCTGGCAAAGGTGGTTTCCGTCCAGGGGAAAGCGTGGCTGGCTTGCTCAATGTTGAAGGCCGTGGCCAGGTCGGCCGCCGTCAGGGTAGAAATCGTGTTCATGATGACAAATCTGCTGCCAGAGGGCGCGTTTGGCCCCCGCGTCTTGGGAAAGCTCGGCCAGCGCCGGGCTGTGTAGCTGCGCGCCGGCGACCGCGAGCGGTTCCGTCACGCCCAGCCGCCAACTGTTGCATGCGGTCTCTTCAGGCAGCATCGCCACCTGTTCCGGCGTCAGGCTGTAGGTTTGCGCCGGCGTCAGCCCCAGGCTGCGCAGCACGTCGCAAAACAGCGGATCGTCGGGCGCCGGCAGCGTCTGCGCCACCACCAGCAGGCGCGTCTCGGGCGGCAGACTGACCGCCACTTCGCCCTGCAACACGCCCGGGCGGCGCAATGTCCACTGCGTAATACCCAGTTGTTGTAACAGCCAGTCGCGTTTTGATGCCATGCCGATTCCTACCCGTTGTGGTGCGCCATGCCTGCCATGCGCCGCGCTATGCTAACAAACCCGCGCAGCCCGCGCCAACAAACCCGTCGAACATATCGCCACAAAGCTCTATAATCCCCGGTCTCATTTCCAGGAGCCAATATCTGATGTCTGCATTAACCCCCGCCAGTGAAGTCATGCTGCGCCACAGTGATGAATTTATCGAACGCCGCGTGCTGTTTGCCGGCGACCTGCAGGACAGCCTGCCGGCCCAATTCGAGGCCGCGGACGTGCGCGTCCACACTCAGCAATACCATCACTGGCAGTTACTGAACCGGACGATGGGCGATAACGTGCAGTTCGGTTTGACCGTCGATCCCGCTTTCGTCGCCGACTGCGACACGCTGGTTTACTACTGGCCGAAGAGCAAGCAGGAAGCGCAATTCCAGCTGTGCAACCTCCTGGCGCTGCTGCCGGTGGGCGCGGACGTGTTCGTGGTCGGTGAAAACCGCAGCGGCGTGCGCAGCGCCGAGCCAACGCTGGAAGGCCACGTCACGCTGGTGAAAATCGACAGCGCGCGCCGCTGCGGCCTGTATCACGGCCGTCTGGACGCGCAGACCGAGTTCGACCTGAACGACTGGTGGGACAGCTATCAGCTGCACGATCTGGAAGTGAAAACGCTGCCGGGCGTATTCAGCCGCGACGGTCTGGACGTCGGCAGCTCGCTGCTGCTGTCGACGCTGGAAAAACACATGAAAGGCAAGGTGCTGGACATCGGCTGCGGCGCCGGCGTCATGGCCTCGGTAATGTCCAAGCTGTCGCCGAAAGTCAAATTGACCCTCAGCGACGTCAACGCCGCCGCGGTGGAATCCAGCCGCGCGACGCTGGCCGCCAACGGCATCGAAGGGGAAGTGATCGTCAGCAACGTTTACTCCGACATCACCGGCCGTTTCGACATGATCATCTCCAACCCGCCGTTCCACGACGGGCTGCAGACCAGCCTGACCGCCGCCGAAACCCTGATCCGCGGCGCGGTGAAGCACCTGCCGATCGGTGGCCAACTGCGCATTGTCGCCAACGCCTTCCTGCCATACCCGGACATTCTGGACGCCACCTTCGGCAGCCACGAAGTGCTGGCGCAGAACGGCCGCTTCAAGGTGTACCAGGCGACCGTCGGCCGTCCGCCGCGCGCGCCGAAGAAGAAATAATTCGCCGTTGGCGGAAAACGACAGAGCGCGGCCTGCAGGCCGCGCTTTTTTTAACCGTTGATGTAGGTCATCGACTCCGCGCCGTAGCGATCGCCGGCCGCCGCGCTCAGCGGGAACACCGCTTCAATCGCCGCCAGCTCAGCCGCGCTCAGCGTTATCTCCGCCGCCGCGACGTTCTCTTCCAGGTAACGACGGCGTTTGGTGCCGGGGATCGGCACGATGTGTTCCCCCTGCGCCAACACCCAGGCCAGCGCCAGCTGCGAAGGTTTAACGTCCTTCTGCGCCGCCAGCTCGCTCACCTTCTCCACCAGCGCCAGATTGCGGCTGAAGTTTTCCCCCTGGAAGCGCGGGTTGCTGCGGCGGAAGTCGTCCTCGGCCAGATCCTCCGGCCGCTGGATAGCGCCGGTGAGGAAACCGCGCCCTAACGGGCTGTAGGGCACAAAGCCGATGCCCAGGCGCTCGCAGGCCGCCAGCACGCCCTGCTCGGCGTCGCGCGTCCACAGCGAATATTCGGTCTGCAGCGCGGTGATCGGATGCACCTTGTGCGCCCGCTCCAGCGTGGCGACCGACGCCTCGCTCAGGCCGATGTGGCGGATCTTGCCTTCGCGGATCAGATCCGCCATCGTGCCCACGACGTCCTCGATCGGCACCTGCGGATCGACCCGGTGCTGATAATAAAGATCGATCTCCTCCACGCCCAAGCGCCGCAGGCTGCCCTCGACGGAGCGCCGGATATACTCGGGCCGGCTGCTGACGCCGCGTGCCGAAGGATCCGCCGGATCGCGCAGGATGCCGAACTTGGTGGCCAGGAACACCTGTTGCCGCTTGCCTTTGATCGCTTCCCCCACCAGCTCTTCGTTGGTGTGCGGGCCATACATGTCGGCGGTGTCGAGCAGCGTGACGCCCAGCTCCAGCGCCCGGTGCAGCGTGGCGATGGCTTCCTGCCGATCGGCGCCGGTGGAATAGAAGTCGCTCATGCCCATGCATCCCAACCCCAGGGCGGAGACGACGGGACCGTGGGAACCGAGTTTACGTTGTTGCATTGTGCTGCCCTCATGCGGTGAATGGATAACGCAGCAAAGTCTGGTTGTTTACGCGACAAAGATAAATAATGCAGATTGCACATCACTGTTCAAAAATCACCAACAATCCGGAGTGGACATGGATCAGGTTCAAGCCATGCGCATTTTTACCCGCATCGTCGAACTGGGCAGCTTCAGCCGGGCGGCCGAACGCCTGCAGCTGCCGCGCGCCACGGTCAGCAACGCGCTGAAACGGCTGGAACAGCGGCTGGGCGTACGCCTGCTGATCCGCACCACCCGCCAGGTGCAGGTGACCAGCGAAGGCAGTCTCTACTATCAACGCTGCGTGCAGTTGCTGGGCGCGCTGGAGGAGGCGGACACGCTGTTCAGCCACCATAAGCTGCAGCCGTCCGGCAAAGTGCGCATCGATATGCCCCATTCGCTGGCGCGCGAAGTCGTCATTCCGGCGCTGGACGACTTCTACCGGCGCTATCCCGACATCACGCTGGCGCTGGGCGCCAACGACACCCACGTCGATCTGCTGCGCGAAGGCGTGGACTGCGTGCTGCGCGCCTGGGAAACCGAAGACGACAGCCTGGTGGCGCGGCGCATCGCCCAGTTGCCGCAGGTCACCTGCGCTTCTCCCGCTTACCTGCAGGCCCACGGTACGCCGCTCGACATCGATAGCCTGACGCCGCACCGCGCGGTGGGGTATTTTTCGCTGGCCAGCAACCGCGATTACCCGCTGGAGTTTTGCCGCGGCGGCAAGCTGGAACTGCGCGAACTGCCCGCCCGGCTGAGCGTCAGCGGCGCCGACGCCTATATCGCCGGCGCGCGCGCCGGCATGGGATTGATACAGGCGGCGCGCTATTCGCTTGCCCCTTGGCTGGAACAGGGCGAACTGGTGGAAGTGCTGGCGGAAACGCCGCCTCCGCCGATGCCGATTTACATCATGTATCCGCCCGGCCGTTTCCTGGCGCCGCGGGTCAGAGTGTTGATTGATTGGCTGATTTGGCTGTTTGACCAGCAGAAAAGCGGCGATATGGCTGTTTTTCCAGCAAACGCCCGCAAAGCGGGGAAATAACTGTTGACGTGTCCGCCAAAATCTCTAGAATTCGCCTCCGTGGTAACGTTACTCCGGTAATGTTTCTGGTACGCGAAGGTGGCGGAATTGGTAGACGCGCTAGCTTCAGGTGTTAGTGTCCTTACGGACGTGAGGGTTCAAGTCCCTCTCTTCGCACCAAATAACCACATGATTTATATTGCACTCAGCATCGATGCGAAGGTGGCGGAATTGGTAGACGCGCTAGCTTCAGGTGTTAGTGTTCTTACGGACGTGAGGGTTCAAGTCCCTCTCTTCGCACCACGCTGGCGACGTAATATAAATCAAAGCAACAACATCGACTGTGCGAAGGTGGCGGAATTGGTAGACGCGCTAGCTTCAGGTGTTAGTGTCCTTACGGACGTGAGGGTTCAAGTCCCTCTCTTCGCACCAATTGATGATCTCCCTGGCAGTATCCTCGAAAAAATCCCAACGCATTGATGAATCACACGCTTAAGCGTGGTTTTGCCGTTTCCGGCGTTTCACCCGAAGCTGAAGTTCAGACTGACAGCCGCCAGGCCGCCCGCCAGCGCCATACAGGAAGGCAGCAGCAGATAGTGGCGCAGCCGGCTGTTGAACAGCATCACCAGCGTGGCCAACATCGCTATCACGATCAGGGTGCGTAACTGCACCATATCCAGGTCGATCAAGGCCAGCAGCGGCATCAGCGCACAAGGCAGCAAAACGCCCCAGGCGCTGGCCAGGCGATCCCCGAGGCACCAACTGACGCCCCACAGCCCGCACGCGGCAATCATGGCGGTGAGCATGACAACCCCCTTCAAGTGATAATGATAACCAATATCATATAACACTTTTTTGGCCGCCGCATCATTTTCACTGCGCTAACCAAACCCAGATGACACCAGCATGAAAAAATGATAATTTGACATAAGAAAATTCCTAGTCCTGTTTGCATGATAATAATCACAATCCTCAACCATGCAATTCAAGTGGATATTCGCGCCAAAGGAATGCTTCTCAACCTTAATTATTCGACAGAACGACTTTGCAAAGAGTGACCTCCGTATGAACGCCCGTTCTTATCAGGAATTACTGAACAGCAAGCAGCGCCTGGCATTATTTCTTTTTCTGATAATGAATGCCGCCTCTTCCGTATTTACATTATTGTTCCCTTTTAGGGATACGCCCTCATTTACCCTACCTTTATTATGTATACCACTATTTTGTCTGGCAGCAGCGCTATTGTCCCTGCAAACGCCACGCAAGTACTTGTGCAAACTCAACCTGTTCGCCGGCGTGCTCGGCCTGCTCTGGGCCGCACATATTTACGTTAAAAGTCAATATTGCCTACCGAATAACCAAGATTTTTTATTAATTAGTTTGTTTAGCATCTTTTTTATCAGCGCTATTTCCCTGACGGACAACTTTACCGCCTTTTGTTTACACGCCGTGCCTTCCGCAATGGTGATCCTGGCTTTAGACGGCATGCATAATACCCTGCGGATATTATTCACCACGCTATTACCTATTATCGCTTTCTCCATCCACCACCTGATGTTGAAACGCAGTGAAATCTTTACTCACGCGCTGGTGGCCAACCTGTATAACGAGCGAGATAAATTCAATAATTTGAGCATGATCGATCCTCTGACCGGCCTTTATAACCGGCGTGGGCTGGAGAATAAGATCACGATGCTGCTGGAACCGCAAACCGGCCGCCATTACGTGCTGTTGCTGGATATCGACCACTTCAAGGTCTATAACGACAGCTACGGCCACGCCATGGGCGATCGGGCGCTGGTGCAGGTAGCGGTCGCCATCCGCGATGCGGTGCGTTCGCGCGACATCGTGGTGCGTTACGGCGGGGAAGAATTTTTGGTGCTGCTGACCAATGTGCACGAAGGCTACGCGGCGCAGCTGGCCGAACGGGTACGCCAGCGCGTGGCGGAGCTGAACATCCCGCACGGCGCCAGTCCGCAGCACAGCGGCACGCTGACGCTCAGCGCCGGCATCTCCGCGCTGGAAAAACTGGACATCGAATCGGCGATAGGCGCAGCCGACGCCGCGCTCTATCTGGCGAAGCACAGCGGCCGCAACAATATTCAGCTGGCGCAAAACGTCGAGCCCGCCCTGCTGCAACCGCAGGAATTGACACGCTAAACGGTTTCCCAAATCGCCTTGCCCTGCCAGCGCCGTTCGATCGCCGCCAGAAACAGTTTCACTTTGGGGGAAAGATGGCGTCGGCTGGGATAGACGGCGCAGATCGGCGGCCCCGGGCGACAATAGCGTTCCAGCACCGGCACCAGCGTGCCGGCCGCCATCTGTTCACCGACCAGAAACGCCCCTACCTGACACAGACCGCCCCCGGCGACGGCCGCATCCCGCAATGCCTCGACGTTGTTGAAACGCATCCGGCCGCGCACCGGCTGTTCGTGCAGTTGGCCGTTAACCCGATAGCGCCAGGGCGCCGGCAATCCCTGGTGGCTGAAGACCAGCGTCTCGTGATCGCCCAGCGCCTCCGGTGTCGCAGGCGTGCCGTAGCGCGCCAGATAGTCTGGCGCCGCACAGGTGATCAGGCGGTGCGGCGCGAGCACCCGCCGCACCAGCCGACTGTCGTCGCTGCCGCCGACGCGGATCGCCACGTCGATACCGTCGCGTACCAAATCGCTGTAATCGTCGGAGAAGCTGACGTCGGCGTCCACCTCCGGCCACTGCGCCAAAAATTCCCGCAGAATCGGCAAAATATGCAACCGCCCCAACGAGACCGGCACATCCAGCCGCAGCCGCCCGCGCGGGGTTTGCCGCCGCGTATTGAGCGCCGCTTCTGCCTCTTCGGCCTGCGACAGGATGCGCTGCGCATATTCGTAAAACACCGCGCCGTCTTCGGTCTGGCTGACGCTGCGCGTGGTGCGCTGCAGCAGCCGGGTCGCCAATCGCGCCTCCAATCGGTTCACGCATTTGCCCGCCGCCGATCGGGAGATGCCCAGTCTCTCGGCCGCCAGCGTGAAGCTGCAGGCGTCGGCGACGCGAATGAATACCAGCAGGTCGGTCAGGTTATCCAACGGCATAGGCGGTAAATTAGCCACGATTTGTCCCCAATGTTGCGCATTCAGGCCAGTTTATCAGCCATTTTGGCGCGGATACACTGGGGTTCTTCATCTGTTGGGAGAGTCATTATGAGTGCCTTACACGCCGACGGCGGCGCAAAAGCGTGGCTGGCGACCTTCGCGGTCGGCCTGTCCACCTTTACCGTCGTCACCGCAGAAATGCTGCCCGTCGGGCTGCTGACCCCGATCGTCAGCACCCTGAACGCATCTATCGGCCGCGCCGGGCTGCTGATTTCCCTGCCGGCCCTGTTCGCCGCGCTGTTCGCCCCGCTGGTGGTGCTGGGTGCCCGGCGCACGGACCGCCGCAACCTGCTGGCGGGCTTTCTGCTGCTGCTGATCGCCGCTAACCTGCTGGCCGCCGCCGCCACCTCCCTGGCGCTGCTGTTCGCTGCGCGCATCCTGCTGGGCTTTTGCATCGGCGGTATCTGGGCCATCGCCGGCGGGCTGGCGGAACGCCTGGTGCCGCCGGCCTCCGTCGGATTGGCACTGTCCATCATCTTCGGCGGCGTAGCGGCGGCCTCGGTGTTCGGCGTGCCGCTCGGGGTATTCCTCGGCGAAGCGCTGGGCTGGCGCATGGCGTTTCTGGCGGTCGCCGTTCTGGCGGCGCTGACCCTGCTCCTGCTGGTGTGCGTGCTGCCGCCGCTGCCGGTCACGCAGGCGATCGGCTGGCGGTCGTTCACCGCGCAACGCACGAATCGCCGGCTGCTGACCGGGCTGCTGCTGACGTTTCTGCTGGTCGCCGGTCACTTTATGGCTTACACCTTTGTCCGTCCGCTGCTGCAGACGGTCTCCGGCATCGAGAGCCGCTGGGTGGGGCCGCTGCTGTTCGCCTACGGCATCGCCGGCCTCGTCGGGAATTTTATCGCCGGCCAGGCCGCCGCCAAACGACTGCGCCGCACCCTGGCGCTGATCGCCCTCGGGCTGGCGCTCGCCGTCCTGCTGCTGCCGCTGCTGGGCCACACGCCGCTGAGCGGCGGCGCCTTCCTGCTGCTGTGGGGCATCGCCTACGGCGGCGTTTCCGTTGCGCTGATGGCGTGGATGCTCAAGGCGGCGCCCGATGCGGCCGAGGTCGCCTCTTCACTGTATATCGCGCTGTTTAACCTGGCGATTTCCTGCGGTTCGCTGGTGGGCGGGCTGGTGGTGGATGCCGGCGGCCTGACGATAAACGGCGCGCTGTCCGGCCTGGTGCTGCTGCTGGCGTTGGCCATCCTGATGGGGACCCGGCGGCAGAGGCCGAAAACGGCGGCGAAAGCCGATTCGCCGCCGGGGTGAATCAGGCGCGGCGCTGCCGCAGGCCGTAAACCAACACCACCGCGAAACACAACAGCGGCAGCAGATAAGAGAGCGCGGTGCTGTAACGGTCGGCCAGCGCCCCCATAAAGTAAGGCATGATGGCGCCGCCGACGATCGCCATGATCATGAACGAGCTGGCGCGCTTGGTGTGCTTGCCCAGATTTTTCACCCCCAGGGCGAAAATGGTCGGGAACATGATCGACATAAAGAAGAACACCGCGATCAGCGCCACCACCGAGACGCCGTCGACGCTCAGCATTACCACACCGCACAGCGCAATGTTGATCAGCGCATAGACCGCCAGCAGCGTCGCCGGTTTGACCCGTCCCATCAGCCAGGTGCTGAAGAAGCGCCCGACCATAAAGCAGATCATGGCGATCGACAGCAGGTAAGAGGCGCTCTGGTTAGACACCTCGCGCCAGTGCTCGGTGGCGTAGTTGATGAAGAACGCCCCCACGCCCACCTGCGCCGCCACGTAGAAAAACTGCGTGATGACCCCGCCGACGAAATGCGGATGCTGCCACACCCCCTGCGCTATCACACCGTGCACCGGTTTTTCCTCTTCGCGGATCGCCGGCAGCCGGGTGCGGCTGAACAACAGCGCGATCAGCAACACCAGCGCGGCGATCGCCACATAGGTCATCTTCACCGCGCTCTGATCGCCGCCGCCGACGGACTGGCCGGCGGAGAAGAACAGCGTGCCGCCGATCAGCGGGCCGATAAACTGCCCGAGGCCGTTGAACGACTGCGCCAGGTTGAGCCGCCGTTCGGCGCCCTGCGCGTCGCCCAGCACCGTGGCGTACGGGTTGGCCGCCGTTTCCAGGCAGCCCAGGCCGCTGGCGATAACGAACAGCGCGAACAGGAAGACGCCGAAGCTGTTGGCCGACGCCGCCGGCACGAACAGCAGCGCGCCCAGTGCGTACAGGCACAACCCGACCAGAATGCCCGCCTTATAGCCCTTGCGATCCATAAAGTACCCGGCGGGCAGCGCCACCAGGAAATAGGCGCCGAAGTACGCCGCCTGCAGCAGCCCCGACTGCGCCTTGGTGACGTGCAACGTCTCCTGAAAATGTTTGTTTAATACATCCAGCAGGCCATAGGACAGCCCCCACATGAAGAACAGGCTGGTGACCAGGATAAAGGCCCAGCGCAGATTGGCGGTCACGGGGACGCCCGGCTGCGCGGAGGCCGCACTTTTTTCAGCAAGCATGGTGATACCCTCGTATCGTTTGGCGATGATGATGTTGGCGTTATTGCTGTTGCAGAGAGAAAATCCGCGCCATTTCCACCCATTTTTCGCCCTGCGGCGTCCAGGGGGTGGCGGCCTGGTAGTGCCACATCAGCGCTTCCCATCGCTGTACTTCGGGGTTGTTCAGGCTGGCGGCGTCAAAACGCGCGGCGTCGAAATCGGCGCTGACCTCCACGATCATGAACAGCCGGGTGCCCAACCGGTAAATCTCCATGTCCAGAATGCCGTGCTCGCGCAAATGCGCGGCGATGCCCGGCCAAATGCGCTGATGATGCTGCTGGTACTCCGCAATCAGCGCCGGCGAGTCAATCAGATCGAGCGCCTGGCAGAAACGGCGCCGCCCTGCCGCCGCGCCGCTCACGTCAGCGCCCGATCGAGATGCAGGTAGCCGCCGTCCACCGACAGCCACTGTCCGGTGGTGTGTGATGACCGCGACGACAGCAGAAACGCCACGGTATCGGCGATCTCCTGCGGCGTGGTCATGCGCTGTCCGAGCGGAATGCGCGCGGTGATTTTCTCCATCTGCCGCTGCGGCTCGGCGAAGGTGTTGAGCCAGCGCTGGTACTGCGGGGTGATCACCTCCGCCGGCACCACCGCGTTCACCCGCACCCCCTCATGGCGCAGCGATACCGCCCATTCGCGCGTCAGCGCCAGCACCGCGCCCTTGGCGGCGGTGTAGCCGCTGGTGCCGCCCTGGCCGCTGAGCGCGGTCTTGGAGGCGATGTTGACGATGGCGCCCCGGCTCTCCCGCAGCGCCGCCTGGCACAGGTGCGCCATCAGGTAGTAGTGCACCAGGTTCTTTTCCAGCGAGCCGACGAACGCCTCGCGCCCCGCCTCCAGCCCGACGCCGTCATTGACCCCGGCGTTATTCACCAGTCCGTCGATGCGGCCGAAGGTCGCCAGCGTCTGGCTGACCGCCCGGCGGCAGGCCGCCTCGTCGCACAATTCGGTGAGGATCACCCCGGTGCGCGGCTGCAACCGCTGCAAATCAGCCAGCAGCGCCGCCTCCGGCGCGGCGTTGGTAACCAGCACCGGGATCGCCCCTTCCTCGGCCAGCACATGAGCAATCGCCGCGCCGATGCCGGCACCGCCGCCGGTGACCAGCACCACCTTATCTTGCAGATACAGATCCATAACCAGACTCCGTTAACCCGTAAATTCGCCAGGCGGTGTCGCCCCAAATCGCCGCCTGCTCGGCGGCCCCCAGCGTCGCCAGCGCCCGTTCGCACAGTTGCACCACCTGGCGGTAGTCGCCGGCCAGCAGGCACACCGGCCAGTCGGAGCCGAACATCAGCCGCTGCGGGCCGAACGCCTCCAGCGCGGCATCGAAGAACGGCAGCAGTTCTTCCGCGCGCCACCGGCCACCCGGCGCCTCGGTGATCAGCCCCGAGAGCTTGCAGGCCACGTGCGGCAGCGCCGCCAACGGCCGGATTTGCTGCGCCCAGTGCCGCGCGCCGCGCGCGATGTCCGGCTTGCCGAGGTGATCCAGCACCAGCCAGTGTTGGTCGTGGCGGCCGGCAAACGCCGCCGCGGCCGCCAGATCCCGGTGCGTCACCAGGATCTCGTACACATACCCGGCGCGCTGCAGCGTTTGCATGCCGCGATCCACCTCCGGCCGCGCCAGCCAGGCCGCCGGATCCGCTTCGTCCTGCACCTGATGACGCACCCCGCGCAGCGCGCTGTAAGGCCGCCAGGCCTCCAGACGCTGCGCCAGCTGCGGCGCGGCGATATCCAACCAGCCCACCACGCCGCATACGCCCTCGCTCTGCTCAGCCAGCGCCAGCAGGGCCAGCGTCTCGTCCTCGCTGGGGCGCGCCTGCACCGCCAGCGCGCCGTCGAAGCCGTGTTCCTGCAACAGCGGCCGCAGCCGGGGCGGATCGAAATCCTGTCGCAGCACGCGCATCCGCTCGTCGATCCACGGGTAGTGCTGCGGGTGGTAGCGCCAGTAGTGCTGGTGAGCGTCGATGCGCGGCATGCGATCCTCCCGCCTCACCCGCGGAACCGATACTGCTCGATCGACGACGGGTGCATCTCGATCGAGTAACCGGGCCGGCTCGGCGGCATGTAGGCCGCGCCGTTGATCACGCAGGGATCGACAAAGTGTTCATGCAAATGATCGACGTACTCGATCACCCGCCCTTCGTGGGTGCCGGCGATGCACAGGTAGTCGATCATCGACAGGTGCTGCACGTATTCGCACAGCCCGACGCCGCCGGCGTGCGGGCAGACCGGCAGCTGGTATTTGGCCGCCATCAGCATCACCGCCAGCACTTCGTTGACGCCGCCGAGACGGCAGGCGTCGATCTGCACCACGTCCACCGCGCCGCGCATGATGAACTGCTTGAACATGATGCGGTTCTGGCACATCTCACCGGTGGCCACCTTGACCGGCGCCACCCCTTCGCGGATGCGGCGATGCCCTTCCACGTCGTCCGGGCTGGTCGGTTCTTCGATAAACCAGGGGTTGGCGAACGCCAGATGTTTCACCCACGGAATGGCTTCGCCCACCTCCCACACCTGGTTGGCGTCGATCATCAGCCGGCGATCCGGGCCGATCACCTCACGGGCGATGCGCACCCGGCGAATGTCGTCTTCCAGATCGCGCCCGACCTTCAGCTTCAGGTAGGAGAAACCGGCGTCGACCGCTTCCTGGCACAGACGGCGCAGCTTGTCATCCGGGTAACCCAGCCAGCCGGCGGAGGTGGTGTAACAGGGGTACCCTTCCTGCAGCAGCCGCTCCAGGCGCCGTTCTTTGCCCTCGGCCCGCTGTTTCAGCAGCGCCAGCGCTTCCTGCGGCGTGATGCAGTCGGTGATGTAACGGAAGTCGATGCAGCGCACCAGTTCCTCCGGCGTCATCTCTGCCACCAGCCGCCACACCGGCTTGCCGACCGATTTGGCCCACAGATCCCACACCGCGTTGACCACCGCGCCGGTCGCCAGGTGAATGGCGCCTTTGTCCGGCCCGATCCAGCGCAGCTGGCTGTCGCTGGTGAAGCGCCGCCAGAAGGCGCCCATGTCGGCGGCGATATCCTCCAGCCGCTCGCCGACGATCTGATGCTCCAGCGCGCGGATCGCCGCGCAGCAGATCTCGTTGCCGCGGCCGATGGTGAACGTCAGCCCGTGGCCGCTGAGATCCGTGCGATCGGTCTCCAGGATCACGTAGGCGGCGGAATAATCGGGATCCGGATTCATGGCGTCGGATCCGTCCAGCCCCAACGAGGTGGGGAAGCGAATGTCTTCAACCCGCAGTGCGGTAATGGTGGTCATGGCGGCGCTCCCGGTTAAGCCTGTACGGTTTGCTGGCGCTGTTCGCCCAGCCCTTCGATGCCCAGACGCATCGTCTGGCCCGCCCGCAGATAGACGGGCTGCGGTTTCTGCCCCATGCCGACGCCCGGCGGCGTACCGGTGGAGATCACGTCGCCCGGCTGCAGGCTCATAAAGCGGCTGAGGTAGCTGACGATTTGCGGAATGCGGAAGATCATGGTGCTGGTGTTGCCGTCCTGATAGCGCTTGCCGTCCACCTCCAGCCACAGGTTCAGGCTGTGCGGATCGGCGATTTCGTCGGCGGTCACCAGCCAGGGGCCGATCGGCCCGAAGGTGTCGCAGCCTTTGCCCTTGTCCCAGGTGCCGCCGCGCTCAATTTGATATTCGCGTTCGGAGACGTCGTTGATCACGCAGTAACCGGCGACGTGGCACATCGCGTCCGCTTCGCTGATGTAGCGCCCGCCCTGGCCGATCACCACGCCCAGCTCCACTTCCCAGTCGGTTTTCTGCGAGCCGCGCGGGATCTCCACCCGGTCGTAGGGGCCGACCACCGCGCTGGTCCATTTGTTGAACACCACCGGTTCTTCAGGAATGGCCGCGCCGGTTTCCGCCGCGTGATCGGCGTAATTCAGGCCGATGCAGATGAACTTGCCGATGCCGCCGACGCAGGCGCCGAGGCGCGGCTGCCCCTCGACCAGCGGCAACGCGGCGCTGTCCAGCGCGCGCAGTTTGGCGAGCGACGCCGGCGATAACGCGGCGCCGCCCACGTCGGCGATATGCTGCGACAGATCGCGCAGGCGGCCCTGCGCATCCAACATGCCGGGGCGCTCTTGCCCGGGTTCCCCGTAACGTAAAAGTTTCATGCGTTCCTCTCTCAAAAATGGCGGCTCAGTTGCTCCAGCCGCCGTCGATGATCTGCACCGTGCCGGTGGTGTACGAACTGGCGTCGGAGGCCAGATACAGCGCCAACTGGGCGATTTCCTCGGTGGTGCCGATGCGCCCGATCGGCTGGCGGGCGACGAACGCCTGATACACCTCTTGCTCGCTACGCCCCTGCTCGCGCGCCTGCTCGGCGATGCGCTGACGCAGCGACGGCGATTCCACCGTGCCGGGGCAAATGGCGTTGCAGCGGATGCCCTGGGTGACGTAATCCGCCGCCACCGAGCGCGTCAGGCCAATCACCGCCGCCTTGCTGGCGCCGTAGGCGAAGCGGTTCGGCACCCCTTTCACGCTCGAGGCCACCGAGGACATGTTGATGATCGAGCCTTTGCCGCGCGCCAACATGCCCGGCAGGAAGGCGCGGATCATGCGGAACATTGCGGTCACGTTGAGATCGAGCGCGAACGCCCACTGATCCTCGCTGCAATCGAGGATCGATCCGCTGTGCACCACACCGGCGCAGTTGAACAACACGTCGATCGGGCCGATCGCTTCCGCCGCCGCCGCAATGGCGGCCGGATCGGTGACGTTCAGCGCCAGCGCGCGGATCCCGGCGCAGCCCTGCAGGCGCTCGAGGTTGATGTCGCTGGCGATCACGTCGGCGCCGGCGGCGGCGAACAGCCTGGCGGTGGTGAATCCGATCCCTTGCCCGGCGGCGGTGATCAGTACGCGTTTCCCGGTTAAATCCATCTTGACTCCTCGGCCTAAAGGTCTAATGGTCAGGCCACTAAAGGCGGTTAAAGGTCAGGCCTCTAACATGACAAAAGACGCTTTACGCGTTATCGTTGGGGGAAGAAGTTAATAAAAACAGCCTTGAAACCGCATTTCAATTAACCATTTTTTTACACTTGAATAACGATTACTCAAGCGCCTTGTCGCATAATTGTGCGCCAAATCACTGAACGCCGAATCGTCAAAGGTCAAAAATGCCGATTACCCGACTGGAAAACCCAAGGATTTACAGACAGATAGCTGACCAGCTCAAACGTCTTATCGAGAACAACGAATTTCCGCCGGGCAGCCGCCTGCCCTCGGAGCGCGATCTTGCCCAGCAGTTGCAGGTCAGCCGCGCGTCGGTGCGCGAGGCGCTGATCGCGTTGGAAGTGATTGGCCTGGTGGACGTCAAGGTGGGCAACGGGGTGATCGTGCGTTCGCAAACGCCGCCGCCAGCGTCGCAAGAACCGGTCATGGCCCAGGCCGGCCGCAACCAGTGGGCGGAAATCGACGACGAACTGAATATCGAGCTGGATTTCAACGCCGAGCTGCCGCCGTTTTCACTGCTGCAAACCCGCCTGTTGATCGAACCGGAGACCGCCGCGCTGGCCGCGCGCCACGCCACCGACGAAGAGCTGGCGGGCATCCGCGCCGCCTATGAGCAGAACTGCCGCGATAACCGGGCCGGCTCCGCCACCCACCCCGGCGATCGGCTGTTCCACATCCGCATCGCCCAGGCCAGCGGCAACCCGGCCTATGCGTTCATCATCGGGCACCTGCTCGGCCACCGTTACGGCAGCATGTTCCGCGTGCTGCAGCGCCACTATACGCCGGACGACATGCCGCACCGTTCCGAGCTGGAACACCGGGCGATCCTGGCAGCAATTGAAGCGCGCGACGTGCGCGGCGCCCGCAAGGCGATGAAGGCACACCTGGACGAAGTGATCGCCATTTTCGCCCGCGCGCAATAGGCCGCGGCGGTTAAAAATTTTTATCGCCACCGCTCTTTTTTCTACATGCAGCAGGGGCCTGGGGGCATTACACTGGGCGACGAATAACGCCCTTTCCCGCTGCATTGTTAAATGGATAACGACCGTTGAAGAACTCTGTCTCCGCTTTATTGCTGGCGCTGGGCCTGTGCGCCGCGCCGCTGGCCGTGCAGGCCGCGCCCCCGCAGCTGGCTTCGCAAATCGTCGACCAGTATGCCGAACATATTTTCTACAACAGCGGCGCCACCGGCATGGCGCTGGTGGTGATCGACGGCAATCAAGTGGTTAACCGCAGCTTTGGCGACACCAAGCCCGGCAACAACCTGCGCCCGCGCCCGGATTCGCTGATCCGCATCGCCTCGATCACCAAGCTGATGACCAGCGAAGTGATGGTGAAGATGGCGGCGGAAGGCCAGGTCAAGCTGACCGACCCGCTGCGCAAATACGCCCCCAAGGGCGCCTATGTGCCGGCTTACAACGCCGGCCAGCCGATCACCTTATTGAACCTGGCGACCCACACCAGCGCGCTGCCGCGCGAGCAGCCGGGCAAGAAGCCGCCGAAAACGCCGGTGTTCACCTGGCCGACCAAGGCCCAGCGCTGGCAGTGGCTGGCGCATGCCAACATCACGACGCCGCCGGGCGTGCACGCCACGTATTCCAACCTGGCCTATGATCTGCTGGCCGACGCGCTGTCGCGCGCCGCGGGCAAGCCATACAACGCGCTGCTGAAAGAGAAAATCACCGCACCGCTCGGCATGGTCGACACCACGCTGACGCCGAGCCCTGAACAATGCTCGCGCCTGATGGTGGCGGCGGCCGGCCCAAGCGCCTGTCGCGACACCACCGCCGCGGCCGGCAGCGGCGGCGTCTACTCCACCCCGCGCGACATGCAGCGCTGGATGCAGCAGTTCCTCTCCTCCAGTGCCAGCGGCCCGCGCAAAGCCACCGCCGCCAGCGAGCAAACCATGTACTTCCAGCGCCACGATCTGGTGTCGCTGAAGGGCATGGACGTGCCGGGGCAAGCGGATGCATTGGGATTGGGCTGGGTGTATATGGCGCCGAAGGACGGGCTGCCGGGCATCATTCAGAAGACCGGCGGCGGCGGCGGATTCATCACCTACATGGCGATGATCCCGGCGAAAAACGTCGGGGTGTTCGTGGTGGTGACCCGTTCGGAGCTGAGCAAGTTCACCAACATGAGCGATCCGGTCAACCGCCTGGTGAGCGATCTGGCGGCCAACAAGAGTTGAGATGAGGGGCGCAGCTGGCTGCGCCCCCAGGCGTCAGGCCGGCACCGCCATCTGATGAATCACCGGATGGAAGTTGCGCTTGAAGTAGATCAGGCCGTTGCCCGCTTCGCTCAGCGCGATCTGCTTGATCTGCACCAGGTACATCTGGTGGGTGCCGATGCTCTGGATCTGCTCGATCTCCCCTTCCAGGCTGGCCAGGGTATTGCGCAGCACCGGCTGCCCCAGCGCGCCGAGCTGCCACTCTTCCAGCCGGAAACGATCTTCCATGCTGACGCCGGTCATGCCGGCGAAGTGGCGCGCCATCAGCTCCTGCTCGTGGTTAAGCACGTTGACGCACAGCCTGCGGTTTTCCTGAAACACCGGGTTCATCGCGCTGTTGCGGTTGATGCACACCAGCAGCGTCGGCGGCGTATCGGTCACCGAACACACCGCCGTGGCGGTGATGCCGCAGCGCCCCGCCGGGCCGTCGGTGGTGACGATATTCACCGCCGCCGACAGGCTGGCCATGGCGTCGCGAAAGCGCAGCCGCTGTTCATTTTCCTGAGACATACAACCTCCTCCTGAATTACTTCAGCAGATTATCCAACTGATTAATATCGTCATTGTTCCGCAGGTGCGGCACCTTCCAGCCGTGCTGATCGTAATCGGCCAGGCACTTGTCGACCATCTGCATCATGCGATCCATGTTGCCGGATCCCTGCGCGTGGCGCAGGCACTGCAGGCGGATCTCATCCTGGCTGCCGGCGTAGTTGATCTCATACAGCTCGTGGCGCCCGCCGAACTCGCTGCCGATCGCATCCCACATCAGTTTGAGGATTTTGATGCGCTCGACGTGATCCATGCCGTCCGATCCGCGCACGTAGCGCGCCAGGTACTTGTCGATCTCCGGGTTGTTCATGTCGCGCACGCTGGACGGCAGGTAGATCAGGCCGCTGGTGACGTTCTTTTCGATGATGTGTTTCACCTTGGTGTAGGCCATCGGCGCCATCACGCGGTAGGTTTGCAGCGCGGCGGAATCCGGCAGGTAAGCGCCGTTTTCCCATTGCGTGGCTTCGGCGCACATCGCGTCGCTCAGCGACCAGAACAGGTTGCGCCAGGCCACCACTTCGCCCAGATCGGCCTGTACGCCGCGGAACTCCAGCACGCCGGTGCACGAGAGGCTCTTTTGCAGCAGCGCGGTGATGAAGTCCATCTTCACCGCCAGGCGCACGCAGGCCTGCAGCGGGAACAGCCGGGCGAAACCGCCCTGGGTGCTCCAGCGGCGACAGCGGTCGAAATCGCGGTAGATCAGCACGTTTTCCCACGGGATCAGCACATGATCCATGATCAGGATGGCGTCGTTCTCGTCGAAGCGGCTGGTCAGCGGGTAGTCGAACGGCGAACCGGTCGCGCCGGCCACCAGCTCGTAGGAGGCGCGCGAAATCAGCTTCACCCCTTCGGCGTCCATCGGCGCCACGAACATCAGCGCGAAGTCCGGATTATCGCCCATCACCTGCGCCGAACCGAAGCCGATGAAGTTGTAGTGGGTCAACGCCGAGTTGGTAGCCACCACTTTGGCGCCGCTGACGATGATGCCGGCGTCGGTTTCTTTCTCCACCTGAATGTAGACATCCTTCACCTCGTTGACCGGCTTATGACGATCGATCGGCGGGTTGACGATAGCGTGGTTGAAATAGAGCCCGGTTTCCTGAATGCGTTTGTACCAGTGGCGCGCGTTGTCGGCGAACTGGCCGTAGAACTCCGGATAAGCGCCCAGCGCGCAGCCGAAGGCCGCCTTATAATCCGGCGTGCGCCCCATCCAACCGTAGCTTTGGCGCGACCAGTCGGCGATGGCGTCACGCTGCTGGCGCATCTCTTCCGGGCTGCGGGCATAGCGGAAGAACTTGTGGGTGTAACCGCCGTTGCCGGTGTCGGTATTCCAGCACAGGCGATCCTGGCTGGCCGGATCGTGCAGCGCGTCGTACAGCTGGCCGACCGAGGCCGCCGCATTGCGGAACGCCGGGTGGGTGGTGACGTCTTTTACGCGTTCGCCGTAAATGTAGATTTCGCGGCTGTCCTGCAAACTTTTCAGGTACTCGGCGCCGGTGAACGGACGCTTGCTGTCGGCACGAAAGTCTTCTGGTTTCATCGGGTCTTCCTCGTAATCGGCATTTTTCAGGCCGTGGAGTCGGCCATTTGTTAAAATAATGTTTTCTTTTGGTTGCTTAATTGAAGCTGCCAAAGCCGGTTTCGAGAAGAGACTTTTGCGGCAATCGCCGGTACTTTTCAGGTCAGTTTGCCGCTTTCGCGGCAAACTGTGATCGCGGTTACGAAAGGGCGTGTTGCGCCGCGCGGTAGGTTGAAGGGGAACAGCCTTCCAGCCGATTGAAAAAACGGGCGAAATAGGCCGGATCCTTGAAGCCGAGGCTGTAGGCGGTTTCATGCACCGTGCAGGCGCTGAACAGCAGCATGCGCTTAGCCTCGCGCAGCAATCGATCGAAGATTAGCCGCTTGGGCGGCCGGTTGGCGAAGCGCCGACACAGGTCGTTGAGCCGCGATTCGGTCACGCCCAACGCCTGCGCATACTCCGGCACCGGCAGATGCTCGCGGAAACGCTCGTCCACCATCTTGTTGAAGCGTTGAAACAGCTGCAGTTCGCCGCGCACGCCGCTGTTGGCGCTGTCTTCCAGCGCGGTGTTGCGCAGCAGCAACGTGAACACCGCCTGCGCCAACAGCGCCAGCGTCTGTTCGCGCCCGGCCAGGTTCTGCGCGAACTCGCGGCGGATCAGCGCCCAATAGTGGCTGAGCGCCGTCAGCTCCTGCGGCGCATCGGCCAGCGACAGGCAGATGCCCGGCATGTCCAGCGCCAGATTGCTGCCGGGATACAGGCGCTCCAGCAGCGGCCAAATCAGCTCCTGACGCACCGTCAGCACGTGGCCGTCGCTGTCCGGTTCGGTAAAGAACGCATGCGGCACCGACGGCGGCGTGAGGATGAACAGCGGCGCCTGCACCGAATAGTGCTGATCGTCGAGCTGCAGCTCTATCTTGCCGGTCTCCAGAAAATGCACCTGGAAGAAGCAGTCGTGCCAGTGCACCTGCATGTCGCGGCCGAAGAACGCCGCCAGCCCGGCGAAGGTTTCGTAGTGCACCTCGTCGGCGGCGTAGCGCGCGTCATACTCTTTGCAAATATCGATGTTGGCGATAAAACCGGTACTTTTCCGCACCTCATTACCTCCTGCAATCCTGCCTATCTGCGTATCAAGGCGTCGCTCTCGGGCGCGAATCCTTCATCGGGATGCGCCACACCAGCACGGCGCCGACGATCAACAGCGCCGAGACGAAATACAGCCCGGAGTTGAAGCTGCCGGTCATGTCCTTGAACCAGCCGATCAACAGCGGGCTGAGCGCCGATCCGATATTGCCGGTGGCGTTGATCACGGCGATCCCCACCGCCCGCGCTTCCAGGCTGATCGACTGATCCGGCGTGGTCCAGAAGATCGCCATGGCGGTAAAGGAACCGACCGACGCCATCACGATCCCCAGCAGTTGGATCAGGCTGTGATCGGTGGCGGAAGCCAATAGCCAGCCGGCGGCGGCGAACAGATACGGCAGCGCGGTGTGATGCTTACGCTCCTGCAGCCTGTCGGATCGTTTGCTCCACCACACCATGCCGGCGATGGTGCAGATCTGCGGGATCGCCGCCAGAATGCCGATCGTCACGTTGCTGCTGCCCTGGTTGAAGCTCTGCAGGATCTGCGGCGTCCAGATGTTGATCGCGCTCAGGGTGTTGGTCAGACAGAAATAGGCCAGCGTGTACATCAGCACGATCGGCGTGAAGATCTCGCGCCACAGGCTGCGCTGCTGCAGCGCGCGGTGGCTGCTCGGCCCGTTGGGTTGCACCAGCTGCAGCTTGTCGGCCTCCATCATCGCCTTCAGGCTGGCTTTTTCCTCGTCGGTCAGCCACTTGGCCTTGGCCGGGGTGTCGTCGAGGTAGAACCACACCACCACGCCCAACAGCACCGACGGGATCCCTTCCAGCAGGAACAGCCACTGCCAGCCCTTCAGGTTCATCACCCCGTCCAGCGCCAGAATATAGCCGGAGACCAGCGAACCGATCGCCATGGTCACCGGCATGGCGATCATGAACAAGGCGTTGGCCCGGGCGCGGTAAAACGCCGGGAACCAGTAGGTGAGGTACACCAGAATGCCCGGCAGGAAGCCGGCCTCGGTGATGCCGACGATCATGCGCAGCACATACAGGCTGGTCGGCCCGGTGGCGAACATCGTGCAGGTGGAGGCGATGCCCCACAGCACCATGATGGTGGCGATCCAGCGCCGCGCGCCGACCCGGCTCAGCATCATGTTGCTCGGAATGCCGAAGATCACGTAGGTGGCGTAGAACAGCGTCGCCGCCAGCCCGAACATGGTCGAGCTGAGGCCGAGATCCTTGCCCATCGTCAGCCCGGCGAAGCCGATGTTGATGCGGTCGAGGAAAGAGAAAACAAACAACACGAACAGGAAAATAATCAGGCGCCGAAACAACTTTTTAATCACCGATTGCTCGGCGGCGGTTAACGCTTTATGTTGCTGCGCCGGGTTGGCCGGCGGCAGCGAATCGACGTGGTTCATGGTTCAGTAGACTCCCGATGAAGGCGCTTGCGCCCCGCCCTGTTTGAACTCGTTCGCCAGGGCTTCCGCCGCCCGCGCCAGCAGGGTGGTATCCACCCCTACCGCGACGAACAGCGCACCGGCTTCCAGATAGCGCTGCGCCAGCGCCTTGTTGGCCATCAAAATGCCCGGCGCCTTGCCGGCGGCGCGGATGCGCGCAATGGCGTCATCGATGGTGCGCTGCACCTCCGGATGCTGCGGATTGCCGGCGAAGCCCATGTCGGCGCTGAGATCCGCCGGGCCGATAAACACGCCGTCCACCCCTTCCACCTGCAGGATCGCCTCCAGGTTTTTCACCGCCTCGCGGGTTTCAATCTGCACCAGCACGCACATCTGCTCGTCGGCCTGCTGCAGGTAATCGGGCACCCGGTTCCAGCGCGAGGCGCGCGCCAGGGCGCTGCCGACGCCGCGCACGCCATGCGGCGGATAGCGCGTGGCGCGCACCGCGTCGCGCGCCTGTTCGGCGTTCTGAATCATCGGGATCAATAAGGTTTGCGCGCCGACGTCCAGCAGCTGCTTGATGATCACCGCATCGTTCCACGGCGGACGCACCACCGGCTGACTCGGGTAAGGGGCGACCGCCTGCAGCTGCCCCAGCACAGTCTGCACGTTGTTGGGCGCATGTTCGCCGTCGATCAGCAGCCAGTCGAAACCGGCGCCGGCCAACAGTTCGGCGCTGTAGCTGCTGCACAGCCCGAGCCACAGCCCGATCTGCGGGCGTTTTTCCTGCAGCGCTCGCTTGAAGTGGTTAGTTAACATCGTATTCTCCCTGACAAGCGGGCGCGGCGCGTGGCCCCCGCCCGGTTATTGCGGCTCGGTTCGCCGAGCCTGCTTATTAGACGAAGCGGCAGCTGATGCAGCCCATCGGGCCGTAATCGACGTGGAAAGTATCGCCGCGCCGCGCCGGCACCGGCCGGGTGAAAGAACCACCGAGGATCACCTGCCCCGCTTCCAGCTCCACCTCATACGGCGCCAGCTTGTTGGCCAGCCAGGCCACGCCGTTGGCCGGATGATTGAGCACCGCCGCCGCCACGCCGGACTCTTCAATCACGCCGTTGCGGTACAGCAGCGCAGAGATCCAACGCAGATCCAGCGCATCCGGCTTGATCGGCCGCCCACCCATCACCACCCCGGCGTTGGCGGCGTTGTCGGAGATGGTGTCGAACACCTTGCGCGGCCGCTGCGTCTCGGGATCGACGTTGTGGCTGCGCGCGTCGATGATCTCCAGCGCCGGAATGACGTAGTCGGTGGCGTTGTAGACGTCGAACAGCGTGCAGTTCGGCCCGCGCAGCGGCTTGGCCAGCACGAACGCCAGCTCCACCTCCACCCGCGGCACGATGAAGCGATCGATCGGAATATCGCTGCCGTCGTTGAAGAACATGTCGTCCAGCAGCGCGCCGTAGTCCGGTTCGGTGATCTGTGAGCTGACCTGCATGGCGCGCGACGTCAGGCCGATCTTGTGGCCTTTGAGCGCACGCCCCTCGGCGATCTTCAGCGCCACCCACTGCCGCTGAATGGCGTAGGCGTCTTCGATGGTGATCTCGGGATGATCGAGCGACAGCGCGCGGATCTGCTCACGACTCTTTTCCGCCTGATGCAGGCGCTGCACGGCGCGGTTAACCTGCTCTTTATCCAGCATTTACGACCCCTTATTCACGCTTTATTGAACAGCGCGTGGACATTGTTCTGTTTGTAATTCAGCACCGGATCCAGCTCTTCCATGGTGAAAGAGAGCGCCAGGTAACGCTGCGCCATCAGCGCGGCGAAGTGTTCCTTGATCAGCGCAAACAGCATCTCGCCCACCTGCTGACGGCTTTCCAGACTGCGGCCGTGGCCGATTTTCAACGTCATGTGCACGAAGGCGTAATCCTGCTTGCCGTCGGCCATCTGCCAGGTATCGAGCCAGATGGCCCGGCTGCGCACGCCGGCCAGCGGGAAGATGCCGGTCGCCGCCAGCGCCTCGTTGACCTTGGCGAACAGGGTGGGCAAATCCGCCTCGCGGCGGATGTTGTCGGTACATTCAGCGTAAAAATGGGGCATTCACACACCTCAGGCTTCAGCGGGCAAAGGGAACACGGCGTTGACCTGCCCGGTGCCGGAACTGGCGAACAGCGGGGTGATGAACTCCACCTTGCCGTCGTATTTGTCCCAGCCGAGCAGGCCCAGCAGCATCACGGTGTCGTGCATGTTGCCTTCGCCGTAGCAATAATCGGCATACTCCGGCAGCATTTCGCAGAACTCGCGAAAGCGCCCCTCTTCCCAGAGCTTGACCACCCGTTCGTCCATTTGCTGGTCGAACTGACGGGTGTAGCTGTTCATGCCCTCTTCGGCGCGCTGATCGTCGATAAAGCGGTGCGACAGCGAGCCGCTGGCCAGCACCGCCACGGTGCCGTCGTATTTCTCGATGGCGCTTTTGAGCGCCTCGCCCAGCCGGCGGCTGTCGGCGAAGTCATGCACGGTGCAAAACGCCGAGATCGACACCACCTTGAAATGCTTGTCGGCATTCATGTAACGCATCGGCACCAGCGTGCCGTATTCCAGCTTCAGGCTCGGGATGTCGTGCGCCTTGGCGCGTACGCCCCGCTTGCAGGCTTCATCGGCGATCAGCTGGCCCAGCGCCGGGTTGCCGTCGTAGTCGTAAGTCATGTCGCGGATGAAATGCGGCAGCTCGTTGCTGGTGTACACGCCGGAGAAATGCGCGCTGCAGTTGATGTGATAGGCGCTGTTCACCAGCCAGTGGGTGTCGAACACCACGATGGTGTCGACGCCCATCTCGCGGCAACGCGCGCCGATCTCTTTATGGCCGTCGATGGCCGCCTGCCGGCAGCCAAAGTTTTTCCCAGGGATTTCCGACAGATACATCGATGGCACATGTGTAATCTTGGCGGCTAACGCTAACTTACCCATAAGTCCTCACATGAAACAAAAATGATTCCGTGAACGATGCCGGGGTCTGATTAAACACCCCAGCGTGGGATCGGGTGATCACCCATGGAAATGCACACGTTCTTCATCTCGGCGAACACTTCGAAGCTGTATTCCCCGCCTTCGCGGCCGGTGCCGGAGGCTTTCACGCCGCCGAACGGTTGGCGCAGATCGCGTACGTTTTGGGTGTTGACGAAAACCATGCCCGCTTCAATGCCGCGGGCCAGGCGCAGAACCTTGCTCACATCCTGCGTCCAGATGTACGACGCCAGGCCGTACTCCACGTCGTTGGCCATGCGCAGGCCGTCTTCTTCTGATTTGAACGGCAGCAGGCAGGCCACCGGCCCGAAGATCTCCTCCTGCGCCACGCGCATCCGGTTGTCGACATCCGCCAGCACCGTCGGGCGCAGGAAGTTGCCGTGGCTCAAGCCGGCCGGTTTATCCGGGCCACCGGCCAACAGGGTCGCCCCTTCCTCCACCCCGAGGCGGATATAGCCGGAGACTTTTTCCCAGTGCTGCGGGCTGATCAACGCACCCACCTGGGTGTTGGGATCTTGCGGATCGCCGACGCGCAGACGGTTGGCGCGCTCGGCGAAACGTTTGACGAATTCCGGGTAGATGCTCTCCTGAATGAAGATGCGTGAACCGGCGGTGCAGCGTTCGCCGTTGATCGAGAAGATGGTGAACAGCGCGGCGTCGAGCGCCCGCTCGATGTCGGCGTCTTCAAAGATCAGCACCGGCGACTTGCCGCCGAGCTCCATGGAGAATTTCTTCAGCCCGGCGCTTTCAATGATGCGCCGGCCGGTGGCGGTGCCGCCGGTGAAGGAGACCGCGCGCACGTCTTTATGGCGCACCAATGCGTCGCCGGCGGTGGCGCCGTAGCCCTGCACCACGTTCAGCACCCCGGCCGGAATGCCGGCTTCCAGCGCCAGCTCGCCCAGGCGATCGGCAGTCAGCGGCGACAGTTCGGACATTTTCAGCACCGCCGTGTTGCCCAGCGCCAGGCAAGGCGCGGTTTTCCAGGTGGCGGTCATGAACGGCACGTTCCACGGCGACACCAGCGCGCATACCCCCACCGGCTGCACCAGCGTGTAGTTGAGCATCTTGTCGTCCACCGGGTAGGTCTTGCCGTTCATCTGCTGGCACACCTCGGCGAAAAATTCGAAGTTGTGCGAGGCGCGCGGGATCAGCACGTTTTTGGTCTGATGGATAGGCAGACCGGTGTCGGCGGTTTCCATTTCGGCGATCTGCGGCACGTTCTGGTCGATCAGTTCACCCAAACGGCGCATCAGGCGCGCGCGCTCTTTCATCGGCGTATTCGCCCACTTGGGGAACGCCTCTTTCGCTGCGGCCACCGCCTGGTCTATCTCCAGCTGGCCGCCGGAGGCCACTTCCGCCAGCACCTCGCCGTTCGCCGGGTTGGTGGTGGTGAAATACTCTTTGCTGGCGACGTTCTTACCGTTGATCCAGTGGTTGATGGTTTTCATCGCAGGCTCTCCTCGTAATCTTTTTCACTGATAATGTGGTTAACCAAACGGCCGATACCTTCGATCTCCACCACCACTTCGTCGCCCGGCTGCACGTCGGCCAGCCCTTTCGGCGTGCCGGTGGCGATCATGTCGCCCGGCTGCAGCGTCATGAATTCGCTCAGGTAGGCGATCAGGAACGGAATGTCGAAAATCATGTCGGCGGTGCTGCCGCGCTGGCGCAGCTCACCGTTGACGTAGGTGCTGAGCGCCAGCCGATGCGGATCGGCGACGTCGTCGCGATCGACGATATACGGCCCGATCGGCGTCAGGGTGTCGCGGCTCTTCACCCGCAGATTCGGCCGGTAGTAGTTCTCCAGGTAGTCGCGGATGGCGTAGTCGTTGCACAGGGTGTAACCCGCCACATACTCCATGGCGCGCTCGCGGCTGACGTTGCGCGCGGTCTTGCCGATCACTGCCACCAGCTCGGCTTCGTAATGCATGTACTCCACGCCGGCCGGACGCACCGACACCTGACGGTGGCCGGTCAGGGTGTTCGGCGCCTTGAGGAACACCAGCGGCTCTTCCGGTGCTTTAAATTCCAGCTCGCTGGCGTGGTCGGCATAGTTCAGCCCCAGGGCGAACACCGTGCCCTGCGCCGGCGGCAGCCATTCCACTTCACGCTCCTGCAGCACCTCGCCGTTCGGCAGCGTGACGCGCAGCTGGTCGTCTACCTGAACGTTGACGATCTGGCCATGATGGCGAATACGGGCATGTTTCATGATGCGGCTCCTGCCTGAGTGACGCGGTTGGTCAACGTGGGCAGGCCGGCGGCGCGCACCGTCACCTCATCCCCCGGTTTGATCGCCACCCGCTGGTGCGGGGTGCCGATCAGCACCGCATCGCCCGGCTGCAGGGTGATGAAATCGCTGATGGCGGCGATCAGCTCAGGTACCGAGCGCACCAGATCGGCGGTGGACCAGCGATCCTGCTCCACGCCGTTGATCTCGGTGACGATCTCCAGCCGATCGGCGTTCTCCAACTGCCCCATCTCCCCCAGCGGGCAGAAGCCGTCGCGGCATTTGGCCTTGATCGCCGGGCGATAGAAGCTGCTCTCCGGCAGGCTGACGTCGTTGGCCAACGCGTAACCGGCCAGATAACGGCTCACCTGCGCCGCCGGCACCTTGCGCGCGGTGTCGCCGATGATCACCGCCAGCGTGCCGCCGCTCTGCACGGTTTCACCGGCCGGAAACGGGATCGCCCCGCCGTTGGCGAGGTGGGTATTGCGCGGTTTGATAAACCACACCGGGGTTTTGGGCGGGGTTTGATACGGCGGCTGGTGAAACGCCTGATCCCAGGCGTCCAGTTGGCTGCGGTGGTTCAGCGCAACGGAAAATACGGTGCCTTTCATGCGAACTCCTCCAATGGCAAAAACATGACAACCGGCATTCATTAATATATTAATGATTACTTTTATACGCTGTGCAGCTTTTACGCAACGCGCTTGGAGTGATTTGTGATCGTGATAACAAAATATTCACAAATTACGAACATTAGCGTGATTATTCAATGCATTAACCATTTTTCACGCCATTTTTAGCTGCGCCTCGCATTTTTGCTTTATCCCTACGGGTAACTTTGGCTACTATTAAGTTATTAACAAAATCGGGCTTTGCGGGGCAGGCGCCCCCATAACGAGCGCCGTAACAACGAACACCTTGATAGCTAAGGCCAAACTTATGCATGAATCGTTAACCATCGCCCTGCTGCAGGCGCGTGAAACCGCCATGGGGTTCTTCCGCCCGATCCTGAAAAGCCACAATCTCACCGAGCAGCAGTGGCGCATCATCCGCGTGCTGGCCAACAGCCGTTCGATCGAATTCCACGAACTGGCGGCGGAAACCTGCATCCTGCGTCCCAGCCTGACCGGCATTCTGTCGCGCATGGAGCGCGATAAGCTGATCTTCCGCCTTAAACCGGTCAACGATCAGCGCAAGCTGTACGTGTCGCTGACCCAGCAGGGTCAGGAGCTGTATGAAGTGGCGCGCCATCAGGTGGAACAAGGCTACGCCGAGATTGAATCCGCCTTTTCGCGGCAAAAAATGGACCAGCTGATGACGTTGCTGGACGAGCTGATCACCCTGGGCGACAGCCTGCCCGCCAACGTCACCGCGCATCCCGCCAAGAAGTGACGCCACTGGCCGGAATACGCCATTGACAACTGACTATGCGGCTAACCTTTACCCAAGAAAAAGCCCGAACTCGTCGGGCTTAGAGGGATAAATTGCCGTTACATTTTGAACGGTGGGACAGCCGCAGGCTTATCGTAGAGTTGCCTTTGCACGGTAGTCAGCAACTCGCGCAACGTAGTCTCAAGATATTGCATAAACTGCGGCTGACTGATGGTGCGCTCATAAACCTCAACGGGCAGGAATCGCCTCATTTCAGCCTGGAGTTCCCTGCTTTCGATAATGACGTTTAAGGTACCGATGCGAGCCTGTAGCAGCGCTTCAAACTTGGGACCCAGGCCATAATCGGCCAGCTTTCTTGCCACCAGCTCCGCATCAACATCCACATTTTGCTGCTTTAACCAAGCCAGATCCCAGATGTCGCGATAGCGGATGCGGCGCGTAGTCGCAGGCAGGGAAACGAGTTTGTCAGCCATAATTTCATTCAATGTCTCAACCTGAACAATCAAATCAGAATAACCGTCCGGCAACTGAGAATAATTCCTTATCAGCATCCGTGGATCGCTCGTATAGGCTGGAATATTGGCTATCTCGATTTTGATACGTTGCTTCGGTAATTCTTTTCGTTCCGGGAACGTCGTCACCGACATCTGCCATTTGTCCACGGTAACATCAACGTAGTCAGGCTCCCGTCTCAGTTCCGCAGGCTCTTTAACCGTCACTGCCAGGCCATACCGACTTCCGACATAGCGCTCAATGCACGCCTTAATTTCCTTCATGTTTGCAGAGCAGAAATGACGGCCTCCCGCAAAGTCCAAGTCCTCGCTGAAGCGGTTAGAGCCGTAGCACAGGCGCAGCGACGTGCCCCCCTGAAATATCAGAGACTTTAAGAATCCCGCATTCGCGAGCGCGTACAAAATGTCATAATGCAACAGCTCCTTTTCCACCACGGGCCTGACGGACGCCAGATTACCTGACCTGACGATGTCATCGACCAGCTGATTAAAATCGACGGAATCAGACATCAGTCAGCTCTCCCTGTTGAATGAGGTGCGTATTCCTCCCGACCCGAAACAGATCTTTTATCGCCGTTTCTTTCGTCGCGATGCGGAGCGGGCCCCGGCCTTCAAGGCTGCCTCGAAGAATATCGATGGGTTTCTTGCTGGTATGGGTGATTTCGATAACGCCCCAGAGCGTGACGAATTCACCAGAACGGCCGGTAGACATGATAGTGAGTCTATCGATAGGAATCTGTGAGATGACGCCGTACTGAGATAAAGCAGATTCCAAGCTGATATAATTGTATTCCCCCCGCCGGAGGTTGATCGCGATGCTCTCAAGAGGGTACCCCCCCAGAGAAGCCCGGCCGTTCGCATAAACGCCCTTCGCCACTCGCGTAAGGATACCGGCAGCCACTAAACGATCGACTGATTTTTGCAATGTTCGCGGCGACTCGGCAGGGAAAAGGGTGGCGAGATCTTGAGTAAGAAAAATGTGCTTTCCCAACCTGCTGAATTTATCCAGCGTATTGATGGCTGTCATTTTATCCACAGTATCGCTCCTGCTAACCTCCCCGATTTGGGGGTGATTATGTATAGATACAATAACAATAACATCTTAACAAATAAACCCCTTAAAAGGGGTTTATTTGTATACATAAAAAATCTTATAAATCAGCGGTGAGCATTCGTTTCCGGCAACAGCGCGCCGCCGTCCACCACCAGCGTCTGGCCGGTGATGTAGGCCGCCGCCGGCGAGGCGAGAAACACCATCGCCGCGGCGATGTCTTCCGGTTCCCCCAGCCGCCCGAGCGGCACCGCGGCGGCGATCGCCTGATTCACCTGCGCGTCGCCCAGGTTGGCCATCGCCGGCGTGCGGATCATCCCCGGCTCCACGCCGTTGACGCGAATGTTCTCCGCCGCCAACTCCAGCGCCGCCGCGCGAATAAAGCCGTTTACCCCGGCCTTGGAGGCGGCGTAATGCGCCAGCCCCGGATACGCCACCCGCGGGCCGGTCACCGACGAGGTCACCAGCAGGCTGCCGCCGCCGGCGCGGCGCATCCACGGCAGCGCCGCCTGCGCCAGAAAGAACGGCGCCATCAGATTGACGCTCAGCGTGCGTTGCAACAGGGCCGCGTCGATGGCGGCGAACGGCGTCAGCGGAAAATAGGCGGCGTTGTGGATCACCACGTCCAGCCGTTGGTGCCGCTCGCCCACCGCCGCCACCAACTCGGCAATCTGCCCCGGCTCGGCCAGATCGCAGGCCAGCGCCTGTACGTTCCCCCCTTCGCCCCGCAGCGTTTGCGCCGCCGCCTGCGCCTGCGGCAGCTGCACGTCCGCGATCGTCACCTCGGCGCCCAGCCGGGCAAAGGCGCTGACGATCGCCAGCCCAATGCCCTGCGCGCCGCCGGTCACCAGCACCGCCTGCCCGGCGAAGGCCTCGGCCGCATAGGTTGCGCTCATCGGCCTATCCTCGCGGGTGGCGCGTGGTGTTCAGCACCTGTGCGTGGGCACCGACCGCAAAGTTGCTCAGCGCGCTGAAATCGCTGCCCTGATAACCGAGGATCTTGCCGTCGGTGCGCATGCCCTGCAGATCGATCATCACCACGCCCAGCGTCGGAATGATCTTCTCGCGCCAGACGAACAGATAAAGCTGCTCCGCCACCTTCACGTAGTGGCAGCGATCGACGTCCGCCAGCCCCTTCTCCACTCCGTCCAGACACTGCCAGGCGTAAAAGTTGTCGTTCAGGTAGATGTGCTCGTACCGTTCGGTCGGGCTGTAGGTGTACATGTTGCGCATGCCGATCAGCTCATCGGTAAAGCCCGGCGGCGCCGCGTCGGCGTCATCCAGCGTGCCGAAGCGGAATTCGGCCTCGACCGCGGTCAGCGGCAGCCCCTGCTCCACCCGGCTAAAGGCGTCGAGCCGCGCCTGCGCTTCGTCCGGCAGCTGGCCGTATACCGCAGTGAAGTTGCCCTGATTGCGGTCGCATACCAGCGTAATGCTGGCGTTGGCGCGGGCGGGATCGAGAAAATCGATGAATAGCACGCCGGGGCGAATGCTGGTGGCGCGATAGGCGATACCGCGCCGCTCCCCCCACTCCAGCGTCTGCGCATCGGTAAACCGACAGCGCTGCGTCGCGCCGTCGCTGAAACGCAGCGTCAGCGTGGTGCCCGCCAGACCGTGCTGGCGTTCCAGCGTATTGCTGTGCGGCGCAAAGCCTTCCGCCAGCGCGCCAACCTGAATGAATACCGCTTCTGAACTCATGGAATGCTCCTTATAGGGAAGTGAAAGCCAGGGTCGGCACATCGACAATGGTGGAGCCGCCGTCGGCCACCAGCGTCGCGCCGGTAATGATTGAAGCTTCGCTGGAGCAGAGGAAACGGCAGACGCGGGCGATCTCCTCGGCGCTGGCCGGCCGGCGCAGCGGCACGTCGCGGCAGACCATCTGGTAAGCCTGCTCCAGCGAAATCTGATGGGCGTCCATCAACAGCTGCATCTCTTCGTCCGCCATCGGCGTGGTCACCCAGCCCGGGCACACCGCGTTGGCGCGCACGCCCAGCGGGCCATAGTCGCGGGCGATGGAGCGCATCAGGCCGATCAGCGCGTGCTTGGCGGTGACGTAGCCGCAGACCTCCGGCCCGGCGGCCAGCGAAGCGATAGAGGCCACGAACAGCAGGTTGCCGCCGCTTTTAATCAGCTCCGGCAGGCAGGCGCGCGCGCTGGCGAAAGCGCTGTTGAGGTTGCTGTCCATCGCCCCTTGCCACTGCGCGTCGCTCATCTCGGTAATGCGCTTGAAGCCCATGCCGCCGGCGCTGCCGATCAGGCAGTCGATGCGCCCGGCGTCGCGCAGAATCGCCGGCAGCAGCGTGTGGGCCCAGCTCTCGCCGCTGGCGGCGTCGCCCACCAGCGCCTGCGCGCCGATCTCTTGCGCCAGCGCCGCCAGCGGTTCCGGGCGGCGGCCGATGATGAACACCCGATCGCCCTGCGCCGCCAGCAAACGGGCGCAGGCGGCGCCAACGCCGGTGCCGCCGCCGGTAATCACAACCACTCTATTCATGATTCAGCTTCTCCATCAGTTGGCCGATCATCAGCAGGCTGCTCAACAGCAGCCGCCGCTGTTCGGCATCCAGCCGCAGATAGCGGCGGCCGGCCGGCACGCGGCTGACCACCTCCGAGGCGGCGAAATGCTCGATATCCGCCTGCCAGCGCCCGTCGTTCACCGTCAGCCGCACGCGGCGAAAATCCAGCTGCGCCAGCGTCTCGCCGATCTGCGGGTAGCGCAGCAGGCCGTCCAACAGCCGCTGCGCGGCCGCATGGCGCTGGCGCAGCAGATAGCGCACTCCGCGCCGCCGCAGCCAGCCGCCGGTCACCACGTCCAGCGTCAGCGGAGGCTGCGCTGTGCACGTGCCCTGCAACCGAAAGCGGTGGCTGACGATATGCGCCATAAACAGCCCCTGCACCTGTTCGCTGACCTCGATCTGCGGCCCCTGCGGCAGCGTCAGCCGCAGCAGGCCCGGCGCCAGGCGTTCGCACGCGTAGGGTTCCAGGTTGCGCGCCAGACGATCCAGCGCGGCGCCCGGCCGATAGCCCGATGGCGCTCGCCGCCAGGCGCGATTAAGTGAGGGAAGTAAGCCGATCAAACTGCGCCTCCTCGTTTTCACCCTTGGCGAACGCGTTCTCCAGCACCTGCTCGACCGGCACCGGCTTGAACGGATTCACTTTCTGCACGCACAGCGTCCAGAACAGCGCATAGGCGGCGGTCAGGCCGATCATCCAGCCGAAGGGAATGTAGACGTCGCGCGGGTTCATCCCCGGCGGCGTGATGTAGACGATGGCCAGCACGATGCCGACGCTGGAGACGATCTGCGGCAGCGGGAACCACGGCGATTTATAGGCACGCGGCAGATCGGGGCGGCGCAGGCGCAGGATCACCACCGAGCAGGTCACCAGCAGGTAGGCCACGCCCCAGGCGCACACCGCCGCCAGCACTAGCGGAATGATCTTGTCGAGGTTGCCCTGAATGGCGAAGGCATGTACGCAGGGGATCAAGACCGCCACCAGAATGCCGACCACCGGCGTCTTAAAGCGCGGGTGCAGATAGGCGAACATGCGCGGCAGCGCGCCGTCCAGCGCCATGCCGTACAGAATGCGCGGCACCGCCGCCATCAGCGTGTTGATGGTTGCCGCGCCCGCCAGCAGCAGGCCGACGCCCAACCAGTACTTGCCGAACTGGCCCATCACCTGGCCGGCGAACGCCGGGATGGCCATCGGCGTTTCCAGCAGGCGCGTGCCGCTGGCGGCGTCGATCACCACGTTTTCCACCTGGTGGCTGAGCGCCGCGCCGTACAGCGCCATGCACACCGCCACGCCGCACAGCCCGAGCGCCATCGCCCGCGGGATCACCCGATCGCAGCGTTTGATCTCCGGCGCCATCGGCGTCACCAGCTCGCAGCCGACGAACATGAACATCGCCATGCCGATCAGGCTGAACACCGCAAAGGGATCGTTCAGGTTCAACGTGCTGCCGAACCAGCCTTCGAGCGGCACCGCATGCGGCGACAGCAGCCCGACGATGCCAAAAATCACCAGCGTGCTCCACATGGCGAAGGTCAGCACGATCTCCGCCTTGCCGAAGGCCTCGATACCGAACGCGTTGAGCAGGCCGAACACGACAACCAGCCCGACGCCGACCATCCAGGAGGCGTTGTGGCTTTCCATCAGGGTGTTGAGGTGTTCGAAGTTCACCAGCGCCATAATGCCGGAGAGAATGGTCTCGGCGGTGCCGGCGAAGATATGCACGATCAGGTAGGCCGACAGCGCGCCGGTGATGGCAAAAAAGCGCCCCATGCCGCAGGAAATGTAGTCGTAAACGGAACCGGAGGTCGGCAGCAGCGCCGCCGCTTCGGAGAAGGTGGTGAGCTGCGCCTGCATCATGACGAAAGCGATCAGCATCGCCAGCGCGAAGGTGTCGCCGCCGATGCCAAAGCCGCTGGTAACGGTCAGGATCACCGGGCTGGCCATGATCACCCCGACCGAACTGGCCAGGGTGGTGGGAAAGCCGACCTTGCCTCGAGCCAGGTGGGCGTGCAACCGCGACGACAGGTTCATGGTTATTTCCTCTTATAGTTTTGGCCTGATGCATGCAGGTGCTTGCAGGTTTTTCACCGCCAGCGGCGGTCATCTCACTATAGAGAGGAAAGGAAAATGCTGACTATCGTCCTTAAGGACGAGACGGTTTCAACCTGCGGCCGCGCTCACGGCGGCGCGCTCGCTCAGCATGAAGCGGATCGGCTCAGCCCAAGCAAGGTCATCATTTTTTCGTCTTATACGTTTGGCGCCGACTGGCGCTATCTTCAATGCGCAACGGCGGAAAAGCCTGGCCATCGTTCTTAAGAACGAGGGGCAGCGGAAGCGACGTCGGCTGTAGCACGCGCGCAGCGGCGATGGCCTCCCCCGGGCAGGCGTTGAAAAGCGTTGTAAATTCAGCGAGAAAAACGTCGAATTATTTCATTAACCTATTAATGAAAATCGCGATAAATCCGAACAAAAAAGCCCTGATTAACGCAGTGTCATCTTGTTATTTCTGTGTTTTATTGCAATCGGCCTCACGTTGTTAATATGTTTTTATTGTGTTGCCAAATTGCTACAACTATGCTTGTATCGTTCATATATTGACCGCCAACATTCTCCAGATTGAACGATAAAGGGAGGAATACGAATCATGCACAGCACAGCATCCGATGCCTTTATCAACAGTTGTTTGGCGACCATCACGCACCTGATCCCGGTGTCCGCCGGGGTGTTTTATCTGGTCGATCGCGACCTGCGGCCGGATCACTACATCCTGCACGGCATGCCCGATAAAACGCATCAGCAATACCTGAACCACTTCCAGCAAATAGACCCGCTGCAGCCGGCCAACTTCCATCGGCAAGACATCACCATGGTCGGCATGAGTCCGGCGGCGATCGCCGACAACCGCCGCTATTACCACGACTTTATGCTGCCGAACGACATGCGCGACATGACGGAGATTTTCATTCGCCAACGCAAACGCATCGTCGCCGGGGTGTCGTTGATCCGCGATACGCCGTTTACCGAATTGGAGCGCGGCCGCCTGCGCGCGGTGCTGCCGCTGATCGAGCTGGCGACGCGCGATCTGCTGCCCGACAGCGAGGCGCAGCTGCTGACCGCCAAGGAACAAGAGATCGTCAACCTGGTGCGCGAAGGCGCCAGCAATAAGCGCATCGCCCTGAAGCTGGGCATTTCGCTGTCCACGGTGAAAACCCATATGCGCAACATTTTCGCCAAAACCGACGTGGTGAACCGCACCGAACTGGTCGCCGGCGGCTTTCTCGCCCACGGTTAACGTCCGATAACGGCCGCCGCTGCCGGCGGCCGGAAAATAACGCCAAAACGTATTCGCCATTTATGGCGCGGCTCCCCCCTGCCCGCAATCGGGCCGGGCGGGATATTTCATCGTCACTCAACGCTTGGGGAATAAGGTTTATGTCCAGTGATTCAGTTTCCGCGCCCGCCGCCGGCGCGGCGCTCCCCTGCCCACCGCGGCTGCTGACCGCCATTATCGTCTTCGCCGCCATCGCGCCGGGCATTCTGATGACCGCCCCCGCCGTGGCCGCCCAGCTCGCCGCGCAGTGGCAGCTCGGCCCGGCGCAGATCGGCCGCCTGTTCTCCACCGAACTCGGCGCCATGAGCCTGGCCACGCTGCCGGCGTGGTGGTGGATCGGGCGCATCAACTGGCGGCGGGTCGCTGCGCTGTCGGCGCTGGTGTTTATCGCCGGCAACCTGGCTTCGGCGCTGGTGCAGGATTTCACCCTGCTGCTGCCGCTGCGCTTTATCGCCTCGTTGGCGGGCGGCACCCTGATGATCCTGTGCATCACCTGCGCCGCCGGCACCGCCAATCCCAGCCGGGTCTATGCCTTCTGGGTGCTCGGCCAGCTGGTGCTGGGCGCGGTGGGGCTGCTGGCGCTGCCGCCGCTGTTCGCGCACTTCGGCCTGATGGCGGTCTACCTGATTTTGGCCGCCATCATGCTGTGCTGCCTGCCGCTCATCCCGGCGTTTCCCAACGGTTTCACCGCCGCGCGCAGCGCCCGCAGCGGAGCCGCCGCCTCGCCGACGCGCAAGCTGTGCGCCGTGCTGGCGGTGCTGACCTTTTACATCAGCCTGAGCGCGGTCTGGACCTTTATCGGCGGCATCGCCGCCGGTGCCGGGCTGTCGCCGGCCCACAGCGGCCAGGTGCTGGCCGTCGCCACCTTGCTCGGCATCGTCGGCGCCGGCGCCGCAGCGTTGATCGGCACGCGCTTCGGCGGCGGGCGCCCGATCGCGCTCGGTTACGCCCTGCTGCTGGCCAGCGTGGCGCTGCTGGCGGGTCAACCCTTGCTGCTGCGCTTCGCCCTGGCGGCCCTGCTGTTCAAATTCACCTGGACCTTCGTGCTGCCGTTCATTCTGGCGCGGGTCGCCGGGTTGGATAACGACGGCAAGCTGATGAACGGCATCAACCTGGTGATCGGCGGCGGCATGGCCATCGGCCCGACGCTGGCCGGCTATCTGATCGAATCTTCCGGCGGTTTCAACGCCTTGCTGTTCGGCGCGCTGGGCTGCGCGCTGCTGTCGCTGCTGTTGATTTCGCTGGTTGCACCGCGCGCACCGCGCCATATAACAGGAGGAGAAAGGTGAAAAGAACAACCGGTTTCTTGTTTGATGAACGCTGTTTCTGGCACAGCACCGGCCTGCACGCCACCACCCTGCCGGTCGGCGGCTGGGTGCAACCGCCCTCGGGCGCCGGCCATGCCGAATCGCCGGAAACCAAACGGCGCATGAAGAACCTGATGGACGTGTCCGGCCTGTCACGCCAGCTCACCCTGCTGAGCGCCGAACCAGCGACGGAAGAAGACCTGCTGCGCATCCACCCCGCCCACTATCTGCAGCGCTTCAAACAGGTGAGCGACAGCGGCGGCGGCCTGCTGGGGGAAGAGGCGCCGTTGGGGCCGGGCAGCTATGAAATCGCCAAACTCTCGGCCGGGCTGGCCTGTGCGGCGGTGGAGGCAGTGTTGCAGGGCGAGCTGGATAATGCCTATGCGCTGTCGCGCCCGCCGGGCCACCACTGCCTGCCGGATCAATCGATGGGCTTCTGCTTCCTGGCCAATATCCCGATCGCCATCGAGCGCGCCAAGGCCCGTTATGGCCTCGGAAAAGTGGCGGTGCTCGACTGGGACGTGCACCACGGCAACGGCACCCAGCACATCTATTGGCGGCGCGGCGACGTGCTGACGCTGTCGCTGCATCAGGACGGCTGCTTCCCGGCGGGCTATTCCGGCGAACGGGATCGCGGTGAAGGCGACGGGGCGGGCTGCAACGTCAACGTGCCGATGCTGGCCGGCGCCGGCGACGACGGCTACCTGCACGCCATGCGGCGCATCATCATCCCGGCGCTGGAAAAATTCGAGCCGGAGATGATCATCGTCGCCTGCGGTTACGACGCCAACGCGCTCGATCCGCTGGCGCGCATGCAGCTGCACAGCGACAGCTTCCGCGCCATGACCGCGCTGGTGCAGGAGGCCGCCGACCGGCTGTGCGGCGGCAAACTGGTGATGGTGCATGAAGGCGGCTACGCCGAATCCTACGTGCCGTTCTGCGGGCTGGCGGTGATGGAACAGCTGAGCGGCGTGCGCACGGAAGTGCAGGATCCGTTGCTGGCGTTCATCCAGCAACAGCAGCCGCGCGACGCGTTCAACCGCTTCCAGCGTGAAGCGCTCGACGCGTTGGCACGCCAGTTCGGCCTGTAACCCCCCTCTCTGCGGGCGCCGCACCCGGCGCCCCTGACAACCTCGCCGCCAGCCGCTACGCTGAAGGGCAACCCTACCACAATGAGAACAATAACATGTCCGAACAAACCGTCAGCTTTATCAAAGGCCGTCACGGCGACATCGCCGTGCACGACTGGGGAAACGACAAGCCGCGCTATCTGGCGTTGCTGGTGCACGGCTACGGCGAGCACCTCGGCCGCTATCAATACGTGGCGCGCACGCTGCAGGCGCAGGGCGCGCGGGTGTTCGGCCCCGACCATCTCGGCCACGGCCTGTCACAGGGCGAACGCGTGCTGATCGAAGATTATGACGCCGTGGTCGACGACGTGCAGCGCGTGGTCAGCCATTTCCGGCAGCAATATCCCACCTTGCCGCTGGTGGTGATCGGCCACTCGATGGGCGGCATGATTGCCACCCGCTACGTGCAGCGCCATGGCGAGGAGGTGAGCGCGCTGGTGCTGTCCGGCCCGCTGCTCGGCGACAGAACGGCGATTTCCGATCTGGCCGAACTGCCGACGATCCCCGACGCGCCGCTGGATACCGCCACCCTGGCGCGCGATCCGGCGGTCGGCGCGGCCTATCAGGAGGATCCGCTGGTGTGGCACGGGCCGTTCAAGCGCCCCACCCTGCGCGCCATGCAGCGGATGCTCGCCGCCATCAACGCCGGGCCGGGCTTCGGCGCGCTGCCCACGCTGTGGATCCACGGCGACGACGATCGGCTGGTGCTGATGAGTGAAACGCAAACCGCGCTCGATCGTCTGCAGGGCGACGACTTCGAACAGCTGATCAATGCAGGCGGGCGGCACGAGAGCTTTAACGAAACCAATAAGGATCAGATCCTCAAGCGGGTGACCGATTTTATTGCGCGGGCGCTGGGCTAAGGCGTTCCCCCTCAGCATGCTGAGGGGGCATAAAAGCGTCAGCCCTCGACGATGGCGAGGTAGTGTTTGACGAAGCGATCCGAGGTGATGTCCCAGCGCACCGGGGTGCCCTTCTCGACGAACCAGGAGTCGCCGGCCTGATACTGCACCGACTCGCCGGTGCGTTCGTTGGTCAGGGTGGCGCTGCCTTCCCACACCGTGGCGTGCTCGGCGAACGGGTACTCCATCACGAAGCTGCCGCGGGTGCAGCTGAACACGCCGCAGTTCAGGTTGTCGGTCGGTTCGCCGAAGATGCTGGCCACGCCGACGTTCGGCGTGCCGGCGATCACCGTGGCGCCCAGGTTGCTGACGCTGCCGATCTCCAGCAGTTCCGGCAGCGGTTGTTTAAGCAGTAACGGTTTCATGTGATTCTCCTCTGAGGGTTAACGGCGGCCTTTCCAGTAGCCGGATGTCTGGTGCCAAACCTTGCCGGCGGTGGTCATCACCCGCCGCAGCTTGTCCTTGCCGAAAATGTTGACGTGCGGGATCGAGCTCATCAGATCGTAACGATCGGATCCTTCGCTCATGCCCTCCGCCAGCACCTTGCAAACGATGTGGCTCGGCGTCACGCCGAAGCCGGAGTAGCCCTGCACGTAAAACACGTTGTCGCGATCCGGCAGCGTGCCGATCTGCGGGAACAGGTTGGCGCTGCAGCACAGCGGGCCGCCCCAGGCCAGATCGATCTTCACGTCTTTCAGGTACGGGAACACCTTCAGCATCAGGTTGCGGTTCCAGGCCTTGAGATCCGACGGGAAGTATTCGATCAGGCGGGTGGCGCTGCCGAACAGCAGCCGGTTCTCGTTGGTCACCCGGTAATAGTCGATCACCGGGCGGATGTCGCTGTAGGCGCCGCGGATCGGGCTGATCTGACGGATCAGATCGTCAGATAGCGGCTCGGTGGCCAGCTGGAAGGCGTAGGTATTGATAGTCTTGCGGTAGATCTGCGGCTCCATGCCGTTGAGAAAGCCGTTGCAGGCCCACAGCATCTTGTTGGCGCGCACCGAGCCCATGGCGGTGCGCACCGTGATGCGCGGGCCATACTCCACGTCGAGCACGCTGCTGTTCTCGAAGATTTTCACCCCATAGCCGCTCAGCGCCTTGGCCTCGCCCAGCAACAGATTGAGCGAATGCACATGGCCGCCGCCCATGTGTTTCAGCGCGCAGGTGTAGGCGTCGGAGCCCACCACCTGCTTCACTTCCGCGCCGGTGTAGAGTTCGATCTCTTCCTGCGGCGCCACCGCCCTGAACTCCTTCAGCCAGCCGCGCAGGGTCTTCTCCTGGCGTGCGTTGCTGCCGAGGTAGCCGTAACCGAAGCAGAAGTCGGCGTCGATGTCATATTTCTTGATGCGCTCGCGGATAATGCCGGCGCCGAGGTTGCTGATCTTGAAGATGGTTTCCAGCCCGGACGGGCCGACGTGGCGTTTGATCTTCTCCAGATCGTGGCCGATGCCGGCCATCACCTGGCCGCCGTTGCGCCCGGTGCCGCCGTAGCCCAGATAACGACCCTCGAGAATGGCGATGTTGGTGATGCCCTTCTCCGCCAGCTCCAGCGCGGTGTTGATGCCGGAGAAGCCGCCGCCGATGATCACCACGTCAACGTCCAGATCCTCTTCCAGCGTCGGGAAGCGCAGATCGTATTTTTTGGTCGCCGCGTAGTAGGTTAAGGACTCGATTTCGTTGTTCACTGCCGCACTCCCGATTGCCTATGCCATGACATCGGATTATCGGGAGCGGTGGGATCGTTCGCTATGTCCCCTTAGGGACATTCGTCCCCTTCATCTTTCAAACTACAGCGTTGTTGGCTGCTGACGTTCACCCCAGTCACTTACCTAAGTAAGCTCCTGGGGACGCTCGTCCTGGCCGCCTAGCTGTAGCTTGAAAGCTATAGGGGATAGATCGATACATTCACGCGCTGCGCCGCTGCGGGGCGGCCAGCAGCAGGCTGAACAGTTCGGCCTGCGAACCGATGTTCAGCTTGCCGTAGATGTTCTTGCGGTGGTTTTTTACCGTGCCGAGGCTGATGAACAGCCGGTCGGCAATCTGCTGCGAACCGCAGCCGGCGAGGATCAGATCGACAATCTCGCGCTCGCGCGGCGTCAGCAGATAGCGCGCCTGGGCGCCGTCATCGTTCACCGTCGCGGCCTCGGCTGGCGCCGCCACCACTTCGCCGTGCAGCCGCGCCACGCTTTTCACCAGCGTCAACGCGCTGCGCAGATCCGCCCGCTGCGGGTAGCGCACCGCCACCGTGCGGCGCGCCGAGCCGAAAAATACCCCCAGCCCGCGCTCCGGCGTCAATTGCAGCAGCACGCCGGCCTCGTCGTGCCAGCCGGTCTTGCGATAAAAGTTACGGTAATAGTCGCTGTGATAAAACCCGCAGGGCGCCAGCTGGCGCAGCGTGAGCACCTCACCTTCGCCGCCGTCGTTCAGCGCGCGGTAAAACGGATCCTGCAGGTAGGCGCCCTGCTGGTAGAGCTGATTGACCGCGTCGCTGTTTTCGCGCTCGGTTTTAATCAGGCAGCGCGGCGGCCGGCCGCGTTCGAAGGCATAGACGATGGCGTTGTCGAAGGCGAAAAACCCTTCCAGCCAGTTCAACAGGCTGGGATAAAAGCGTGGGCTGGCCACCGCATCGATCACCGCAGACAAGCGTTCAACCTGAATTTCCATACCCGCCTCGCCATTATTAACACATTAACAATCTACCGATTTCGGATGGGGTTGGCCGCACGACGGCCGGTACTGTTAAAAAAAGCATCCGCAGCGCCGAAATGCAAGAGCGCGATCGTTTACATGTTAAACAACTCACAGGTTGCCGCGGCGGGGAAAGCGGTGGCCGCTCCGCGCCCGCTGGCTTATGCTGTGGCATCGCGACCTGCAACGCCGTCAAGGAGACTTCATGTCCGTCAGCCACATCATCGCCAACCGCCAGACCTGGTTCGGCCACGGCAGCATCCAGCAGCTGCCGCCGCTGCTGCTTGCCGATCCGCAGCCGACGCTGCTGTTCAGCTGCCGCTCTTTTCTCAACGGCCCGGTGTACGCCGGCCTGCGCGAAGCGCTGGCGCCGCTGCTCATCGGCACCGAAATCGTCAGCCACGAGGCGTCGCCGCAGGAAATCGACGCCTGGGTGGCGCGCTGGCGCGGCCAGGCGCGGCGCGTGGTGGCCATCGGCGGCGGCAGCGTGCTGGACGCCGCCAAAGCGTTCTCCGCGCTGGTTGAGCACCCGCTGCCAACGCTGCGCTATATGGAAAAGGTGGGCGACAGCAAAATCAGCGGCGCCACCCTGCCGCTGATCGCCATTCCCACCACCGCCGGCACCGGTAGCGAGGTGACGCAGAACGCGGTGATCACCGATACCCAGGTCAGCAAGGTGAAAGCCTCGCTGCGTCATAACAACTTCGTGCCGCACACCGCCATTCTCGATCCGCATCTGCTGGCGGGCGCCCCGGACAAGGTGCTGGCCTACTGCGCCATCGACGCCTTCACCCACCTGTTCGAGGCCTATCTGTCGAAAACCGCCGGCGCCATGACGCGCGACATGTCGCTGAGCGGCATCCGCCACTTCCTCGCCGCCTGGCCGGCGCTTAACCGCAGCGACGCGGCGCGCGAAGCCATTATGCAGGCTTCCTACCTCGGCGGACTGACGCTGAGCGCCGCCGGGCTGGGGGTCATTCACGGCATCGCCGGCGAGATCGGCGCGCTGCGCGACTACCACCACGGGCAGGTCTGCGGTCGCCTGCTGCTGCCGTTCCTCGCCCTGTTGGAAAGCAGCGAACAGCCGCAGCAGCGCGCGCTGATGGCCGAGCTGGCCGCCAGACTGTACCCGCACTGGCAGGGCAGCCCGGAGAGCTACCTGAGCGATTTCATCACCCGCCACGCCATCGCGCCGTTCTGGCAGGACGATTTGCCGATTTCCGGCCAGGAGCTGGCGGTGGCGCTGGAGAAATCCAACAGCAAGAATTCCTGGATCGACTATGCGCCGGCGCAGCGGCAACGGATGATCGAAGAGGCGTTTCGCGTCGAATGATTATTTCTACCCTAAATAGTTGGAGCTGCATCCCGGCGGCAAGAGGTGGCTCGCCAGGAGCTTACTCAAGTAAGTGACTGGCGTACGCACTCGCAGCCAACACAGATGCAGTTTCAAGTATGACGGGTATAATTAGATCAACGCACTAGCAGGAGTAAGGAAATGGGCATCATCGGCTGGATCTTCGCCGGCATCGCGGTCGGCATCCTGGTCGGCGCGCTGATCAGAATCTTCGGCAAGAAGAAAGAGCAGTAAGCGTCACGCTGTTCCGTGGGCCGCCAGCAGGCACTCATGGAACAGCTTCACCACCCGTTGCGGCACCGGCGAGCGGCGCAGCACGCTGGAGTACTCGCAGTGATAGCGGAACAGCGCCGGTTTGATCGCCCGCATCAGGTTCTGCGCCACAAAAAACGCCGCGTAGTGATCCGGCAAAAAGCCGACGTATTTGCCGGACAGGATCAGCGTGGCGATCGACTCCTGCGCGAACCCCGTCGCCTTGCGATGCAAATGTTGCTGCAGGCTCAGTTCCATATTCGGCGAATGGTAGCCTAATCCGGCGAAGGCATAATTGTGCAGCAGATCCCAATTTAATGTTTCATGGCGGGCGGAAAATAATTCATGCTGCGCGCCGCAATATAAGAACATCCTCTCACTGAATAACGAATGATAAGATAAACTTTCCGCGCTGCGGTGCATGGGAATAACGCCAACCTGAAATTGCCCGTCAATAACGCCGCGTTCAATGGTATTAATCGGCTCCACGTACATTTGCAAAGAAACCTCCGGCGCGCGCTCGCTGAATAACGCGATGGCCGGACCGATCTGCGCCTGCGGATTGCTGACCGTATGGTCGAATATCGCCACGTGCAGCTGCCCGCCCATGCGCTGGTGCACCTCGTCCACCCCGCGCCGGAACGCCTCGGTGGCCGCCAGCAGGTTGACGGTTTCCTGGTAGATAATCAGCCCCTCGTCGGTGACCGCAAAGCCCTCGCGCCCGCGCTGGCACAGCGTCAGGCCCAGCCGCTGTTCCAGATCCTTGATGTGCTTGCTGATGGTCGACAGGCTGATATTCAGCTCCAGTTCGGCGGCGCTCATGCCGCCGCAGTCGACCACGGCCTTGAATACCCGCAGCAAACGCAGATCCATATCCGACAATTGTCCTAACAGCGCGCGCTTTTTTACTTGCATAAAACCTTAAGTAAGTTTCGACATATGATTATTCACAGTAGAGAACAAGCGGTACATAGTCAATTTCGCACAACAATTCGTTAACAACTCAGTTTATTTCATTAATCGCTCTTATTTTCCTGTTCGGAGGAAAACATGGCCGCTGAAAATCACCCGCTAAATAACCTCGATGCCGCAGGATTAGAGGCCCATTGGATGCCTTTTACCGGCAACCGCAATTTTAAAGCGCAGCCGCGCATCATTACTCAAGCCGCGGGGGCGTATTACACCAGCCACGACGGCAGAAAGATTTTCGACGGCCTGTCCGGATTGTGGTGCTGCGGATTGGGGCACGGCCGGCAGGAAATCACCGACGCCGCCCAGCGCCAGTTGGCGACGCTGGATTACTCGCCGGCGTTTCAGTTCGGCCACCCGCTGTCGTTCGAGCTGGCCAACAAAATCAAGGCGCTGACGCCGGCGGGGCTGGATTACGTGTTCTTCACCGGCTCCGGCTCGGAAGCGGCGGACACCTCGCTGAAAATGGCGCGCGCTTACTGGCGCGCCAAAGGCCAGGCGGGAAAAACCTGCTTTATCGGCCGGGAAAAGGGCTATCACGGCGTTAACTTCGGCGGTATCTCGGTCGGCGGCATCGCCGGCAACCGCAAGGCGTTCGGCGCCGGCGCCGAGGCGGATCATCTGCCGCACACTCTGCTGGCCGGCAACGCCTTTTCGCGCGGTATGCCGCAACAGGGGGCGGAGCTGGCGGAAGAGCTCAACCGCATCATCGCGCTGCGCGACGCCTCGACGATCGCCGCGGTGATCGTCGAACCGTTCTCCGGCTCCGCCGGGGTGATCGTGCCGCCGGTCGGCTATCTGCAGCGCCTGCGCGAGATCTGTACCCAGCATGACATTCTGCTGATCTTCGACGAAGTGATCACCGCCTTCGGCCGCTGCGGCGCGATGACCGGCGCCGAGGCGTTCGGTGTCACGCCGGACATCATGAACATAGCCAAACAGGTGACCAACGGCGCGCAGCCGATGGGCGCGGTGGTGGTGCGGCCGGAGATCTACCAAACCTTCATGAACGGCGGCGAGCCGGACTACCAGCTCGAATTCCCGCATGGTTACACCTACTCCGCCCATCCGGTCAGCTGCGCGGTGGCGCTGGCGACGCTGGACATCCTGCAGCGCGAACAGATGGTGGAGCGCGTACAGGCGCTGGCGCCCTACTTCGAGCGCGCGGTGCACAGCCTGCAGGGGGCCAAACACGTCGCCGACATTCGCAATATCGGCCTGGCGGCCGGCGTCACGTTGGCGGCGCGGCCCGGCGAACCGGCGCGGCGGCCCTTCGAAGCGGCGATGCGCTGCTGGGAAAGCGGGTTTTACGTGCGGTACGGCGGCGACACCCTTCAACTGGCGCCGCCGTTCATCAGCAGCGAAGCGCAGATAGATGCGCTGATCAACGCCGTCGGCGATGCCCTCAACGCCACCGAATAAGGAGCAAACCATGACCATTACCCATTGGATCAACGGCGAACCCGCCGCCGGCGGCGAACGCAGCCAGCCGGTTTACGACCCGGCCACCGGCCAATCAGCGCAGGAGGTGCTGCTGGCCGATCGCGCCACGGTGGAGCGCGCCATCGCCGCCGCCGAGCAGGCTTACCCCGCCTGGCGCGACACGCCGCCGCTGAAGCGCGCGCGCATCATGATGAAGCTCAAGGATCTGCTGGAGCAGCACGCCGACGCCATCTGCCAACTGATCACCGCCGAGCACGGCAAAGTGCTCAGCGACGCCCTAGGCGAACTGCAGCGCGGCATCGAGAATATCGAATACGCCGGCTATGTGCCGGAATTGCTGAAAGGCGAACACAGCAAAGAGGCGGGCCCGGGCATCGACAGCTGGAGCGAGTTTCAGCCGCTCGGGGTGGTGGCGGGCATCACCCCGTTCAACTTCCCGGCGATGGTGCCGCTGTGGATGTGGCCGATGGCGGTCGCCTGCGGCAATACTTTCGTGCTGAAACCTTCCGAGCGCGTCCCTTCCGCCGCGCTGTATATCGCGCGGCTGGCGGCGGAGGCCGGGCTGCCGCCAGGGGTGCTCAACGTGGTCAACGGCGATCGCGAAGCGGTGGAGACGCTGCTGCATGACGGGCGCGTCAAAGCGATCAGCTTCGTCGGTTCGACGCCGGTCGCGGAACACATCTATCACACCGGCTGCGGCCAGAACAAACGGGTGCAGGCGCTGGGCGGCGCCAAAAACCACGCGGTGGTGCTGCCGGACGCCGATATCCCCGGCGCGGTCGGCGCGCTGATGGGCGCGGCGTTCGGCTCCTGCGGCCAGCGCTGCATGGCCATCCCGCTGGTGGTCGCGGTGGGCGACGGCACCGCCGACGCGCTGATCGCCGGGCTGCGGCAACAGATGGCCGCCATGCGCGTCGGCCCCGGCAGCGACAACCGCAACGACATGGGGCCGCTGGTGACTCAACAGCATTATCAGAAGGTGAAAGGCTATATCGATCAGGGCGTGGCCGAAGGCGCCGAGCTGCTGGTGGACGGCCGCGAGCTGAGCGTGATCGGCGCAGACGGCCGCCCCAGCCAGGGGTATTTCCTCGGCCCGACGCTGTTCGACCGCGTGACGCCCGGCATGCGCATCTATCAGGAGGAGATCTTCGGCCCGGTGCTCGGCGTGGTGCGCGCGGCGTCGCTGCAGGAGGCGATGGCCTTGATCGACGCCCATGAATACGGCAACGGCACCTGCTTGTTCACCCGTGACGGTGAAGCGGCGCGCCACTTCTCCAGCCGCATTCAGGTCGGCATGGTGGGGATCAACGTGGCGCTGCCGGTGCCGGTGGCCTACCACTCATTCGGCGGCTGGAAGCGCTCGCTGTTCGGCGATCTGCACGCCTACGGCCCGGACGCGGTCAGGTTCTACACCAAACGCAAGACCGTGACCCAGCGCTGGCCGGCCTCCGGCGACGCCCGGCTCGCCAGCTTCAGCTTCCCGTCGGGGCAGGGGTAACACATAAGAACAATAAACTTCCGGGGAGCAACGCTCCCCGGCATTTAGCGCGCTCCATTTGATTCCTGCGTACAGCCTGTGCAGCAAAACAATAACTCACTCACACGTTAATGGAGTCGTTAACCATGCAAGAGTCCGCCCCTGAACACACTTTCAAAGGCAATCTCAGCGTCCTCGACGTGGTGATGATTACCGCTTCCGGCGTAACGCCGGCCAGTTCGATCTTCGTCATCGCCCCGCTGGCGATCGCCAGCGCCGGCAGCGGCGCCTTTCTGTCGTTTTTGATCGCCGCCTGCGTCGCCGCCACCATCGCGCTGTGCTATGCCGAGCTCGGCGCCGCGCACCCCAGCGCCGGCGGCGAATACAGCATCATCAAACGCCTGTTCGGCACCCTGTGCGGGTTGCAGACCTATCTGTTTATTCTCAGCGCCGCGCTGTTCGTGCCGGCGGTGCTGGCCACCGGCGCCGTGCCCTATCTGAATACCGCGCTGGGCACCTCATTCGACGCCTCCACCGCCGGCATGATCACCGTGCTGATCGGCGGCGCCTGCGCCATTTTCAACATCAAGGCCAACGCCCTGCTGACCGGCGCCTTTCTGGTGGTGGAAGTGGCGGTGCTGGCGCTGATCGCCTGGCTCGGTTTCAGCCATCCGCATCAAAGCGCGGAGATCCTCACCGCGCCGGTGATGCTGGACGCGCAGGGCAGCCTGGCGCCGGTTTCGCTGCCGCTGATCGTCGCCATGGTCGGGGTCGCGCTGTTCTCCTACAACGGCTACGGCGCGGCAGTGTACATGGCGGAAGATATGCGCGAGCAGGGCAAACCGATGGCGGTCGCGATCATGCTGACGCTGGTCATCGTGGTGCTGGTGGAACTGGTGCCGTTCACCGCCCTGCTGATCGGCTCGCCGTCGCTGGCGGAGATGGCCAAACAGGCCGATCCGGTCGGTTATGTGGTCACCCAGCTCGGCGGCCCGACGCTGGCGCGGGTGGTGAGCGGCGCGATCTACCTGTCGGTATTCAACGCCATCATCGCCATCGTGGCGCAGTTCAGCCGCATGATGTTCGCCAGCGGGCGCGACGGCTTCTGGCTGCCGACGTTCAACCGCGCGCTGAAAATCATCCACCCGCGCTTCGGCACCCCCTGGATCGCCACCCTGCTGTTCGGCGTCCCCTCGGCGCTGCTGGCGTTTTGCTCCGACCTCGAATCGCTGACCTCATTCACCGTGATCCTGCTGCTGCTGGTGTACATCATCATGGCGGTGGCGGCGCTGATCAGCCGCCGTCGCCGCCACTTCCACCACCCGTACCTGATGCCGCTATGGCCGCTGCCGGTGGTGGTGGCGCTGCTGTGCTGCCTGTACGTGCTGTGGACGATTTTGATCGCCAGCAGCCTGAAAGACTTTATTATCATTGCCGGCATCATCGGCTTCGGGCTGGCGCTGAACCATCTGCGCGGCCGCCAACCGGCGCCCCTCGCCACCCCCTCAATAGAAGGAGAATAACCATGACGCAGCGCGCTCAGGATCTGGGCATTATCATCGGACAGGGCACGCCCGGCCCGCTGAACGCCATCACCGACGTGCCCGGCGTGCGCGTTGGCCATGCCAGCATTCACGCCGATTTGGCGGACGGGCGCAGCGTGCGCACCGGCGTGACGGTGATCGAACCGCGCCCCGGCTCTGCCCGCCACGCCCCCTGCTTCGCCGGTGTGCACGTGCTGAACGGCAACGGCGACGCCACCGGCCTGGAATGGGTGCGCGAAGCGGGCCTGCTGACCAGCCCGATCGCTTTCACCAACACCCACAGCGTGGGCGTGGTGCGCGATGCGTTGATCGCGCTGGAGCGTGAAACGCTGCCCGCGGGCGACAACGCGGTGTATTGGAATATGCCGGTGGTGATGGAAACCTTCGACGGCCTGCTCAACGACATCAACGGCTTTCACGTCAAGGCCGAGCACGTGCGCCAGGCGCAGCAGGCGGCCCGGGGCGGCTTGCCGCAGGAAGGCGCGGTCGGCGGCGGCAGCGGCATGATCTGCCATGAATTCAAAGGCGGCAGCGGCACCGCGTCGCGCCGCTTGCCCGCCGATCAGGGCGGCTGGACGGTGGGCGCCATCGTGCAGGCCAACCACGGCAAGCGCGAATCATTGCTGGTTGGCGGTTACCCGGTAGGCCGGCATCTGGGGCATCTCCCCTCGCCGTTCACGCCGCAGTTGCCGCATCCCGGCATGGGCTCCATCGTGGTGGCGCTGGCGACCGACGCGCCGCTGCTGCCGCACCAGTGTGCGCGGCTGGCGCAGCGCGCCAGCATCGGTATCGCCCGCACCGGCGGCGGCACCGAGGATTCGAGCGGCGATATCTTTATCGCCTTCGCCACCGGCAACGACGGCCTGCCGCCCGCCGACTACGCCAATAAAGGCGATTTCACCACACCGCTGCGCATGGTGAACAACGACTACATTTCGGCGCTGTTCGCCGCGGCGGCGGAAGCGGTGGAAGAGGCGATCGTCAATGCGCTGCTGGCGGCCAATACCGTCAGCGGCAACGGCCACCGGGCGGAAGGGTTGAGCGCCGAGCAGCTGGTGACGGCGCTGGAGCAAGCCGGCTGGCGTCGGTAAAAAAACACAGGGCGCGGGGTTAACCGCGACCTGCTTATCAGGATTCGCCGCCCGGCTTGGGCGTCGGGTAGTCGTAATCCAGCCGCAGCGGTTCGGCGTAGACGCTGTTCCACAGCTGTTGGTACAGCTTGTCCAACCGCCCGCTCATCGCCGCACTGTGCATCACCAGCTCCAGATTGCGCGAGTTGTCCAGATAGCCGCCGGTCCAGTTGCTGGTGCCCACCCAGGCAATCTCATCGTCGATGGTCATCAGCTTGCTGTGGATCACGCGGGCAAACGGAATGAAGCCGCTACTGGCCGGTGGTATGGTCACCACTTTGATCTGCACGTTCGGCACCAGCGCCAGGCTCTTCAGCCAGGCGATATCCGGCTTTTTGGTGTTCCAGTTGGCCACCATCAGCTCGATCTGCACCCCGCGCGCCGCCGCGCTGCGCAGCGCGTTGTCGATCACCGCATAAAAGGGGCGGCTGCGTTCCGGGCCGAACGACAGCGGCGCGTAGTCCATCACCTGCACCCGCACCCGCCGCTTGGCGCCGGCCAGCAAGCGCGGCAGCTCGGCCTGCGAGTCAATCACCCCCGCCGGGTTGTAGGCGCGCGGGCTGGCCACCAGATAGTTGCCCTGCGTCGGCGCCGTCATCGGCGAATCGGGCAGCGGCGGCACCGGTTTATCCTGCGCCAGCAGCGCCTGCGCCTGCCAATCTTGCTCGAAGATCGCCTGGATCTGCCCCACCACCCTGGCGTCGCTGATGCGCAGCCCGGTTTCGTGAATGTGTTCCAGCGCGCGCCAGTCGAAGTTCTGGCTGCCGACGAACGCCTGCTCGCCGTCCACCAGCAGATATTTGGCGTGCAGAATGCCGCCGCTCAGCTTCTGGTAAGGAATGATGCGCAGCTCCAGATTGGGGATCGCCTTCAGCTGTTCCAGCGTCTCGGCGGTAGACATGCGAAGGCCCTTCTCTTCCAGCAAAAAGCGGATTTTCACCCCGCGTTCGCCTGCCGCCTTCAGGTGCTGCAGCACGCCGTCCAGCAGCGAACCGTCCTGATTCGCCACGTAGAACTGCCCCAGATCGATGCGGGTTTTCGCCGCGTCGAACATCTCGCGCCACACCTCGGCGGTGTTACGCAGATCGTCGGCCTGCAGCGCGGTTTCCACCGGTGCGGTGTACACCAGCTCATAGCCGGGAATAGCAAAACGCGCCGCGGCGCTCTGGCTCAACATCAACAAACAACCGCCCCACAATGCCGTATAAAGGCGGCCGAGCGGCCGCCGTATTGGATGGCCATTAGGCATAGCGCGGCGCCCCGCTGTCAACCCATTGTTCGCCGCTGCCGCTCTCCGGGCGGCTGGCCGGTTGGCCGGCGCGGATCAGCAGCACCTTCAGCAGTTCGTTGATGCGCTCCATGCGGCTCTGCAGGAAGTTGTTGGCCACCAGGCACAGCAGCGCGATGGCGATGCCGAGGCCAGTGGCGTACAGCGCGGTGCCCATCCCGGCCGACACCAGGCTCGGTTCGGACACCCCCGAGGCGGCCAGCGCCTTGAAGGTTTCGATGATCCCCATCACCGTGCCCAGCAGCCCCAACAGCGGCGCGGCGGTGACCACGGTTTCCAGCAGCCACAGGCCGCGCGCCATCGGCGGCTTGCTCAGCAGGTACTGGGCGTCGATCAGATCGCCGATCGCCTCGCGGTCGCCGGCGTGGTGTTTCTGCGCCAGTACCGGCGCGATCACCGACATCGGCAGGCTATTGCGCTGGGTCAGCTCGTCCGGCAGATCGGCGGCGCGGCGCACGTCCGGCGTCAGCGCCTGCTCCAGCCGGCGCGCCTGGCGCTGGGTATAGGCGAAGTACAGCGTGCGTTCGATGATGATCACCAGCGCAATCGCCAGCGCGGCGTACATCACGTAGAAAATAATGTCGTGCAACAGATTGGCGTCCATACAGGGTTCCTCTTCCCCGCCGCCGGGCAGACGGCGGGGCATTCAGTTAAAAGGTGGCTTCCAGCGAGACGCTGAAGGTGCGTTCTTCGCCGACGTTGTAATACGGGGTGCTGGCCTTCACGCCGCCGTAGGGCGCCGCGTTGAAGGTAGTGGTGCGCACCGAGGTCAGGTATTCCTTGTCAAACAGGTTGCTGATGCCAAAACGCAGCGCGGCGCTTTTGACGATTTTCTTGTCCACCGGCAGATGCACCCCCGCCGCCAGATCGAACACCGTGCGCCCGCCGATCTTCTCGTCGTTGGTCAGATCGCCATAGAACGCGCTGACGTACTTGCCGCTGACGCTGCCGTAGTACAGGCCGTCGTCATAACCCAGCGTCATGTTCAGCAGGTTTTTCGGCACGTTCGGCACCTCTTTGCCGGAGGTCGGCAGCGGCAACCCGCCGTTGCTGACGATGTCGCTCTTCTGCTTCGATTGGGTATAGGTATAGGAGGTGTAGTAGTTGAAGTTATGCGGCAGTTGGCCGCTCCACTCCAGCTCCAGCCCTTTGTTCTCCACGTTGCCGATGTTCATCATCTCGTAGTCGCCGGCCGCGTTGGTGGTGGAGATCTGGCGATCGCTGTAGCGCATGTAGAACAGCGTGGCGCTCAGCAGCATGTCTTCCTGTTGGAAGCGCCAGCCCAGCTCGTGGTTCCAGCTCAGCTCCGGCTTGGTGCTGAGCGAATCGCCGACGTTGTACAGCACATAGTTCGGCGGCGTGCGCATGTTGCGCGTCAGGTTGTAGAACACCTGGTTTTCCTGGTTCACCTTATAGCTGGCGCTGAAGTTCGGCAGGAATTCATGATAGGTGGCTTTGCGTTTCTCCGGCGCGTTGTACAGGCTGCCGCGATTGTCCCCTTTACGTTCCACGTACTGATAGGCCAGGCCGCCGACGAAGGTCCAGTCCGGCGTGGCGAACCAGGTATCCTGCAGCCACACCTTCTGCGCCGGGGTGATGGTGTACTGGTTGCGCCCCTGAACGGTGTTGCCGTTCGCATCCTTCACCTGATCGGAACCGCCCGGCGGCCCCCAAATCTGCGACGGGTTGCCGTCGCCCTTGATGCTGATGAACGGCTGGGTCTGCAGCTGGCGCGCGCGCTCATACCAATAACCGATATCCAGACTGTGCTGATCGTTGATGTCCCACTTCAGCTTGGTGGTGATGCCCGGCCGCCAGGTCTGCGTCCACGACGGGCGGTAGTAGGTGTTGGATTTCAGGTTGCTGAGATCGTACTGCCCTGCCCTGTCCGACGTGCTGGACAATACCGACGCGGTTTGACCGTTGAAGCTGCCGCCGTTGCCCCAGTAGTAATACGGTTGCAGGGTCAGCGACAGGTTGTCGCGCAGCTGCAGCTTCTGGGTGAACGACAGCGTGAAGTTCTCGAACGGGTTGCGCTCGAGCTTGTAATACTTGTTCAACTGTCCGCGGCTGTTGTACTCCGGCGTGGTGGCATAGTCGGTGTCACGACCGTCGTTTTGGAACTGCGCCTTGCTCAGGGTGTTGTAGTTGGTGTTGTTCTGGCGGTTGTACTTCATCACCAGATTGCTGCTGTTGCCGTTGCCGTCTTCGTACAGCGAGTTCATCTCGAACTTGTCGGAGTACAGCCGCCCCTCGCCGCGCCACTTCTTCGCCTCGGTGTGCGAATAGGAGAGCCAGTTGCTGAAGCCGTTGTACTCGCCGGTGTCCAGGCGGGCGAAGGTTTTGCTCAGGCTGTTGCTGCCCAGCGTTTGCTTGACGAAACCGCCGAAGTCTTTCGCCGGGCGGCGCGTTACCAGGCCGATGTTGCCGCCGCTGGAGCCGATATGCGGGCCGTCCGCTTCGGAAGAGCCCTGGGTGACAAACACCTCTTCCAGGTTCTCCGCATCGCCCAGCAGGTTCGGGTATACCGCGTAGTTGCCGGAGTCGTTGATCGGGATGCCGTCCATCGACAGGCCGATCTGATCCGAGTTCATGCCGCGCATGGTGTAGTCCACGCCGCTCAGGCCGCTGGCGTCATTGCTGTTGACGTTGAGGCCCGGCGTGAACTTCAGCTTGTCGATGGCGTTGGCCGCCGACGGCATTTTATCCATCGCCTCTTTGGTGACGGTGGAGCGCGCTTTGGCGCTGTCGTCCTGCACCATCATGCCGCCGCCGAGCGACTGCCCCTTGACGCTGATGGTGCCGACGTCGGTGCCGTCGGCCGCCAGCGCGGCGCCCGGCAGCATCGCCGACATCACCGCCAGATAGATCCCAGAACGATTGAACGATTTCATGGTGTGCATCCCTTAAAAATCAAACGATTAACCCTTGCGCTAAGGCGCCTGATAATTGAACGTCGCGGTAAATCTTTTGGTTGTTTGCCCGGCGAACGCGTCGCTCGGGAATGGCTTCACTGAACTGATGCTTTGCAGGCTGCTCATCGCCGCGCGATTCAGCAGCATGCTGGCGGCTTTGTTGGCGATGCCGGAAGAGACCACCCGCCCGCTGCGATCGACCTCCAGCCACACCTCGACGTTGCCCTGCGGGCGCTCGAGGGAGGCCTGACGGCCGGTCGGGTAGCGCTTGCGCTGTTCCAGTTCGCGGCGCAAGGCCAGCAGATAGCCGTTTTCAATCGCCTGCGCATTCACCTTCGGCGCCGCCGGGGTGGCCGGTGCGGGCTGTGCCGCCGGTTTACTGACCAGCGCGCGCGGGGCGGCGGGCGCCGGCGTCGGTTTAGGCTTTTCCACCGGTTTGGCTTTCTCTTTCACCGGCTTGGGTTTGGGCTTCGGTTGCGGTTTCGGCACCGGCTTGGCTTCCACGATCGGTTCCGGCGCCGGCACCACCGGTTCGGGGATCGGCTCCGGCTCGGGCGGCGGCGGTTCGGGCTGGGGGTCCGGCGGCATTTGCGGTTGAGGTTCAGGCGCCGGTTCAGGCTCCACCAGCGCCAGTTCGATGGCGGTTTCGTCGTAGCGCGGCTGGATCTTCAGCGCCGCCTGCTGGCTGGCGAACAACAGGCAGCCGGCGACAATCAGCGCCGGCAACCAGCTGAAAAGATGACGTGAGCGATAGAGCAGATACATGTCACAGCTTCCGTGTCGCGATGGAGACGGAGAAGAAACCGCCCTGGCGCAGGTTATCCATGACCGCCACCAGCCGCTCGACCGCCACGCCTTTGTCGCTGTTGACGATGATGGTGGTGGTCTGGTTGGCCTGCTGCTGTTGCTTGAGCGTCGTGACCAACGCGTCGAGCGCGATCGGCTGGCCATCCAGCTGCAGCTGTTCGTCGGCCCCCAGCGTGATAATCGCTTTCTTCTGCGGTTTCAGCTGTTGCGCGCTGCCGGCGGACGGCAGCTGCGTTTTCAACCCGAGCGCCGGAATGACGTTCAGGCTGATCAAGACGAAAAACACCAATAAAAACATCATCACGTCGATCATCGGGATCAGTTCGATGTGCGCTTTGTTCTTTTTCGGTTCGTTCCAGTTACGCATGACACTCCCTCACAAAAGCGAAGCAGCCAATATAGGAGGGGTTTGTTTACCTTTTGTTACGCTTGTGTGATCTTATTTTCACAGTGCGGATTTTTTGCGAGAATTTTTTCAATGATTAACGACGGCAAGGGCTATATAACCCATTAATTAGCGATAGTTTTTATCGGAATAATTGCAATGTGGGCCTAACGCCGTGCGGATGACGAGACAATAAATGTGAAAATAGTGACAAGCTGCGCCAAGCGGCGGCGGCTTTGCCTCTCACCTTCCAGCGATATCTGCTATTTTTCCCAAGAACATTCCCAATCCCCCTCTTTAAAACACTCGCCAAAAATGAATGCACCTATATTTAACCAAATAATACCCTTCATTGAATAGAATATTGCCAATCAAATATCAGCTGTTATATTTTTAAAGTGAAATAGCGCTACGGCGTTATTTTAGAATTTAATTAAACCCACTAAGTCACCCTTTTATTTATAAGGATTGTATATGAAAGTACTTAGTCAATATGAAGAACAGTACGTTAGCGGTGGCGATCTGAACGCGGCCTGGGATGGGCTGTTGGACGGCGCCATGACCGGCGCGCTGATTGCAGGCAAATCCGCAGGCGCAGGCGGCTTTATTGCCGGTGCGGTCGGCCAATTGGTTGGCACCCTCATCGGCGGCGTTGCAGGCGGTGTGGGGCTGGGTCTTTATGGCCTGACGCATACGCAGCAGGAAGTGGCCGACTACGCGAAACATTTCCGCGAGACGATCGGCTCCACCTCGACCTCGGTCGGCGGCAGCCTGTAATAGAAATAAAATGGCCGCCGGCGCGGCGGCTATTTTATTTCTGACGCGCGGGGAATAAAAAAACCGTTAATCCCGGAGACGCGCCGGCGCAAATATCCTGACAGCACTTCGGTTCATAAAAAAAGACGCCCGCAGGCGTCTTCTTGGTATTGTCACTGAAGCCCGAGGCGATCAGTTCACTTTCACCGGCATACCGGAACGAGCCTTGATCGCCGCGTCCACTTCGCTCTGGTTGACGCCGGCGTCCATCAGCACTTTGCCGACCGGCGCGGAAATGGTCAGCGGCACCGGATCCTTGGATTGCAGCTGCTCTTCGTTGGCCGACAGCGGGTTGTGCACTTCCACGTAGCGCGAGCCGTCCGGTTCGACGGTGGCCTTCATCGGTTCGTTGATGAACTGCACGCGGGTGCCGACCGGCACGTTCTGGAACAGGTACTTGATGTCGTCGGCGCGCAGACGCACGCAGCCGTGGCTCACGCGCAGGCCGATGCCGAAGTTGGCGTTGGTGCCGTGAATGGCATACAGGCGGCCAACATACAGCGCATACAGCCCCATCGGGTTATCCGGGCCGGCCGGGAACACCGCAGGCAGGATCTCGCCGTCAGCCGCGTATTCGGCGCGCATTTTGGCGGTCGGCGTCCAGGTTGGGCCGTCTTTCTTGCGCTGCACGGTGGTGGTCCAGTTCAGCGGGGTGTCTTTACCCAGCTGGCCGATACCGATCGGCAACACCACGACGGTGTTGGAACCTTTCGGGTAGTAGTACAGACGCATTTCGGCGCTGTTGATGATGATGCCTTCACGCGGCGCGTCCGGCAGGATCAGCTGTTGCGGGATGGTCAGGGTGCTGCCGGCCTTCGGCAGGAACGGATCCACGCCCGGGTTGGCCTCCAGCATGTTGCTCAGCCCCATCTGATACTGGGCGGCGAAGCTTTCCAGCGGCAGTTTGCTGTCTTCCGGTACGGTGATTTGGATATTTTCGCCCACCAAACGGCTGTCTTTTGGCGGCAGCGGGTAGACGACGGCGAAGGCAGCCTGGCTGAATGCAACCAGTGCCGTAAACAGGGTTAATAACGCGCGAATGCTCATTTTCATCTTCGTGTTGGTCAAGGCCACTGGCGATTATGGGTATTGGTTTCTACGGCCACTTTTCCCCGTTGAATTTCAGCCGGCAGCCAACGGCGCTGCGGCCTGAAAAACCAGGGGGGATTTGACCGGATGCGCATTATATGTGCACATCAATCAAAGTGTGAACCATTACCGATGTAATATCGCAATTTTTTGTAACCTGACGCGCCACGAAGGCGATTTTCTGCGAGAACCGCCGCCTAACTGGCGGCGGCCAGCGCCTCCGCCCGCCGAATGGGGATCAGATATTCACAGCGGATCGCCGCGCCGCCAAGCGGGCAACTGCCCTCCTGCGCCGGGTAGAACCGCTCGATATCCTGCCCTGGCCGGCGGATGGCGTTCATCTGCGGCATGGCGGTGTCATACAGCCGGACAATAAAGTTTTGTAACCCTTCCGCCTGCCCCTGATAGGTGAAACGGGCGTACTCCCCCTGTTCGATGGTCACCCGTTCCCCCACCGCCCCTTCGTCCGGCAAAGCGGCGGTATACGCCATGCGCGGGCAGCCCCGACGCTGCCGGTCGATCTCCAGGCTGGTAAGGCCATACATCACCTCGGGCAGCGTCTGCGGCCGCAGCAATTGCCGCCAGGCATGGCGACGCAGCTCGCATTTGGAAGCCGCCAACTGCCCCAGCGTAAAGCTGCGGCGTTGCGTGTTGCCCACCAGCTGCATGGCGGGCAGCGTCACGATGTCGGCCTGCGGCAGCGGCGCTTCGGTCAGCCGCAGAGGCGGCTGCAGACCGTAGCTCGACCAATCCTGGCTGCGACGATAGCTGGCCGGCGGCAGACCGAACTGCTTGCGGAAGCAGCGGGTGAAGGTCTGCTGCGAATCGAACTGGTACGTATCGGCGATACAGGCCACGCTGGTGCCGGTCAGGCGCAGTTCGCGCGCGGCGGCGGTCAACCTTCTGCGGCGGGCGTACGTGCCGAGGATATGGCCGGTGTGCTGCTTGAACATCCGCTGCAAATGCCACTTGGAATAGCCGGATTTGGCGGCGATGTCGTCCAGCGTCAGCGGCTGATCCAGGCTCTGCTCGATCCAGGCCAGCAGCTGCTCAATCACCTGTTGCTGGTGCATGGTGTTCCCCTTATTTGCTCAGTAATGTCAGCGCCAACATCCTGCCTGCGGCTTCATCGGCGGCCACCAATATCGGATAGCCCCAGAACCTGGCGCCGTATTCGGCGAATGCTTCCGCCGCCGCGCGTTTGGCGTCGTCCGGTTCAAGCATGATCATGCCTTTCGCCCACCGCTTCAGCGCCGCGCGGTTATCGCGCTTCCACAGCGCTACCTGAGTGCGGGCGTCGCGATCGTGCTCTTCACCTTCATCGCCGACGCTGCGATCGGTCATCAGGACGAAAGGCTCGGCGCGCGCCAGCAGCGCGCTGAATTCAGCCAGCTCGGCCTGGGTATCGCGCCCGTTTCGGCGCATCCACACCAGCGGAAAATCGGCGGTATCGAGTGACATAATCAGTTTCCTCGCGAAAGGGTTTAGGACTGGCGCTTACTTTATCGGCACCGGCGCTAGACCACATTGCGCAATCAGGACATAATACTTTTCAATTCCGCCAAATTGAGAATTGTTCTCATGAAAGTCCAGATCCCACGCCGCAATATCGATATCGATCAGGTGCCGCGCCCGCTGTTCGCCGTGCAGAGTTCCACCATCGAGCAGGACTGGGAAGTCGAGCCGCATCGTCATCAAAAGGCGCAGCTGATCTATACCGTGCGCGGCATGATCCGCTGCGAAGTGGAAAACGGCCTGTGGCTGGTGCCGCCGCAGTGCGCGCTGTGGATGCCGGGCAACGTGTTGCACAACGCCCAGGGAGCCGGCTCGACCGAGGCTTACTGCCTGTTCGTCGATCAACACGTCGTCGCCGGCTTGCCGCAGAGTTGCTGCACGCTGTCGGTCTCGCCGCTGCTGCGCGAACTGCTGCTGCAGGCCACCACCTTCGAACCGCTCTACGACGAACAGGGCGCCGAAGGGCGCCTGACGGCGGTGTTGCTGGATCAGCTGGTGGCCGCGCCGATCGAGAATCTGCATCTGCCGGTATCCGACGACGCGCGCATACGGCAGTTGACCGAAGGCATGCTGAGCTGCCCGGCGGACAAATCCACCCTCGGCCAGTGGGCGCAGCGCATCGGCATGAGCGAGCGCTCCCTCAGCCGCACGTTACAACAACAGATGGGCATGAGCTTCGGCCACTGGCGGCGTCAGCTGCACGTGATGCTGGCGCTGCAGCGCTTGACGCAGGGCGAGAGCGTACAGACGGTGGCGCTGGATCTGGGTTACGAGAGCGCCAGCGGCTTCGTCACCATGTTCAGAAAGGCGGTGGGCAAACCGCCGGCGCGCTACCTGGCGGAACGCAACGCCGCCGGGCAACCTCCGGGCGGTGCGATCAGCATGTGAACGGCCGGCACCCGCGCCGGCCTGGCAAGAGGCGGATCAGAAGTCGTAGAACACCGTTATCCAGGTGGAATCCGGCTCGTTGTCGCTGCTGTTGGCCAGCGTGCGCTCCACATACACCGACAGACCGTAGCCGATGGTGGTGCCCGCGCCGAGGTAGACGTGGTTGGCGTGATACGCCTCGTCTCCCTTCAGCCGCAGCGAGTCCGCCGCGACGTAAGGCTGAACGGATTTGAGGAACGGCTTGTCGATATTGAAGGTGTAACCGACGAAGCCTTCCAGCCCGTAGCCGTCACCGGCGAAGAAGTGCGACAGCGTGCGCTGGCGGGTGCTCGGCACATAGTCTTTGTAATAGCTGGCGGTGCCGACGATGTACCAGTTGTTCGGCTGCCAGGTCAACGCGGTGCCGGACAGCTGCTGGTGATAATCCTTTTCGTTGTACAGATTATCTTTGATCTTCGCGTCGGTATAACTGTAGGCGGCGCTGAAGGTGAAATCCTTCGTCACCTTATAATCGAAGCCCAGCCCGCCACCGCCCTTGCGGCGGTAAATCAGGTTATCCGCGGTGTGCAGATCGTCTTCCGGCAATAAATAGTTGGCGTACAGCGTTACCGGCCCGAAATCATTGGTGTATTTGATGCTGTTTTTCGGTTTATTGCCGCCGTCATAATCGCCGGAAATACCGATGCCGGTGCCGCCCGCGTGGCCGTCGTTATCCCAGACGTCGCTTTTGATGCCGACCACGGAATAATAGATGCCGTACTGGTGGCCATAGGTCAGAGTGCCGTAACGATCGTCCTTGAAACCGGCGTACAGCTGGCGCTGATAGTCGCGTTTGCCGTCCTCATTGTAGTGCCCGTCCCAGCTGAGCGCGTGCGCCAGATCGACGCCCCATTCGTAATAGCCGATGATCGAGGTGTCCTGCGTCAGCGCATAGTCGCCGCTGAAGCGAAAACGCGTGCCGCCGTCGTGACCGTTTTTGTCATAGCCCGGCTCCGGGCCGTTATTGAAGATCCACTCGGGGCGAATGCTGCCGCCCACCTTTAAACTGAGAGGCGCCAGCAACACATTGCTCTGCGGGTTTTTATCCAGAATGGTGATCTCGGCCTGTGCGCCGGCGGATAACGCCGACAGCAAGACGCCGCCAATGAATATTGGCGTTGTATTCTTTCTCATTATTACCCCTGCCCGAAAAAATTATTGTTATAAACACGGTGGTCTTAAGCCACGCGGAAATAATTACCCGATGTCAACAGCGCACGCAAGATATAAAAATTCACGTCATAATCTGCCATTATTTCAGGTTGGATTTATTTTCAGAAGAAACGTGTTCACCTGTAACACGGAGAAAAATAATGTAATAACCGCAGCACGAAATAAACCAATCCGCATCTTTTACCCAAAATAACCCGGCGTGATTATCTGGGAATAAAGATAGCAAATAACAAATAAATATTATTGCCGCAGGTAAACCGTCACGCGAGGGAATTAATTAAAGGCGGGAAATAACGACGGAGCGCATTGCGCGCTCCGGGGAAAATCTCACTACTGCGCCAGCCAGCCGCCGTCCATGTTCCAGGCGGCGCCGCGCACCTGCGCCGCCGCGTCGCTGCACAGGAACAGCGCCAGCTCGCCGAGCTGCTCCGGCGTGACGAACGCTTGCGACGGCTGCTTCTCCGCCAGCAGCTCATCGCTCGCCCGCTGCGGATCGATGCCGGCGGCAATGCGCTTGTCGATCTGCTGTTGCACCAGCGACGTCAGCACCCAGCCGGGGCAGATGGCGTTGCAGGTCACGGGCGTGCGGGCGGTTTCCAGCGCCAGCGTCTTGGTCAGCCCCACCACGCCGTGCTTGGCCGCCACATAAGCCGATTTGTCTTTCGACGCTACCAGCCCGTGCACCGACGCCACGTTGATGATGCGCCCCCAGTTGCGCTCGCGCATGCCCGGCAGCGCCAACCGGCAGGTGTGGAACACCGCCGACAGGTTGATGGCGAGAATGGCGTTCCATTTCTCCACCGGGAACTGATCCAGCGGCGCCACGTGCTGAATGCCGGCGTTGTTCACCAGAATGTCCACGCCGCCGAACTCGCGTTCGGCATACTGCATCATGTCTGCTATCTGGGCCGCATCGCCGAGATCGGCGCCGTGATACCCCGGCGCGGCGCCCAGCCGGGCAACCTGCGCTTTCGCCGCTTCCACATCGCCAAAGCCGTTGAGGATCACGCGCACGCCGGCGGCGGCCAGCACGGACGCTATCCCGAGGCCGATGCCGCTGGTCGAGCCGGTCACCAGCGCGGTTTTGCCTTGTACACTCATGGTATCGCTCCTTTAAACAATGCCGGTCAGGTAGAACACGCCGATCACAAACAGCACCGCGGCGCTTTTGATCAGGGTGATGGCGAAAATGCCGCCATAGGCCTGCCGGTGGCTAAGGCCGGTGATCGCCAGCAGGGTGATCACCGCGCCGTTGTGCGGCAAGGTGTCCATGCCGCCGCTGGCCATCGAGGCCACCCGGTGCAGCACTTCCAGCGGAATCTGTGCCGCATGGGCGGCGGCCACGAAGTTATCGGCCATCGCCGCCAGCGCGATGCTCATGCCGCCGGAGGCCGACCCGGTGATGCCGGCCAGCAGGGTGACGCTGATCGCTTCGTTCAGCAGCGGATTGGGGATCGCCGACAGCGCCTGCGACAGCACCAAAAAGCCCGGCAGCGCGGCGATCACCGCGCCGAAGCCGTATTCGGAGGCGGTGTTCATCGCCGCCAGAATTGCGCCGCCGACCGCCGTCTTGCTGCCTTCCGCCAGCCGGCCGCGAATATTGCGAAAGCCGAACGCCACCACCAGCAGGATCCCCGACACCAGCGCCGCTTCCACCGCCCAAATGGCGGTGATCTTCGCCACGTCGGTGGTGATCGGCTTGGCCAGCCCCGGCAGCGTCAGCTCGTGACTGGCGCCGTACCACTGCGGGATCCAATGGGTGAAGCCAAGGTTGAATACCCCGACCAAAATCAACGGCAGGATAGCGATCAGCGGGTTCGGCAGGTTGATGTTGTCCGGGGTTTCCGGCTCGTTCAGCAGATCGCTGCCGTACCCCTCCCCCTTCAGCTGCGCCTTGCGCCGCTGGCGTTCAAGATACAGCAGACCGACCGCGATGATGAACAGCGAGCCGATCAGCCCCAGCCAGGGCGCGGCCCAGGCGTTGGTGCCGAAGAAGCTGGTCGGGATGATGTTTTGGATCTGCGGCGTGCCGGGCAAGGCGTCCATGGTGAAGGAAAAGGCGCCGAGCGCCACGGTGGCCGGGATCAGCCGCTTGGGAATGCCGCTCTGGCGGAACAGCTCGGCGGCGAACGGATAGACCGCGAACGCCACCACGAACAGCGACACCCCGCCGTAGGTCAGCAGCGCGCACACCAGCACGATCACCGGAATGGCGTGGCGTCGGCCGAGAATGCGGATCGCCGCCGCGACGATCGAACGGGAGAAGCCGGACAGCTCGATCAGCTTGCCGAATACCGCCCCCAGCAGGAACACCGGGAAGTAGAGCTTCACGAAGCCGACCATCTTCTCCATAAACAGCCCGGTGAAGGTCGGCGCCACCGCGCCGGGGTCGGTCAACAGCACCGCACCCAGCGCGGCGATCGGGGCGAACAAAATCACGCTGTAGCCGCGGTAGGCGGCCAGCATCAGTAATCCCAGTGCTGCCAGGGCAATCAAAACGCTCATCAGGCACCTCGCTATCGTTGTTATTGTCAGGTACGGCGTGCGAAATTACGGTTTCAGCGCAAAGCGCAGCTGATGCGCCCGTCGCCGTTGAATGCGTTCCCTGCGCGCTTCATCCCAAAGATAAAATCCCCGGCCGCTGCGCTGGCCGGTATCGCCGCGCTGCAGCCGCTGTTCCACCAGCGCCATCATCTCTTCACCGGTCGCCAGTTCCGGGAACAGGTGGCGGGCGATGTCCGCCACCGTCGCCAGCCCGGTCATGTCGGCGGCCTCCAGCGGGCCGACCATAGCGTAGCGCCGCCCCAGCGAGGCGCGCATCACCTGATCCACCACCTCGGCGCTGGCGATGCCGCTGTGGACGATGTGCAGCGCCTCACGCAGCACCGCAAACTGCAGCCGGTTGCCGACAAACCCCGGCGCGGCGCGCTCCAGCAGCACCGCCTCCAGCGCCATCTCGCCGAGCAGCGCCTGCACCGCCGCCAGATGGCGCGGCTCGGTGGCGCTGCCGGGCACGATCTCCACCAGCGGGATCAGGTGCGGCGGGTGCCAAAAGTGGGCGATCAGCAGCCGCTGCGGATGGGTCATGCGCGCCGCCAGCTCGTCCGGCGGCAAGCCGCTGGTGTTGCTGGCAATCACCGCGTCGTCAGCGATCAGCCCTTCCAACTGCTCATACAGCGCGTGCTTCAGCTCGAGCCGTTCCGGGATCGCCTCGATAAGCAGCCGGGCGTGCGCTACCGCGTTCAGATCGCCGGTCACGCGCAGCCGCGCCAGCGCCGCTTCGCGTTCGCCGCGATCAAACTGCCCGACATCGCTCAGCTCGGCCAGAATGCCGCTCGCCACTGCCGGCGCTTCCACCCGGCGCTGCGGATCCGGTTCATACAGCAGCACCTCATGGCCGTGGCGAATAAAGTGGGTGGCGATGCCCACCCCCATCAGCCCGGCGCCCAGTACCGCATAGTCAGATGACTGCATCGTGCCTTCCTCGGTTGTTTACGGGCGCTCTACCGCCAGCGCCACGCCCTGCCCGCCGCCGATGCACAGCATCACCAGCCCCTTGTTCACCTCGCGGCGCTGCATTTCGTACAGCAGCGACACCAAAATGCGGCAGCCGGACGCGCCGATCGGATGCCCCAGCGCGATCGCTCCGCCGTTGACGTTCACCCGCTCCGCCTCCCAGCCCAGTTCTTTACCCACCGCCAGCGCCTGCGCGGCGAAGGCTTCGTTGGCTTCGATCAGATCGACCACCTCCAGCCGCCAACCGGCTTTTTCCAGGCAGCGGCGCGCGGCCGGCGCCGGGCCGATGCCCATGATCGCCGGATCGACGCCCGACGAGGCGTAACCGGCGATGCGCGCCAGCACCGGCAAACGCAGCGCGGCGGCTTTTTCCGCGCTCATCAGCAGCACCACGGCGGCGCCGTCGTTGAGCGACGAGGCGTTGCCGGCGGTCACCGTGCCCTCTTTACGAAACGCCGGGCGCAGCCGCGCCAGCGCCTCCAGACTGGTGTCGCGCGGCTGTTCGTCGCGCTCGACGCGCAGCGCTTCGCCCTTCGGCTGCGGCACCGTCACCGGCGTGATCTCCTGCGCGAAACGCCCGGCCTGCTGCGCCGCCTGCGCCTTCTGCTGCGAGCGCAGCGCGAACCTGTCTTGTTCTTCTCTGCTGATGGCGTATTTCTCCGCCAGGTTCTCGGCGGTGATGCCCATGTGGTAGTCGTTGAACGCGTCCCACAGGCCATCGTGGATCACGCTGTCCACCATCTGCGCGTGGCCGAGGCGCAGGCCGGCGCGCGCGCCGGCCATCAGGTAAGGCGACTGGCTCATGCTCTCCTGGCCGCCGGCGATCACCGCCTCGGCGTCGCCGCTGCGGATCGCCTGCACCGCCAGATGCACCGCCTTCAAACCGGAGCCGCACACCTTGTTGATGGTCAGCGCCGGCGTTGTCACGGGCAGCCCGGCATTCAGCGCGGTCTGGCGCGCCGGGTTCTGCCCGCAGCCGGCGGTCAGCACCTGGCCGAGGATCACTTCATCGATCTGCTGCGGCGCCACGCCGCTTTGTGCCAGCAGCCCTTGCACCGCCGCCGTGCCCAGTTCCACCGCCGTCAACGGCGCCAGCGCGCCGTGAAAACTGCCGACCGGCGTGCGCGTTGCCGCCACGATCACCACTTCACGTTGTTGCACATTCACCTCCCGATTCAGAAACGCATTTCCGGCACTTGCTCCGGCACGATCAGCCGGCCGGCGGTTTTGGCGACAATCTCCGCCACGCTGACGCCTGGCGCGCGCTCGCGCAGCACGAAGGCGCCGTCTTCAATTTCCAGATAGGCCAGATCGGTCAATACTTTGCGGATGCAGTTGGCGCCGGTCAGCGGCAGCGTGCAGCGCGGCAGCAGCTTGGACTCGCCGCCCTTCGAGGCGTGGGTCATCACCACGATGATGTTCTCCGCCCCCGCCACCAGATCCATCGCACCGCCCATGCCCTTGACCATCTTGCCGGGGATCATCCACGAGGCGATGTTGCCCTCGACATCCACTTCAAACGCCCCCAGCACGGTCAGATCGACGTGGCCGCCGCGGATCATGGCGAACGACTGCGCCGAATCGAAGATCGACGCGCCGAGGCGTGCGGTGACCGTCTGCTTGCCGGCGTTGATCATGTCAGCGTCCAGCTGCTGCTCGGTCGGGAACTCGCCCATCCCCAGCAGGCCGTTTTCCGACTGCAGCATCACGTCCATGCCCGCCGGCACGTAGTTGGCCACCAGCGTCGGGATGCCGATGCCCAGGTTGACGTAGTAACCGTCACGCAGCTCTTGCGCCACGCGCTGCGCCATTTGTTCACGGGTAAGCATGCGAATTCTCCTTATGCCCGCAGGGTGCGTTGTTCGATACGCTTTTCGAAGGTGCCCTGAATCAGCCGATCGACATAGATGCCGGGGGTGTGGATCGCCGCCGGATCCAGCTCGCCCGGCGCGACGATCTCTTCCACTTCCACCACCGTGATGCGCCCGGCGGTCGCCATCAGCGGATTGAAGTTCTGCGCGGTGTGGCGGTAGATGACGTTGCCGAAGTGATCGGCCTTCCAGCCTTTCACGATGGCGAAATCGCCGGTGATGGCGGTTTCCATGATGTAGGGGCGGCCGTTGAACTCTCGCACCTCTTTGCCTTCGGCGATCGGCGTGCCGTAACCGGTGGCAGTGAAGAATGCCGGGATGCCGGCGCCGCCGGCGCGGATCTTCTCCGCCAGCGTGCCCTGCGGCGTGAGATCCACCTCCAGCTCGCCGCTGAGCGCCTGCTGTTCGAACAGCGCGTTTTCGCCGACGTAAGATCCCACCACCTTGCGGATCTGATGGGTTTCCAGCAGCCGCCCGAGGCCGAACCCGTCGACGCCGCAGTTGTTGGAAACCACCGTCAACCCGCGCACGCCGCGCCGGCGGATCTCTTCGATCAGATTCTCCGGGATGCCGCACAGGCCAAAGCCGCCCGCCAGCACCGTCATGTTGTCCGTCAGGCCTGCCAGCGCTTCCTGGTAGCTGCCGACGCGTTTGTCGAGCCCTGCCATATCGTTGCCCCTGCATGTTGCGGCGCAGGGCGAAATGCCCTGGCTTGTGTGAGGGCATCTTCAGGTCACAAAAATGATTTGTTAATTTTGTTTTTATGCCGCATTCATTTAGAATTTTTATTAATCACTCGTTAACCGACAATTAACAAAGAGTTAACGCCAACCAAAATGAAAATGAGCATCAAACAGTTACGCGCATTTTTAGCGGTAGCTCACACTCTGAATTTCGCCCAGGCCAGCGAGCGGCTGAATATTTCTCAGCCGGCGCTCAGCCTGGCGATCCGTGGGCTGGAAGACGCGCTGGGCGGGCCGCTGCTGCTGCGCACCACCCGCCGGGTGACGCTGACGCCGGAAGGAGAAACCTTCTTCCCGATGGCGCGCCAGCTGCTGGCGGATTGGGATAACGCGGAAGAGGCGATGCGTCAGCGCTTCACCCTGCAGATGGGCAAGGTGGCGCTCGCCGCCATGCCGTCGTTCGCCGGCAACCCGCTGCCACCCATCCTCAAGGCGTTTCGCGATCGCTATGCCGGCATCAACGTGGCGGTGCACGACGTCATCAACGAACAGGTGTTTGAAATGATCCGCGAAGGCCGGGTGGAGATGGGCATCGCCTTCGAGCCGGAGCCGAGCGACACCCTGCACTTCACCCCGCTGTGCCGCGATCGCTTTCTGGCGGTGGTGCCGAAGGATTCGGCGCTGGCGCGCAAGGCGCAGGTGAGCTGGAAGGAACTGCTGACGCTGGATTTCATCACCCTGCAGCGGCCATCGGCGGTGCGGCTGCTGCTGGAGCAGGAACTGGCCCGCAGCGGGCGAACGCTGGAGGTGGCGTTTGAGAGTCACCAGTTGGTGACGGTCGGGCGCATGGTGGCCAACGGCCTCGGCGCCAGCGCGGTGCCGGCGCTGTGCGAGCAACAGATGGATGAGCTGGGGGCGGTCTGCGTGCCGCTGATCGGCCCGATCATCGAACGGCGCGTGGGCCTGATCCGCCTGGCGCAGCACCAACTCTCTTCCGCCGCGCAGGCGCTGGCGACGGTAATCGAACGGGAGATGGCGGGGAGTGGCGGGTAAAGCGGCACCAGCATTTTCAGATGATTCTCCGATCGAGAGCGTGAGCCAGAACCTGTTACCACCCTGTAGAAAATGTTAAGTTTCCTAAAAATAAGGAGGCTTTTCGACATGGAACAGAAGTCCAGCAGCATCGCACCGGGCTATTGCATCGCCCAACAAACCGGCCCGCTCGCCTTCCACGCTAACTACCTGTTCGGTGGCAAGCCATCGGAAGCGGCACGCTTTTTTATGCAGCTCAATGCCGATACGCCGCTGGTTCAACCGGGGCAAATGCTGATCGTCGCCGATCCGCGCAATCATAATCAATCTACGCAGATCGCCGCCCTGATGCAGGCCAAGAGCCGCACCAGCAAAGCGGTGAAAGCCGGTGACAGCGATTTCTCTACCTTCTTGCACCGCAATTACGCCGCTATCGCCGCCTTCACCAGCTATGGGGAAACGGTCGTCGGGCTGGCTTCAGATGCCGGAGAACGCTACTTCAGCCAGATCAAAAATATCCTGGTCGAGATTGAAAAAACCTACCAAAATCAGTTCCGCACGAGTGGCGCGTTGATTGGCACCCAGTTTCAGGTGGAACGAGCGCGGCTGTTCGGTACATTAAAACCGTTACTGAATCGCCTTACTCGTGCTCAACTCAATATGAAAGAGTATGCGCAAATCAAACACGCGCTGGGGCTCTCCAGTAAATCGCTGGTGCATGAATGGAGCACCGCCGGCGTCGGCGCCATCAAGGGTTATTCGAACTACGTCGACAGCGCCAGCCGGGCGGCCAAGTTTATGAAAGCCGGCGGCTGGATCGGCATCGGATTGAGTGGGCTGAATACCACCAACGACGTCTACAACGCCTGCACCACCGGTCGCGAACAGGAGTGCGCCAAGATCGCGGTGAAGGGATACAGTCATTTTGCGGCAAGTACTGCGGCGGGGATTTTGGGGGGTGAAGGCGGTGCGATGTTAGCAATGACGGCTTGTAGTATCGTCTTAGGCGCCTCCACGTTTGGTACCGGTATTTTAGCTTGTGGTATAGCAGGCGCTGCTCTGGGTGGCGCAGCTGGCAGTTGGGGTGGCGGTGCAGCCGCCGACAGCATTACTGGTTTCATTTTTGGTGAATAATGAAAATCGCTATCGTCCTGTTCTTCACTCTGACATTGATTAGCGCCCTGGTGCAGTACCTTTACTATCGGCGCTATAAAGACGAATTTTCTGAATTCTATCAACGTTATGTGCAAAGCGCCCATCCCTTGCCTCCATTTGTCATCTTCGCGGATAACCTTGGTTTGCTCGGTGTGTCTATCAAAGCACAATGGTTCCGTTGGGTATTGAATGGCAGAAAAATAAAGATAGGGAAAAACGCTTTTCTGAGCCCTAAAACCTACGAATTCGTGAATGAAAACACATCTCAACATCTGAAGAGCTGGATTCGAAAAGACTTCATCTTAAGCGTGCTGAAAATGGGGTGTTTGGCGTTGATGTGTATCTTTGCTTTTTTGAGTAAGGCATAACGCCCCTTGAACCTTAGCCGGGGGCTTATGAAAACAGCATCACTTATTGCAGCCGTGCTGCTCTTAGTTTGTTGGCTTGCTCAATATATTTACTCTCGTCGCTATAAACGCGAGTTTGATGTTTTTTATCAACTCTATACCCAACAGGGCCACTTTGTCCCTGCTCACGTCGCAATTGCCGATGGCCTTGGCTCTTTAGGTACTTCCATCAAAGTCCAATGGTTCAGATGGATCCTTTGCGGCAAGAAAATCAAGGTGAAGAAAAACCAATATCTTCCCGCCAAGACCTATGAATTTGTTCGTCTTTCATCATCTGAACGCTTGCAGACCTGGATGAAAAACAACGGCACGCTTTTGGCGCTGGAAGGCGTGCTCTTCATCATGGCATTGATCTTTATGATGATAGCGAGAATATCGTGATTCAGGCTACTCAATGAAAACCCTTGTCATATTATGCTTAACGCTGCTGGTTTTAAGCGCCTTCATTCAGTTCATTGGCTACCGGCGCCATAAAAAAGAGTTTGACGCGTTCTATCAGCGTTACGCCGGCAGCGGACATTTTATTCCGCCCTACGTCGCCTTTGCCGACGGCCTCGGTATGCTAGGTACCTCATTGAAGGCACAGTGGTTTCTTTGGATTCTGAAAAGGAAAAAAATAAAAATAAGGGATCAAGTTTGGCTCGATGCGAAAACCTACGATTTCGTGCAAAAAACCGCCTCTCCTGAGCTACAGAAGTGGCTGGCGATGGACTTTATACTTTTGCTCGTAGAGGCTATTATTACCACCGTGGGTTGTATTTTTATTTACCTCATCAAGCATCAAGGTTGAGCAGACGCCTTGCTCCCCTCCACCGCCTGCACCGCCGCCTTCTGCGTGGCGCGCTGATATAAGCACAGCTCCCTGCCCGGCTGGTTTTTCATAAACGGCTGCGGGTAGCGCCCACCGATAAACAGCGCCGAATAGCCGACGTCATCACCGTAGTGAATAATCTCCCCTTCCACCCTGGCGTTTTTTAGCCCGCTGGCTTTCAGGCAGGCGGCGCGCATCGCCCGTTCGCTCTCGGCCCACGCCTGTGGGGAAGACGCGGTGGCGTGGAACGCGGCCAGCGCAGCGATAAGCAGCCCTATTCTCTTCATCGTTATCTCTCCTTCTACGGCCCGTCTCGCCAGTATAGACCGTGCCGACCCGGCCAACCCGCCGCGCTCTTTACGGCATTTTTATTCCGCGCCCCGTTAACGTTACGGCGTTTTTACAGACAGTTTTTGCCGCCGCAGATACCCTTTTCACATCGCCGCTATGGCCTCACAAGAGAGTTGTCTCATGCGTTTATCCCTGCCTCTGGCCGTGACCGGTCTTCATTCTGGAGCGCGCCATGCATTCTAATATCATCGGGTTCAATCCGCTGCTGGCGGAGCTGCCCGCATCGCCGACGCGCACCTTCCGCAAAGAGCTGGAACACTACCTGCAGCGCTATCCGGATACCGAACAGCTGGATATTTATCTGCACGATCTGAACGGCCAGCTGCGCGGCAAGCGCCTGCCGATCGCCGAAGCCTTTGGCCTGGAAAAAGGCTGCTACTTCCCGCTGTCGATCTACGCCCTGGATCTGCACGGCCGGGTGATTGAAGAAAGCGGGCTGGGGCAACGGGCGGGCGAGCCGGATCGGCTGTGCTTGCCGGTGCCCGGCACGCTGCGCCCCTGCGCGCGCGATCCCGAACGCCACGCCCAGCTGCTGCTGACGATGCAAAACGCCGACGGCGACGCCTGCGAGCTGGAACCGCGTGTGGTGCTGCAACGGGTGCTGAAGCGCCTGCACGAGCGCAACTGCTTCCCGGTGGTGGCGGCCGAACTGGAGTTCTACCTGCAGGATCCGCAGCGCCCCGCCGAGGCGGAAGCCTGCCCGACGCAGAGCTTCGCGGTGGATGCGCCCGAGCGCCACCATGCGCTGCTGAGCGACATCGAACGGCACGCGCGGCTGCAAAGCCTGCCGCTGACCGGCGTGGTGGCCGAAGCCGCTTCCGGCCAGTACGAGCTGAACCTGCATCACAGCCGGCGCGTGCTGGAAGCCTGCGACCAGATCATGGCGCTGAAGCGCCTGACGCGGCAGATTGCCGAGCAACATCACCAGCACGCCTGCTTTATGGCCAAGCCCTGCGCCCATGCCGCCGGCAGCGGGCTGCATTTTCACATCAGCCTGCAGAACGAGCACGGCGAGAACCTGCTGACCGGCGCGCCGGGCGAACTGAGCGACAACATGCAGCAGGCGATGGCGGGCATGCTGGCGCTGATGCCGGCGTCGATGGCGATCCTGGCGCCCAACATCAACGCCTTTCGCCGCTTCCGCCCCGGCATGCACGTGCCGCTGCGCGCCTCCTGGGGCCACAACAATCGCACGGTGGCGCTGCGCCTGCCCTGCGCCGACAGCGCCAACCAGCGCATCGAATACCGCCTGGCCGGCGCCGACGCCAACCCCTATCTGGCGCTGGCGGTGATGCTCGGCGGCCTGCTGCATGGGCTGGAACACCCGCTGCCGCTGCCGCCCGCCGCCAACGGCTGCGAGAGCGACAACGCCGCGCCCTTGCCGCTCGGCCAGCAGGAAGCGCTGGCGCTGTTCCGCCACAGCGATCCGCTGCGCGAACTGCTCGGCCCGGCGTTCTGCACCCTGTGGCACACCTGCAAAAGCGCCGAACTGCACCGCTTCGAGGAACAGGTCACCGCCGCCGAACTCGGCTGGATGCTGTAACCGCCCACTGATTCGTTAACTTAAGGATAATCATGAATATGCAACCGCAACGGGCGCCCGCACAGCCGCTGCTCTGCTGGCGCAAAGGCGTTTTTCATATCAGCACCGATCGGCAGTTGTTGGATATCGACGCGATCCAGCGTTTTCTCAGCCTGCCGGATCGAGCGGCGGCGGAGCGCCTGGCGCGCCACGGCCTGTGCTTTGGCCTTTACCGCAAGCGCCACCAGCTCGGCTTCGCCCGCATGGTGACCGATTACGCCACCTTCGCCTCGGTGAGCGAACTGTTCGTCAGCGCCGAATACCGCGGCGTCGGGCTGGGAAGCTGGCTGGCGCGCTGCTGCCTGGCGCATCCGGCATTGCGCGGCCTGCGCGTCACGCTGCCCGCGCTGCAAGCGCCCTGGCGCGCCGACTGCGCGGCGCACGCCCCGCGCGCCCTTCACTGATAAGGAGGCCCCATGTCTCGTTTGGTGCTGATTTCCAACAAGCAGTGCGACGGCAAGGATCTGGCCTGCGCCGGCCGGACGCTGGCGGCCGACGCAGAACCGGGGCTGTGGCTCGGCTGGAACGGCGACGTACAGAATTTCGCGCAGCGCCCGATCCACTGCCGTCAAGACGCCGGTTACGATCAGGTGACCTTCCCGCTGTCGATCGAAGAGTTTCGCCGCCACTATCAGGGCTACTACCACGACGGCCTGTGGCCGGTGTTCCACAACCAGCCGGAGAAGGCGCACTTCACGCCGGAAAACTACCGCGCCTACCGGCAGCTGAATCGCCGTTTCGCCGATATCGCCTGCGAACACCTGTGCCCGGGCGACATCGTCTGCATCGACGATTACCAACTGCTGCCCTGCGCCCAGGCGCTGAAGGAACAGGGGCTGCTGAACGACTGCGCGTTCTTTTTCCATCTGCCGTTCCCGTCGGCGGCGCTGCTGCGGCGCATCCCGGAACATCGCCAGCTGATCGCTTCGCTGCTGTTCTACGATCTGATCGGCTTTACCACCACCGACGATCGCAACGCCTTTCTCAACTGCCTGGCGGCCGAGTTTCCGCTGGAGATGCTGCCCGACGACCAGATCCAGGCCAACGGCCATCTCTTCGCCACCGGCATTTTCCCCGCCGGCATCAACGGCAGGCAGGTTTATTAATGTTACGGCGCGCGGTATTCAGGCGCGCCGTTTTATTTCGCCGCGATTTATTTTCACCGCATTTACCGCCATCAAAATAGGTTATTTTATTTTCTGAATATAGCGATTAAAAAATGAATATTCATCCTGTTACATATCAACCGTAAAAACCGCGCGCCGCCAATTGCTTTTTATTAGCAAAACACATTACCCTCTCCGTGCCATATTTAAACCGAGGAGGGCCCTATGGGCGATGAAAGTTTTAGTTTTACGCTAATGCTATTGGGCACCTTTCAGTAATGCCATCCACGTTGCATTCTGAAAGATACGGAATGCGGCAACCGCTCCCCTTCTGACGGCCTTTCCCGCTCTGCCTGCCCGCCCATCGCCTCGCTGCGAAAATAACGTTTGTCTCAACCGCTGTGGCGGTATTTATCTGATGTCGCCGGGCCTATTACCCGAGCGCCGACGGATTTCTTATGGGAAAAATAAGGTATTGCGTTATGCAAAATAACCGGGGTACATCTGTTTTCAGAAAGTCTTATTTAAATGACTTTATCGTTATCGCCATCGGCGTTTTCTTCATTGCCTTTTTTATTCGCGCGTGGGGCGACATGCACGGCGACTTCAATGAACAAAACGTCTCTGCCATTAGTCTCGATGCCTGGAACCTGCTTTATTATTCGCTCAGAACCAGCATGCGTTTTCTCCTCGGCATGGCCTGGTCGCTGCTGTTTTCTGTGGTGTTCGCCGTGCTGGCCGCGCGCTATGCGCCGCTGCGCCGGGTGATCTTGCCCTTCGTCAACTTTATGGAGTCGGTGCCACTGGTGGGGTTCCTGACCTTCACGACCGTGTACTTTCTCAACCTCTACCCACACAGCGTGATGGGGCTGGAGTGCACCGCCATCTTCGCGGTGTTTACCGGCCAGGCCTGGAACATGATGCTGACGCTGTATCAGACGCTGCGCATCGTGCCCAAGGAGCTGGACGAAGCCGCCCGCAGCTTCAATTACAACCCGTGGCAACGCTTCTGGCGGCTGGAATTCATCTATTCGGTGCCGGGCCTGCTGTGGAACGCCATGGTGTCGCAATCCGCCGCCTGGTTCGCCCTGGTGGCCTCCGAAGCCATTCCGGTCGGCGATCGCTCGGTCGAACTGCCCGGCGTCGGCTCCTATATCGCCGAAGCGCTGGCGCAGCAAAACGTGCCGGCGATCCTGTATGCGATCGTCGCGCTGGCCGCCAACATCGTGCTGCTCGATCAGCTGGTTTTCCGCCCGCTGGTGCGTTACACCGCCCGCTTCAAATACGAAGACGTTACCGCCAATCGGGCGCTCGGCAATCCGTGGTTCTACAACAGTCTGGCCTTTTCGCACGTCGGCGCGGCGCTCGGCCGCACGCTGCGCGCGCTGGCTGATCTGTGGCTGTTCAAGCTGCCGCGGCTGTGGTACGCCCTCGGCCTGCACCGCCTGTTTCGCCTCGCCGCCAAAGGCAATTGGCTGTGGCGCAGCCTGTGGTATCTCGGCGTGGTGCTGGCCTGCGTCTGGTTCGGTTACCGGCTGTGGGAATACTTCCCCAAACAGTACTTCGCCATGCTGCCGGAGTGGATGCTGCTTACCACCGCGCGCGTGGCTGCGGCCATGCTGCTCAGCGTGGCGATCTTCACGCCGCTGGGGGTGTGGATCGGCCTGAATCCGCGCCTGGTGAAGATCTTCCAGCCGATCATCCAGATCCTGGCGGCCATTCCGCCCAACATTTTCTACCCGCTGATCGCCGCCTTCATCGCCATTTATCATCAGGATCTCGGCTGGTGGGCCATTCCGATGATCATGCTGGGCACCCAGTGGTACGTGTTGTTCAACGTGATCGCCGGCGTTTCCGCCATTCCGACGCAGATCACCGAGGTCAGCGAAACCTTCGGGCTGCGCCGTTTCCGCTGGTGGCGCTACTACATGCTGCCGGCGATCTTCCCCTACATCGTGACCGGCATCATCTCCGCCGCCGGCGGCGCCTGGAACAGCGCCATCGCCGCCGAAGTGATCCAGTGGGGCAGCACCACCCTCAGCGCCACCGGGCTGGGCGCGTTCATTTCCGTCGTCACCGACGCCGGCAAGAACCCGGAGTCCGCACTGGGCTGCGCCGCGATGTGCGCGCTGGTGGCGCTGTGCATCATCTTCGTCTGGCAACCGCTGTATCGCATTGCGGAAACCAAATTCAAATATGACTGATCAAGGGGGAACAACATGCTGACTCAAGACGTGATTATCAGCGCCCGTCGATTGAACAAGACGTTTATCGGCGAAAACAAGCGCCCCACCTCCGTGCTGCGCGACGTGTCGCTGACCGTGCACGCCGGCGAGTTCGTCACCATTCTGGGGCAATCCGGTTCGGGTAAGTCCACGCTGCTGCGCATGCTGGCCGGGCTGATCCCGCCGGACAGCGGCACGCTCACCCTGGCGGGCAAACCGGTCTGCGGCCCGAGCGCCAACGCCGCCATGGTGTTTCAATCCTACGCGCTCTACCCCTGGCTGACGGTGTACGACAACATCGCCTTCGGCCTGCTAGCGCAAAAGCTGCCGCCGCAGACGATCGCCGAGCGGCTGGAGGCGCTGCTGCGCCTGGTGGGGCTGAGCGGCTATGAGCACGCCTGGCCGCGCGAGCTGTCGGGCGGCATGCGCCAGCGCGTGGGCTTCGCCCGGGCGTTGGCGGTAGAGCCCGATGTCTTGCTGCTGGACGAGCCCTTCTCCGCCCTCGATATCTTTACCGCGCAAAAACTGCGCAGCGATCTGCTGGCGCTGTGGGGAGATAACCGGCTGCGCACGCGCGCCATGGTGATGGTGACGCACGACGTCGAAGAGGCGGTGCTGATGTCCGATCGGGTGCTGATCCTGGACGCGACCAGCAAACGTATCGATGACGAATTCAGCATCAATATTCCCCGCGCGGCGCGCAACCGGGACAGCCTGCGGCACCTCACCGATCGGATCCGCAGCTGCCTGTACAAAAAAATCGCGCGGGCGCAACCGGCCGGATAAGGCCGCATTTTCGTTAACTCAGGGTAGTGAAATGAAACATAAAAGCTTACTGATGGCGCTGGTCATCCTGATGCCGGCGGCCGCCGCCGGGGCAGAAATCGTCAATAAAGACGGCAATAAACTGGATCTGTACGGTCAACTGAACGGGGTGCATTACTTCAGCAGCGATGCCGACAATAACGGCGATCGCTCCTACACCCGTTTTGGTTTCAAAGGCGAGACGCAGATCGCCGACGGGCTGACAGGGTATGGCCAATGGGAATATCAGGCGGGGCTCGATCAGGCGGAAAGCGCCGGGCCGGGCAATAGCTATACCCGGCTGGGCTTCGCCGGGCTGACGTTCGGCCGCTGGGGCAGCCTGGACTACGGCCGCAACTACGGCCTGCTGTATGACGTGGCCGGCTGGACGGACGTGCTGCCCGAATTCGGCAACGACAGCTACGAAGCGGCCGACAACTTTATGACCGGCCGCGCCAACGGCCTGCTGACTTACCACAACCGCAGCCTGGGCGGGCTGTTGGACGGTCTGGATCTCGGCCTGCAATATCAGGGGAAGAATCGGGGGGACGACGCTCTGCGGGCGAAGGATATTCAGACGCAAAACGGCGATGGCTACGCCTTTTCCGCCACCTACGACACCGGCGTGGGGCTCAACGTTGGCGCCGCCTACGCCAACTCTGCGCGCACCCTGGCGCAGCAGCGCTTCGGCCTGGCTGACGGCGATCGCGCCCGGGCCTGGACGCTGGGGCTGAAATACGATCTGGACAACCTCTACCTGGCGGCCAGCTATGCGCGCACCGAAAACATGACCTATGTCGACGGCGATCGCTACGCCGGCTTCGCCCCCCGCGCGGACGCCGTTGAGGCGGTCGCGCAGTATCACTTCGATTCCGGCGTCACGCCCTCGGTGGCCTACCTGCAAACGCGCGGCCGTAACCTGCCCGGCATCGGCGACGCCGATCTGGTCAAATACCTGGATTTGGCGCTGAACTACAGCTTCAACGCCAATATGTCGACCTACGTGGAGTACAAGCTCAACCTGCTGCAACGGCAGAACGCCGTCGGCGCCGGCGCCGACGACATTGTCGAAACCGGCATCATGTATCAGTTCTGACCCGATACCGGCCGC
>NZ_JBJNOF010000008.1:0-274165 GCF_052166775.1 Serratia sp. CY74737
GGCTGGAAATACGCCGCCTTTGAAATCCCGCAGGACATCTACGCCCAGTGGGACGCCAAGGAAGCCGGTCAGGCCAAAGAAGCGGCCTGGAACGACAAGTTCGCCGCCTACGCCAGGGCCTTCCCGGAACTGGCCGCCGAGTTCAAGCGCCGCATGAACGGCGAGCTGCCGGCGGACTGGAAAGCGGACGCCAAGGCGTTCGTGGAAAAACTGCAGGCCAACCCGGCCAACATCGCCAGCCGCAAGGCGTCGCAGAACGCGCTGGAAGCGTTCGGCAAGGTGCTGCCGGAGTTCCTGGGCGGCTCCGCCGACCTGGCGCCGAGCAACCTGACCATGTGGTCCGGTTCGAAAGCGCTGAACGTTGACCCGGCGGGCAACTACATTCATTACGGCGTGCGCGAGTTCGGCATGACCGCCATCACCAACGGCATCGCGCTGCACGGCGGGTTCCTGCCGTACTCGGCGACCTTCCTGATGTTCGTGGAATACGCCCGCAACGCGGTGCGCATGGCGGCGCTGATGAAGCTGCGCAACGTGTTCGTCTACACCCACGACTCCATCGGTCTGGGCGAAGACGGCCCGACCCACCAGCCGGTGGAGCAGCTGGCGAGCCTGCGCGTGACCCCGAACATGAGCACCTGGCGTCCGTGTGACCAGGTGGAATCGGCGGTGGCGTGGCAGTACGGCATCGAGCGCAACGACGGCCCGACCACGCTGGTGTTCTCGCGCCAGAACCTGACCCAGCAGCCGCGCACTGCAGAGCAGCTGGCGAACGTGTACCGCGGCGGCTACGTGCTGAAAGACTGTGCGGGCACGCCGGACGTTATCCTGATTGCCACCGGCTCCGAAGTGGGTATCACGGTGGAGGCGGCGGACAAACTGACCGCGGCGGGCCGCAAGGTGCGCGTGGTGTCGATGCCGTCGACCGATGCGTTCGACAAGCAGGATGCGGCGTACCGCGAGTCGGTGCTGCCGGCGGCGGTGACGGCGCGCGTGGCGGTGGAAGCGGGTATCGCGGACTACTGGTACAAGTACGTGGGGCTGAACGGCGCCATCGTGGGCATGACCACCTTCGGTGAGTCGGCGCCGGCGGAGCAGCTGTTCGCCGAGTTCGGCTTCACCGTGGACAACGTGGTGGCCAAGGCGCAGGCGCTGCTGAAGTAAGCCGCCGGGCGCAAGCCGATAAAAAGGGGCACTGGCGCCTAATGCTGGTCAGTTAGCGTTTTTGTGCAGGCGTTCGTGAAATTTTCGGTCGATAAAAGTGAGATGCCCCATGTGGCTCCCACACCTCGACCGAGCCAGGGGCCGAAGGCGCGGCCCCTGGCAACCCGCGCCTTTGCCCTGTCAGACGGTTGGCTTTGCCAACTTCCCTCCCTCCGCCATACCGCATTGAGGCCGGTTGCGACAGGCGTCCCTGCCTGTCTCACCTGAAACCGCCGTCCATGGCGGTTTCGCCTAATGCGCTATACCTGCGTTCGGCGTCTTCGAGGGCGCCCAACACCGTGCTCATCTCCAACTTCTCTACCACAACCTTATAAGCGAAAGATTTCCCGGTAGCTGCCAGCTCAGGTGTTGACCTTGTGCGCGCATCACCGGCTGCCGAGCAAGACGGCGTTGTCAGGGGCAACCGGCCAGGGAAGGCCGGTTGAGGCGAGACTAACAGGGACGTTTGTCGCAGCCGACCCGCCCGACAACGCAGACGCGGCGAGGGTATCCGCATAGCGGACAGACGGTGTTAAGCAAAGGCGCGGGTGGAGGGGCCGCGCCATCGGCCCCTCCAATTGCCGTTCATATTGGCCACAGAGAAATGCGGGACATTTACGGCAATTCCCCTGCACAGAACGCCCAGAGGCTGGATAAAAAATGCCACTCAGGCTTAACTGAGCCGCCTTGGTCATCATGACCGGCTTTTTTTATTCCATCACCCGATGAATCTGCAAATACTGCAGTAGCATGATGGTTTTGCCGTCTTTAATCCGGCCATCGGCGATCATCGCCACCGCGTCGCGAAACGGCAGTTCGATCACCTCAATATCTTCATCTTCAATGCCGCCGCCGGCCGCGCGCCGCTCATCGTCATGGTATTCGGCGATAAAGAAGTGCACGATCTCGGTCACGCCGCCCGGCGACATGTAGGCTTCGAAGATTTTCTTCACCTCGCTGACCTGAAAACCGGTCTCCTCCACCGCTTCGCGGCGCGCGCACTGCTCCGGAGAGTCGGCGTCCAGCAAGCCGGCGCAGGCCTCGAGCAGCATGCCGCTCTCGTTGCCGTTGACGTAGGTCGGCATGCGGAACTGGTTGGTCAGCACCACCGTGCCCTTGGCGCGGTTATACAGCAAAATGGTGGCGCCGTTGCCGCGATCGTAGACCTCGCGCACCTGTTGCACCGAACCGCCGTTTTTGCGTTTCAGATCGAACGTGTACTTGTGCAGCACATACCAGTTGTCCGACAGCAGCTCTTTCTTCACATTCTCAATTTTCGACGACATAACCCTTTTCCCTTGCGTGACAACGTGAAGATCATACCGCGATTAGGCCGCGCCGCGGCAGACGATTTGCAACAAAAATCACACCGCGCCCCGCCGGACAAGCCGGGACTTAACATTGCTTAAAATAATGAAAAATAAGTCGCGCTCAGGCGCATGAGATTGCATAAAACCCAGTGCGATTCGCCCCCCAAAGACAAATCGTCAGAGGAAACCGGCCCGCCGCTGAAAATCGACGGGCGTTTCGCTATTCATTTGATTACACAACCACAATTGTTCCCGTTTTGTTGACAACTTGATACAAATCGCGGTGCATTTTAGTTGCAAAAGTTATAGTTTTGCTTTCGAATGAAACTGGCGACGCGCCCTACCTGAGAGAAGGATCCTTGATTGCTTGTTAAACGTTCCGTGACCGGCAGCCTGGCCAAAGCGCTGTTCGGCATCGTGATACTGTCGGTGCTCGCCACCGGGTTGGCGTTGACCACCGTCGCCGGCAGCCAGAGCGATGCCGAAGCGATCAATATCGCCGGTTCGCTGCGCATGCAAAGCTACCGGCTGGCCTTCGATCTCGACCAGCAGAGCCCAGAACTGGAGCTGCACCTGCAGCAATACCGGCAGTCATTGCAGGCGCCGGCGCTGCAAAAACTGGCGCGCTTCTACGTACCGGCCGAGGTGCGCAACCATTATCTGGCGCTGCAACAGGCGTGGCAAACGATGGAGCGGCAGATCCGCAACGGGCAGGCGATCGCCTATCGGGCGGAGGTCGCCAGCCATGTCAATCGCGTTGACCATTTCGTGTCTGCCCTGCAGCGCTATTCCGAACTGAAACTGACCCTGGTGGCCGCCGTCAGCGTGCTGGGTTACGCCGCCATCATCGGTCTGGTGCTGTTTTGCATTCGTTTCATGCGCCGCCAGGTGGTCACCCCGCTGCAGCATCTGGTCGACGCCAGCCAGCGCGTGCAACAAGGGGATTTTCGCCACCCGCAGTTGGACGTGACGTTGCCGAACGAGCTCGGCGTGCTGTCGCAAACCTTCAGCGCCATGTCGGACGAACTGGCCCGGCTCTATCAGTCGCTGGAGCTGAAGGTACAGGAAAAAACCCAACGTCTGCAGCAGGCCAATGAAACGCTTGAGGTGCTGTATCGCTGCTCGCAGGCACTGAGCGTGCGCCAGCTCGATCAGCAGGCGTTCGAAAATGTGCTGCGCATCGTGCGCCAAAGCGAACGGCTGCGCTGCATCCAACTGCACGTAGCGGACGGCCAAGGCCAGTGGCGGCTGAGCGAAGGGGAAGCGGCGCCGACGCAGGCCTGGAACGCGCTGCCGATCACCCAGGGCGACAAGCCGCTGGGCGAGTTGCGCTGGCAGCCCGAGGCGCACCCGCCGCATCCTCACCTGATGCAAAGCCTGGCCAATATGTTGGGCCGCGGCGTTTACTTCAACCGGGCACAAAAGCAGCACCAATATCTGCTGTTGATGGAAGAGCGTGCGACCATCGCCCGCGAGCTGCACGATTCGCTGGCGCAGACGCTGTCGTTCCTGCGCATCCAGCTGACGCTGCTGCGGCGCAGCGCCGCCGATCCGGCGGCGCAGACCATTATCGACGATTTCGATCGCACGCTGGCCGATGCCTATCGCCAGTTGAGAGAGCTGCTGGCCACCTTCCGCCTCAACATTCAGGAGGCGGATCTGAACGCCGCGCTGGAGCAGCTGTTGCAGCCATTAAAAGCGCTAACCCCCGCGCGGATTCAGTTACACTGTCGGCTGTCTTCGCAGGCGCTCAACGCCCAGCAGCAGGTGCACGCGCTGCAGATCGTGCGCGAGGCGGTGCTCAATGCCGTCAAGCACGCCGGGGCGAACGAGATTACGGTGTGTTGCGAGGTCAACGCCGCAGGCGACAACGTTTTCAGCATTACCGACGACGGTTGCGGCATCGCCAGTCTGGAGGAACCGGAAGGGCATTATGGTTTGACCATCATGAGCGAACGCGCGGCGCGATTGGGAGGAACGCTGCACATTCAGCGCAGAAGCGGCGGCGGCACGGCGGTTTGCCTGACATTCTCGCCCTGACCTTGCGGCTGTTCATTCTGCGTTACGGTTGCCGCCGGGCGGAAGGCCGTCCGGGGAGGTTTACGGCGCTGATTGCCGCTATTTTTGAAGAGACAGTCCCACTGTGAAGCACGCCGCAGGGCGCGTTTGAGTGGCTTTACTTGCTACAGGGAGCATATTTCATGGTGATGAAGCAATACCGAGTCATGATCGTTGACGATCATCCGTTGATGCGGCGCGGCATCAAACAACTGCTGGGACTGGATGCGCGATTTAGCGTGGTGGCGGAGGCCGGCAACGGCAGCGAGGCGGTTGCGCTGGCGCTGCAGCACGCCCCGGACGTGATCTTGTTGGATCTGAACATGAAGGGCATGTCCGGGCTGGACACGCTGCGGGCCCTGCGCGACGAAGGCGTGGACGCGCGCATCATCGTGCTGACGGTCTCCGACGCGCGCAGCGATCTGTATGCGCTGATCGACGCCGGCGCCGACGGCTACCTGCTGAAAGACAGCGAGCCGGAACTGCTGCTGGAGCACATCGGCGCCGCCGCCGAGGGGCAGAACGTGATCAGCGACGCCATGGCCGACTATTTGCTGGCGCGCAGCGAGCAGCGCGATCCCTTTGCCGCCTTGACCGAACGTGAGCTGGATGTCTTGCAAGAGGTGGCGCGCGGCCTGTCCAACAAACAGGTAGCGGCGCAGCTGCATATCTCTGAAGAAACCGTGAAGGTGCACATCCGCAACATACTGCGCAAATTGGACGTGCGTTCTCGCGTGGCGGCGACGGTGATGTACCTGGAGCATAAAAGCCAATGAACGTCAGCCCCGGCCGCTGCGCCGGGGCAGCTTACTCGATGGCGCTGAGCAGCGCCTGATGGTGCTGGTGCACCCAGCTCTTGTTGAACGGCCCCCAGCTTTCCAGCTGATAAAAACCGTCGTTGTTGCGCACGCCCTGCTGCACGAACTGCAGCTCGACGCCCATGCCGGGCAGCGCCTTCAGCACATCCTGCAACGTGCGGCGCGGCCAACCGGTCAGCGCCATCAACCGCGGCACATTGGGCCGCTCACTGTGGCTGATCAGCCAGCACAAATAAAGCCGACGGGCAAATACCGGGTTAATTCCCATGCCAAGCTCCTGCTGTAAGGTGAGTCCTGTTTATTTCCGGTTCCGTGCGCGCGAAAAAGGCGCGCAAGGCCTTCGACAGTCATAAAAATGTCTTAATCGCGTCTCGTTGTCGGCAAACAAGCGCCAACGCCGTTTTACGCTACCGTTATTTACACTATCTCCTTTTTTTCTCCACGCTTTCCTCGGCTTTCCCGAGTACAGTGCAATAGCGCCGGGATCCCTCCCTGCCGCTGAAATGCATAATTCTGATGCGTTTTAAAGATAGAACAAGTCATAACGAGGTTCGCGCTGCATGGCCAATTTTTTTATTGATCGCCCGATTTTCGCCTGGGTGCTGGCAATAATTCTTTGCCTGACCGGAGCGTTGGCGATTTTTTCTTTACCGGTAGAACAATACCCGAATTTGGCGCCGCCGAACGTGCGCATCAGCGCAACTTATCCAGGCGCTTCGGCGCAAACGCTGGAAAACACCGTCACGCAGATCATTGAACAGAATATGACCGGCCTCGACAACATGATGTATATGTCGTCGCAGAGCACCAATACCGGCCAGGCGACCGTCACGCTGACGTTCGAAGCCGGCACCGACCCCAACGAAGCGATGCAGCAGGTGCAAAACCAGCTGCAGGCGGCGATCAAACGTCTGCCGCAGGCGGTGCAGAATCAGGGGGTCACGGTCTCGAAATCCGGCGATACCACGCTGATGATGGTGGCGTTCGTCTCCACCGACAACAGCATGGACAAGCAGGACATCGCCGATTACATCGTCTCCAACCTGCAGGATCCGCTCAGCCGCATCAACGGCGTCGGCAGCATGGACGTCTACGGCTCGCAGTACGCCATGCGCATCTGGCTCGATCCCAACAAGCTCAACAGCTATCAGCTCACGACCCAGGACGTGGTCAAAGCCATTCAGTCGCAGAACGCCCAGGTGGCGGTCGGCCAGTTGGGCGGCACGCCGTCGGTCGATAAACAGGCGCTGAACGCCACCATCAACGCCCAGTCGCAGCTCCAGACGCCGGAGCAGTTCCGCCAGATCACCCTGCGGGTCAATCAGGACGGTTCGCTGGTGACGCTGGGCAACGTCGCCACCGTTGAGTTGGGCGGCGAGAACTACAACTACCTCAGCCGCTACAACGGCATGCAGGCTGCCGGCATGAACATCAAGCTGGCTTCCGGCGCCAACGAACTGCAGACCGACCAGTTGGTGAAGGACAAAATCGCCGAGCTGTCGCAATACTTCCCGCACGGACTGGAAGCCAAAGTGGCCTATGAAACCACCCCGTTCGTCAAAGCCTCGATCAAGGACGTGGTGAAAACGCTGCTGGAAGCCATCCTGCTGGTGTTCCTGGTCATGTACCTGTTCCTGCAGAACTTCCGCGCTACCCTGATCCCCACCATCGCCGTGCCGGTGGTGCTGATGGGCACTTTCGCCATCCTCTCCGCCTGCGGCTTCAGCATCAACACCCTCACCATGTTCGCCATGGTGCTGGCGATCGGCCTGCTGGTGGACGACGCTATCGTGGTAGTGGAGAACGTCGAGCGCGTGATGAGCGAGGAAGGCTTGCCGCCGCGAGAGGCCACGCGCAAATCCATGGGGCAGATCCAGAGCGCGCTGGTCGGCATCGCTCTTGTGCTGTCGGCGGTGTTCGTGCCGATGGCGTTCTTCGGCGGCACCACCGGCGCCATCTATCGCCAGTTCTCCATCACCATCGTCTCCGCCATGGTGCTGTCGGTGCTGGTGGCGATGATCCTGACCCCGGCCCTGTGCGCGACGCTGCTTAAACCGATCGCCAAGGGGCATCATCACGGCAAGCGCGGCTTCTTCGGCTGGTTCAACCGCATGTTCAACCGCAATGCCGATCGCTATGAGCGCGGCGTGGGGCGCATTCTGCACGCCAGCGGCCGCTATATGGTGATTTATCTGCTGCTGCTCGGCGGCATGGCACTGCTGTTCATCAAGCTGCCGACCTCGTTCCTGCCGCAGGAAGACCGCGGCATCTTCACCGTACAGGTGCAGCTGCCGGCGGGATCGACCCTGCAGCAAACGTCCAAAGTGGTGGAGAAGGTCGAGCAGTACTTCCTCACCGAAGAGAAACAGGACGTGTTGTCGGTGTTCGCCATCATCGGCTCCGGGCCGGGGGGCAACGGCCAAAACGTGGCGCGCCTGTTTGTCCGGCTGAAAGACTGGGACCTGCGCGCCTCGGGCGCCAACAGCTCATTCGACATCATCGATCGCGCGACTCAGGCATTCAGCAAGATTAACGAAGCCCGGGTGATCGCCAGCAGTCCGCCGGCGATCACCGGCCTCGGCAACTCCTCCGGCTTCGATATGGAGTTGGAAGACCACGCCGGCCTCGGCCACGCCAAGCTGATGGCGGCGCGCGATCAATTGCTGCAGCTCGCCGGGCAAAATCCGCTGCTGTCGCGCGTGCGCCACAACGGCCTGGACGACAGCCCGCAGTTGCAAATCGATATCGATCAACGCAAGGCTCAGGCGCTGGGCGTGTCGATCGACGACATCAACAGCACGCTCTCTACCGCCTGGGGCTCGACCTACGTCAATGACTTCGTCGATCGCGGCCGGGTGAAAAAAGTCTACGTGCAGGCTGCGGCGCCGTTCCGCATGCTGCCGGATGACATCAACAAATGGTATGTGCGCAACAGCACGGGCGGCATGGTGCCGTTCTCGGCCTTCGCCAGCTCGCACTGGGAGTATGGTTCGCCACGGCTGGAACGCTATAACGGCAGCTCGGCGCTGGAGATCGTCGGCGAAGCGGCCAACGGCGTCAGCACCGGCACCGCCATGGCGGAAATGGAGAAACTGGTCAGCCAGCTGCCGAACGGCTTCGGTCTGGAATGGACAGCGATGTCCTATCAGGAACGGCTGTCCGGCTCGCAGGCGCCGGCGCTGTACGCCATCTCGCTGCTGGTGGTGTTCCTGTGTCTGGCGGCGTTGTACGAGAGCTGGTCAATTCCGTTCTCGGTGATGCTGGTGGTGCCGCTGGGGGTGATCGGCGCGGTCGCCGCCACCTGGTTGCGCGGCCTGGAGAACGACGTTTATTTCCAGGTCGGCCTGCTGACCATCATTGGGCTGTCGGCGAAAAACGCCATTCTGATCGTCGAGTTCGCCAATGAGCTGAACCAGAAAGGGCAGGATCTGATGTCGGCGACGCTCGACGCGTCGCGCATGCGCCTGCGGCCGATCCTGATGACCTCGCTGGCGTTCATCTTCGGCGTACTGCCGATGGCCACCAGCAGCGGCGCCGGTTCCGGCAGCCAGCATGCGGTCGGCACCGGGGTGATGGGCGGTATGATCTCCGCCACCCTGCTGGCGATCTTCTTCGTGCCGCTGTTCTTCGTGCTGGTTCGCCGCCGCTTCCCCGGTAAAGCGCATCCTGCCGCCACACCGCCCGCCGAAGAGTGATCGGCGACGCATAAAAAAAGCAGCGTCGGATGACCGATGCTGCTTTTTCGAACGAATATCTCGTTCCCACGGTGTTTCAGTGATTTTCCAATGACTCAACCTTGCCATCGGCTTCATCGCTGTGTCAGTTGCCCAACATCTCATCAATGAAGTCTTTCCAGTTTCCTAATTCACGATCAACCATAATACTTTACAACCTCAATTATTTGACGAAGCGGATTCTACGCCTGTTTTTTGACCATGTGAAGGGGAACGGGAACGATGCCGGGCCCGGAAACCGGGGTTAGCGCACATTTTCGTATTTATCTGATCAATGTTCAGTGCGGCTATTCCCTTGTGATATCAATTTCTCCACGATAGCGTGTAAAAGGTATAACAATACGCCAATGGAGCGCCGATCATGTCCACCTCTTTGTCTGTCTCACAGTTGAAAGCGCAAGGTCATTATCAGGAAGCCACTGCGCTGGCGTTGCGGCAACTGGCGGCAGAGCCGGAAGCGGCGATGCTGCATTTTCAGCTGGCCTGCCTGTACGACGTTCAGGGTTTGGAGCGACAGGCGATTCCCTGCTACCTCGCGGCGTTGGATCGCGATTTGCCGCCCGCCCAGCGCCGTGAAACCTGGCTGGGCCTCGGCAGCACTTACCGCGCCCTCGGGAAATACCCGGCTTCGCTGCGCGCTTTCGACGATGGCCTGGCTGAGTTCCCGCAGGCCAACGAGCTGATGCTGTTTCGCGCCATGACGCTGTACAACCTGGGTGAAGGTAAACGGGCCGTGGCCGATCTGTTGTTGTTGCTGGCGGAAACCTCGTCAGACCCCGACATCCGCGGCTATCAGCGCGCCATTCGGCACTATGCCGCCGATCTCAATCATATTGATTAGAAGACAACGATGGAAATCATCACCGATATGAACCGCCGCGCCATCGACTGGCGGCGGCTGTGTGAATTGCTGCAGGCCGCAGGGCTGGGCGAACGCGATCCGCATACGCTGCAACGCGTTTATCGACACAGCCAGTTTTGCTATTGGGGGTTTATCGGCGATGAGCTGATCGCCACCGCGCATGCCATCAGCGATTTGACTTCGGTCGCTTACCTGGCCGACGTGGCGATCGATCCACGCTTTCAGGGGCAGGGATTGGGGCGCCGGTTGATGGACCGGGTAATGCAAGATCTGGCGCCGCTCGGCAAGATTTTCATCTATTCGGTGCCGGAAAAACTGGCTTTCTATAAAAAGTACGGTTTTCACGATTTGACCACCGGCATGGTGTTCGCAGAAGGGGATGCTCTGCAGCGTTTGCAACAGGGGGGCTACGTGCGTTAATCGCGCATTACAACATTCGGCTGATAAAAATAGGGCGGCAAATGCCCCGCAGAATTGCTGCCGCTGTCACGATCTTTCACCGCGGCCGACGATTGTCGTAGCCGATATATTCATCGTTAACGCGATCCAATCCGTCCACAAGACAAGACGCTATTTCCGACGTGATCTTATCGGAAATTTCGATCCGGCATTCTTTCATGCCGTTCCCCCGTATAAATCCTCCCCACTTGCACAACGCTCGCAGCTTAAAACATCGCATTTTTTTGATTAAGATTTATCTTTGCCATTAATTTGGCGCGGGCCATGAGATTGTCCCAGCACACTCTTTGAACTGAGCCAAAAATAAGCGACGCCCCTCACTAAAAAGCAAGAAATATCTTAATTATTAATTCATTAGCATCCCCTCCCTCACAAAAACGATCGATATTAACGATCGAATATTTTATTTTGATAGCCACTTTCTATGTTAATTCCTTTTAATAACCGGAGTATTAATAGAGGATTTCTATTCTATCCCTCTTTTTTCACTGGGCAACTCGATTAAAAACCAAATTTACTCTTTATAAATCATGCTAGTATATGGGGCTTTCCTGATTGTCCACCGCAGGATAGCGTTCTTTCCCTGCGGCGCCCAATAAGTTCAACATGAAATTATTTAGATTGTTTCTTTTTTTATGTTTTAAGATATCAATCCTCACCGGGAAATAGAAATTAAGGGATTATAATAAAATGAAAATTGATATTTTCAGCGCGTGTGCCTATACCGCTATCGGCATCCGGCAGCTCATCAATCAAACCTGGGCGGAGAAACGCGCGCCGGCCGGCTTTAGCCGCAAAAGGGTCTGCTTTATCGATGTCACCATCGCCAATTTTGAAGCGCGCTACCGCGATGAATATGCCAACCCCAATACCTACAAAATAGTCATTATCACCGACTGCCTGCATGACATGGTGATTGTCGACAATAAGACCATTATATTATCAAATCTTATATCATTGAGCCGCTTCAGCCACCTGATCGGCGACTTATATAAGCGCTACAGCCACTATACCGAGCCGCCGCAACTCTCTCAGCGCGAATCGCATTTTCTCTCGGAATGGTCGACGGGAAAATCGCTGGCCGACATCAGCAATGCCATGAATATCAGAAATAAAACCGCCAATCATTACAAGTCGCGAATAATGAAAAAACTCGGCGCCAGCCGGATAAAACCGCTCTTGCATATTACCCGCGTACGGTGTTTGACCGATCGTTTAAACATAAGGATCAATAAAGAGTAGCTCTCTCTCCGCCTGCTCTGCATTGGCGGCAGAACGCTTTCGCCGGCGCCTTTTCACCAGCACGGTCGGCGAAGGCAGCCGTTCAACCACGTTGCCGACCTCTTATCCCTGGCGCGCAATCGCACCTCGCACGCATCGTTGTCTGGATCTCGCCGCCGCTTTACTGGCATTATCTCTGCTATCGCCGGGCGGCGAGCGGGCCAAAGATCGCCCACGCCGCTCAGTATCGACTCGACGAGACAGGTAGCTTTACGCCATGGCAAACAAACCGCAACAGACAACGCTGACGATGTACGGCATCAAAAACTGCGACACCATCAAAAAAGCCCGCCGCTGGCTGGAAGATCAGGGCGTGGCCTATCATTTTCACGACTATCGCGCCGACGGCCTGGACGAGCAGCGGCTGCGCGGTTTCGTCGCGCAACTGGGGTGGGAGCCGCTGCTCAATACCCGCGGCACCACCTGGCGCAAGCTGGATGAAGCGCAGCGCAACGCCTGCGATAACGCCGACGCCGCCATCGCGCTGATGCTGGCGCAGCCGGCGATCATCAAACGCCCATTGCTGAACGCCGGCAACGGGCGTGCCCTGCTCGGTTTCAACGCCGACGCTTACCAGCAATTTATCGCCGAGGTCGCCGTATGACTTGCCCGGTTATCGAACTGGCTCAGCAGCTGATCAAACGCCCTTCCCTCAGCCCAAATGATGAAGGCTGCCAGCAGCTGATGATCGATCGCCTGCAGGCGATCGGTTTCACCGTCGAAGCAATGGACTTCGAAGACACCCAAAACTTCTGGGCCTGGCGCGGCGAAGGGCAAACCCTGGCGTTTGCCGGGCACACCGACGTGGTGCCGACCGGCGATGAAAAGCGCTGGGACAACCCGCCGTTTGAACCGGCGATCCGCGACGGCATGCTATACGGCCGCGGCGCGGCGGACATGAAAGGGTCATTGGCCGCGATGGTGGTGGCGGCGGAACGCTTTGTCGCCGCCAACCCGAATCACCGGGGCCGCCTCGCTTTTCTGATCACTTCGGATGAAGAGGCCAGCGCCACTCACGGCACGGTTAAAGTGGTTGAAGCGCTGATGGCGCGCAACGAACGGCTGGATTACTGCCTGGTCGGCGAGCCGTCCAGCACCGAGCGCGTCGGCGACGTGGTGAAAAATGGCCGTCGCGGCTCGATCACCGCCAACCTGCATATCCACGGCGTACAAGGGCACGTCGCCTATCCGCATCTGGCGGACAATCCGGTGCACCGCGCCATGCCGGCGCTGAATGAACTGGTGGCGATCGAATGGGATCGCGGCAACGAGTTCTTCCCGCCGACCAGCATGCAGATCGCCAACGTGCAGGCCGGCACCGGCAGCAATAACGTGATCCCAGGCGATTTCTACGTGCAGTTCAACTTCCGTTTCAGCACCGAACTGACCGACGCGATGATCAAGCAGCGCGTGGAAGAGCTGCTGGAACGCCATCAGCTGAATTACAGCATCGAGTGGCGTCTGTCCGGCCAGCCGTTCCTCACCTCGCGCGGCGCGCTGGTGGATGCGGTGGTCAACGCCGTCGAGCACTATTCTGAATTGACGCCGCAGCTGTTGACCACCGGCGGCACCTCCGACGGCCGCTTCATCGCGCAGATGGGTGCGCAGGTGGTGGAGCTGGGGCCGGTCAACGCCACCATCCACAAGGTCAACGAATGCGTCAACGCCGCGGATCTGCAGCTGCTGAGCCGCATGTATCAACGCATCATGGAGCAATTGATCGCATGATCAACGCAGAAATGCTCACCGGCCGCTCGACCGAGCACCTGGCGCCGCTGAGCGGCAACCATCGGCTGCAGCCGGATGCCGTCAACGCGTTCCTGGCGATGCAGCAGGCGGCGCGTGCGGCGGGATTCGATCTCCAGCCCGCCAGCACCTTCCGCGATTTTGACCGGCAGTTGGCCATCTGGAATGGCAAATTCTGCGGCCAGCGGCCAGTATTAGATAAGGACAGTCAACCGATCGACGTCGCGCCGCTGTCCGCCGCCGAGCGCTGTGAGGCGATCCTGCGCTGGTCGGCTCTGCCGGGCGCCAGCCGCCACCACTGGGGCAGCGATCTGGACGTGTACGATCCGTCGCTGTTGCCGGAAGGGCAAAAGCTGCAGCTGGAACCGTGGGAATATGAGGAAGGCGGCTACTTTGCGCCCCTTAACCAGTGGCTGACGGCGCATATGGCCGAATTCGGTTTCTACCGCCCCTTCACCGAAGACTGCGGCGGCGTGGCGGTGGAGCCGTGGCATCTGAGCTACCGGCCGCTGGCGCAAGAAGCCGAACACTTGCTGACGCCGGCGCTGTTGCTGGCGGCCTGGCAAGACAAGGAGGTCGCCGGTGCCGAATGGCTCGAACGCCATCTGCCATCGATTTTTTCGCGTTTTATACGCAGTAAAGGAAAGGAGTAGCTATGCAATGGTTAGCTGATTACTGGTGGATTATCCTGCTGGTTCTGGTGGGGATGGTCGTCAGCGGCATCAAGGAACTGCGCCGCGTTGACGTCAAAAGCTATCTGGCCAACAAGCCGGAGATTCCGCCGCACCGCGACAACAACGCCCAGTGGGATGACGAAGACGACTGGCCGAAGAAGAAGTGATATCAGGGCGCTCATCGGCGCCCTGAATTTTTAGCGGAAGGCGATCAGCTCGCCGCGCTTGCCGGACAAGGCCTCGTCCCAGTAGCGCTGCGGCACATAGTAATGCAACCTTTCCAGCGCGGCGTTCATCATGCCCTGGTTGATCGCATGCCCAACGTCCTGTTCCACGTCCAGCGTGAAATCGGCGCCGTTGGTCCGCAACGCCTCCGCCGCCGCGTGAGCGTGCTGCACCGCGATCACCGCGTCCTCTTCGCCGTGGATCAAATGCACCACGCTGTCGCCGAACGCCTGCTCAGGCAACTGGGCGAAACGCCCGCTGAATGCGACCACTCGCCCGGCGAGGCGGGTTTCCGCCTTCAACGCCTCCAGCGCCATGATCGCTCCCTGCGAGAACCCCACCAGGGCAGTGCCGGCATAGCCAACGCCGCTCAGCTGCTGCCAATGGCGCACCACGGCCACAAACTGCGGCATTACGTCTGCGATGCGGGCCACGCGGTTCTCTTCGGTCACGTCCTGCACCGAAAACCACTGGCGGCCGACGCCGTTGCCAAACGCTGCGGGGCCACCGATGCTTACCACCTGCGCCTGGGGAAACTCCTTGGCGAAGTAACTGCCGATCTCCCCCATCGCCACCGGGTTGTCGCCGACACCGTGAAACAGCAAGATCAGCTGCGCCGCCGGGGTCGCCGGGCTTTGGACAACGAAATGCTCATGTTTCATCGATGACTCCTTAATAGTAACCAAACCTGACGCAGCGACTGTCGTCGCCACACCGCTGACAGCCACTATACGCCGCTGAGAAATCGGGAAAATCGGGTTTTATTGAGCAAGTTCTTCAATTTATTGCAATGACTGCGCCCAGTCGCGCCAGTAGCGGCAGTGCTGCGCATTCAGCTGTTCCAGCGCCTGCGCCGTTTCATGCCGCCAATGGCGCAGCAAGGCTTTCTGGCCGCTGACGCCCGCCCGCTCTGAGCACTCCGCGGGAGAGTGCCGCCGCTGCAGATGGCCGCGCAGTGCGGGCAGCGGCAGACTGCTGGCCAACAGTAACCGCTGCAACGCCCCCAGGCTGGCCTCCAGCGGCCGATGGGCAAAAGCGAACCCGGCCAGCTCGCGCCAGTCCTCTTCGCCGAGCGACGTATCGCCGTCGTCTCCCGGGATCGCCAGCGTAAGCTCGATACGCTGCCGCAGCCAGGGCCAGTCGCGTGCCAGATGCTTGTGTGCCGCGTGCCGCAGCGCCTCTCCTTGCTCGCTCAGGGGCAAGATCGCCATCGCGGTATAGCAGCCGCTGCTGGCCTCCGGCTTGCTGCCGATGCGCACCAGCTCGAAACCGCAGGATTGCCAAAAGCGCCACAGCGGCTCGGTATAGCCGAAGCTGACCGACAGAAAGTCCAGCCCCTGCGCCTGGCGGCGTTGCCGCTCGATCAACTGGCGCGCGATACCCCGCCGCCGCAATGCCGGCAGCGTCGCAATGCGGGTAATGCGCCGTGAACGCAGCGTCGGCGCCCACCATTGGCCGCCATGCGCCGCCAACGACTGCGCCACCAGATTGCCGCGCGGCCGACGGCGGCCGGCCCACACGTCGTGCGCCAACTCGGCGCTCAATCCGCCCTCTTCCACCAGCCACACGGCGCCGACCACCTCCAAACCGGCCTGCGCCAGCCCAAAATGCATGCCGGGCGCATCCATCAACCTGCGCAAATCCAGCGGTGAGGTGCGGTAATGCGCGCTGCTCAGCAGGGCGTAGAAACGCGCCAGCCGCTGCGGATCGGCGCACAGCTCGCCTTGTTCCGCCTGGCTGTAATCGATCGCCTGGCCATCCGCCGGCCAGGCGGGCAGCTCGTTGAACAACAGCGCATTGTCCGTTATCCGTTCCAGCGCATCCCCCTGCGCCCAACGCATCGGCTGATGCAGGCTCAGCGCCTGATAGGCCGGCAGCCCGGCGCAAAACTTCAGCAGAAAACCGCGGCCAGTGCCTTCATAGCCCTGCACCGTGGTGGTCAGCAACACGCGCGGGAAATAGCCGATCAACTGCTGCAACAGCGGCGCGGGGATCGCCGCCGCCTCATCCACCAGCAGCCACCCCACGGCGCTGACGTCGCCTTCCCGGCACTGCGCCAACAAGGCATCGGGCGCCCAAAACTGCGCGCGCCCCTGCGCCCATTCTCCGGCCACCGCCGTGGCGGCGCGGCTCGGCCCGGTGATCCAGCAGATCAGCGGCGACTGCGCCACCAGCATGCCCGCCAGCGTCGATTTGCCGCGGCCGCGAGCGGCGGTCAGCACCCACACGCCGGACTCGGCCTGCAGCAGCGCCGTCAAGATCGCCTGTTGTTCCTCGGTCGGGCGGCCATCCGGCGGCTGCCACCCTTCACGCGCCGGCAGCGCGGCCAGCGTCAGGGGCTCATCCTGCCGCCAGATCGTCACTTCGCTGTCGTCGGTCAGATGCTGCTGCAGATGATGAATGAAATGCGGCGTGGTGATCGGCTGCGGGCAATCGCTCCAGCGCAGGCTGTCGCCGTCCGGCAACTGAGCCCATTGCCGCCAGGGCGGCGTCAACAGCAGCAGCCAGCTGCCGGCGCGCAGGGCGCCACTCAACGCCGCCAGCGCCTCTACGTCCAGCGAATGACCGGCATCGAACACTGCGTGCAGCCGCTCCTGCCCCAGCAATTGACGCACCGCGCCGCTCGCCAACGCCGCTTGGCCGGGTGGCGGATTCTCCCCGACCCAAGGCCAGTCGCCGGGCAACGTCGCCGCCAGCCGCTGCGCCTGTTCGCGGCACCACTCGGGTTCGCCGCTGAGCACCAGCAGGCGCCGGATGCCCTGCCGCCGCATGAGTTGTTGCGCTGCCTGTAGCATAAGGCTGTATCTCAATTCGAAAAAAATGCCGGAGTCAGGCTCCGGCACGTGAGGTGTTAACGGGATGCGAAGGTGTTGCAGGTATTGGGATCGCCGCTGTCGAAGCCCTGTTTAAACCAGGTGTAGCGCTGCTGCGAAGTGCCGTGGGTAAAGCTGTCCGGCACGACGCGGCCCTGGCTCTGTTGCTGCAACCGATCGTCGCCAATCGCCTGTGCGGCATTCAGCGCCGCCTGCAGGTCGCCCTCTTCCAGCATCTGCTGCTTCTCGGCGTATTTGCCCCATACGCCGGCAAAGCAGTCCGCCTGCAGCTCCATTTTCACCGACAGGCGGTTCACTTCCGCCTGGCTGGCGCCCTGCTGCATCTGGCGGACCTTCGGCTCGATGCCCAGCAGGTTCTGCACATGGTGGCCGACTTCGTGCGCCACCACATAGGCCTGAGCGAAATCACCGCCGGCGCCCAGCTTGGTCTTCATGTCCTGATAGAAAGACAGATCGATATACACCGTTCTGTCGCCCGGGCAGTAGAACGGCCCCATCGCCGCCTGACCGGTGCCGCAGCTGGTGCGCGTCACGCCGCGATACATCACCAGCTTCGGCGGTTGGTAGGTTTTGCCCATGCGCTGGAAAATCTCTTTCCAGTTATCTTCGGTCGAGGCCAGCACCACCGAGGTAAATTTGGCCAGCTCATCGTCTTTCGGACTGATGCTGGCGCTCTGTTGTTGACCCTGAGGAGCGACATTACCGCCGTTCAACAGCGGCGACAGATCGATGCCGTAATAGCCGGCCACCAGCACCACCACCAGAATGACGATGCCGCCCTTGCCGCGCACCGGCACGCGGAAACCGCCGCCACCGCCGCCCAAACCTGAAGACTGCCCGCGACGATCCTCAACATTGTCACTTTCCCGACGCCCTTGCCAACGCATAAATACACTCCAGATATTTCCCCTGCTCGTTGAAGATGCCGCGCGTTGGTAAGCGCAAAGGCAGTTTCAAGCCTGAGTGGGATAGGTTTTAGTCATCTCGCATCCATCATTATAAATGGTCTGCCGCGGAGGAAATGTAGAAATTTTCTGGAAAAATGCAGAACAGCGGGACGATCCGGCCGGATCGCCCCGAATGGCGGTGCCAACGCTTAGTCGAGCTTCACGCCGATGCGGCGCGCCACTTCTTCGTAGGCTTCGATCAGGCCGCCCAGGCTTTGACGGAAGCGGTCTTTGTCCATCTTGTCCAGGGTGTTTTTGTCCCACAGACGGCTGCCGTCCGGCGAGAATTCATCGCCCAGCACCACTTCGCCGTTGAACAGGCCGAATTCCAGCTTGAAATCGACCAGGATCAGGCCGGCGTCGTCGAACAGCTTGGTCAATACTTCGTTGGCGCGGTAGCTCAGCTCACGCATGCGCGCCAGATGCTCTTTGCTCACCCAGCCGAAGGTTTCGCAGTAGGATTCGTTGACCATCGGATCGTGCATGGCGTCGTTTTTCAGGAACAGATCGAACAGCGGCGGGTTCAGCACCAGACCTTCTTCGATGCCCAGACGCTTCACCAGCGAACCGGCGGCGCGGTTGCGGATCACGCATTCCACCGGCACCATGTCCAGCTTCTTCACCAGCACTTCGTTGTCGGACAGCAGACGCTCCATCTGGGTCGGGATGCCGGCTTCTTCCAGTTTGCTCATGATGAAATGGTTGAACTTGTTGTTCACCATGCCTTTGCGATCGAACTGCTCAATGCGCTGACCATCCAGTGCTGACGTATCGTTGCGGAACTCCAACACCAACAGATCGGGATTCTCGGTGGTGTAAACGGTTTTTGCCTTTCCGCGATACAGTTCAGCTAGCTTTTGCATCTTACTTACTCCAGTGATGTATCCCCGTTGTCTCCCGAGCGCGGCCCGGAATTAGGGGGTATAGAATTGACCTAATGAATTCTTTGGCGTGCCGGGCACTATTGTGCCAAACCTGCGACGCAAACGATACCGTATAGACAAAACAAAAAGGGGCCGAAGCCCCTTTTTGGTTATTTAACGCTGGTTTTACTGAAGGCAGACTGGAATGCCGCCACCAGTGCGTCGTTTTTCGACTGGGTGAGCGGTTTGCCTTTCGGATCGATGAATTGCAGGCTGGTGCGGTTGTTGAGATCGCCGACCTGCAGCTTGTAATCCCCTTCCGCCAGCTCAGGATCCTTGACGCCCAACGCATCCCAATCGCTGCTGCTCAGGGACTTGTAGGTCACGGCGACGGTGCCCTGCGGACGGCTGCGGTCACCCACTTTCATCCCCAGTTTTTCGAGCGCCGGCGGCAGGCGATCCCACACCACGGTGTACGGGCCGCGCACGACCAGCATCGGCAGGCCGGTATCATCGGCGCCGCTCTGCACGTCCAGCGCGCCGAAGCGGCTGGCGGTCTGGCTGCTCGCCAGGTTGTCCTGCTTGTCCAGACCTTCGATCAGGGTGTTGATCATCATGCCGTTGTAACGCTGGATCTCAGATTGATCGGTGACCTGTTCGGTCTTGCCCTGCTGCTGCAGGCCAACGCTTTTCACCACCAGCGCCTGCTGGTAGCCTTGTTGCTGCACGCTGATCTGATAACGGCCTTCGTACTGGTTGTCTTCGTCCAGACGGTTCCACTTCACCCAGTCGGTGGTCAGGGTCTGACCGGCGTCCTGGCGGGAAGCGATCGCGATGTTCTTCGCCTGCAGCAGGCTGACCACGCGCGACCACAGGTTTTGGTTCTGCGGGCTGTTTTCCAGCAGCAGCGTGCCGCTGTCGCCGGCGTATTGCGCGCGAGAACCGCTCAGCAGCGCCAACGGCTGCACCGGCGGACGAATGTCCAGTTGCTTGCCGACGTTGCCTTGCAGCGTCGTGGCGGGCACGTCATAGTTGCCGCTCTGCACCGGCAGGATCATGCCGGACGGCGCGTTCAGCGCCTTGAGCGGAGCCGCGTCGAGGTAAGCCTCGTCGCCGCTGACCTGGCGCTTGTAGCGCTGATCGCTGCTGCAGGCCGCCAGCATCATCACCAAAGAGATGCCCACTACTTTTGCTACCGTCGACTTTTGCAATGAATAAGCCATCAAATTTCCTTTAGAGTTACAGCAAACCGACGCTTTTCAGCGCGCACTCCACCACCGGGCGGGCGGTTTCGCTCAACGGCGTCATCGGCAGACGCAGCGTATCGGTTGCCATCAATCCCAACGCCTTACAGGCCCACTTCACCGGAATTGGGTTTGCTTCTACAAATAGATCCTGATGCAACGGCATCAAGCGCTGATTTAAGCGGCGCGCTTCGGCGAATTTGCCCTGCGCCGCCAGCGCACAAAGTTCCGCCATCTCGCGCGCAGCCACGTTGGCCGTCACGGAAATCACCCCTTTGCCGCCCAGTTGCATGAAGTCCAGCCCGCTGGCGTCGTCGCCGCTCAGCAAAATGAAGTCTTCATCGTCAACCAGTACTTGGATCTGACTAACGCGACTTAAGTTCCCCGTCGCTTCTTTTACAGCAACAATATTCTTGATTTTCGCCAGCCGAGCGATGGTCGGCGGCAGCATGTCGCAGCCGGTGCGCGAAGGCACGTTATACAGGATCTGCGGCAGCTCGGTGCTCTCGGCGATCGCCTTGAAGTGCTGATACAGCCCTTCCTGCGTCGGCTTATTGTAGTACGGCGTCACCGTCAAACAACCTACCACGCCAGTGTTGGCGAAGCGGGTGGTGAGCGCGATGGCTTCGGCGGTAGCGTTGGCGCCGGTGCCGGCGATCACCGGAATGCGGCCATCGGCCAGCTCCAGCGTCTGCAGCACCACGTCAACGTGCTCGTCATGGGCAAGCGTTGCGGACTCGCCGGTGGTCCCTACGGAAACGATCGCCGCGGTGCCACTGGCTACATGATAATCGATCAATTTTTTCAGGCTCGCGCGATCGACAGCACCTTTGTCGTCCATCGGCGTAACCAGTGCAACAATACTTCCCGTAAACATTGGCCGTCCCCTCCACAAACAAGTCACTCATGGTACTTTTGCTGCCTATCCAAAAGCAAGCGCACAACCGCGTTGTAAGCGCTTGGCAGGCGGTTTTTTTTATGTTTACCATGGTAACCCCATTAAGCACGACAGGAAGCGCCATTTTGCCTCAGTCAGACGAACACTATCTCGTGATTACCGCGCTCGGCGCCGACCGCCCCGGAATCGTCAATACCATCACCCGCCACGTCAGCAGTTGCGGATGCAATATCGAAGATAGCCGTCTGGCCATGCTGGGAGAGGAGTTCACGTTCATCATGCTGCTGTCCGGCAGCTGGAACGCCATCACCCTGATCGAATCCACCCTGCCGCAAAAAGGCGCGGAGCTGGAGCTGCTGATCGTGATGAAGCGCACAAACTCGCATGAAAGGCCGCCGATGCCGGCCACCGTGTGGGTTCAGGTCGAGGTAAAGGACTCGCCGCACATCATCGAACGTTTTACCGATCTGTTCGACTCCAGCCAGATGAATATCGCCGAGCTGGTCTCACGCACGCAGCCGGCGGACGGCGACCTGCCGCCGCAGCTGTATATTCAAATCACCGCCCACAGTTCCGGCGATCGGGACGCCTCAAATATTGAGCAAGCCTTCCATCGCCTATGTACAGAATTGAACGCGCAAGGCAGTATTAGCGTGGTGAACTATCCACAGCATGATGAGAAAGATGGAGAGTAGTGATGAGCCCATTGAAAGCCGGTGACACAGCGCCGAAATTTAGTTTGCCTGACCAGGACGGTGAGGAAATTAATTTGGCCGACTTCCAGGGACAGCGAGTATTGGTTTATTTCTATCCGAAGGCGATGACGCCGGGCTGCACCGTGCAAGCCTGCGGCCTGCGGGACAACATGGACGAATTGAAAAGGGCCGGCGTCGAAGTGCTGGGCATCAGCACCGACAAACCGGAAAAACTGTCGCGCTTCGCCGAAAAGGAGCTGCTCAACTTCACGCTGTTGTCTGATGAAGACCATCAGGTATCGCAACAGTTTGGCGTGTGGGGCGAGAAAACCTTCATGGGCAAGACCTATGACGGCATTCACCGCATCAGCTTCCTGATCGACGCCAAAGGCAAGATTGAAAAAGTGTTTGATGATTTCAAAACCACCAATCACCACGACATCGTTCTGAACTACCTGCAGCAGTAATTCTCACGAAGCGCAGCGGCCAGCTGCGCTTCGTCTCCCTCCGTCAGCCGGCCTTGTCTTCCACCTCGACCCGCAGTTCATCCGGCCAGGCGTGAATCACCGCCTTCACCAGCGTCGCCAGCGGTATGGCGAAAAACACGCCCCAGAAGCCCCACATTCCGCCGAACACGATCACCGACAGGATAATCACCAGCGGATGCAGGTTGACCGCCTCGGAGAACAGGATCGGCACCAGCAGGTTGCCGTCCAGCCCCTGCACCACCAGATAGGCGACGATCAGCGTCCAGAAATCGGCGCCGACGCCCCACTGGAACAGCGCCACCACCACCACCGGTATGGTGACCAGCACCGCGCCGATATAGGGGATCAGCACCGAAAAGCCCACCAGCACCGCCAGCAGCAGCGAGTAGCGCATGTCCAGTACGGCGAACACCAGGTAGGTCGCCACGCCGACAATCACCATCTCCAGCACCTTGCCGCGAATATAGTTGGTGATCTGCTGATTCATCTCGTTCCAGACCTGCCCCGCCAGACCGCGATTGCGCGGCAACACGCGGCGCACCGCGTTCAGCAGCTGCTCTTTGTCTTTCAACAGGAAGAACATCATCATCGGCACCAGGATCAGGTAGATAGCCAGCGTCAACAGGCCGACCAGCGACGCCAGCGAGAATTTCACCACCGACTCGCCCATGCCGGACAGCCGGCTGCGCAGATTTTCCGCCATCATGTCGATGATGCCGGCATCCACCAGCGCCGGATAACGCTTCGGCAGCGTCGCGGCAAAGTTATAGAACTGGTTGAGCATGCCCGGCAGATCGCTCATCAGATTGATGCCCTGCTGCCAGGCGGTCGGCGCGACGACGAACACCAGCAGCATGGCGACGCCCGCGAACACCAGCAGCATGATGCTCGCCGCCCAGGTGCGCGAACAGCCGATGCGCTGCAGGCGCGCGGTCGGCCACTCCAGCAGATACGCCAGCACGATGGCGACCAGCAACGGGGTCAGAATGCCGTGCAGAAAATAGAGAATGAGGAAGCCGGCGACCAGGATCACCAGCAACGCGATAGCCTGTGGATCGGTGAAACGGCGGCGGTACCACTGTAATAGCATCTCCAGCATCAGAGCGGGCTCCTCGAGATTTGACGGGCGGGCATGGCGATTCCTGTGATGGGCCTGATTAAAGCATAGATAGAACGGCGCACGTGGGGGTGTGCAAAGCACTCAGAGTACTCAAAGTTCGCCATACATCAACAGCGATTTGGCTGAATTTATCGCGCCGGTGGGCGATCGGCGCAAAAATCCGCAGACGCCGCGTCAGAGTCGGTGAACGGCCCCGGGCGGGGCCGCAGAAGATTACAGCGAGGCACTGATGGAGAGCGGCGAACCGACCGCCAATGCGAACAACAACACACAGCCGATGGCGATCGCCGCCGCCAGATCATTTTTCATTGTCCTGTCCCTTGATGATGCGTAAACCGATTATCGCCACGAACTCTGTCGGTTCTTTACGTTGAAGGACTCTGCCGATGCACACCATTAAAAACCCCCGCCTAAGCGGGGGGAGAAAACGTTCTGGTGCATCAAGTATTACAAGGAGGTCATGAGGGATTGCTAACCCTAAATGACTATTTCAAGCTAGGATTATTCCCAGAGCATGGCAAGCGATCGCGTCGAGGTTCTCCGCACTTTGAGAAAAACCTCATAAAAAAATCCCGCACGGCAGCGGGATGAAGGGATGATAACGTCATAAATTTTTTATGCGGACAATGAGGCGGTATTGTCGTCATTTGGCGACAATACCGCGCCGCTCAGGCGGTCTCAAGGGAAATCTGACCGCCGTAAGGAAATCAGAATTTCGCCAACGCACGCGATCGTGAGCCATTGTGCAGCAACGAAAAGAAATGGGATTTTCGTCAGACCGCCGCCGTGTAAAAACAGGTAACATGGTCGCCATAATCCCAAATGCCGTCGGGGGAGAGATGAACAACAAGCCATTTGAATTTGATGAGGCAATCTGCCAGGCAATTGGGCGCGGCGTGTGCGAAGTCGTGAAAATAGGGGATGAAATCAGCGTCTTCTCTCTGCTGGAAGCTATCGAAAGCTTCATCGAGCGGCAGGCGCTCAGCGAAAGTGAAGTCGCGGCGGCGGACGACGCGCTGGATTTGATCACCGGTTTGGTCCGCCGCCAGTGCTGAGGCCGGTTACGAGGTGCAGCCGATGAGCCGTTGCTCTATCGCAACGCCGGGCATCATTTGCCGTAAACCGGCAATCAATTCGTCGCCCGCCGCATGCAGCGCCGCCAACGGCATTGCCGGCAGGCTCTCCAGGATGAACCACATCCGTTCGGCCTCGGCGCTCAGCCGGGTTCTGACGCCCTGACGCCAGTTCCAGCGGCGGCAGGTCACGCCGCGATCGTCGCGCCAGACCACCTCCCCCGCCTCCGGCGATTCATGGATCACCGCACCCTCCTTGACGGTATCGAACAGCTCGCTGCCTTCCGCGACGATCAGCCGCGGCTCGCCGACATAAGCCGCGATATTCTCGCCCCCCACCGGGACCGCATAACGAATGCTGACGGCGTTGTAGAGATCGACCACCGGATCGATGCTCGGCATCGTGCCGTCGCGCAGCGCGCGCTTGCGCAAGGCATCGGCGGAACAGGGCGTACGCTTGGGTTTGGCGCCAAACCGCATGAAGACATCGCGCCAGGCCGAGAGATGCGCCTCAGCCCAGGGCGCGTCCTCCTCGCCGAGGGCGCGACAGGCCTGCGCCAACGCCAGCGCCCCCACGTCCGGGTTGGTTATGGGAGCCGCGGCCACGGTAATGCTTAACGCCCGGAATCCGGGCGCCAGCGCAGCGACGGCCGGATCGATTGACGGATCGACTAAAATCATTGAATAATCCTATATTGACCATTTTATTCCATGATATTGACCGATGAGCGAAAAAGTCAACAGACCGACCGAGTTCGGCGCCGACGTGCAAACCGTCAGCGAAGCGGTGTCGCACCGCATCAAACAGCAGCGAAAAAGCCAAAAGCTGTCGCTGGACGAACTGTCGCGCCGGGCGGGCGTCAGCAAGGGCATGCTGGTGGAGATCGAGAAAGGCAGCGCCAATCCCAGCATCGCCATCCTGTGCAAACTCGCGGCAGCGCTGGGCCTGTCGGTGGCGGACATCGTCAACGTGACCCGCGCCCCCGCCGCCTACCTGATTGAAAGCCAAGACATTCCCACGCTGTGGCACGGCGATCGCGGTGGCTCGGCCCGCTTGCTGGCAGGCACCCGCGGCCCGAACATGATAGAACTGTGGCGCTGGGAAATGGCGCCGGGGGAAGCCTATGCATCGGGCGGCCATCCGGCGGGCACCTTCGAGCTGCTGCACGTTGAACAAGGCGTCTTGAGCCTTGCCGTCGAACAAACCGAGCTCAGGATTACGCCAGGCTGTTCGGCGGTCGCCAGAACGGACGGCCCGCACCGTTACGCCAACGAGGGCGAAGACACGCTGATTTTCACCATGACGGTCGCCGAACTGCACGCCTGAACGGTGGCCCAGATCTTAACGCTTGCACAGGAGAAGAACCCTCATGACAATCCCTGCCCCACGGGAGTGGCGGCGTGCTGACTATCTCGTCAGCACCGATCCCGCCCTGCTGGATCTCGATGCCATCCACGCTTTTCTGACCCGTTCCTCATGGGCGGAGGGAATCGATAAAGAAACCGTCCGCCAGTCCCTCACCCACAGCCTGTGCTTCGGTTTATATCACGAGGCCAGGCAGATCGGTTTCGCCCGGCTGGTCACCGATTACGCCACTTTCGGCTATCTGTGCGACGTGTACGTGCTGGAGACGCATCAAAAAAGCGGGCTGGGTCTGTGGCTGGCGGAATGCTGCCAGGCCCATCCGCTGATGGCGAAGCTGAGGCGAGTCATGCTGGTCACCAGCACCGCCCCCTGGCTCTATGAGAAAGTGGGCTATTCGGCCATCAACCACCCCGACTTTGTCTGGCAGATCGCCCGGCCGGACATCTACCGACGGTAATGCTATTTCAGCGCCTGCTCGGCCAGCAGCCCGAGCGCGATGACGATCATCGCCGCACCGGAGATGCGTCCCACCCCCTTCGCTGCCTGCGGGCGCGTGCGCAGCACCGACTGCGAACCGAATCCCACCAGCAGGTACACCAGGCCGCAGCTGATCAAATGCACCACGCCCAACGCCAGCATCTGCATCGGCACCGACCATTCGGCCCGGGCGTCGGTAAACTGCGGCAGCAGCGCCAGAAACAGCAGAAACACCTTGGGGTTCAGCCCGCTGACGCACACGCCCTTGCCGGCCCAGCGCAGCCAGGAATCGGAACGCTGATCTTCACCGGCGCCGGGCACCGGCGGATGCAGCAGCATATTGAAACCGATCCACAGCAGGTAAGCCGCCCCCAGCAAGGTGAGCGCCGTCAGCGCCAGCGGATTGCCGACCAGCAACGCGCCGACGCCCGCCACCACGATCGCAATCATCAGCAGGTGACCGAACAACAAACCGGCGACGGCGGGCACCACCACCCGGCCGCGAATGCCCGCCGAGATCACATAAGCCCAATCCATACCCGGCGTGATCACCAACAGAATCGACACCGCCCAAAAAGCGGCGAACAGAGCGAGTGTCATGCCGGCGCCCTCCCAAACGCACAGCGCCGCACCGAACAGAGAACCATCGCGTTTTCCTCGTAGAATAAGCACGGCCCCCGCCTGGCGGCGGCCGTCAAAACCGTTCAACAGATGGCAAGAATATCCTCAAGGCGTTAAAATGTGCTTTCAATTACTTGCCTGAAATCGGCATAAGCGGGGAAATTTTTCCAAATGGACAAGATTGATCGCAAAATTCTTGCGGAACTGCAAACCGACGGGCGTTTGTCGGTGACCGAGCTGGCCGAGCGGATCGGATTGAGCGTATCCCCCTGCCACCGCCGGGTGCGCGCATTAGAAGAATCCGGGGTGATCAGGGGCTACCGCGCCCAGCTCGATCCCGGCAGCCTGGGCTACAACTTCTCCGCTCTGGTGTTCGTCACCATGCGCGAAGGCGATCGCCGCGCCGTCGAAACCTTCGAAAATGCCATGGTGGACATTCCGCAGGTGGTGCAAGCGCAGCGTTTGTTTGGCGATCCCGATTATCTGCTGCACGTTATCGCCCGCGATCTGCCCGCCTTCCAGCAGCTTTACGACGAGAAGCTCTCCGCCCTGCCGGGCGTGCAGCGCCTGAGCTCCACGCTGGTGATGAAAACCGTGGTGCCGGAACGCTCTTTCCTGCCGCTGGGGAAATGACGACGGGAGCGTTGCCGCTCCCGTTTTTATCTTTTTAAGGCACAATCACGAAATCCGGATTGGCGACGGCGAACAACGCCTCGCGGTCCGCCGCCGGTGGGTAAATCCACTGCGTGTTAATCTCCTGTTTAATCTTTTTGCCTTCCTGACGGGTAAAGCGCACCTGGCGCTGCCAGCCTTCGGTATACAGCGCGCCCCAGGGGCCCAGATCCAGACAGGTCACATACTTCGGCTGGCTATACGGGTGCGTCGGCAACCCCACCAACTCCGCCGCCGCATTGTGACCGGCGACGCGGCCGAGGCTCATCGCATGCTGGCAGGTCATCAGATTGTGGTTACCGAGATCGTCGGTCGCCGCTTTCACCGTATCGCCGGTCACGAAAATGCCCGCCGCCGCCGGCGCGCGCAGGAAGGCGTCCCCGATCACTCGGCCATTAGCGTCACGTTCGCCGGGGATTTGCTCGGTCAGCGGGTGCGCACGCACGCCTGCCGCCAGGATCACCGTGTTGGCGGCGATGCGCTCACCGTTCGACAGCATCACCCCCTCGGCATCGATAGCCGAAACGCGCAGGCCGGCTCGCGCTTCCACGCCGCACTCCGCCAGCGCCTGGCGAATCACCGCCCCCGGCTCCGCGCCCATTCCTGCGCCCACTTCCGGGGCGCTATCGACGATCACCACGCGCACATTCTCGTTTTTCCCCAGCGCATCGCGCAGCCGCTGCGGCATCTCCGCGGCGCTCTCCAGCCCGGTCAGCCCCGCTCCCACCACCACGGCAGTGTTGCGCGCCGGCGTTGACGGTTTGGCCGCCAGCGCTTTGATATGAGCGCCCAAGCGCTGTGCGCTTTCCAGCGTATCGACGTTGAAACCGTATTCGGCAAAGCCCGGCACCGCAGGCACGGAAAGCCGACTGCCGGTGGCCCACACCAAACGATCGTAGGCCAACTCAAGGGGTTCCCCCACCGCCGGCGCCACCCTGAGCGTTTTGGCGGCGGCGTCGATACGTTCCACCGTCCCGGCCAGGTGCCGTGCACCGACGGCGGTGAGCTGCGCGGAAATGTCGGGGTTCATGTTGTCCAGCACCGCTTCATACAGGCGTGGCCGGATGGTGACCGTTGGCGTCGGCGAAACCATCAGCACCTCGATGTCGTCATGCTTACCGGCAAGGGTAATGGCGCGCATGGCGGACACGGCGGCCCAAAAACCGGCAAAACCGGAACCGGCAATCACTATTTTCTGCGTCATGGGATGACTCCTTCATACAGGGTTGACCGGGCGACGAGGCTGCCCGCAGTTTTTTCGGATGAACGGCGCCGTTCCGCTCCCGTCGCAGGGTGCAGAAGGACCGCCCGCCCCTTCCGAAGAGGCGGGAAAAATGTGTTTTGTTTTAAGGAAAGGCGGAGTTTAGGTCTTGGCGCGAGCCGTTTTGCCGCTGCGCGCGGTGCGTTCCGTCATGCGCTCGTCGAGCCAGATGTTGACCTCGCCGAAGAAACCCTGTGGCGCCTTGCGGCCAAAACGGGCAGCGACGTCGCCGAGGGTCTGCGCCGCCAGCGCATCGCGCATCGCCTTCTCCGCCTGCAGCATCACCGCATGGATAGCGCATTTGCCGGAGACCGCCCATTCCGGCGGGGAATCATCGAACACCGCACAGCGCCCGCGCACCTCCTGGCAATCGAACAGCGGCTTGTGCCCCTCGATGGCGTCGATAATCTCCAGAAAGCTGATCTCTTTCGCCGGACGGGCCAGCCGGTAACCGCCGCGCACCCCTTCACTGGCGGCGACGATGCCCGCCTTTTCCAGCTTGGGGAAAATCTTGGCCAGAAAGCTGGGGGAGATCCCTTGCAGTTCGGCAAGTTCGCGGCTGCTGAGCGCGCGCTGGTTATCGCCGACCAGCCACAGCAGGCAGTGGATGCCATATTCAACGCTGGTTGTGATGTACGCCATATGTCCGTTTTTGACCGTCAGTAAACCTTCAATAACGCAGACTATATGAGTCTGCGTTTATCTTGTCAATAAAACACGGACTAACTTTATCCGTGTTTTATTGAAGTTCCGTCTCGCTCCCGACGGAGAAAATGCCCTTCGAAATGAAAAATAAAACTTTTTTGCCCGATTCGCCCCCGGCTAACGTTTCCTTGTCGCCTGCCGCTGACTATGATGTGATGATTGCCGTCGCGGCGGTTTGTGATCCGCCGCACTTTCACGCGGATCGCGCCGTGGGAATAAAGAACTCTTGTCTGCTGCTGACGTCTTAGAAATGATTATTTAAGGGAAACGCCTGACTATGACCAACCGGTTGACCAAAACCGCGTTAGCGGTGCTGTTGCTCGGCACGTTGAACGCCACCGCCCTGGCGCCAGCACAGGCGGAAAGCCAGGACCAGTTGCCGGATATGGGCACCTCCGCCGGCGGCACCCTGAGCATCGGACAAGAGCTGGCGATGGGCGACTTCTACGTGCGCCAACTGCGCGCCAGCGCCCCGCTGATCAACGATCCGCTGCTGAGTCAATACATCAACCAACTGGGCAACCGGCTGGTGGCCAGCGCCTATTCGGTGCGCACGCCGTTCCATTTCTATCTGGTGCGCAACGACGAAATCAACGCCTTCGCCTTCTTCGGCGGCAACGTGGTGCTGCATTCCGCCCTGTTCCGCGTCAGCGACAACGAAAGCCAGCTGGCCTCGGTGCTGGCGCACGAAATCTCGCACGTCACCCAGCGCCACCTGGCGCGCGCAATGGAAGATCAGCAACGCAACGCCCCGTTGACCTGGGTGGGCGCGCTTGGTTCCATCCTGCTGGCGATGGCCAACCCGACCATGGGCATGGCGGCGCTGAGCGGCACCATGGCCGGCACCCAGCAGGGCATGATCAGCTTTACCCAATCGAACGAACAGGAAGCCGATCGCATCGGCATTCAGGTGCTGCAGCGCGCCGGTTTCGATCCGGAAGCGATGCCCGACTTCCTGCAGAAACTCTCGGATCAGTCGCGTTACGCCTCCAAGCCGCCGGAAATGCTGCTGACGCACCCGCTGCCGGACAGCCGTCTCTCCGACGCGCGCAACCGCGCCAACCAGATGCAGAAACACATCGTGCAGTCTTCGCAGGATTACCTGATGGCCAAGGTGCGCGCACTGGGCATGTACAGCTCGGAAGGCTATGGCCTGAATGAAGAGCTGCTCGGCTCGCTCAGCAAGGGGAACGTGCGCGAACAGGCGGCCGCCAAATACGGCCGCGCCATCCTGTTCTATGAAGCGAAAAAATACGACGACGCGCGCAACATCATTCAACCGATGCTGGCGCAGGATGCGAAAAACGTCTGGCTGATTGACCTGATGACCGATATCGATCTCGGCCAGAAACGCGCGCCGCAGGCCATCGCCCGCCTGCAGGCGGCCAACGCCGCCCAGAACAACAACCCGGTGCTGCAACTCAACCTGGCCAACGCCTATGTCGAAGGCAACCAGCCGGCGCAGGCGTCGAAGATCCTGAACCGCTACACCTTTGCCCATCCGGACGATCCGAACGGCTGGGATCTGCTGGCGCAGGCCAGCGCCGCTCAGGGGCTGCGCGATGAAGAGCTGTCGGCCCGCGCCGAAAGCCTGGCGCTGAACGGCCGGCTCGATCAGGCTATCGGCCTGCTCAGCAATGCCAGCTCGCTGCAGAAACTCGGCAGCCTGAAACAGGCGCGCTACGATGCGCGCATCGACCAGCTGCGCCAACTGCAACAGCGCTTCCGCCAATACCAGCGCAGCTGATTCAACAAGGAATGAACGCTATGAAAAACGTCACGATTTACCACAACCCGCGCTGCTCCAAGAGCCGTGAAACCCTGGCGCTGCTGGAACAGCACGGCGTCGATCCCAAGGTGGTGCTGTACCTCGAAACGCCCCCTACGGTCGATGAGCTGAAAAAGCTGTTGAAGGAACTGGGCTTCACATCGGCGCGCGATCTGATGCGCAAAAAAGAAGATCTGTACAAGGAATTGAAGCTGGCGGACGACAGCCTGAGCGAAGAGCAACTGCTGGCGGCGATGACGGCGAACCCGAAACTGATCGAACGCCCCATCGTGGTGAAAGGCAGCAAGGCGCGCATCGGCCGGCCACCGGAGCAGGTGCTGGAGATTTTGTAATCGTCCGGCAAATCTCTTATTGAACCGCAAAATACCAATAGCCCTGAACAGGGCTATTTTTAATTAATTGTTATATAAATACTTTTCATCACCACAGTCTTCTTTCGCTGCTATGCTGCGCAAACGCCAAATCTCTCGGTGAAACAGCCGTTGACAATCGTCAACACTCCACCTACCCTGATCGCATCACTGGACGAGCGATGAAAAAACACCCAGACAAGCACATTCAGGCGGCATTAGCTTACGCCCTTTCTCAGGGTTGGCATTTTCGGCCCAGCAAGGGGCACGCATTTGGCCGACTACATTGCGCCTTTGCCGGGCATCAAGAACATATGATGAGCATCTGGAGCTCGCCAAAAAACCCAGAGGTACATGCCAAACAGATTCGGCGCAAAGTCGATCACTGCCTGGCGCTGTCGCAGAAAAAATAACCGGAGAATCACCATGACGCTCTATCATTTCTCATTGACGCTGGATGGGGTCACCGCCGATACCGCCGGGCTGGAAGATGCGCTGTATGCGGCGGGATGCGATGACGCGCTGATCTGTTTCTACGGTAAAGCCGTTTACCTGGAGTTCGATCGAGAAAGCGATAACTTTGCGCACGCGATTTGCAGCGCCATCAGCGATATTGAATCCGCAAATATCGGCGCCAAGGTGATATCGGTGGACTCCAGTCTGGTGGGATTAAGCGATATTGCCGAGCTCACCGAACTGTCGCGTCAGGCGATCGCCATGCTAAAAGACGGGACTCGCGGCCCCGGCGGCTTCCCTTCCCCCATTCAACGGCTCGGCGGCGCCTCACCGCTGTGGCGCTGGGCTGACGTGGCGGCCTGGTTGGCACAGCAGGGGAAAATCGACCCACGGCTTGCAGACAATGCGCAGTGTCTGGAACATATCAATCTCGCTTTGCAACTGCGAAACGATCGGCAACGCCAGCAGGTTGAGCACTACTGCTCCCTGCTGGAACACGCGGAAAAATAGGCAGATTAGCCCGTTACAGCCCCAGGATCTCTTTAACGAACGGGATGGTGAGCTTGCGTTGGGCGGTGATCGAGGCACGATCGAGTTGATCGAGGGTCATAAACAGCGTGCGCATCTCGCGATCCAGCCGTTTCAACAGGAAGCGGCCCACGTCTTCCGGCAGCTCGAAGCCGCGCAGTTTGCCGCGCAGCTGCAGCGCCAGCAGTTTCTCTTCGTCCGACAGCGGCTGCAGCTTGTAGATCTGCCCCCAGTCCAGGCGCGAAGCCAGATCCGGTAAACGCAGGTTCAGCTGACGCGGCGGACGATCCCCGGTGATAAACAAACGGGTGCGGCCGGTTTCCAGGATGCGGTTGTAGAGATTGAAGATCGCCATCTCCCACTCTTCGTCGCCGGCGATGCATTCGATATTGTCGATGCAGACCAGCGCCAGCTGCTCCATGCCGTCCAACACTTCAGGCACGAAGTAGGCGCGCTTGTCGAGCGGCACATAGCCCACCGCTTCGCCTTTCTGCGAAAGCTCGGCGCAGGCCGCATGCAGCAGATGGCTGCGCCCGCCGCCTTCGCGCGACCAGAAATAGATATAGCTGCCATGTTCCTGACGGACGGCGGATTGGATCGCGGCTAATAGGGATGGGTTCTCGCCCGGATAAAAACTGGCGAAAGTTTCATCATCGGGAAGATAAAGTGGCAGTGAAAGCTGTGCCGGCGTATTCAGAGAAGCACCTCAACCAAAACTGGCAGAAAAACGTGGGCAGTTTAACACAGAAAACGGGCGCTGTTGAACCGGCAGGATCTTATGCCGCAATAGTGAACAATGCCTAAGCGCCGCTTGATCGGCGGCGGCGCCCGCCGAGGCAAGAATTATCCTATATCATTCCCTAACTCCATGCCTGCGCAGGTTAAATTTGTAATTTAAGTAAAATCTGACCTAGTATAGGTAGGCTAAATGCAATCACCATCAACAAGGTTTCTGCAAGGATATAGACGATGAAAGTATGGAATAAAGTGCTGTTGGCCTCCTTTATCGGGTTGTTGGTTGCCGGCTGTGATGACTCCTCCAAGGTTGACGCCAACCTGGATAAAGCCAAAGACAGCGCCGAGCAGATGAAAGACGCCGCCCAGAAAAAAGCGGACGATCTGACGGACAAAGCGAAAGCGACGGCGGATGAAATCAAAAAAGAGGCCGCCACTCAGGCGGATCAGCTGAAAGACAAAGCTTCGGCGATTAAAGAAGATGCCGCCAAGCAGGCGGACGCCATCACCAACGATGCCAAGGCCAAAGCCGCCGCGATCAAAGACGACGCAGGCAAACAGAGCCAGCAGTTGGTGGATCAGGCCAAGGCCATCAAAAACGACGCCATCAACGGCGCTAACGATCTGACCGAGCAGGCCAAGGCGAAGACCGAAGCCATCAAGAACAGCGCCGAAAACAAAGCGCAAGAGTTGAAACAAGAGACCGATGCGGCGGTGAACGGCAATACTCAGCCGGCCACCCAGCAGTAAGCTATTCTCAGCCACCAAAGAAAGGAGCAGTAAATGGGGATTATTTCCTGGATTATCTTCGGCCTGATCGCCGGTATTTTGGCTAAGTGGATCATGCCAGGCAAAGACGGCGGCGGCTTTATTCTGACCGTCGTGTTGGGGATCATCGGCGCCGTGGTCGGCGGCTATATCAGCACCTTCTTCGGCTACGGCAAGGTTGACGGCTTCAACTTCGGCAGCTTCGTGGTGGCGGTTATCGGCGCCATCGTGGTGCTGTTCGTGTACCGCAAAATTCGCAGCTAAGGCGAATGCCATAAGTCAAAAGGGCAGCCCCCGGGCTGCCCTTTTCGTTACTTCTGCTCCGCCGATTCGTCCGGCGCGTCAAGCACCTCTTCTTCCTTGCGGAACAGGCTGATGACCTTGAACAGCAGGCTCAGGCCGATCCCCACGATGGTCGCCAGCGCCATGCCTTTCAGCTCCGCCGCGCCGATGTGCACCTTGGCACCGCTCACGCCGATGATCAGGATCACCGAGGTCAAAATCAGGTTCTGCGCTTTGTTGTAATCCACTTTGGATTCGATCAGCACGCGAATGCCCGAAGCGCCGATCACACCGTACAGCAGCAGTGAAACGCCGCCCATCACCGGCACCGGCACCGCCTGGATCGCCGCCGCCAGCTTACCGATGCAGGACAACAGGATCGCCAGCACCGCCGCGCCGCCGATCACCCAGGTGCTGTAGACCTTGGTGATGGCCATCACGCCGATGTTCTCGCCGTAGGTGGTGTTCGGCGTGGAGCCGAAGAAGCCGGAGAATACCGTCGAGATGCCGTTGGCGAACATCGAGCGGTGCAGGCCAGGATCGCGGATCAGGTCTTTTTTAACGATGTTGGCAGTCACCACCAGGTGGCCGACGTGCTCGGCGATCACCACCAGCGCCGCCGGCAGAATGGTGAAGATGGCGAACCACTCAAAGCGCGGGGTGTAGAAGGTCGGCAGCGCGAACCAGTGCGCCTCGCGGATCGGGGTCAAATCCACCACGCCCATGAAGAACGACAGCGCATAGCCCACCAGCACGCCGATCAGGATCGGGATAATCGCCAGGAAGCCGCGGAACAGTACTGAACCGAGCACCGTGACCGCCAGCGTCACCAGCGAAATGGTGATGGTGGTCGAGTCGGCGCTGGCGCCTTCCGCCGGCAGCAGCCCCGCCATATTGGCCGCCACGCCCGCCAACTCCAGACCGATGACGGCGACGATCGCCCCCATCGCCGCCGGCGGGAACATCACGTCCAGCCAGCCGGTGCCGGCCTTTTTCACGATCAGCGCCACCAGGCAGAACAGCACGCCGCACATGATGAAACCGCCCAACGCCACTTCGTAACCGAGCGGCAACAGCAGCAGCACCGGCGAGATAAACGCGAAGCTGGAACCGAGGTAGGCCGGGATCTTGCCTTTACAGATGAACAGATACAGCAGCGTGCCGATGCCGTTGAACAACAGCACGGTCGCCGGGTTGATCTTGAACAGGATAGGCACCAGCACGGTGGCGCCAAACATGGCGAACAGGTGCTGGAAGCTGAGCGGAATGGTCTGGAGCAGCGGCGGGCGCTCGCTGACGCCGATGGCGCGACGGGTCATGTGTGCTTTTCCTCGGTTTATTGGTTTTATAGGTTTTAGTCAAAAAAAAGCCGACTCGTTAAGTCGGCTCAAATGTTTACTTAGTACCAAATATCTTGTCGCCCGCATCGCCCAGGCCAGGCACGATGTAGCCCTTGTCGTTCAGACACTGATCGATGGAGGCAGTGTACAGCTCAACGTCCGGGTGCGCTTTCTCCAGCGCGGCGATGCCTTCCGGCGCCGCGACTAGAACCAGCACCTTGATGCTGTGGCAGCCGGCTTTCTTCAGCAGATCGATAGTGGCGATCATCGAACCGCCGGTGGCCAGCATCGGGTCGACGACCAGCGCCATGCGCTCTTCGATGTTGGAAACCAGTTTCTGGAAGTACGGCACCGGCTCCAGGGTTTCTTCGTCGCGGTATACGCCCACTACGCTGATGCGCGCGCTCGGCACGTGCTCCAGCACCCCTTCCATCATGCCCAGGCCTGCGCGCAGGATTGGCACTACGGTAATCTTTTTCCCTTTGATCTGATCCACTTCAACTGGCCCGCACCAGCCTTCGATGGTGACTTTTTCCGTCTCCAGATCGGCGGTCGCTTCATAGGTCAGTAAACTACCCACTTCTGAGGCCAGCTCACGGAAGCGTTTGGTGCTGATGTCATTTTCGCGCATCAGGCCAAGCTTGTGTTTTACCAGCGGGTGTTTCACCTCAACGATCTTCATCATTTTTCTCCTATTAAGGTGGTTGCGGCCAAAAAAATCGCGGGATTATACCTCCTTTTTTTCGCCGCGCCACCCACAATAGCCCGATCGGGATCAACAAAAGTTTGAATATCAGTATAGATGACGAAAAAGCGGAGCCGGTTCACAAGCCGCTCGCAAACGTTTGCCTGCGCTGTTAGAATTGCCGCGCCTTATTCCGGAATCAACATCGGAAGCACAGTTTTCAAACCGCAAATCGTCGTGGGGAATCGCGCAGTGACCGACAAAACCTCTCTCAGCTATAAAGACGCAGGTGTCGATATCGATGCAGGCAACGCATTGGTAGATCGCATCAAAGGTGTAGTTAAACAGACCCGTCGCCCGGAAGTGATGGGCGGTCTGGGCGGGTTTGGCGCCCTGTGTGCGTTGCCGCAGAAATACCGCGAGCCGGTGCTGGTTTCCGGTACCGACGGCGTGGGCACCAAGCTGCGTCTGGCGATGGATCTGAAACGCCACGACACCATCGGCATCGATCTGGTGGCGATGTGCGTCAACGATCTGGTGGTTCAGGGCGCCGAGCCGCTGTTCTTCCTCGACTACTACGCGACCGGCAAGCTGGATGTGGACACCGCGGCCAGCGTGATCACCGGCATCGCCGAGGGCTGCAAACAGTCCGGCTGTGCGCTGGTGGGCGGCGAAACCGCTGAAATGCCGGGCATGTACCACGGCGAAGACTACGACGTGGCCGGTTTCTGCGTCGGCGTGGTCGAAAAATCCGAGATCATCGACGGCAGCAAAGTGCAGTCCGGCGACGCGCTGATCGCCCTGAGCGCTTCCGGCCCGCACTCCAACGGCTACTCGCTGGTGCGCAAAATCCTGGAAGTGAGCAACACCGATCCGACCGCTACCCAGCTGGAAGGCAAACCGCTGGCCGACCACCTGCTGGCGCCGACCAAGATTTACGTGAAGTCCGTGCTGGAGCTGATCGAGAAAGTGGACGTCCACGCCATCGCTCACCTCACCGGCGGCGGCTTCTGGGAAAACATTCCACGCGTGCTGCCGGAAGGCATGCAGGCGGTGATCGACGAAGCCAGCTGGCAGTGGCCGGCGGTGTTCACCTGGCTGCAGCAGGCCGGCAACGTCAGCCGTCATGAAATGTACCGCACCTTCAACTGCGGCGTAGGCATGGTCATCGCCCTGCCGGAAGCCGAAGTGGAAGCGGCCATCGCGCTGCTGACCGCGGCAGGTGAAAAAGCGTGGAAAATCGGTAAACTGACCGCCTCTTCCGACGAACAACAAGTGGTCATCAACTGATGAAAAAGATCGTGGTGTTGGTCTCCGGCCAGGGGAGCAATCTCCAGGCGCTGATTGACGCCTGCCAGCAGGGCCGCATCGCCGCCGAGATCGTGGCGGTGTTCAGCAACAAGGCGCTGGCTTACGGCCTGCAGCGCGCCGAGGCCGCGGGCATCGCCGCCCAAGCGCTAGATGCCAAGGCCTACGCCGATCGCACGGCGTTCGACGCCGCGTTGGCGGACGCCATCGACCAGTACCAGCCCGATCTGGTGGTGCTGGCCGGCTACATGCGCATCCTCAGCCCGCAGTTCGTGCAGCGCTATGCCGGCCGCATGCTGAACATCCACCCTTCCCTGCTGCCGAAATACCCGGGGCTGCATACCCACCGTCAGGCCATCGACAACGGAGACAGCGAACACGGCACCTCGGTGCACTTCGTGACCGAACAGCTCGACGGCGGCCCGGTGATCTTGCAGGCCAAGGTGCCAATTTTCGCTGACGACGAAGAGGATGACGTGGTTGAACGGGTGCAAACCCAGGAACACACGATCTATCCGCTGGTGGTGAGCTGGTTCGTCGACGGCCGCCTGGCGATGCGCGACGGCGCCGCCTGGCTGGACGGCGAACGCCTGCCTGAACAGGGTCACGCCGCCGACTGATGCGCGCAGCCTGAACCTTGCCTAAACGGCGCCCACGCGGCGCCGTTTTTTTTCGCTGCCCGCCGCGATGGTTCCAAAAGGCTCGCTGCGCCGTGGCCAAACTGCCCGCTTTAGGGCCAACCCCGTCTCGTTGAGCGCGTCCCAGTATGTCGCATCAATGCCCCGCCCGGAACCGAACGCATCACGGGCACCAAGCCAACTGTGGTTCCGCGCGCAATAATCCTTGTCAAAAAATAAAACCATTATAATACTTTCCACCATAAACAATATTAGGTGAAATTTTTCAAAAAAGAATATATTTATCCCTTATACATAGTTTTAAATTAAATAAACTAACGTCAACCCCATGATTATTGTGAGCTTCGTTGCAATAACAGAAAACACCCCTGTCAATTGTAATGATGTGTTGCCGTTCTATTACAAGTATGTAAGAGTGTGTCTAACACGATAACTTAACATTACGTACATAGGATTCCTTTCATATTCGCAAGCGCCAGTCATATATGACGCCTTCAAATGCAAATAATTCAATATGAAAGAATTCAGTATCGCCGCTGCTTATTTTTATATAATTAGCACGATATTAAAATTGATTTTTATTTTTCAGATAAATATTTAATGGGGAATATCCCATTGAGATGAATTCGTTTGAATATATTTCAACGATATGCAGCAGCTCGAATCATGTTATAGCTAACTCATCAATAAACTGATTAATAAGGATATTTATGCTTAATCATACCTCTCTGACTCGTCAATCCCACCGTTTCGATATTGTTCTCGACTCGCCTTCCATGCCCTCTGACGGCATTGATTTATTAGTCGAAGAACTGCCTGAAACGCTGCACTTTGCCAGCGATTGCGCCTCAACCGGCAGCAGCGTCAGCACCGCCTCTACAGCGGGCTGCGGCTGCATTGCAACGGCGAGCTGCATCGGCACAATGGGCAGCGTTACCAGTAGCGGCAGCTAAATCATTACCCACAACCGGTACAAGATACTGTGCCAGTTAGTTATCTGAAACTCTACTCACTGGCTTTAAACAATGAGCACGTACACTGACGCCACTTTAGATTTCGACAGCAGTCATAAGCCAACCCTGGATATATCCTGGGATCGCAAACGGCCGCTATTAGAGGTCGAGTCACTGAATAAGTTTTATGGTGACACGCAAGTTCTTCATGACATCTCGCTGCAAATCAAGCCGGGAGAAATCATTGGATTGGTCGGACCTAACGGTGCCGGCAAAACGACGCTCATGGAAACCTTGTACGGAGGACAGCCCTTTGAAGCCGGCTTGGTGCGTTTATTTGGCGAAGACGTTCGACAAGGGCTTAATCACGTCATCAAGCAACAGTTAGGCGTCGTTCCGCAATCCTTTAGTTTGCCTTCGCTGCTGCGCGTTGAAGAGATCATTTCGCTCTATCAGGTACTTTATACGGATGCGTTGTCGGTTAAGCAGTTATTGGACATTGTGGCGCTAAAAGCGCAGCGTAAAATGCGTTTCTCGCGGCTTTCAGGGGGGCAAAAAAGACGTTTGGTGTTGGCGCTGGCATTAGCCGGCAAACCCAAGCTTCTTTTGCTGGATGAACCCACCAGCGATCTTGACCCGCAAAGCCGACGCTATATTTGGCGGCACATTATTGCGAATTCTCGTCAATCTGGCACGGGCGTATTGATCGCCACTCACCAAATGGATGAGGCGGAGAATTTATGCGACCGGGTGATGATCATCAACCACGGCCGGTTGCTGGAGAATGCCAGCCCACAACAGCTTATTGAGCGTTATTGTCCTGGGCATCATATCCGATTCTCAGTGCCGTTGACGTCGGTTGACGAGTTCCTCGCGCTCTTCCCTGAGGCGACGCAGGAAAGCGATGAACATGATCAAACCTTCCGCCGCCTACATATTCCCACCCAAGAATTGGCACAGGTGTTACCGCAAGTGATTGCGTTATCACAACGATTGGGTTGTGAACCCGAACAAATGCAGGTAAGCAAAAACACCCTCGAGGATGTGTTCATTCATCTGACAGGCGAAGCATTAAGGGATTAACATGAGCCATAGCTGGCAGATTTATCGGCGCTTCTTCGGCGCCAACACCAAAGAATATTTACGCGATCCGCTATCAACCTTATTTTCTCTTGTATTGCCGTTATTTTTCATCTTTACCTTTGGCATAACGGCAAAAATTATTAATGGCAATCATCAACCGTTCTCCATGCAGGTGAGCGTTGTCGGAGACACGCCGGAAACAGAGGCTCTCTGGCTTAAATTGAACAATTATCCTGGCCTGGCCGTCCAGCGCCAGCTTCGAAGCGATCCGGAAGCGCTGGTGCGCGCGAATGAAGTGAACGCGGCGGTGAGTTGGGATGCAGTACAACAACGCCCTGCGATCACCACGACGGAATCCATGAGCTCCGTCGCTCAACTGGTTTCCGCCGCACTCAATCAGCAACCGGCCGACGCCCAGCAGCCGATACGCTTCATTACGCTGAAAACTGAGCGTTTCAACTATTTTAGTTTTATCTTCCCGTCCTTGCTGACGCTGGCCCTGTTGCAAGTCGCCTTATTTGGCACGGCGACGCCGCTGATCGCCGCGCGAGAAAAAGGCACTTACCGCTATTACGGCGTCATTCCGTTGCCGCGCTGGATTCTGCTCGCATCACAGGTCAGCGTCCGCCTGGTGATATCACTGGTTCAGATCGCCCTGTTAATGCTCATTAGTAGTCTGGTCTTTGGCTTTACCCTTGAGCATCCCCTGCTGTTTATCGTGCTGCTCGTCGCCGGCGCACTGTTGCTGGTGAGCTTTGGGTATGCGCTGGCCGGCTTATTCCGCACGAATACCGTCGCGACAATCGCCCTGACCTTACTCAACTTTTGGTGCATGTGTTTCGGGCAATTGTTCCTCGATCTGAGCGCATTCCCGCCACTCAAATGGTTAATTTTGACGACGCCGGTCGGTTTTGTCGCCGATGCACTGCGATACGCCATGAATGGCAGCGAAGGCGTATTCCCCTTCTTCATTAACTGTATCGGCATGGCGATATGGGGTGTGATCACGCTGTTTGTCGGCGTTAAGTGGTTCCTTTTCCAGCCAAAACAATCTTAAAAAAAACAGGTACGCAAAGATGAAAAACAGATCGGCATCTTGGCATTTTTACAAGCTGTATATCGGTAGCCATCATGATGGAATGGACTTTCTGATCACCCAGGGATTGACCCAAGCACTGGCGTACGCTCCTGATTCTCCTTGGTTCTTCTTACGTTATATCGATGAAAAAGGATTACATTTACGCGTTCGTTTTCTGCTGCAGGAAAAGGACAGCCAGCACCTGGAAACCGCCATTTACGCTGCGCTGCATGATGCGCTGAATAGCCTGCCGTTGCGCCCGGCCAACCTGTGGACGCCATTGGTCAGCTTCCGTGGCAACACGCCGTTTCCCACGCATGAACTCCCGGTCCATTGCGAACGCGCGGAATATGAGCCGGAAACGGACGTCTACGGGGGCGAAACGGGCATTGGCATCGCCGAAGCGCTGTTTCACCAATCCAGTGACATTGCCCGTGCCATATTGCTGGCCGAGGCAGGCGGCGGCATGACGCGCAAAGAGTTTGCGTTGCCCCTGATGCTGGCCATGTTGGAAACGTTCATTCCTGTTGCCCGGCGTTCCGCCTTCCTTGAAAGCTTCTCGACTTTCTGGCTGGCGGGCTCTGCGGATATCGGAATGATCAAAAACAGCTTTACCGATCGCGCATGGGAACTGATTGATGAAAACTCGGTTCTTCTGTCGCCGCAGATACGGCAAGACGCGCAAAGCGCCGAACTGGTGGATCGCTGGCAGTCTGCGCTAGACCAGACCCGGCGTAACTATGAACGCCATTGCGAACGATACAGTGACGGCCTCGCGAAAAATCTGGCATTCCAATTCATGCACCTAATGAACAATCGCCTTGGCTTAAGCACGCTGGATGAAGCCTGGCTGGCCGTGTTGCTGAGCAAAAGCCTGGAAAGCGGAGTTATTCATGCATCATCATAACTTTGCCGTTTCCGCGTCCATGCGCCAGAAATATCCGTTCATGTCGCTGCTCTCGCCGCTGACGGGCGTTGTCGGCAGCGTCTACCCGTTGGAACCGCAGGAGATGCATATCCCCCGCTTTTCGTCGGTTCTGGCCAGCCTGGGCAATCTGTCAATGCCATATCCCCATATCATTGACAATAAAGGCAACGACCTGCAAAAAATCGCGCTTGCCGGCTGCGGCGCCGATGAACACGTCGATATGGCGATCGTCCGCGCTGTCGCCGAAGCGGCAGAGCGATACGCCACCTGCGTCTACCATCCTCGCGATGTTTCGGTCGCCAGCTTCCGCGAACTCGGGGCTGACGGTTTGGCGGCCGACAGCCTGCCCCGTTGCAGCGAGGAGGAGCTCGCCGATCCGCTCTGCCCGGTCAAACCCATTGATGACGCCCAGCCGTTGCGCTGGGTGGAAGGTTACTCGTTGACGGACTCCCGCCCGCGCAAGATCCCGTTGATCATGTCGCATCTGTATGTGCGGCCCTGGGAAAGCGAGCGTTTCTGGTTGCCGATATCGACAGGCGTCGCGGCGCACACCGACCTCACCACCGCCACGGTAACCGCGATCAATGAAGTCATCGAACGCGATGCGATTGCCCTTACCTGGCTATTGCAAATGCCTTTAGCGCGCATCCGCTTCGATGAACCGGTACCGGATAGATTACAAGACAAGTTTTCACGCCTGGCGGCCAGTGGGCTGGAACAGCTGTTCTTCGATGCCACTACCGACATCGGCTGCCCGACAATCTACGGATTGCAGCTGCGCGACGGGCATCCGACCTCGGCCCAGTTCGTCAACTGCTCTACGGGGTTCGATCCCTGGGGCAGCTGCGGCAAGATTATCCGAGAAAGCGCCATGGGGCGTTCGGTACTCGAACATCAACTGCCGGTGCCGGACGATATACGCGATTTTATCGCTCTCGAACATGGCGCCATCTTCATGGGGCGAGCCGAACAGCGTTCCGCATTCGATTTTCTCACCGCCAGCGAGCGGCAGATGCCGATTAGCCGCCTGCAGGCCGGGCAACCGCAAACGCCGGCAGCACAGCTGAAAAAATTGGTGGCGCGTTTTCGTCAACTCAAGATGGACGTCGTGATAGCGGACATGACGACGGATGAACTGCGCGATGCCGGTTTACATGTGGTGCGCGCTGTCATCCCCGCCCTTTTGCCCATGACGGCATGCTATCGCGCCCGCTATCTCGGGCATCCGCGCCTACGGGAACAGCAGCAACGGTTGAGTGAACAATTAGGCAAAGCCGCCACGATAAATCCGTGGCCGCAACCTTTTGCCTGAAGGAGAGTGGTAATGATTATCGTCAGTGACACCGCGTTCGGCAATGACGTGGCCGATTATATGCACTGCCAGGAAGGGATCTCTCAACTGACATTGGCAACCGCACTGAACTATTCCTGGGCCGACAGCAAGGCTTCGTTCGTCGGGATCGCACTATCCGGCGGCGCGCCGCTTAAGCTTGAACAGCTCACCACGCAGCTGTTTCGCGCCGGGATCCCTCACGCTTGCACCGTGTTGAACGACCATATGCTGTTTTGCGGCCCCCTAGTCATCCCAGGCCGAACCGCCTGTTATGCCTGTGCGGCGAAGCGCCTGCTCAGCCTCGCCGAAACGCCGCGTACGGCAATGATGGATTTGAACCTGCAGCGATATCATGAACAGCAGCCGCAGAACGCATTGCGCGGATATACGCCGGCGCTGGTGCTGATGGCTGGATTACGGTTAAAGCAGTATGCGCAGCTCCCCGAAGACCAATTCGGCAAACTGACCGCCGTGAGCTTTGGCAGCAATCGCACCGCGAGCAGTTCCGTGGTGGCGTTACACGGCTGCAGCTGCCGTGAAAACCGGCATATTTCGCAGGCTCAGGGCACGGCCTTGTTGGCCGAACACCTGGAAGGAGCCTTACGCTAATGAAAGCCACTCATATGTCGACCGTCTTGTCGGGCGCACAGTTTAGCCACCATAACGATCTTTACGCTTTGCTGCCCAAGCGCCCCAAATTAATTCCGGAACTGATTTTCATTCCTGAAAGCGATACCCGCGTAGCCGTGTATGGCGCCTATCAGCCGCGCATCCTGACCTGCGTTCAGGGGATAAACACGCTGGCGGCCTTCCTCGAGCGCCTCGATGGCGTCAACGTGCTGGAAAGCGTGCTGACCGACGACGCGACCATGAGCCGCGAGAATGCCCTGGGCATGCTGTCCTTACTGTTTCGCTATGGCTTCCTTGAAGAAGGTGAAGGCCTGGATGACGGCGCCCCAAGCCATTTGGCAAGCTATTGCGGCCGCTTTGTCGACAATACCCGCCTGCACGCCAACCGCACTGCGGCGCTGCAGTCCGCCCGCCGCCGCAGGCTCGCCCTGGTTTGCCCGGAAGATGTGTCATCGCTACTGCAACACGCGTTGGCGCCTATGGCCGCCAGCATTGACGTTCTGACCGAGCGCCCAACGTCCAGCGCCCTCCCCTGGGATGATGCACTGATCATTTTTGACGGCAGCGAGTCCGACGTTTTCCGCCAGGCATGCGCCGATGGGTTGCACCAGGCCGGCGTGCGTTATCTGAGCTGCATCATTGGCGCGGATCGCACGCTGGTGGGCCCTTATACCCTCCCGAACATCAGCGCCAGTTATCAATGCGCACGCACGCAATGTGAGCAGCCATCGCCCGCCAACGATCGGCAAGAGGTGGCGTTCCGCGCCGTCTATGCCGCCCATGAGCTGGGGCAAATTCTGCTCGGGCTGTCCTCTGAAAGCTACCTCAACAAGGTCGTTTCCCATAGCCATCGGGGCGAGGGGGAGTACACCTTAGCCTATAAGGTCGCCCGCATTCCCGGTACCGCGCTAAGCGGTTTAGGCCATGCCGCCTATCTGCCGCCGGGGGAAGAGGCATTTACTGCCTGGCAGCACCATATCGGCACACGCTTGCCGCCGCAGGGCTTGTTGCCACCGCGTTCGCATCAGATGCACTTCACGCTGGATAACCTCAACCGCCACGCCTCAAGGCCGGTCAGGCTGCATGGGCAGCAGCATATCAACCTGCCCGACAGCGCATTGGCGGAGCGCTGTCCGCCGCCCTGGCGAATGTCGGCAATGCCGTCACAACCGTTGACGCTGGCCAATCTGGGCTGGTTGCTGCGCCACGCCACGGGTTATCAAAAAGGTGAAGACGGCACATTACGCCGCATCGCGCCCAGCGGTGGGCAACTGCTCTCGTGCGATATGTTTGTGGTCGTCCGCCGGCCGCTGCCGGAGATACCTTGCGGGGCCTGGTTCTATCTCGGTGAAAAGCACCAGCTCGTCAGGATTGACGGCATTGACTGCCAGCAATTGGAACACTTGCTCCAGCATCCCGAAGAGCCGATTTCACTCATTACCAGCGGCAACCTGAACCGCGTGCGCGGCAAATATAACGACTTCAGCTATAACATCGTTAACCTTGACGCTGGAGTGGTTAATCAATATTGCGCGCTTTCCGCGCGCGCGGCGGGCTGGACGCTGAGAGAAGATCATGGCGTCGACCTGCAATGGTTGGCGTCATTGATCTTCTTCACGCAACAGGATAACCCCCATATCCTCTGCCAGGTCTTGCATGTGCAAGCGCCCCCGTCACAGGGTGAGCCGTGCCCTGCTCCACTTTATGAAACGGCGAGCAGCCTGGTCGCCGTTAGCCACCGCCCACGGCCGGCCGCCGCGCCAGCGTCGCCCACGCCCGCTGCTCTTTCATCACTGGCGACTGTGCACCGCGATGAGCCGCTCTCCGCGTTGCTGGAGCGCCGCAGGGCGACGTATGACTATGCCGATAGCCCGTTCCCGGAAACCTGGCTGAATACCCTGATCGCCGTCGCGCATGCCGGCCTTGAACAAAGCCGCCTGCGCGGGATGCCGGCGTTGCCAATGGAACCCTGGATATTGCTGCCGGAAGCCAGCGGCGAACTTGCCGCGGGCATTTATCAGTGCAGTCAGGCAGATCGCCGTTACTGGCGGAAACGGGATAGCGGGTTTGGCCGCGCACATTTGGCTGATTGCATCAATCAATTAGCGTTCCATAAAGCCGGCGCGTTGCTGATGTGGGTTGCCGATCTTGAAAAGACCCTGCATGACCATGGCGCGGCGGGATACCGCATGCAGCTGCAAAACGCCGCGGCAAGCGCGATGCAGTGCTGGTTGGCGGCGCTGGACTGCGGCTTGACCGGAACGCTGGCGGGAGGCGTGATCGAAGAAGGGCTCATTCGCCACGCGGGCGCCGACGGCTATCGCGAGGCGCCGCTGTTCTGTCTAGTGCTGGCGTCCCCTCCGCCGGCAGAGGGTGTTTAACATGCCGCCTGCATCCCCCCTGTTGCGTTTAAACGAGGATGTGAAACTGATCTCTCCGCAGGCGAATGTGGCGCTGTTGCTGCAAGAAAACAGTAATGCGCCGTTAAAGCTGAGTGGGTTTTCTGCCCGGCTTGCCCAACAGTTGCAAGGGGGCAGCTCCATGGCGGCCCTCCTGGCGGAGCTGGCAGAACACCACCCTAACGCAACGCCCGAACAGTGCCAACAGGCGCTGTCCGCGTTTCTGCTGCGGTTGAAACAGGCGAATATGATCGTTGATGGCGCGCAAAAGCCACCTGCGGCGGCGAAAGTGGCCGGGCGATATCAGCTGCCTAACCCCGATCGCGCCGCACATAAAATCGCCACCGTGCTGCGGGTTGTCCCGCGCGGGTTAGGTTACGGCCTGCTGAGCCTCGCGATTGCCGCTGCCTTGTGGCGTTTCATCGCATGTTTGCCAGGGCTAAACGCCTGGCTGCTGCAGGGCGAATGGGCCAGCGTCCAACTGATGGTGATGCTTGTCGGCATACCGTTATGGCTGTTTTTGCATGAAATGGCGCATGCCGTCGTTTGCCGTCTTTACGGCTGCCCGGTTCTGGGGGCAGGTCTGCAATTTCGCGGCTGGTGGCTGCCCTCCGTGTTTGTCAACACCAGCGCCATCGCGCTATTCCCACTGCGCGGCATGAAGGCCTGGGTGGCGATGGCAGGGCCATTGATGGATCTCTTGTGTCTGGGAGCGCTCGCGGCGCTGAGTGAAAGCGCCGCCGCCACCGCGATACGGCCGTTACTGCTGTTGATACTGTTCGGCCTGCTTTTCAATCTCACCCCTTTTCGGCTTTCGGATGCCACGCGGGCATTTCGCGCCTTTGCCCAACCCGGCGCCAATAAGAAAACCCGCGAGTGGTCTGCCCGAGGCCGCCGCCTATTCCGCAGTTATTGCCTGCTTTACAGCCTCTGCATGGCGGTGGCGATGGGTTGGTTAAGCTTCGTGAGTTGGCAGAAGGTGAATAACTGGTTGGCATCTGGAGTATTATCATGACGTTACCCGCGCAGCCTTTGTTGCTCGTCGCCCCTTTTATCATGCTGCGCACCGCAGGCCTGCCGGCGCACTATGTCAGCCAACTTCCGGATGATTTATCCGCGATTATCCGGCAACACCACTTGCAGGAGCCGGCCTGGCGGCAACTCGGGCAGGCGCTTATCGCCAGGCTGCATGCGAATATCGCATTACCCTCGGCGGACAGCGTTCGCCAGGATATGATTCGCTGTCGCCGCCATATCTTCAACGATCGCTATTTCAACCTGTCTGCCGAAGTGCGCGCCTGGTTGGCGCATTACGACTCAGCCGCTCTGGAGCAACTGACCGAATGGTTGGCGATAGCGAATGAGCGCCGGCAGTTGGCGGCAACCTTTAACCAACGCTGGCAGCGTGTCAACGAACAGACGCAGGCCTTGTTGCTCAAAGCCGCCAACGAACCGGCTCTGCGCCGGGCGCTCTGCCTTGCCTCCCCGCAGTTGCTTTGCGATCTGGAACAAAATTGGCAGAGTTGGCCGGCCAAACGGCGCCGGCGCGTAGAGCGCTCCTTGTTTGCCTACATGATTCGAGCGGCGGGCAAAGTCAGCCCATTCAGCACCTTTTCCTCTTTTAGCCTGGTCCCGTTTGAAAGCTCGGCCGGCGAAGCCACTCTGCAAACCGGTGAAGGCAAGGTGACCTCGACCGTACACCTCAACCGCTCCATCGCATTAGCCTTGCGTGACGCGCTGTATACGCAGCTCTGGTTGGCGAAACATGATCTGCCGCTGTGCCGTAACCCCTCCTTGCAACGCATTTCCGCCAGCCAGATGCGCGGCCATTTCTATCGCTATGAGAAACGCCACGGTTTGTTATGGAACGAAGAGCAGCAATTTGTCCTGGGCCTGGAGGCAGCGGAAATCGACGCCGTTCTGAGCGCCAGCCACCAGCAAAGCTGGAGCGAGTGGCGAGCGCATTTCGAACTGGCCGGGATGGCCCCGCCCGAAGCGGAAAGACTGCTGAGAAAGCTGGTGCGCAAGGACGTCTTGCGCCCAACATTACAGTGGGGAACGCATCATCCTGCCCCTCTGGCCGATGTTTTGGCGCTGATGCCGGCGGAGCTCTCCAGCGACGCTCTGCGCAACCTGCCCGAACTGCCCGAACGCTTTGGTGCGGCAGAAAACGCGGAGCGCGTTGCGCTGCTTGAGCAGGCTCAACAGACGATTCAACAGAGCTGGGAGCGGCTGACCCGCCATCAGATGCCCGAAATTCGCAATATTTTATATGAAGACGCCTGGCGGGAAGGGATCAGGATGACATTGCCTGACGCTTTCATTCCCAATGTACTTGCCCGCGTAGCGAAAGCGGTGGCCAAACGCGCCACGTTGTCGCAGGAGTACCTCTGGTTGCTGCAGAACTTTATCGACAAATACGGCGCAGGTGGCCACTGCACCGATGTCTCATTGTTTTTGCAGCAGAGCTGGCAGGGATTTATTCAATTCACCCAACAACGTATCTCGCAGTCCGCCGCCACAACGGCCCGCTGGCGGCAGCACAATATCAACCCCGCCGCCCTGAAGCTGCCGGTAACGCTCTTCCTGCAATTGGATGCCCGTCATGTGGGGCAGCTAGCGCATCCCCGGGGCAAAGTGGTCATCAACAATGCGTATTCGCGTATCGGCTGGCAGTTGGCACGCACCACATTGACCAACGACAGCCAGGCCGACGACAGGCGCCATCAGCTGCAAAACTGGCTGCGCCAGTTCGCCGCGCCGGCGCTGCCATTAACCTTCAGCGTCAGCGGCGAGTCCAGCAATCTCCAGGCTCAGGCCCGCCTGGCGGCTCATCATCTGTGCCTGGATGAGCCGCCTCAGGTTGCCGGCGACCTGACGCTCGACCGGCTCCAACTGCATCATGATACGCAGAGCGGCCTGCTGAAGCTGACGGACAACCAGGGACAAGCGTTCCAATTATGTTACCTCGGCGCGGCGACGCCGATGGTGGCCTGGGGAACCAAATACCTGCTTACCGTACTGGCCGAACCGGTGCAGATTGGCCGCCCCGCCTACAAGCGATTGATGGCCAATGAGCTGGATCATGACTTCCGCCATGCCCCGCGCATGGAGGAGGAAGACTGTGTCCTGATCCGTGAAACCTGGTGGGTCCGCTCTTCCCGCATTTTCCATGAGCTGTCCGGGCATCAGGCGGCGGAGCATCCGGCGCGCCTGTTGGCATTGTTACTGAAGAACGGCATTCCGACAGACAGCTATGTGAACGGGCAATTCAACGATCATCTTAGCTGGCAGTCATTTAACAACGACAAGATTCGCAAGCCGATGTGGTGCAGGCTGGGCAATTCACATTGCCTTGACCAATTGCTGCTACTGGCGCGAAAAGTTGACTGGTTAGTCTTCCGAGAAGCTCTCCCGTCACCGGAAAACAGTTGGATGGAAGTGAAGAATGAAACCTATCTCACTGAAATTCACACTGAGATGGTCATCCCTGGCGATTACCTCGACGCCTCTCTTATGTCCCCTCTGAAGGAGAAATCCCATGCATAAAGTATCAGGCTTGCTGCTTATTATCGGCCTCGTCATGTTCGCTGTCGCCCTGGCCCTCAATATCTACAGTAGCTACACGGCGAGCAACGCCAACGGTGCGTCATTGTTCTCCACCAACTGGTGGGCGCGCTGGTTCCCACTTTACGCTTCGGGAGCCGCTCTGCTCTTCATTGGTGTGATCTTGCGTCTGACAGTAGGGGATCGTTAAGCACCTATGCGTTCCCCATCTTCAGAGGCACCGCGCAACGCCGCCCGCCAGCAGGCGTTGCACCTGCTGAACTCGCCTCATACTCCGCCGCGCGGGCAGCCATGGCGCAAAGCGGCGCTCGTCGGAGCGATTGCGCTGGCGTTAGCCTTAGGTCTCGTTGCCGGCAGGGCATGGTTTACCCAGCCAGCAGCGGCCGAGCGCGCCAGCGCCGCCGAGCCTCAGGCCAACACCGCAGCACCTGTCGAGCCAGCGCCCCCTGCGGCGGCCGCATCTGCAGTCACGGCCGCAGGATTCATCAAGGCCTCGCGCCTCTCCACCGTTTCGGCAGAGATTACGGGAACGGTGCAAGAGATTTATGTGCAACGCGGGGACAAGGTAAAAAAAGGCGAGCGATTGGCATCACTCGACGGGCGCTCGCTAAAAGCGCAGCTTGCGTCGCTCCAGGCCAGCCAGCAAATCGCGGCGGGCAAACTCGCGCAGACAGAGTCCCGCCTGCCGCGCGCGCGCAATCAGCTGCAGCGATTGAACCGTTTGTTGCCGCTCAACTATGTGAGCCAGGATGATGTCGACAGCGCCAAAGCGGAGTTGGATTCGTTCGAGGCGCAGCGCCGCCAATATCAGGCAGAATTACAACAAGTGGGCTGGCAGATAAAAGCCAGTGAAATCGACCTGTTGCGTACGATTATCCGCGCGCCCTTCGACGGCCAGGTGGTGTCGTTAGACGCCTCCCCGGGGGAAACGGTCTCGCCCATTTCCGCCGGCGGCGGTTTCACCCGCACGGGGATCGCCACCATTGTCGGTTTGGATGATTTTGATGCCGAAGTTTGGCTGCCCGAAAGCCAGCTGGCGAAAGTCGCGCCCCAACAACGAGTGACAATCAAGCCGGATGGCCTCCCCGATCGACAGATCTCAGGCACCGTCAGCCTTATCTCTTCGGTGGTGGATGAGCAACGCGCGGCGGTTTTAGTCATTATCAAGCTCGCTCAGCAACAGCCCTGGCTGAAACATAATATGTCAATTCAGGTAGATTTTTATGAATAAAACGGCAACCGCGCCGAGCGATCCGGTCGTGCAACTGCAACAGGCCGGCAAAGACTATAAAAAAGGGCGCGAGCACATCACGGTATTGCACGATCTTGATTTTAGCCTGCACGGCGGCGAGATGGTCAGCATCATGGGGCCATCCGGCTCAGGGAAATCGACGCTGCTCAATCTGGTCTCCGGCGTTAATGTCTGCGATCGGGGCGAGGTATTTTTGCAAGGGCATTCGCTGCATCGGCTGCGACCTGAAGAACGCACCTCGCTGCGAGCCCGCCATATTGGCTTCGTCTTTCAGTTTTATAACCTGTTGCCCGTGCTCAGCGCCGAGGAGAATGTCGCCCTCCCCCTGCACCTTTGGCATATGGACGCCAAACAGCGCCGGCAACGCGTCGACGCCGCGCTGGAGCTGGTTCAGATGGAACACCGGCGCCGCCACTTGCCGGATGAACTCTCCGGAGGAGAGCGCCAACGCGTGGCCATTGCGCGTGCGATAGCCACTAATCCGGATCTGCTGCTGTGCGATGAGCCTACCGGCGATCTCAGCCAGGAGGCGGGGGAGGAAATTATGGATATTATGACGCTACTGAGCCGGGAGCAGGGCAAGGCTATCATCGTCGTGACGCATGATATTCAGGTCGCCGCGCGGGCACAGCGCCAATTCCAACTCAGGGACGGCAAGCTGATCCGTAGGGATATGCCATGAGAGCCGTGTTTTACCTCTGGTTGTGGCGCTCCGCCACTGAGCAGTCGAGAAGATTTATCATGATCTTGCTGTTTATCGCCAGCGGCGTCATGTTGCTGCTGCTCATGCTGACCTTTGATCGCGCCTTCAGCTTAAAGGCAAACGATCCGCCCGGCGCAGACAACCGGCTACTGGTGCTGAATGCCCTCAGTTCCCAGATGCTGCTGCCGCAGTTTTATCATCAGAAAATGAGTCAACTGCCGGCGTTGGATCGGCTGAGCTGGGGAGTTTGGGTCGGTGCTTACTATCGCCACCCCGGATGGTTCGTGCCCGCTATCGCGGTAGAAGACCAACACTACTTCGCCATGATCCCCTCTTTAAAAATAGCGCCGGGCTTACTGGAGCGTTGGCAGAATGACCGGCAAGGCGTGCTGGTCGACAGCCGTTTTGCGGCGCAATACCGCTTAAAAGCGGGCGATCGGCTGCCGCTTTCATCCGCGATTTGGAAGCTCGCGCCTAACCCCATTCTCGATCTTTACATTACTGGCATCGTTGAAGAAACCCAAACCGATACCCCTCCCGCGGTCTGGATGCATTATGACTACCTCGACAGCGTGAGACAAAATGGCAAGCGGCTGGTGAGTTTTTTCATGGCGACCCCTAAACCCGGCATGTCTGCCGAGAACCTCTCCCGGCAGATTGATGCCCTGTTTGGCGCGGAGCGGTTGCGCGGCACCACGCAGACAGCCCCCGTACGCATGCATATAAAATTGTTTATGAGTAAATTGTTCGATTTCCATCGCGTGATTTTTTGGGTCAATCTGGCGCTGTGCCTGTTATTGGCGCTGCTGCTCAGCACCAACTTCTATGTCATGACGCATAAAGCCTTGAGCGACTACCGCACCCTTAATTATCTGGGTTTTCGCAAATCACAGTTGATTAAAGCGGTTGCCGTGCAACTCGGCGCCATCACCTTGGCGGGTGCCATCGTGGGCATAGTGTTGTCGGTTATTTTTATTCTGCTGTTGCCGACGCTGTTCCCCGCCGTATTAAACGCCGTTGAGCCGCATTTCCAGGATTATGCCATCGGCCTCCTGCTGGTCTTTATTTTATCCCTGGTCTGCGCATTGCCCTCCCTCTTGCAAATCGCTCGCCTGCAGGAGGAGAGAAAATGAACCCGCGTTCATCCTCGAAAATCCACCAGCTCGGGATATTGCTGGGCATTGGATTACGCAACCTGTGGCGGCGGCCGCTTTATTTCACCGCGATTCTATCCAGCTTCATTTTTCTCGCGGTCATTGTGACATCGTTATTTTCACTGCGCGCAGGGCTGATCGGCGCGCTGGAGTCGAGTGCGGAACCCGGCCTGTATTTTGCGCAAAGCAAAGACTCCTCTTCCGAACTGACCAGCACGATAACGCGAACGCAGGCGGCGCAACTTTCGCGCTTGCCCGGCCTTGTTGCGGCTTCGCCGGAGTGGGTTGTCCTGGTGCGGCTCCGCCCAGGCAACGTGGAGAAAGAGTATCTGGTGCGCGGCGTAACGCCGGCGGCATTCACGCTGATGAACGCGAACAACGGGCAACCGCTGGTCACCCTCACCCGCGGCAGAGCATTTCAGCCGGGGCAAAATGAGCTCGTCGTCGGCGCGTCATTGGCGCGGCATTATCCGGCGTTCCACGTGGGCGAGACCATACGCCTGCACGACCGCGATTGGAAAATCGTCGGTGAATTTACCACCGGCGGTTCGCCGCGGCAGTCCGAGTTCATGGCCGATCTGGAACATATCCGCACCAGCTGGGGCGCGGGGCTGGATTACAACCTGGTGGCATTGACCAGTAATGTCACCTCTGTCGAGCAACTGCAACAAGCCATCCAGGGGACGCTCAATGACCGAGTCGCCATTAGCGACAGCCGAACCTACTATGCCGGCAGCAGCGAAGGGTTGGGCCAGGTGCTGCTGTGGTTCGGCCTGTTATTTTCATTGCTGGCGGGGGTGTCGGTGACTGCGGGCATCATCGCGCTGTGTGAATCGCTCATCGCCAACCAACAAGACCAGCTGGCAATAACGCTGTTGCTGGGATTCGGCAGGGTTATTGATGTGTCTTATCTCTGCCAAACCCTCTTGCTGGGCCTGGCAGGCTCTTCCATTGGCGCCTTGTTGAGCATGTTGCTGTTCAACGGCATCACGTTCACCACGTTTGGCCACGCGCATGAGCTGGTGTTCCCCATGATGGTCAGCGGAAAAATGCAGATGATCAGTATCGCTTATGGCGTATTCATCAGCTTTATCGCCTCACTGTTTGTGCTGCCGGCCATTCGCGCAGCGACAAAGGGAAAATAATGCCGGGCGCAACAGAGAGCCGGCGAAAAGCAAGCCGCGCGTCGCCGCCGGGGGGCGGCCCAATAGCGATTAAAAAATGATAGCTACTTAATTTATTGCGGTATGCCCGGCGAAACGCGGCAGAAGATTTTGCGATGACCTTGGCGATAAGGGCAAGGCAATTTCCCCGCCGGTCATTGTCGCCAACGAAGAGCGCAGGGCATTCATTGAATGAAATCGCGCAAGGTGAAAAACCCAAAGCACTGAATATCAATTACACAGAGATATTGATTTGATTTTGCAGGCCAAAAGAAAAATGGAAAGCCTGGTAACAAGGCACTTGAGTACCACTCCAGAACAGGAGCCAGAGAAAAAATGAATGATTCATCCCTTAATAATACCCCCCTGGCGGACACCCAGCAGGGCGTATGGTATGCATCGCAAGCGAGCCACTCTTCCAAACTCTATGCGACGGCGCAAGCCCTGCGCCTGCACGGTGAAATTAATCGGACATTATTGCTCAACGCCATCGAACTGGCTCTGCAGGATATTGAGGTGCTCAACCACTGTTTCCTCGATATCGGTGGCACCCCGTCTTTCGGCATCCGCCAGCCTGCTGGCCGCGTGACCGTCTGCGATCTCAGCCATCACGCAGACCCGGAGGCGCTCGCCTGGCGCGCGATGGAACAGATAACGCAACGGGAACAGGGGCCGGAGAATTTACATCTTCATGAACATCAGCTGTATGTTTTGAATGAACGCGAAGCGATATGGTTTTCCCGAATACACCATATCGCTTTCGACGCCTACGCCTATTCCCTGCTCCACCGCCGTGCGGGGGAGCATTACCGAGCGCTGTTGCAAGGAACGCCGCCTCTCCCCTGCCGCTTTGTCAAACTGACCACGCTCTGCCAGGACGACGTCCTCTACAGGCAGAGCGCGCAATATGCGGACGATCACCGCTACTGGATGCAGCGCTGCGCGCAGTTGCCTGCGCCGACCTTTCTGGGTGCGCCAGCGCAAGCCATGGCCGAGCACACGTTGGAAGTCGAGACCGTTATCGATACCGAGCTGGCGCTAGCCCTGGGCAGCTTCTACCAAAGCAGCGGGATCGCGTTATCCGACATCTTGCTCAGCGCGTTCGCCAGCTATTTCTCCCGCTGTCAGTCGGGCGAGCGGCAACTGTTGTTCGGCCTGCCCTGCATGGGGCGGCTTGATACTTATGGTGCCCAGGCGGCGGTCACACGCAGCAATATCCTGCCGCTTCTGCTGGATTTGCCGCAACACGCGCACTTTCGCGACGTTTGCGCCACCGTCGCCCGCAGCCGGCGTGAGCTGCTCGCGCACCAGCGCTACCGCGGAGAATGGATCGGCCGAGCCATCGGCAGGGTAGGCGATACTCTGCCCCTTTACGGCATCGAACTGAACATCTTGCCTCCGCCTGCGACGCTCGATTTTGCGGAGCTAAGCGCCACGGTCAAACATATCGCCACCGGCCCCGTACGCGATCTTAACCTCCACCTGGAACTGGGTACGGACCTGCAACCGCGCCGCCTGCGTCTTATCGCCAATGCCGCGCGCCATCATCACGCAGAGCTGCAATTGCATGTGCGGCGGCTGTTGCATTGGATCATGCAGTTGGTTGCGGCGCCGACCCTTCCGCTGCAACAACTGACGCTGCCAGCACCGGCGGAACTGGCGTTAATCGCGCAATGGAACGACACCGCCCAGCCGTTACCCGCCAACACGATCCTCGGCCTGTTCCTCAAACAGGCTCAAGCCACTCCGCATCAGCTAGCCGTGCTCGACGAAAACGAACGGCTGAGCTATTCGGCGCTGGAACTGCGCTCACGGCGGTGCGCGCATGCCCTTGAACGCCATCTGCAAGGCGCTCGCGGCCAGGTGATCGCCGTCACACTTGAACGCAGCGTAGCCTTAGAAGTGGTTCTGCTGGCCATTATGCGTGCCGGCGCCACGCTATTGCCGCTGTCGCCCGAACTGCCGACGCGGCGACAGCAAAAGATGCTCGAGCAGGCCAATACGGCATTGCTGATAGCCGATCGCGCCGATGACGACAGGTTGCCGGACAGCGTTCCCCGGCTCGATCTCGCCGCGCTGTACTCACTAGCCGCCCATCAGGGCGACGCGGCATTGCCGCTCGTCACGCGGCAAAGCGGCGCAGATCCGGCTTATATTCTGTTCACCTCCGGTTCCAGCGGCGCCCCAAAAGGGGTGATCGTGAGCCATCTTGCCCTGGCCAATCGCCTGCAATGGATGCAGGCCGAATATCCTCTCGGAACGCAGGATCGCGTGCTGCAGAAAACGCCGGCCACCTTTGATGTGTCGATTTGGGAGTTTTTCTGGCCGCTGATCGGGGGCGCAACCTTGGTGATGGCGCGGCCCGGCGGCCATACCGATCCGGCGTACCTGCTGAATTGCATCGTGCAGCATCGCATCACAACGCTGCACTTTGTTCCATCGATGCTGGCGCTGTTTCTCGACGCCGTCGAACGCAGGCCCGAACCGCTGCCGCTGCTCAGGGTATTCGCCAGCGGGGAAGCCTTATCGCCGGAGCTGGCCCAACGGCAGCGGACATTGCTGACGGCGCCTTTGCATAATCTTTACGGCCCGACGGAGGCCGCCATTGATGTCACTTACCACGCGCTGAGCTGCAGCGACGAGAAGCGCAGCGTGCCTATCGGCCGCCCCATTTGGAATACGCGCATCCACGTGCTGGATCCCTTCGGCAACACCACCCCCATTGGCATCGAAGGGGAATTGCACATTGAGGGCATTTGTCTCGCTGACGGCTATGCGGGCCAACCCGAGCTGACGGCAGAACGGTTTTTCGCCACGGCGGACGGCAAGCGCCTTTACCGCACGGGAGACCTGGCGCGCTGGCGCCCGAATGGCGAAATAGACTATTTGGGGCGGCTGGATCACCAGATAAAAATACACGGGCAGCGTATTGAGCTGGAGGAAATTGACGCGGTTCTCAATCGACATCCGCAGGTGCTCCAGTCCTGCGCCGACATGCATGACGGGCGCATTGTCGCCTATGTCGTGGCCAGCGGCGCCGAGGCCGATGAAAAAGCCTTACTAGCGCTCTGCCGGGAATATCTCCCTGCCTACATGCTGCCGCAGTGCCTGGTGTTTCTCTCCGAACTACCGCTCAGCCGCAATGGCAAACTGGATAGAAAAGCGCTGCCCGCTCCGCAAAGCCCGCAATCACAGGGCGGTGGCATTCCCTCCTCCCTGACGGAGCAACGGCTGTGCGAATATTTTGCCGATGCGCTGCGCCTGCCTGCCGTGGCGCCTGAAGCCAACTTCTTCGAACTGGGAGGCAACTCACTGAGCGCCGTTGATGTCGCCGCCCGCATTAATGCCGGCCTGGGTTGGCAAATCACCATCGCCAGCATCTTTGCTCATCCTTCAGCCCGGGCGCTGGCCGAACAAGGCCAGCACTCAGCGCCGGATATGCTCGATGCCACACTGCTGCTGCGCCCTGGCGCCGGCGCTTCGCAAAACGCGCTGCCGACGCTGTTTTGCATCCATCCGGCCGGTGGCATCGCCTGGTGTTACAGCGGCCTGGCGCGTTTTCTCAAAACGCCGTGTGAAATCGTCGGCTTGCAAGCTCAAGGCCTGACGCCGGGCAGCAATATCACCCGAACGATGGATGAAATGGCCGCAGAATATGCCAGGCGCATACGCGCCCATCAGCCCGAGGGGCCTTACTGGATCATCGGGTGGTCGGTTGGCGGCATGATCGCCCACAATGTCGCCATCCACCTAGAGCAACAAGATCAGCAGGTCGAATTGCTGGCGATGATGGATGCCTATCCCAGCGATCTGTGGCGACGCTTCGCTTTTGAAACGCTCAATGGCGAAGAGGAGGAGAGCCTGGCGCTGGCCGCCCTGTTGTTCATTGCGGGCATCGCCTTGCCCTTCGATCAAGAATTGCCTTCGCTGGTCGTGCCGAAAGGCGAGATCCTGCAACGCGCGGAAACAATCGCCCTGTTGCGAAAACACGGCAGCGCCCTGGCCAGTCTGGATGACGGCACGCTCGACCGCTTGATTGACGTGGTGATTAATAGCCGCCGCCTGGTCGGCCAGTCGGAACACGGCCACTTCTACGGTAATTTGCTGTTCTTCACGGCAGCAGCGCCGCGCGCAGAAGACTGGTTGGATTTGGAGGCCTGGCGCCCCTATGTACATGGACGAATACAAAATATCGACATCGACTGCGATCACCCCGCGATGGCCAGGGCGGAAGCATTGCGCGATATCGCCGGGCATCTGGACGCCGCTTTCGCTCGTTTCGCGCAGCGCACGTCCGTATCAGAACTGAACTACACCATAGAGTACATCACCCAATGAGCGATTCTTTTTTACTTAAGGACCTGGCGGAAAATTTAGTGCCTTTCACGGCACACCGGGTTACGTCCTCTCTCATTTGGTCCGCCGAAGAAAAGGCAGACGGCGAAGCGCTGCACGCCGCGTGCAGCTATCTGGTCACTCCCGATACGCCAGGCGCCGTCAAAGTTTTCCACGCGGAACGTTACGGCGGAGGCGGTATTCAACGTAACGGCGGCGGCGCCCGCTGCGGTTTTGATGGCCGTTACCAGGTGAAAGGAATCGGTGCTAATCCGCTGGTCGGGCAAGGTTCGGATTGGTATCACTCCAATGGCGAACTGCGCGCCGAACAGGCGATCTATGAAGCCCTATGGAGCGAAATGCTGGCGCAGACGTTGCCTTATGGCGCCGCGCGCACCCACGCGATTTTGCTCACCGACAGCTATACCCATGGGGATTTCACCCGCACAAAGGGCCGCTCTCGCCGCGCCCTTCTGGTTCGCGAGCCCCTGGTCCGCCCGGCACATTTTGAACGAACGCCCTACTTCCGGCCCAAAGCGGAATATGCAGGGCAGCTCATGCATGACGTTCAACGGGTTAAATCCGTGCTTCGCCGCCTGCCGGACTATTTGCCGGTCCCCACCGCGGGCTTCAGCGAACAGGCCGCTCGCGATCCGCGGCGCCGCTGCCTTGAGGGGATGTATGAGCTCACCAAACGTCTGGCTCGGCAAATGGCGTTTTGCCGCACCCGCTTCCTGATGTTGACCACCTCATCCTCCAACATCACCATGGACGGTAGGGTATTGGATTTTAACGGGCTAACCTGTTTATTCCCCAGCGATCATCGTTACGATTTCGAATACCAGCTCAAGTTTGCACAATTGATGAGAGAACCGGCAATCATTCAGAACAGCCTATCCGAGCTGTGCTTCTACCTTGGGAAGTACCTGTTTGATCGGCCTTTCATTGCCATCGCCCAGCAACAGGTAAAAACCTATTTCTGGCATTTTTTTCAGCAGGCCTGTTGCCGCGGCTATTTGACGCTACTGGGCATTCCCATCGACCTGCTCTCACCGGCGGAGACGCCAAAACCCTTAGAGAGGCTGGCAAACAGTTTCCTGCAGCTGCTTATCCACCGTTGCCGAAAGCTCTATGTCTCAGCGGAAATGGCGGGAGACGAATCGCCGCTGGAACGTTTGGTCGTGACCTTGATTCGCTGCAGCCAAGGGCACCCCGTCCCCACGCATGACGATTTCTCACGGGATGCGCGTTTTATGGGCACCCTGCGCGCTTTCTCGCAGGTCAATCATTGGTTGGTCGAAACCTGCCGCGCCCAGGGAATCGATGCCACCGTTATTCAGAAAGGCATGGCGCAACAGGCTCGCCTCAGGCTGCGGCCCCGCCCCCAGTGCGGGAAAATACAGATGCTCAACGAAATCACGGCTCTGGTGGAGGCCAATGGTGATGACGACCAACGCTTGCGGCAACTGTTAACCGACATGCGGATAAAGGCGGTGGCCTTCGCCAAAGAAACCTTTGGCGGGCAGCCGCTTGTCATCCCCTCCAGGAGAAGTGAACCAGCATGACGCTCTATATTCGAGAAACCGCCGGCGGCCAAGATCAATGGTCAGACTATGAGCAGCTTGGTTTTGCCGTGAGCTGCATGTTACATCACCGAAATTACAGCCTTCATCCGATAAAAAGCGTTCAAGAGCGCTTGATATTTGCCATACAGCACGGGCAGATCAAGTTTCTTTTCGACACCAATGACCAACCGCTGGCCTATGTTCTCTGGGCCTGTCTGACGGAGGACACCGAAACGCAATTGCAACGCGATCCGGGGTTCCCACTTCACCCTTCCGAATGGAATGAGGGAGACAGGATATGGCTGCTCGATTTTTGTTGCAGGCCCGGTTTCGCACCTCAGGCAATCAAGCGCTTCAACAAGCTCAAACCCTGGGGAGAGGGCCAGGTGCGCTGGCAGAACAGAAAGAGAAAGGTAATGACGCTGGCCTGATCCGCACGGCCCGCTCCTTAAATAAAACGAATGGAGAGCCCCTCGATGGACGGATTTGTACTCATGGCGATCAAACGAATCGCGGTAGAAACGGCATTTTTCTGTGAAGGCCCCTATGACAGCGATAACGGATTTGAGCGTCTGATGGCCTGTAAAACCCGCAGCGACTTGAACAGTAGCGCGTTTGGTGATGTCTTCCTGCATTCGTTTCTTCGCGGCAAAAGCGTGGAAGAAATAAAAAGCGTTGTCCTAAATTCGGCAATTCAATTGATTGTTGCGATTAAAAAAGTATCGGCGGAAATCGCCGAACAAATTTTATTGCAGACTCCATTGCCACCAGAGGCCATAAGTGTCGCCAGGCCAGCTAATACCTGCACCGTCTGAAGTCTTAACCTTGCCTAAACGGCGCCCACGCGGCGCCGTTTTTTTTCGCCTTCATCCATTCTGTGAAGTTATACTTTGCACAATTTCACGGCACAGAGGAGCCCACATGTCCAGCACTGCCAGCGTCAGGTTACGCCCATTGGAACGGGACGATCTGTCGTTCGTCCACCAGATGGACAACAACGCCAGCGTTATGCGCTATTGGTTTGAAGAACCCTACGAAGCCTTTGTCGAACTTTCCGATCTCTACGACAAACACATCCACGATCAGAGCGAGCGCCGCTTTATCATCGAGCACGAAGGCGCCAAGGTCGGCCTGGTGGAACTGGTGGAGATCGATCACATCCACCGCCGCGCAGAATTCCAGATCATCATCGATCCCGCCCATCAGGGCAAAGGCTACGCCAGCACCGCCGCCCGCCTGGCGATGGACTACGGCTTCTCGGTGCTGAACCTGTACAAGCTGTACCTGATCGTCGACAAGGAGAACCCGAAGGCGATCCACATCTACAGCAAGCTGGGCTTCAACGTGGAAGGCGAGCTGATCGACGAGTTCTTCGTCAACGGCGAATACCGCACCGTGCTGCGCATGTGCATCTTCCAGCCGCAATATCTGGCGAAGTTCAAAACGCCGGGCGATAAGCCGCTGGTGAAGTGACGGTCTGCGAGAAAAAAGAGAAAACCCGCGCTGGCGGGTTTTTTATTGGCGAATAACCGGCTAGTATTCGGTGATGCCATTTTTACCGGAAAGTGAGCTGATAAAAAAGCCAAGAGCGTATTTAACCGGAATAGTGGATGAAACAGTAACGCACCGCAATAACAAGAACCTTTCCTCTGAATTTCTACGAAGGAGTAACGTAAATGGCTAAAGTTTCAAACCTGCTGCTTTTTATCGGCCTGGCGATGCTCGCCATCGCCGCCGGTCTAAATACCTATAGCGGCTACGCGCCTGCAGATCCCAACAGCACCCCGCTGTTTTCCCCGCTCTGGTGGACGCGCTGGTTCCCGCTCTATGCCTCGGGGGCTGCGTTGCTGTTGGTGGGGTTGGTATTGCGGGTTACGGCTAAAGGCCGCGCGCATTAAGGATTACCATTTCAGCACCGCCGAGCCCGCCACAGCCATTATCGACATGAACAATTATATTGATCATCACCGACAACATAATTGTGGTTGATAATAAATTGCAGAGAATGGATTGAATTCCACATGATGAAAAATGAATAAAACAAACTCGCCGGCAATCAGACTTATGCCATGCCTTAATTCATGCCGGCTTAATGCGCGGGTAAAATAAAACAGCAGACGTAGGCCGACTGCAACGGCCATTGCCGGCGACGGAGCGAAAACCTCCGTCGCTCTCCCCTCACCCATACCGCCCGGTAATATAATCCTCGGTGCGGCGCTGGCGCGGCGAGGTAAAAATCGCGTCGGTATCGTTGTATTCCACCAGCCGCCCCTGATGAATAAAGGCGGTGTAGTCGGAGACGCGCGCCGCCTGCTGCATATTGTGCGTCACCAGCACCACGCTATAGCGCTGCTTGAGTGCGGAAATCAGCTCTTCGATGGTCAGCGTGGAGATCGGATCCAGTGCCGAGGTCGGCTCGTCGAGCAACAGCACTTCCGGCTCGATGGCGATGGCGCGCGCGATCACCAGGCGCTGCTGCTGGCCGCTGGACAAGCGGAACGCGTTTTCGCGCAGCCGATCTTTTACCTCATGCCACAGCGCGGCGGCGCGCAGCGAACGCTCCACCGCCTCATCCAGCAAACGCCGGTCGCGCACGCCCTGCAGCCGCAGGCCGTACACCACGTTTTCATAGATCGATTTCGGGAACGGGTTCGGCCGCTGGAACACCATGCCCACCCGCCGCCGCAGCGCCGCCACGTCGATCTGCGCGCCGGAGATCGCCGCGCCGTTCAGCTGCAGTTCGCCCTCGATACGGCAGTTGTCCACCAGATCGTTCATGCGGTTGAAACAGCGCAGCAGCGTCGATTTACCGCAGCCCGAGGGGCCAATCAAAGCCGTCACCCGGTGCTTCGGGATACGCAGCGAAATATCATGCAGCACCTGTTTGTCGCCATAAAACAGGTTCAGGCCGTTGACCGCCAGCGCGGTCTGTTCATCGTCGAGATGCTGGACATCCAGCCGGGGCAAACTGCCTGGCGTCATCAAACCCATTACGCACTCCCCAAAAATAGCGTCATTGTTACTGCGACCATGCTCGGTACCGCTCCCTCAACGAATGGCGGATACCCATCGCCGCCAGATTCAAACTCACCACGATCGTCACCAGCAAGAAGGCGGTGGCGAACACCAACGGCCGCGCCGCCTCCACGCTCGGGCTCTGGAATGCCATATCGTAGATCTGGAAGCTCAAATGCATGAACTTCCGCTCCAGGTGCAGATACGGGAAAATCTCGTCCACCGGCAGCACCGGCACCGATTTCACGACCCCCACCAGCATCAGCGGCGCGGTCTCCCCGGCGGCGCGCGCCACCGCCAGGATCAGGCCGGTCATCATCGCCGGCGCCGCCATCGGCAGCACGATGCGCCACAGCGTCTCGGCCCGGCTGGCCCCCAGCGCCATCGAGCCCTGCCGCAGCGAGGTGGGTATGCGCGACAGCCCTTCCTCGGTGGCGACGATCACCACCGGCAGCGTCAGCAGCGCCAGCGTCAGCGCCGCCCACAGCACGCCGGGCGTGCCGAAGGTCGGGTTGGGCAGGGATTCAGGATAGAACAGCTGATCGAGCGTGCCGCCTATCATATAGACGAAGAAGCCGAGGCCGAATACGCCATAGACGATCGAGGGCACGCCGGCCAGATTGACCACCGCGATGCGGATCACCCGCGTCAGCAGATTGTTGCCGGCATATTCGTGCAGATACACCGCCGCGATCACGCCAAACGGCATCACCACGATCGACATCAGGATCACCATCAACACCGTGCCGAAAATGGCCGGGAACACCCCGCCCTCGGTATTCGCCTCGCGCGGGCTGTCGATGAGAAACTTCTTCACCTGCTCGCCCCAGTGCGCCAGCTTCTCGGAGGTGCTCATGGCGTTCGGGTACCAGGCATCGCGCACCTGGCTGAGCGGAATGGTCAACGTCTGCCCGTGCATGTCGCGCAGCAGCAACGCGTCGCGCTGGCGATCGCGGTTCAGCCCCGCCAGACGTTCGGACAACAGCTGATACTGCCGCTGCAGCTCCAGCCGTTCGGCCTTGATGGCGTCCTGCGCGCGGGCGTCCAGCTTATCGTCGCGCTGCAGGCGCTTTTCCCGCAGCCGCAGCGCGTCAAACTGCTGATTGATGCGCGCCATGTCGCGGAATTGAATGTCGTGCGCCTGGCGCGAGAGCGCGGCGATTTGCGGCAGGCGCTGCTGCAACGCCTGCCCCAGATTGCGGCCGGTCAGCGGTTGCCCGTCTTCCAGCAGCCCCGCCAGATAGCCGTAAGCGGTGCCGTGGCTGTCGCGTTCCAGCACCAGCAGGCTTCGCGGCGTGCTTTGGCTGCGGATATCGCTGGCCAGCAAGGTGCGGAAATCCTGCCCCTCGCGCTCGCGGTTGCCGACCTTAATCAGATAACGTTCGACGTTCTGCGCCTCGCCCGGCGGCGTGACGCCCGCCTCGGCCAGCTGGCGCCGGGAAATACTTTGTTGCTGGTACAACTCGCCGATCACCGTCACCGGCCCGGCGCCGTTCTGATTCAGTTCGAACTGATAAACCGGGCTCGGCCAGAAATAGCGCATCCCCTGCCCGGCCAGCAGCAACAAAATGCCGATCAGCGCCAGCAGGCTGACGGCGACCGAACCGGCGGTCAGCCACACCCACGGCGACCCGCTCTTCACCCAGTTTTTCATGGCGCCTCCTGATTCGGCGTGTAGCGCTTGCGCAGCCGCAGGCGCACCGCCTCCGCCAGCGTGTTGAACACGAAGGTGAAGACAAACAACACCAGCGCAGTCAGGAACAGCACGCGGTAATGGCTGCTGCCGGAAACCGCCTCCGGCATTTCGATGGCGATATTGGCCGCCAGCGCTCGCAGCCCCTGGAACAGGCTGCCGTCGATAATCGGCGTGTTGCCGGTGGCCATCAGCACGATCATGGTTTCTCCCACCGCGCGGCCAAAGCCGATCATCAGCGCGGAGAAAATGCCGGCGCTGGCGGATGGCAGCACCACCTTGATCACCGTCTGCCATTGGGTGGCGCCCAGCGCCAAAGAGCCCTGGCTCAGGGTGGCCGGCACGCTGAACAGCGCGTCCTCCGCCAGCGAGAAGATGATCGGCACCAGCGCGAACCCCATCGCCACGCCCACCACCAGCGCATTGCGCTGGTCATAATTATCCCCCAGCCAGAAATGCAGCGGCTCACCGAACAGCGCCACCTCCAGCCACGGCCCCAGGCTGAACGCCAGCCACACCGTCAACGCCAGCAGCGGCAACAGCAACAGCAGATCGACGCCCGGCCGGCAGCGCGGCATAAAGCGATGGGTCAACGCGCCGCACAGCAGCACCGCCGCCGCCAGCAGCAGCGGCAACGCCAGCACCGCCAACAGATACTGCTCGATGATCGGCGCCAGCCAGATGCCGGCCACCAGCCCGATAACCACCGTCGGCAGCGCGCCCATCACTTCGATAGCCGGTTTGATCACTCGCCGTAGCCCCGGCGTCATAAAATAAGCGGTATAGATGGCGCCGGCCAAGGCCAGCGGGATGGCGAACAGCATCGCGTAAGCCGCCGCCTTGAAGGTGCCGAAGATCACCGGCATCAGGCTGAATTTAGGTTGGTAGCTGTCTTCGCCGGAGGTGGACTGCCAGACATAGGCCGGCTGCGGGTAGTTCTCATACCACACCTTGCCCCACAGCGAACGCCAGGTGACGTCCGGATACGGGTTGTCGAGCGCATAGCGCTGCCAGCCCTGCGCGCTCTCCAGCAGCAGGCCATCGCCGCGCGGCGCGAACGCCATTTGCTGCACCTCGGCGCCCAAACGGGTATTCAGCAGCGGCTGGGATTGGATCGTGGAGAATAACGAGAAGCCGCCATCGGGCCGCAGGGTGGCGAACACCCGGCGATAAGGTTCAGCCACCGTCAGCTCCTGCCCGTCGGCGCCGTGGTCGAAATGCTGCACCGGCGTCAGTCGCCAGCGCTGCTCTTTTTCCACCTCAAACCACTCGCGCAGGTTGCCGTCGGCGCCCTTGATCAGCAGCGCGCTGCCGCCGGGCAGCGCCGTCATCTGGTACGGGGCGTGTTCGCCCAAGGTGCGCGTTTCACGTAGCTGCAGCTGCGCGCCGTCGATCTGGTAACGCGCCAGCCGGTTGCCCGCCAGCAGGTAAAGCTGGCGGCCATCCGGCGTCAGCACCAACTGCTCGGCGTCGTGTTCCAGCGGACGTTCGCTGAACTGCGGCGGCCGATCCGGGCTGAAACGGCCGAACACCAGCCGCCGATCGTCGGTCACCCCGGCCAGCAGATACTGCCCGCGATGCGCGTCCGCCAGCGACAACAGCTTCAGCGGCTTGCGCTGCGGATCCAGCGCCAGCGGCGGTTGCCCGAGCGGGAACAGCCACTGCGGCCGGCCGTTTTCCGCCGTGGCGAAATCCGCGCGCGCCACCACCAACCGGCCGTCGGCCTGCGCCAGTGCAAACAGATCGCGCTCTCCGGCGGCCTGCGCGAGCAGCGCCGGTTTGGCCAGCAGCGTTTGCTGCGCCAGCGGTGTCTGGGCCTGGCCGCTCGGCGCCGGCGACAGACGATAAAATTGCCCCGAGCCCTGCGCATCGATGCGATAACCGACGCGCTGCTGCACGTCCATGCCCAGCGCCAGCGCCGGGGAAGACGCCGCAATCGGCAGCGGCTGAGCCTGCCCAACCGAGGCCGGTTTGAACAGCGGCAGCACCGCAAACAGCAGATAAACGAAGATCAGCATCAACGTCATCAGCACCATCAGCCCGCAGGCGGTCACTGCCGCCTGCACGCCGCGGTCGATGCGCCCGCGCAGGCGATCTCGGGGATGTTGATTTGCCGTCGTCTGTGTCATGTGTCTCGCTGTCGCTGATGTAATCGGGCTTACGCCGTAAGATAACCGGGCATCTTATGTCAGTTTTATGACGTTTGCATGACAAAGTTACCCGACTCAATCCAGGTTTTTTACACTACCAACAGACAATATGGATTTGATATATTGCTGAAAAATGACCATAAACACGCTTTATAACGCCAAGAATAAGCCTGCTAACCGTCATTTCATGCTGATCGTTTCACTGCCAGGCATCCCGCCGCGGGGAAAATTTATTGCCGGCGAAAAACGCCGCGCGCCAACGCAATGGATATGTTGGACTTTCCTGTCAATCTCTCGCAATAATGATGAAGGACACTAGAGCGGCATCCGGGCGCTGCGTCCCGGATCCTATTCTAAAATTGAACTGGAGTGGCAATGGGTCAGGAAAAGCTCTACATCGAAAAAGAACTAAGCTGGTTATCCTTTAATGAGCGCGTGTTGCAGGAAGCCGCAGATAAGAGCAATCCCCTGATTGAACGAATGCGTTTTCTGGGCATTTACTCCAACAACCTCGACGAGTTCTATAAAGTCCGCTTCGCCGATCTCAAACGCCGCATCCTGATCAGCGAAGAGCAGGGCTCCGCCGGCGCCTCACGCCACCTGCTGAAAAAGATCCAGGCCAAGGTGCTGAAAACCGATCAGGAATTCGACGGCCTGTACAACGATCTGCTGCTGGAAATGGCGCGCAACCAGATCTTCCTGATCAACGAACGCCAGGTGTCCGAAAACCAGCAAATCTGGCTGCGCCAGTATTTCAAACAGCATCTGCGCCAGCACATCACGCCGATCCTGATCAACCACGACACCAATCTGGTGCAGTTCCTTAAAGACGATTACACCTATCTGGCGGTGGAAATTATCCGCGGCGCGCGCACCGACTATGCGCTGCTGGAAATCCCGTCGGACAAAGTGCCGCGCTTCGTCAATCTGCCGCCGGAAGCGCCGCGCCGCCGCAAGCCGATGATCCTGCTGGACAACATTCTGCGTTACTGCCTGGATGAGATTTTCAAAGGCTTCTTCGACTACGACGCGCTCAACGCCTATTCGATGAAGATGACCCGCGACGCCGAGTACGATCTGGTGACCGAAATGGAATCCAGCCTGCTGGAACTGATGTCCTCCAGCCTGAAACAGCGCCTCACCGCCGAACCGGTGCGCTTCGTTTATCAGCGCGACATGCCGAACGAGATGGTGGAACTGCTGCGCGGCAAGCTGGGCATCTCCAACTACGATTCGGTGATCGCCGGCGGCCGCTATCACAATTTTAAAGACTTCATCAGCTTCCCGAACGTCGGCAAGGCCAACCTGGTCAACAAGCCGCTGCCGCGCCTGCGCCACATCTGGTTCGACGGTTTCCGCAACGGCTTCGACGCCATTCGCGAAAAAGACGTGCTGCTCTACTACCCGTACCACACCTTTGAGCACGTGCTGGAGCTGCTGCGCCAGGCGTCGTTCGATCCGAGCGTGCTGGCGATCAAAATCAACATCTACCGCGTGGCGAAAGACTCGCGCATCATCGAATCGATGATCCACGCCGCGCACAACGGCAAAAAGGTCACTGTGGTGGTCGAGCTGCAGGCGCGCTTCGACGAAGAGGCCAACATTCACTGGGCGAAGCGCCTGACCGAAGCCGGCGTACACGTGATCTTCTCGGCGCCGGGGCTGAAAATCCACGCCAAACTGTTCCTGATTTCGCGCCGTGAAGGCGATGAAATTGTGCGCTATGCTCATATCGGCACCGGCAACTTTAACGAAAAAACCGCGCGCATCTATACCGACTATTCGCTGCTGACCGCCGACTCGCGCATCACCAACGAAGTGCGCCGGGTGTTCAACTTTATCGAGAACCCCTACCGGCCGGTCACCTTCGACAACCTGATGGTATCGCCGCAGAACTCGCGCCTGAAGCTGTATGAACTGATCGACAACGAAATCGCCAACGCCCAGGCCGGGGAACAGGCCGGCATTATGTTGAAAATAAATAATCTGGTGGATAAAGGGCTGGTAGATCGGTTATATACCGCGTCCGGCGCCGGCGTGAAGATCCGCCTGCTGGTGCGGGGCATGTGTTCCCTGATTCCCAACCTGCCGGGGATCAGCGACAATATTCAGGTGATCAGCATCGTCGATCGCTTTTTGGAACACGATCGGGTTTACGTTTTCGACAACAAAGGTGACAAACGGGTGTATCTGTCCTCCGCCGACTGGATGACCCGCAACATAGATTACCGTATCGAAGTGGCGGTATCGCTGCTGGATCCGGCGCTGAAACAGCGCGTTCTGGACATTCTGGAGATCCTGTTCAGCGATACGGTCAAGGCCCGTTATGTGGATAAAGAACTGAGCAACCAGTACGTGCCGCGCGGCAACCGCCGCAAAGTGCGCGCCCAGGTGGCTATTTACGAGTATTTAAAAGCTCTGGAACAACCAGGACAGTAGGCCAGCAACTATGCCGCTAAAAAACACTGCAACGAACAAACCGCAGGAAATCGCCGCCATCGACCTCGGGTCGAACAGTTTCCACATGGTGATCGCCCGCGTCGTCAACGGCGCCTTACAGGTATTGGGCCGTTTAAAACAGCGGGTGCACCTCGCCGACGGATTGGACAGCAACAACGTACTCAGTGAAGAGGCGATAGAACGCGGCCTGGCCTGCCTGGCGCTGTTTGCCGAACGGCTGCAGGGCTTCCCGGCGGATAACGTCACCATCGTCGGGACCCACACCCTGCGCCAGGCGGTGAACGCCGAAGTGTTCCTCAAGCGCGCCGCCAAAGTGATCCCCTACCCGATCGAAATCATCGCCGGCCAGGAAGAAGCGCGCCTGATCTTCATGGGCGTGGAGCATACTCAACCGGAGAAAGGCCGCAAGCTGGTGATCGACATCGGCGGCGGCTCGACCGAGCTGGTGATCGGCGAAGACTTCGAGCCGCTGCTGGCGGAAAGCCGCCGCATGGGCTGCGTCAGCTTCGCCCAGCTGTTCTTCCCCGGCGGCGAGATCAGCAAAAACAACTTCCGCCGCGCGCGGCTGGCGGCGGCGCAGAAGCTGGAAACGCTGGCCTGGCAGTACCGCATTCAGGGCTGGCAGTACGCGCTGGGCGCCTCAGGCACCATCAAGGCCGCCCACGAAGTGCTGGTGGCGATGGGCGAAAAAGACGGTCTGATCACCCTCGAACGCCTGGAAATGCTCGCCGAACAGGTGCTGCAGTTCAAAAGCTTCAGCTCACTGAGCCTGCCGGGGCTGTCGGAAGATCGCCAATCGGTGTTCGTGCCGGGGCTGGCTATCCTGTGCGGCGTGTTCGATGCACTCGCGATCCGCGATCTGCGCCTGTCTGACGGTGCGCTGCGCGAAGGCGTGCTGTATGAAATGGAAGGCCGCTTCCGCCACCAGGACATCCGCAGCCGCACCGCGAAAAGCCTGGCCGATCACTACAACATCGACCGCGAACAGGCCAAGCGAGTGCTGGAAACCACCGAACTGCTCTATTCGCAGTGGATGGCGCAAAACACCAAGCTGGTGCATCCGCAATTGGAAGCCCTGCTGAAATGGGCCGCCATGCTGCACGAAGTGGGGCTGAGCATCAACCACAGCGGCATGCATCGCCATTCGGCCTACATTCTGCAAAACTCCAATCTGCCTGGCTTTAACCAGGAACAGCAGCTGCTGTTGGCGGCGTTGGTGCGTTTCCACCGCAAGGCGATCAAGCTGGAAGAGCTGCCGCGCCTCAACCTGTTCAAAAAGAAACACTACCTGCCGCTGATCCAGCTGCTGCGACTGAGCACCCTGCTCAACAACCAGCGCCAGTCGACCACCACGCCGGAAACGCTGCGCCTGACCACCGACGACAACCACTGGACGCTGCGCTTCCCGGCCGGCTATCTGGCGCAAAACAACCTGGTGCAGCTGGACTTCGAGCGCGAGCAGGCCTACTGGAACGACGTCGTCGGCTGGAAGCTGCTGATCGACGAAGAAGGTTCGCAAGACGAACAGCGCTCCGCCTGATCCCCCGCCCCCTGCCAGCCAGGGGGTTTTTCTTTCCGCCCCCGCTCCGCCAACTTAAACGAAACCCTAATACGGCGCGCCGCTCGCCGGAAAAAAATGGACAACTTTTGTCATCAGCGCCTAAAATCCGGTTACAAATTCTCGAGCGAATAACACAGGACACCGGCATACCGGGTGATATATGCGCAAGAAAACCACCGGACAGATGACGAAGATAGTGTTGTTTATCAGCTTTATCATTTTAGTCGGCCGACTGCTGTACGCCGCCGTGGTGGCGGTGCCTCATCATCAGGAAAAAAAGCAGGCCGCTGCGCAAAACGCCGCCGAAGTCAGCGCGCCGCAACAGGACGCCTCCTCTGAATAACCGCCGCGCCCCGTCCGTTTCATAAAAATGACTCCGGCACTCGCTATGCTCTATCTTTTAATGAGCCTGCGTCAGGAACGCCGAGCGCCCGTTAAGGAACACCATGTCAGCCGCAACCCATAACGTCAAAAAAGTCGCTGAACACCGCCAGCGCATTCTCACTCTGTTGTTGAACAATAAGGAATTGGTCGACGGCATTCTCGGCCGGCCAGGGGATGAACACGCCCTCAGCCAAAGCGAACTGCTGAACCAAACGGCGGAAATTACCGGCCTGCTTGACGACATGCACGCCGCCGACCTGGCGGACCTGCTGGAAGCGCTGCCGCAGGACGAGCGCATGGCGCTGTGGCGGCTGGTGGGCAACAGCAAGCGCGGCCAGACGCTGGTGGAGGTCGCCGAGCCGGTCTGGGACAGCCTGATCGAGGAAATGAGCGACAAAGACCTGCTCAAGGCGATCAAAACGCTGGACGTCGATGAACAGGCCTACCTGGCGCAATACCTGCCGCGAAATCTGATGGGCCGGTTGCTGACCTCACTGGAGCCGGAGCAGCGCGCCCAGGTGCGCGAGATGAGCCAGTACGCCAAAGACAGCGTCGGCTGGATGATGGATTTCGAACTGGTGACAGTGCGGCCGGACGTCACGCTCGGCGCGGTGCATCGTTTTTTGCGCATGCGCAAAACCATTCCCGACGCCACCGATAAACTGTTCGTCACCGATCGCAAAAATACCCTGCTGGGCGAACTGCCGCTCACCGCGGTGCTGCTGAACGACCCGGAAATCCCGGTACGCGAAGTGATGGACAGCGACCCCGCCACCTTTCAGCCTGAGGACAAGGCCGATGAAGCGGCGGGCGCGTTCGAACGTTATGACCTGATCAGCGCCCCGGTGGTTGACGCCAAAGGCAAACTGATGGGCCGCCTGACCATCGAAGAGATCGTCGACGCCGTCAACGAAGAGAGCGACACCAACCTGCGCCGCATGGGCGGTTTAAGCCCGGAAGAAGACGTGTTCGCCCCGGTCAGCAAAGCGGTTAAAACCCGCTGGGCCTGGCTGGCGATCAACCTCTGCACCGCATTCATCGCCTCGCGGGTGATCGGCCTGTTCGAGCACACCATTTCCCAGCTGGTGGCGCTGGCGGCGCTGATGCCGATCGTCGCCGGCATCGGCGGCAACACCGGCAACCAGACCATCACCATGATCGTGCGCGCGCTGGCGCTGCACCAGATTGAAGTCGGCAACATCTCGCGCCTGATGCTCAGAGAGCTGGGCGTCGCCATCATCAACGGCGTGGTGTGGGGCGGCATCATGGGCGTGATCACCTGGCTGCTGTACGGCGACGCGGCGATGGGCGGCGTGATGACGTTGGCGATGCTGCTCAACCTGCTGCTGGCGGCGCTGATGGGCGTGGTGATCCCGATGACCATGCTAAAACTGGGCCGCGATCCGGCGGTCGGCTCGAGCGTGCTCATCACCGCGCTGACCGATACCGGCGGCTTCTTCATCTTCCTCGGCCTCGCCACCCTGTTCCTGCTGTAAGACGCTCAAAGCCGGCCCCGCGCCGGCTTTTTCGTCATTCTGTCGCCGGGTTTGCGCTAACGCAGTAAAGTCGGCCCTCCCGGTAGGTTTTCCTCCCGCGCTGTACTACCCTTTTTCAATAAATCATCTTGATTCATCCACGTCATGAATCCAATCACTGGCAGAGGTCATCGGTAAGGATGTCTATGGATATCAGCGCGCCGAACGCGTTCGGCACACACAAAGGCGTTATGCTGACACATTCTCTGTTCGTGGCGCTGGCGACATTTTTACTCGCCTTGCTGAGCCTGTCGTTATCCAGTGAGGCTCATCACTTCACGCCGCTGTGGTCCCCGACCGCCGCCGCGATCGCCGTGCTGTATCGCCATCCCCCGCGTCATTGGGGTTTGCCGCTGCTGGCCAGCGGCACAGGCATCGTGCTCGCCAGCTTCCTGCTGTTCGGCCTCAGCGCCATTCCCGTCAAGCTGGCCGCCATCAACCTGCTGGAAGCGGCAGTGTGCGCTCTGCTGCTGCGCCGCACGCTGCCGGCGATCGATCCGCTGAGCGATCTGGGCTGTTGGCTGCGCTTCGTGGTCTGCGCGGTGATCTTTACCCCGTTGTTCAGCGCGCTGCTGGCCGCCGGACTGATCTCTACGCCGGACCAAACGTTTTGGCAATCGTTCGGTACCTGGTTCATCTCTGAGGCGATAGGGGTGCTGTCGCTGGCGCCGCTCGGGCTCACCTATCACCGCCGCCTGTTGGCCGGGCTGAATCCGTATCCGCTGCTGTTGACCCTGATGGGCTCGCTGGCCTTCAGCTATCTGGCGTTGACGCATCTGCCCTTCCCCTTTACCTTCGTCATCCTGCCGCTGCTGTGGGCGGCTATCGCCCTGTCGCGCTTCGAAACCTTCACCGTCTGTTTCTGCACTCTCCTGCTGATCACCGTCCTGCTGTCGCTGGGCCTGCTGCGCCTTCAGTCTTCCCAGCACACTTTCCTGGGCGAACTCGGCCTCTATCTGCCGATGTTGCTGATCCTGATCCCGGCGCACGCCATGGCGATGGTGATGCACACCTTCCGGGTGGAAAAGCAACATATCGTCGAGAGCGAAAGCCGCTTTCGCAGCGCGCTGGAGTATTCCGCCATCGGCATGGCGCTGGTGTCGCCCGAGGGCAAATGGCTACAGGTTAACCAGGCGCTGTGCAAGCTGCTCGGCTATCCGCCCGAAAGACTTTATCGCCTGACCTTTCAAGAGATCACCCACCCGGACGATCTGAACGCCGACCTGACCCAACTGCACGAACTGCTCGACGGCCATATCAGCAGCTACACCATGGAGAAACGCTATATCCGCAGCGACGGCCAGACGGTCTGGGCGCTGCTGGCGGTCTCGCTGGTGCGCGACGGCGAAGGTCGGCCGTTGTACTTCATCTCTCAGGTGGAGGACATCAGCGACCTTAAGCGCAGCGAGGCGGAGAACAATCGGTTGGTGGAGCGCATCACGCTGGCCAACCAGGTGGGCGGCGTCGGCATCTGGGAATGGGTGATGAGCCAGGAAAACTTCACCTGGGATCAGCGCATGTTCGAACTCTACGATCTCACCCCCGACCAAACGCCGACGCTGGCGTTGTGGCGTACCCTGCTGGTGCCGGAAGATCGCGAGCGCACCGATCGCGAGCTGGCCGAGATCCTGGCGCAGCCGCGGCCATTCATCATGGAGTTTCGCATCACTACGCGCAGCGGCAAAGTGCGCCATATCCGCGGCCAGGGCAACGTGATCCTCGACGATCGGGGCCGGCCGCTGCGCCTGATCGGCACCAATATCGACATGACCGAGCTCAAGAGCCTCGCCGAGGCGCTGCACGAAGAGAAAGAGCGCCTGCACATCACCCTCGACGCCATCGGCGAAGGGGTGATCTCCACCGACAGCCACCTGCGCATCACCTTTATGAATCCGGTGGCGGAACAGATGTGCGGCTGGCCGCTCGAATTGGCGATCGGTATGCCCGTCGCCGGCGTGGTGCGCCTGACCAACGGCAAAGACGGCCCGGAAATCGAAAACCTCACGCAATACCCACGGCAATGGCCGGCGGATTATGCGCTGGTGCTGCACAGCCGCGACGGGCGTTATTTCGACGTACAGCAGTCGGTCTCACCGCTGAAAACCCTCGACGGGGAAACCATGGGCGCGGTGATGGTGCTGCAGGACGTCACCGCCTCGCGCGAACTGATGAAAAAACTCAGCTACAGCGCCTCGCACGATGCGCTGACCGGATTGCCGAACCGCACCCGCTTCGAGAAACAGCTGAAAGCGGCGATCGTCGCCGGCGGGGAACCGTCGCCGCCGCATTCGCTGGTGTTCCTCGATCTGGATCGGTTCAAGGCGGTGAACGACACCGCCGGCCATGCGGCGGGCGATGCCCTGCTGCGGGACATCGCCCAACTGATGCGGCATCAGCTGCGCCATAGCGACTGCCTGGCCCGGCTGGGCGGCGACGAGTTCGGTCTGATCCTGTACGACTGCCGGCTGGAACAGGCCAAATCGCTGGTGCAGCAAGTGGTTAATCAAATCAGCCAGCACCCGTTCTACTGGGAAGGGAAGATTTACCGCGTCGGCGCCAGCGCCGGCATCACGCGCATCAGCGCCGACGCCAAAAGCAGCGAACTGCTGGCGCAGGCCGATATCGCCTGCTACACCGCCAAGCACCAGGGGCGCGGCCAGGTTTATCTGTACGAAACGCGGCAGAAACAGCTGCTGGAGCGGCAGCACGAGGTGCTGAGCCTGCAGGAAGTGCAGACGATCATCAGCGAGGGGCAACTGCGGCTGCTGACTCACGCGGTCGCGCCGCCGGCGACGCCGCTGTCGGCCGCGTTTCACCAGGTGAAGCTGCAGGTGATGGCGCCGGACGAGCGCCCGCTGTCGCGCGAGGCGTTCATCGCCGCCGCGCAGCTGTACGGCCTGATGCCGGACATCGACCGCTGGACGGCGGCGCAACTGCTGGTGAAATATGCCGACGACATCAAACGCAAAGGGCTGTCGCTCGCGCTGCCGCTGGCCATCGACAGCCTGCTGAGCGCCGACTTCCAGCGCTACCTGACGGAAACGGTGCGCGCTTCCTCGCTGCCGCCGCAGGCGCTGCTGTTCAGCATCGATGAGGCCGCGATACTGGAGCACGCCGCGCAATGTCGGGCATTTCTCCGCGAACTGCAGCAGCAGGGCTGCCGGCTGATCGTCAACGGCTTCGGGCATAACATCAATGCGTTCGATGAGCTCAGCGACCAGAGGATCGACATCATTCGCATCGATGAACGCTTTATCACCAACGTGCACTGCAACCAGATGGACGAGCTGATGGTCTCGATGCTCAACGGCGCGGCGCATCGCATTAAAGCGCAGACCTTCGCCGGACCGGCTCACCAGCCGGTGACGCTGCAGGCGCTGCGCGACATTGGCGTCGATCTGGCGGACGGCGACCAGGTGGCGCTGGAGCAGCCGCTGGCGGTGTTGCTCAGCGACGGCTATTTCGGCATCCGTTAACCCTCTCCCCCCTCTCAGGCGCCGTCTCCCGGGCGGCGCCTCGCATCTCGTTCGTTACATGATATTAACCAAGACAAGATTAGTGATATAAATAACACCTGAAGCTTAAACGATTAAGTAAGATGAAATCCCCATGCGAACATCGACGTATCCGTTGATTTTCCTCGACAGGTGATGGCTCAGAGACAAGGGACTATGGAAAAGAAATGGTTTTCCGCCAGGGAACTGATGGGTAAGGCGGGGTTGCCCTCAACCCCGCAAGGGGTCAATTTGATGGCCCGGCGCGAAGGCTGGGTCAGCCGCCGCCGCAGCGGCGTACAGGGCAAAGCGCTGGAATACCATATCGACAGTCTGCCGTTCGGCGCGCGCAGCCTGTCGGCGTTGCGCGAAACCGACCATCCGGATTACGACGTCAAACGTCAGGATCCGGTACGGGTCTGGATCGAGTATTACTATCACCTCACGCCGGCCGAACGGGAAAAGCTGCTGGCGTTCCTGATGCGTGAAGGCATGAGCCGCCTGCTGCAGCTGATCGAGTCTCCCCGCTAGCCGCGTTCAACTCTCCGCTTCCGGCGCCCAGCCGCCGTTGTGCCACAGATGCAGCGTGGCGTAAGAGCGCCACGGGCGCCAGCGCTCGGCGTAGCGTTCAATCTGGCGCGGCGTCATGCCGGGGAAACGCTGTTTGATCAGGTAGTCGCCGGCCAGGAACACGTCCGGCCACGACCAGGCGCGCATCGCGATATAGCTGGCGGTCCAGTTGCCGATACCCGGCAGCGCGGTCAGCGCCTTGATGCCCTGTTCGATATCCAGCACGTTGTCGAGCTGCAGCCGCCCTTCCCCCAACGCGCGGGCGATCTCGATCAGCGCCGCCGCGCGCTTCACTTGCACCCCGAGCGGGCGCAGTTCTTCAGGCTGCAGCTGCGCCACCCGTTCTGCTGTGGGGAAAACGTGGGTGATGCCCTCATGCGGCGTCACCAGCGCTTCGCCCCAGCGTTCGGCCATCCGCCCGGCGAAGGTCGCCGCCATTTTCACGCTGACCAACTGCCCCAGCACCGCACGCGCCGCCTGCTCGAAACTGTTCACGCAGCCCGGCAGGCGCAGCCCCGGCACATCGGCCGCCAGCGAGCCCAGCGCCTCATTGATGCGATCCGGCGCGGCGTCCAGATCAAACAGCAGGCGCACCCGGCGCAACACCTCCGTCGTCACCAAACTGAGCGTCGGCGCAATCTCGACCCGAACCCGATTGCGCGCCTCTTCCGGCTGCACGCTGAGCCAGCCGCGGTGTTCCGTGCCGCCCTGGCTGACGGCGATCGAGCGCAGGTAGCGGCGCCCCTCGACCCGCTCCACGCCCTGCACGGCGCGCGCCTGCAAGAAATTCAGCATGCGCGCCCAGTCATAGGGCGGCCGATAGCCCAGGTGGAACACCAACCCGCTGGCGGCAGCCCGTTCACCGCGCGCGCCGCCGCTGCGCAGCGCCGACGGGATCAGGCGGTAACGCGCCTTGAACAGCTCGTTGAAACGCCGCAGGCTGCCGAAACCGGCGGCAAACGCCACTTCGCTGAGCGGCAGATCGGTGTCCGCCAGCAGGCGCTTGGCCTGCAGCAGCCGGTGCGACTGCGCGTAATCGATAGGCGAGGCGCCAAACTGTTCGGCGAAGATGCGCCGCAGATGGCGATCGGAAATGCCCAGCCGCGCCGCCAGCGCTTCGCAGCTGTGTTCGGACAGATACCCCTGCTCGATGAGCTGCACCGCCACCTGGGCATAGCGGTTGCCCAGGTCGATCAGCGCCAGGCCGGGCGCCAGTTCCGGTCGGCATTTGAGGCAGGGGCGAAACCCCGCCAGTTCAGCCGCCGCCGCGCTCGGATAAAAGGTGCAGTTTTCCAGCTTCGGCGTGCGGGCGCTGCACACCGGGCGACAATAGATGCCGGTGGAAGATACGCCAACGAAAAAACGGCCGTCGAATTTGCGGTCACGCGCGCGCAGCGCGTCGTACAACGCTTGCTGTTGAGTATTCATGGCAACGCTCGGGTTCGGTTTTTTTTGCATTATGGGACTCGGCTGGCGCGCTGACGTGCGGAATTCGGACATTAAGTTAAGCACGCCGCCGCCGCGCCCGCTAAATTTTTCGACACTCGCGCATCAGCGCATTGCCCGCCGGCCCCGTCTCGGGTAAAGTCGCCCCCCTTCATTGGCATGGGGACAAAAAAGAGATGTTTATTGGATTCGATTACGGGACAGCCAACTGTTCCGTTGCAGTGATGCGCGACCACGGCCCCGAGCTGTTGACGCTGGAAAACAACGCGCCGTATCTGCCTTCGATGCTGTGCGCGCCGACCCGCGAAGCGGTGAGCGAATGCCTGCACCGCCATTGGCAGGTGCCGACCGGCAGCGAAGAAAACCAGCAGTTGCTGCGCCGCGCTATCAGTTACAACCGCGAAGAAGACATTCCGGTCAACGGCGACAGCGTGCTGTTCGGCCTGCAGGCGCTGGCGCACTACATGGAGGATCCGGAAGAGGTGTACTTCGTGCGCTCGCCGAAATCCTTCCTCGGCGCCAACGGCCTGAAGCCGCAGCAGATCGCGCTGTTCGAAGACCTGGTGTGCGCCATGATGTTCCACATCAAACGCCAGGCGGAAAACGTGCTGCAAACCGGCATCGATCAGGCGGTGATCGGCCGGCCGATCAACTTCCAGGGCATCGGCGGCGAAGAGGCCAACCGGCAGGCGCAGGGCATTCTGCAACGCGCCGCCGAACGCGCCGGTTTCAAGGACATTGAGTTCCAGTTCGAGCCGGTGGCGGCGGGGCTGGACTTCGAAGCGACGCTGAGCGAAGAGCAAACCGTGCTGGTAGTGGACATCGGCGGCGGCACCACCGACTGCTCGGTGCTGCTGATGGGGCCGCAGTGGCGCAACCGCGCCGATCGCCAGCAGAGCCTGCTGGGCCACAGCGGCTGCCGGGTCGGCGGTAACGATCTGGACATCATGCTGGCCTTCAAGCAGCTGATGCCGCTGTTCGGCCTGGGCGGTGAAACCGCGAAAGGCATCGCCCTGCCGGCGCTGCCTTACTGGAACGCGGTGGCGACCAACGACGTGCCGGCGCAAAACGATTTCTACAGCGCCGCCAACGGCCGCGTGCTGAGCGATCTGATCCTCGACGCGGCGGAGCCGGAAAAGGTTAAGCGCCTGCTGAAAGTGTACCAGCAGCGCCTGAGCTATCGATTGGTGCGGGCGGCCGAAGAGAGTAAGATCGCCCTGTCCGGCCAAACGGCCATCAGCGCGCCGCTCAATTTCGTGCAGGCCGATCTGGCGGAGAACATCAGCCAGGATCAGCTCGCCGACGCCATCTCGCAGCCGTTGATGCGCATTCAGGAGCAGGTCAGCGCCGCGCTGGCCAGCAGCCAGACCGCACCGCAGGTGATCTACCTGACCGGCGGCAGCGCGCGTTCGCCGCTGCTGCGCGCCGCGCTGCAACAGCAGCTGCCGGGCATTCCGATCGTCGGCGGCAACGACTTCGGCTCGGTCACCGCCGGGCTGGCGCGCTGGGCGCAAACGCTGTTCCGTTGACAGCCCAAGGGCGCGGCTCGCCGCGCCCTTGTTCATTGGAGGCTATGCATCATGTCGACCATCCTTACCCTCGACAGCGCCAGGCTGCGGCTGCGCCCCTGGCGCGACGACGACCTGCCGGCCTTCGCCGCGCTCAACGCCGATCCGCAGGTCATGCGCTATTTCCCGGCGACGATGACGACCGAGGAAAGCCGCGCGCAGGCCGAACGCATCCGCGCCTTCCTGCAACAGCACGGCTGGGGGCTGTGGGCGGTGGAAGTGAAAAGCGGCGCGCCTTTTATCGGTTTTGTCGGGCTGGCGCGGCCGGGCGACGATCTGCCTTTCTCCCCCTGCGTGGAGATCGGCTGGCGGCTGGCGGCGGCCCACTGGGGCAACGGCTACGCCGCTGAGGCGGCGCGCGCCGCGCTGGCGTGCGCCTTCGACACGCTGCATTTGCCGGAAGTGGTGTCCTTCACCGCCGAAGATAACCAGCCGTCGCGCCGGGTGATGACGCGCATCGGTATGCGCTTCGACGGCGAAACCTTCCTGCACCCGCGTCTGCCGGTGGGCCATCCGCTGCAAAAGCACGTCTTATACCGGCTGAATCGACAAACGTGGCGCGAACGCCACGGCGATTAATACAGCGTATCCTTCAGCCGCTGCGGCAGCGCGCTGTCGTACTCCTCACCGTCGAAGCGCGTTTGGCTCACCGCAGCCAAAATATGGCCGGGGCTGGGTAGCGCCGAACGCTCGAGGCGGCTGGCCTCTTCCCATAATCCCGAACGCAAGATCGCCCGGCTGCACTGGAAGAACACCGCCTCCACCCGAATGCGCAGCATCGAACGCGGCAGCTGGTTGCGGTGGGCGAAGCGCTGCAACACCGCCGGCGCCACCACGATCTCCGCCCGCCCGTTAATCCGCAGCGTTTCGCCGATGCCGGGGATCAGCAGCAGCAGCGCCACCCGGCTGTCGTGCAGGATATTGCGCAGGCTGTCGATGCGGTTATTGCCGCGCCGATCCGGCAACAGCAAGGTTTTCTCGTCTTCGATATGAATGAAACCGGCCGGATCGCCGCGCGGCGAGACGTCCATGCCGTCCGGCCCCACCGTCGAGAGGGCGGCGAACGGCGCCGCCTCGATAAACGGACGGTACGCCGGGTGGATGTAGCTGACTTCTTTAAAAACCGAGGGCGCGGCGGGCTTGCCGTACAGCTGTTCCAGCGCCGCGAGGTCGTTGATGATATCGCCAGACATTGCAGTTTCCTGAATGAGTCATATTGACCCCTTCAGCATAGAGCAAAATCGCCGGCGGCTCTTACTCGGCGCTGGCGTGGTTCAGCGTCTGAATGTCGTCCGCATCCAGCGTCAGACGCGTGGCGCTGACCAACTCATCCAGCTGCGACAACGAGGTGGCGCTGACGATCGGCGCGGTGATGCTCGGACGCGCGATCAGCCAGGCCAGCGAGACCTGCGCCGGAGAGACGCCGTGTTTGCCCGCCACCTGATCCAGCGCCGCCAGGATGCGGAAACCGCGCGGGTTCAGGTAGCGTTCGACGATGCGATCGCCGCGCTGACTTTTGCCCTCATCCGCTTTGCTGCGGTATTTGCCGGTCAGAAAGCCGCTGGCCAGTGCGAAGAAGTTGATCACCCCGAGGCCATGGCGCTGCGCCACCCCCTCCAGCTCAGCTTCATACTCTTCGCGCGCATACAGATTGTATTCCGGCTGCAGGGTTTCGTAGCGCGCCAATCCGTTGCTCTCGCTCACCCGCAGCGCTTCTTCCAGGCGATCCGCCTGATAGTTGGAGGCGCCGATCGCCCGCACCTTGCCGGCCTTAATCAACGCATCGAACGCCGCCAGCGTCTCTTCCAGCGGCGTATCGCGGTCATCGTCATGCGACTGATAAAGATCGATATAATCGGTTTGCAGGCGCCGCAGCGAATCTTCCACCGCCTGCTGAATATAGCGCGGCGACAGACCCTGTTTGCCTTCGCCCATCGGTTTGCCCACCTTGGTGGCGATGATCACCTGGTCGCGCTTGCCGCTCTTCTTCAGCCATTCGCCGATGACGGTTTCCGATTCGCCGCCCCGGTTGCCCGGCGCCCAGCTGGAATAAACGTCGGCGGTATCGATAAAGTTGAGCTGATTGTCCACCAGCGCATCCAGCAGGCTGAACGAGGTCGCTTGATCCGCCGTCCAACCGAACACATTGCCGCCAAAGGTCAACGCCGGCACCTGAATGCCTGAGCGGCCCAATTCTCTGTTGCTCATCACCTGCTCCTGTGGGAAAAGATTCGCGGGTTAATTATTAGCGCCAACCAGGATAGAACGCTAAAACGGATTGGCTATAAGCTGAAACAAATCACTTATAAACATAGCACGCTCAAATCACCCACTTATTAGGACAATGCTGACGGTTCCTCCATATTTCCTTCATTTTTATGCCGTCCCCGCTGGCTAAACTAGTATCCTGTAAGGAGTGTCATTTTTGTGGCAATGAGTGCCCGCACCCCTGCCTTTTGGAGAGAATTTTCGCCGCCATGAATGCAAAACCCCAACGCCGTTCCCTGATGCCGCGCCTGCTGGTTGCGGCCATCCTGGTCATCGCCGCCGTCTTCGCCTGGCGTTATTTTAACGCCGCTCAACCGCCGGCCGGCACGGCCCCGGGCGCGCAGCAGGCCGGCGGCAAAGCGGGGGCCGGTCGCGCGGCGGGCGGGCGGCTCGGCGCGCCGATGTCGCCGGTGCAGGCCGCGACGGCCACGCAACAGACGGTGCCGCGCTATCTTTCCGGCTTGGGCACCGCCACCGCCGCCAATACCGTCACCGTCACCAGCCGGGTCGACGGCCAACTGATGGCGATCCACTTTACCGAAGGCCAGCAGGTCAAAGCCGGCGATCTGCTGGCAGAAATCGATCCCCGGCCGTTCCAGGTGCAACTGACCCAGGCGCAGGGGCAGTTGGCGAAAGATCAGGCCACGCTGGCCAACGCCCGGCGCGATCTGGCGCGCTACCAGCAATTGGTGAAAACCAATCTGGTTTCCCGTCAAGAGCTGGATACGCAGGCCTCGCTGGTGCAGCAAACCGAAGGCGCCATCAAAGCCGATCAGGGCGCGGTCGACAGCGCCAAACTGCAGATCACCTACAGCCGCATCACTGCGCCAATCGACGGCCGCGTCGGGTTGAAACTGGTCGACGTCGGCAACTACGTCACCAGCGGCAGCACCACCGGTTTGGTGGTGATCACGCAGACGCACCCGATCGACGTGGTGTTCACGCTGCCCGAAGGCAACATCGCCGATCTGCTCAAGGCGCAAAAAGCCGGGCCGGTGAGCGTCGAAGCCTGGGATCGCACCAACCAGAACAAGCTGACGACCGGTTCGCTGCTGAGCCTGGACAACCAAATTGATACCGCCACCGGCACCATCAAGCTGAAAGCGCGCTTCGCCAACGAAGACGACGCGCTGTTCCCCAACCAGTTCGTCAACGCGCGGCTGCAGGTGGATACCCTGCACGATGCGGTGGTGATCCCGACCGCCGCGCTGCAGATGGGCAACGAAGGCAACTTCGTCTGGACGCTCAGCGAAGACAACAAGGTCAGCAAACACCGGGTCACCGCCGGCGTGCAGGACAGCCGGCAGGTGGTGATCAGCGCCGGCCTCAACGCCGGCGATCGGGTGGTGACCGACGGCATCGATCGCCTGACCGAAGGTATGCAGGTGGAAGTGCTGGCGCCGAACGACGCGCCTGCGGCGTCAAAAGCCAAGCGCGAACCTGACGTTCAGAGGAAGTCCTGATGCAGGTGATGCCACCGACCCGTGGCGGCGGCCCTTCCCGCCTGTTTATCCTGCGCCCGGTCGCCACCACCCTGCTGATGGTGGCGATACTGCTGGCGGGGATCATCGGCTATCGCGCGCTGCCGGTTTCCGCATTGCCGGAAGTGGACTACCCGACCATCCAGGTGGTGACGCTGTACCCCGGTGCCAGCCCGGACGTGGTCACCTCCGCCATTACCGCGCCGCTGGAACGCCAGTTCGGCCAGATGTCCGGCCTGAAGCAAATGGCGTCGCAAAGCTCCGGCGGCGCCTCGGTGGTGACGCTGCAATTCCAGCTGGCGCTGCCGCTCGACGTCGCGGAGCAGGAAGTGCAGGCGGCGATCAACGCCGCCACCAACCTGCTGCCGAACGATCTGCCCTACCCGCCGATTTACAGCAAGGTTAACCCGGCCGATCCGCCGATCCTGACGCTGGCCGTCACCTCCACCGCCATGCCGATGACGCAGGTGGAAGACATGGTGGAGACGCGCGTGGCGCAGAAAATCTCTCAGGTGACCGGCGTCGGCCTGGTGACCCTGGCCGGCGGCCAACGCCCGGCGGTGCGTGTAAAACTGAACGCCGCGGCGGTGGCCGCCTATGGCCTGAACAGCGAAACCATCCGCACCGCCATCAGCAACGCCAACGTCAACTCGGCGAAAGGTAGCCTGGACGGCCCGACCCGCTCGGTCACCCTGTCCGCCAACGACCAAATGAAATCCGCCGACGACTATCGCCAGCTGATCGTCGCCTATCAGAACGGCGCGGCGATCCGCCTGCAGGATATCGCCACCATCGAACAAGGGGCGGAAAATACCCGACTGGCGGCCTGGGCCAACCAGCAACAGGCGATCGTGCTGAACATTCAGCGCCAGCCCGGCGTCAACGTCATCACCACCGCCGACAGCATCCGCGAAATGCTGCCGACGCTGATTAAAAGCCTGCCCAAGTCGGTCGACGTCAAGGTGTTGACCGATCGCACCACCACCATCCGCGCCTCGGTCAGCGACGTGCAGTTCGAGCTGCTGCTGGCGATCGCGCTGGTGGTAATGGTGATCTACGTGTTCCTGCGCAACGTGCCGGCGACCATTATCCCCAGCGTGGCGGTGCCGCTGTCGCTGGTCGGCACCTTCGCCGCCATGTATTTCCTCGGCTTCTCCATCAATAACCTGACGCTGATGGCATTAACCATTGCCACCGGTTTCGTGGTGGATGACGCCATCGTGGTGATCGAGAACATCTCGCGCTACATCGAGAAAGGGGAAAAACCGCTCGACGCCGCGCTGAAAGGGGCCGGCGAGATCGGCTTCACCATCATCTCGCTGACCTTCTCGCTGGTGGCGGTACTGATCCCGCTGCTGTTCATGGGCGACATCGTCGGCCGCCTGTTCCGCGAGTTCGCCGTGACGCTGGCGGTGGCGATTTTGATCTCCGCCGTGGTATCGCTGACGCTGACGCCGATGATGTGCGCCCGCATGCTCAGCCACGAATCGCTGCGCAAGCAGAACCGCTTCTCCGCCGCCTCTGAGCGCTTTTTCGAGCGCGTGATCGCGCGATACGGCCAGTGGCTGAAAACGGTGCTTAACCACCCCTGGCTGACGCTCGGCGTGGCCGTGGGCACCCTGGCGCTGACGGTGTTGCTGTACCTGCTGATCCCGAAAGGCTTCTTCCCGGTGCAGGACAACGGCATCATTCAGGGCACGCTGGAGGCGCCGCAGAGCGTTTCGTTCAGCAATATGGCCGAGCGCCAGCAGCAGGTCGCGGCGCAGATCCTCAAAGATCCGGCGGTGGAAAGCCTGACCTCGTTCGTCGGCGTCGACGGCAGCAACGCCACGCTCAACAGCGGCCGGCTGCAGATCAACCTGAAGCCGCTGAGCGAACGCAGCGACCGCATTCCGGCGATCATCAGCCGGTTGCAGCAGCAAACGGCGCAGTTCCCCGGCGTGAAGCTGTACCTGCAGCCGGTGCAGGATCTGACCATCGATACCCAGGTCAGCCGCACCCAGTACCAGTTCACCCTGCAGGCGATGTCGCTGGACGATCTCAGCCTGTGGGTGCCGCAGCTGATGGATGAGCTGAAACAAACCCCGCAGCTGGCGGACGTCACCAGCGATTGGCAGGATCAGGGGCTGGTCGCCTACGTCAACGTCGATCGCGATTCGGCCTCGCGCCTCGGCGTCACCATGAGCGACGTGGACAATGCGTTGTACAACGCCTTCGGCCAACGCCTGATCTCCACCATCTACACCCAGGCCAATCAATACCGGGTGGTGCTGGAGCACGACGTCAGCGCGACGCCGGGGCTGGCGGCGCTCAATGAGATCCGTCTGAGCGGCAAGGACGGCGCCGTGGTGCCGCTGAGCGCCATCGCCAAAATCGAAGAACGGTTCGGCCCGCTGTCGGTCAACCACCTCGACCAATTCCCGTCGGCCACCGTCTCGTTCAACGTCGCCGCCGGCTACTCGCTCGGCGAAGCGGTAGACGCGGTCACCCAGGCGGAAAAAAATCTCGCCATGCCGAAAGACATCACCACCCAATTCCAGGGCGCGACGCTGGCCTTCCAGGCGGCGCTCGGCAGCACGCTGTGGCTGATTTTGGCGGCGGTGGTGGCGATGTATATCGTGCTGGGCGTGCTGTATGAAAGCTTCATTCATCCGGTGACCATCCTCTCCACCCTGCCGACCGCCGGGGTCGGCGCGCTGCTGGCGTTGATGCTGGCCGGCAGCGAACTGGACGTGATCGCCATCATCGGCATCATCCTGCTGATCGGCATCGTGAAGAAGAACGCCATCATGATGATCGACTTCGCGCTGGCGGCGGAACGCGAACAGGGCTTATCGCCGCGCGACGCCATTTATCAGGCCTGCCTGCTGCGTTTCCGGCCGATCCTGATGACCACGCTGGCGGCCTTGCTCGGCGCGCTGCCGCTGATGCTGAGCACCGGCGTCGGCGCGGAGCTGCGGCATCCGCTGGGCGTCTGTATGGTCGGCGGCCTGATCATGAGCCAGATCCTGACGCTGTTCACCACGCCGGTGATCTACCTGCTGTTTGACAAACTGGCGCGCAACACGCATCGCCAGCCGGATACGCAGGAGCTGCCGTGAAATTCTTCGCCCTGTTCATTCACCGGCCGGTGGCCACCACCCTGCTGACGCTGGCCATCGCCATCAGCGGCGCGATCGGTTTTCGCCTGCTGCCGGTGTCGCCGCTGCCGCAGGTGGATTTTCCGGTGATTTCGATCAGCGCGTCGCTGCCGGGCGCCTCGCCGGAAACCATGGCCTCCTCGGTGGCGACGCCGCTGGAGCGCGCGCTGGGCCGCATCGCCGGGGTCAATGAAATGACCTCGATGAGCTCGCTCGGCAGCACCCGGGTGATTTTGCAGTTCGATCTCAGCCGCGACATCAACGGCGCCGCGCGCGACGTGCAGGCGGCGATTAACGCCGCGCAAAGCCTGTTGCCGACCGGCATGCCGAGCCGCCCCAGCTATCGCAAGGTCAACCCTTCCGACGCGCCGATCATGATCCTGACGCTGACGTCGGACACCTACAGCCAGGGGCAGCTTTACGACTTCGCGTCCACCCAGCTGGCGCAGAAGATCAGCCAGACCGAAGGCGTCGGCGACGTTTCCGTGGGCGGCAGCTCGCTGCCGGCGGTGCGGGTAGAGTTGAACCCTTCGGCACTGTTCAATCAGGGCGTTTCGCTGGATGCCGTGCGGCAGGCCATCAGCAACGCCAACGTGCGCCGCCCGCAGGGCGCCGTCGAAAACCCGCAGCAACGTTGGCAAATCCAGGCCAACGACGCGCTGAAAACCGCCGACGCCTACCGCCCGCTGATCGTTCATTACAACAACGGTTCGGCGGTGCGGCTCGGCGACGTGGCCGAGGTCAAAGATTCGGTGCAGGACGTGCGCAACGCCGGGATGACCGACGCCAAGCCGGCGATCGTTCTGGCCATCAGCCGCGCGCCGGACGCCAACATCATCGAAACCGTCGATCGCATTCGCGCCGAGCTGCCCGCGCTGCAGGAAAACATTCCGGCCTCGATTCAACTCAACGTCGCGCAGGATCGCTCGCCGACCATTCGCGCGTCGCTGGCCGAGGTGGAACAGTCGCTGGCGATCGCCATCGGGCTGGTGATCCTGGTGGTGTTCATCTTCCTGCGCTCCGGCCGCGCCACGCTGATCCCGGCGGTCGCCGTGCCGGTGTCGCTGATCGGCTCGTTCGCCGCCATGTACCTGTGCGGCTTCAGCCTCAACAACCTGTCGCTGATGGCGCTGACCATCGCCACCGGCTTTGTGGTGGACGACGCCATCGTGGTGCTGGAAAACATTTCCCGCCACGTCGAGGCCGGCATGAAACCGATCAATGCCGCGCTGCTGGGCGCGCGGGAGGTCGGTTTCACCGTGCTGTCGATGAGCGTTTCGCTGGTGGCGGTGTTTATCCCGCTGCTGCTGATGGCGGGCCTGCCCGGCCGGCTGTTCCGCGAATTCGCCGTCACCCTGTCGGTGTCGATCGGGCTGTCGCTGATCGTCTCGCTGACGCTCACGCCGATGATGTGCGCCTATCTGCTGCGCCACCAGCCGGCGCGTTCGCAGCGGCGCGCGCGCGGCTTCGGCAAAATGCTGCTGGCGCTGCAGCAGGGATACGGACGCTCGCTGAACTGGGTGCTTGGCCACTCGCGCTGGGTGCTGGCGGTGTTCCTCGCCACCATTGCGCTCAACGTCTGGCTGTATATCAGCATCCCGAAAACCTTCTTCCCCGAACAGGATACCGGCCGCCTGATGGGCTTTATCCAGGCCGATCAGAGCATCTCGTTCCAGGCGATGCGCGGCAAACTGGAAGATTTCATGAAAATCGTGCGCGAAGATCCGGACGTGGAAAACGTCACCGGCTTTACCGGCGGCTCGCGCACCAACAGCGGCTCGATGTTCATCTCACTGAAACCGCTGTCGGTACGCAGCGACGACGCGCAGAAAGTGATCGCCCGCCTGCGCGCTCGCCTGGCCAAAGAACCGGGCGCCAGCCTGTTCTTGATGGCGGTGCAGGATATCCGCGTCGGCGGCCGCCAGGCCAACGCCAGCTACCAATATACGCTGCTGGCGGATGACCTCGCCGCGCTGCGCGACTGGGAACCGAAGATCCGCGCCGCGCTGGCGGCATTGCCCGAGCTGGCGGACGTCAACTCGGATCAGCAGGATAAAGGCTCGGAGATGGATCTGGTCTACGATCGCGAGACCATGGCGCGCCTCGGCATTTCGGTGTCCGACGCCAACAACCTGTTGAACAACGCCTTCGGCCAGCGACAGATTTCGACCATCTATCAACCGCTCAACCAATACAAGGTGGTGATGGAAGTGGCGCCGCCTTACACTCAGGACGTCAGCTCGCTGGACAAGATGTTCATCATCAACAACGAGGGCAAGGCGATACCGCTCTCTTACTTCGCCAGTTGGCGACCGGCCAACGCGCCGCTGTCGGTCAACCATCAGGGGCTGTCCGCCGCCTCGACCGTCTCCTTTAACCTGCCGGACGGCGGCAGCCTGTCGGACGCCACCGCCGCTGTCGAACGCACCATGACTCAGCTCGGCGTGCCGTCCACGGTGCGCGGCGCCTTCGCCGGCACCGCCCAGGTGTTCCAGGACACCCTGAAGTCGCAGCTGATCCTGATCCTGGCGGCGATCGCCACGGTGTATATCGTGCTCGGCGTGCTGTACGAGAGCTATATCCATCCGCTGACCATCCTCTCCACCCTGCCTTCCGCGGGCGTGGGGGCGCTGTTGGCGCTCGAGCTGTTCGGCGCGCCGTTCAGCCTGATCGCGCTGATCGGCATCATGCTGTTGATCGGCATCGTGAAGAAAAACGCCATCATGATGGTCGACTTCGCGCTCGAGGCGCAGCGCAACGGCGGCATCAGCGCCCGCGAGGCGATTTTCCAGGCCAGCCTGCTGCGCTTCCGGCCGATCCTGATGACCACGCTGGCGGCGCTGTTCGGCGCGCTGCCGCTGGTGTTGACCAGCGGCGACGGTGCGGAGCTGCGCCAGCCGCTCGGCATCACCATCGCCGGCGGTCTGGTGATGAGCCAGCTGCTGACGCTGTACACCACGCCGGTGGTCTATCTTTACTTCGACCGGCTGCAGGCGAAGTTCCGCCGCAACAAGCAGCTGACCCCGCTGCCGCACTAATGGCCGACCGATGCTGATGAAACACACCGCCACGGTACGCTGGCAACTCTGGATAGTGGCGTTCGGCTTCTTTATGCAGACGCTGGATACCACTATCGTCAATACCGCCCTGCCCTCGATGGCCGCCAGCCTGGGGGAGAACCCGCTGCGCATGCAGTCGGTGATCGTCGCCTATGTGCTGACGGTGGCGGTGACGCTGCCGGCCAGCGGCTGGCTGGCGGACAAGGTCGGCGTACAGCGGGTGTTTTTCAGCGCCATTGTGCTGTTTACCCTCGGCTCCTTCCTCTGCGCCCGCTCGGCAACCCTGAACGAGCTGATCGCCTCGCGCGTGCTTCAGGGCATCGGCGGCGCGATGATGGTGCCGGTCGGCCGCCTGACGGTGATGAAGATCGTGCCGCGCGAGCAGTACATGGCGGCGATGACCTTCGTGACGCTGCCGGGCCAGATCGGCCCGCTGATGGGGCCGGCGCTGGGCGGACTTCTGGTGCAATACGCCAGCTGGCACTGGATTTTCCTGATCAATATTCCGGTGGGCATCGTGGGTGCCATCGCCACGCTGCTGCTGATGCCCAACTACCAAATGCAGACCCGCCGTTTCGATCTCAGCGGCTTTTTCCTGCTGGCGATCGGCATGGCGTCGCTGACGCTGGCGCTCGACGGCCACAAAGGCATGGGCCTGACCGGCGGCGCCATCGCCGGCCTGGTGGCGCTGGGCGCGGCGGCGTTGTTGGGGTATGTTTGGCATGCCTACGGCAATAGCCGCGCCCTGTTCTCGCTGCGGCTGCTGCGCACCCCGACCTACAAGATCGGGCTGCTGGCCAGTCTGCTGGGGCGCATCGGCAGCGGCATGCTGCCGTTCATGACACCGCTGTTTCTGCAGGTGGGCATGGGCTTCACGCCGTTCCACGCCGGGCTGATGATGATCCCGATGATCATCGGCAGCATGGGCATGAAGCGCATCGTGGTGCAGGTGGTCAACCGCTTCGGCTACCGCAACGTGCTGGTGGCCGCCACGCTGCTGCTGGCGCTGGTCAGCCTGAGTTTCCTGCTGGCGGCGATGCTCGGCTGGCTGTGGCTGCTGCCGGTGATACTGTTCTTCCAGGGGATGGTCAACGCATTGCGCTTCTCGGCGATGAATACCCTGACGCTGAAAGACCTGCCGGACCGCCTGGCCAGCAGCGGCAACAGCCTGTTGTCGATGGTCATGCAGCTGTCGATGAGCCTCGGCGTCAGCGTCGCCGGCATCTTGATCGGCAGCTTCGCCCATCACCAGGCGGTGGCCGACAGCCCGGCCATCCACAGCGCATTTATTTACAGCTACTGCTGTATGGCGTTGATTATCGCCCTGCCCGCGCTGGCCTTCGCGCGCGTGCCGGCGGATAGCGCGCCTAACCGCACGCTGGCCAAAGAGCCGGGCACCGGCTCAACGAGGTTGCAATGAAGATAGGCATTACCGGGAAGCTGTTCCTGGCCATTTTCGCCACCTGCATGCTGGTGTTGATCACCATGCATTGGGGGGTGCGCGTCAGCTTTGAGCGCGGTTTTATCGACTACATCAAGAGCAGTAACGAGCAGCGCATCAACATGCTGAGCGAAGCGCTGGAGGAGCAGTACAGCCATCATGGCAACTGGATATTCCTGCGCAACAACGATCAGGTGGTCTACCAAATCATGCGTTCGTTCGAGCAGAACAGCGACAGCAGCCACAACCTGCCGCCCAAAGGCTGGCGCACCCAGTTTTGGGTGGTGGACAGCCAGTTCAATCGGCTGGTCGGGCATTCCGGCCCGTTGCCGAAAGAGGGGCCGCGCCACCCGATCCGCTACAACAACGAGATCGTCGGTTGGGTGCTCACTACCCCGGTCGAACGCCTGACGCGCAATACCGACATCAACTTCGATCGCCAGCAGCGCCGCACCAGCTGGATCATCGTCGCGCTCTCCACCCTGCTGGCGGCGGCGGTGACCTGGCTGCTGTCGCGCGGCATGCTGGCCCCGGTTAAACGCCTGGTGGCGGGCACCCATCGATTGGCCGCGGGCGACTTCACCGCCCGCGTGGCGGTCAGCAGCCAGGATGAGCTGGGCAGGCTGGCGCACGACTTCAACCAGTTGGCCACCTCGCTGGAGAAAAATGAACAGATGCGCCGCGCCTTTATGGCCGACGTGTCGCACGAACTGCGCACGCCGCTGGCGGTGCTGCGCGGCGAGCTGGAGGCGCTGCAGGACGGCGTACGCCAGCCGACGCCCGCGTCGCTCAGCTCGCTGCAGGCCGAGGTGTCTACCCTGACCAAACTGGTCGACGATCTGCACCAGCTTTCGCTCTCCGATCTCGGCGCGCTGGCCTATCGCAAATCGTCGGTGGACTGCGTGCATCTGCTGCAGATCGCCGTCGCCGCCTTTCGCGAGCGCTTTCGCGCCAAAGGGCTGGAGATCGTCACCCATCTGCCGCCCCAGGCGCCGCTGTTCGGCGATCCCGATCGCCTGAATCAGCTGTTCAATAATCTGTTGGAAAACAGCCTGCGCTACACCGATGCCGGCGGCCGGCTGGAAATCAGCGCCGAGCTGCAGCCGGGGCGGCTGTCCCTCTGCTGGCAGGACAGCGCGCCAGGCATCAGCGATCAGCAACTGACGCGCATTTTCGAACGTTTCTACCGGGCGGAAGGCTCGCGCAACCGCGCCAGCGGCGGTTCCGGATTGGGGCTGGCGATCTGCCACAACATCGTGGAAGCACACGACGGGAAAATCCGCGCCGAGCATTCGCCTTTAGGCGGCGTGCGCATTACAGTAGAATTTGCTACCCCGATAAAAAATAAGGCGCCCTGATGGACATTCAGAATCAACCCGTGCAGATCATGATTGTTGAAGATGAGCCCAAGCTGGGCCAGCTGCTGGTGGATTATCTGCAGGCGGCGGGCTACGCCACCCGTTGGCTGACCAACGGCAACGAAGTGGTGCCGACCGTGCACCAGCATCCGCCGGCGCTGATCTTGCTCGATCTGATGCTGCCGGGCGCCGATGGGCTGACGGTGTGCCGCGAGCTGCGCCGCTTCAGCGACGTACCGATCGTGATGGTGACGGCGAAAATCGAAGAGATTGACCGCCTGCTGGGGCTGGAGATCGGCGCCGACGATTACATCTGCAAACCCTACAGCCCGCGCGAGGTGGTGGCGCGGGTGAAAACCATCCTGCGCCGCAGCTATCGGCCGCAGGAGAATGCGCGGGAAGATGACCTGCTGCACATCGATGAACCGCGTTTCCAGGCCAGCTATCAGGGGCAGTTGCTGGATCTGACGCCGGCGGAGTTCCGCCTGCTGAAAACGTTGGCCAGCCAGCCGGGCAACGTGTTTTCGCGCGAGCAGCTGCTGAACAACCTGTATGACGACTATCGGGTGGTCACCGACCGCACCATCGACAGCCACATCAAAAACCTGCGCCGCAAGCTGGAGCTGATCGACGGGCAAAAATCCTTTATCCGCTCGGTATACGGCGTCGGTTACCGCTGGGAAGCCGAACCCTGCCGGCTGGTGAATGGGGTTTAGGGGAGAGAATCGACCGCGTTCCACCAAGGCGCGCGGTCAGCCACACCCTGTTGTCGCTCATCCGACAGCAGGAAGTCGTGTGGTAGGGCTGTGTTAGCGATCATTCTCAACAGAGGCTCCCAATCTTTATCGCTGCCCTCGCTTTTATCATTTCCTACTGACCGTTCGATTTTTTCCATCCTTGGCGCTCCTGTGCAAAATTTGCCCTATTTTATCTCTGCGAGGTGAACCCGCCAAGATGAAATCGCGAGTGTTCCACGGCTTAGACGTCCCAAATACTGCACTGCGCAATCACCGCCCCTCCCTTAGCTTCCCGTGCGGCGCCGGGCTTCTCGGGCGAAAACTCCGCGCCGGCGCAAAAAAATTGCGCATTTTTTCGACTAAGCTGCTGTGAGGTTTAGCCACCGATTTTCAAGCGATTGGCTACACTTACATCACGAATCGGAACCTACAGGAGAAGAACCATGGCAATCGGTCATTACGAGCTGAAAAAAGCAAAGAACGGACAGTACCACTTCAACCTGAAAGCCAGTAACGGCGAGATCATTCTGGCCAGCGAGATGTACGCCAGCAAAGCGTCGGCGGAGAACGGCATCGCCTCGGTGCAGACCAATTCGCCGCATGAAGCGCAGTTTGAACTGAAGCACAGCACCAGCAACCAGCCCTACTTTGTGCTGAAGGCCAAGAACCATCAGGTGATCGGCGTCAGCGAAATGTACAGCTCCGAAAGCGCAGCCAAAAACGGTATCCAGTCGGTGATTAAAAACGGCCCGACCACCGATATTCGCGATTTGAGCGCCTGATCCCCCGTTTCGCCCGCGCGGTGGCCGCCATCGCGCGTTTTCCGTTTGACCGGGATCAATCTCCCTTGAATAAATCCGGTTAACTGCTGATTTTTTGCCGCGCCGCGGCTACAATCCCCCGCTTTTACTGCGCCATCAGGTGGCGTGGTGCTGACCTGAAATCAGACCGAGACACACTATGTTTACACCGGAACTTCTCTCCCCGGCCGGAACGCTGAAAAACATGCGTTACGCCTTCGCCTACGGCGCCGATGCGGTTTACGCCGGCCAGCCGCGCTACAGCCTGCGGGTGCGCAACAACGAGTTCAACCACGAGAATCTGGCGCAGGGCATCAACGAAGCGCACGCGCTGGGTAAAAAATTCTACGTGGTGGTCAACATCGCCCCGCACAACGCCAAGCTGAAAACCTTCCTGCGCGATCTGAAACCAGTAGTCGATATGGGCCCGGATGCGCTGATCATGTCCGATCCTGGCCTGATCATGATGGTGCGCGAAGCCTTCCCGCAGATGGACATCCACCTGTCGGTGCAGGCCAACGCCGTTAACTGGGCGACGGTGAAGTTCTGGAAACAAATGGGCCTGACCCGCGTGATCCTGTCGCGCGAGCTGTCGCTGGAAGAGATCGCCGAGATCCGCGCCGAAGTGCCGGACATGGAGCTGGAGATCTTCGTCCACGGCGCGCTGTGCATGGCCTACTCCGGCCGCTGCCTGCTGTCCGGCTACATCAACAAGCGCGATCCCAACCAGGGAACCTGCACCAACGCCTGCCGTTGGCAGTACAAGGCGGAAGAAGGCAAAGAGGACGACACCGGCAATATCGTGCACCTGCACGAGCCGATCCCGGTGCAGACCGTCGAGCCGACGCTGGGCATCGGCGCGCCGACCGACAAGGTATTCATGCTGTCTGAGGCGCAAAAACCAGGCGAATATATGAGCGCCTTCGAGGACGAACACGGCACCTACATCATGAACTCCAAGGATCTGCGCGCCATCCAGCACGTAGAGCGTCTGACGCAGCTCGGCGTGCATTCGTTGAAGATCGAAGGGCGCACCAAGTCCTTTTACTACTGCGCGCGCACCGCCCAGGTCTACCGCCGCGCCATCGACGACGCCGTTGCCGGCAAACCGTTCGATCCGACCCTGCTCACCACGCTGGAAGGCCTGGCGCACCGCGGCTATACCGAAGGCTTCCTGCGCCGCCACGTGCACGAAGCGCAGCAGAACTACGAATACGGCTCTTCGCTCTCCGAGCGCCAGCAGTTCGTCGGCGAGTTCACCGGCGTGCGCCGCGAAGGCTGGGCGGAAGTCGACGTGAAGAATAAATTCTCACTCGGCGACAGCGTCGAGATGATGACGCCGGGCGGCAACGTGCTGTTCACCCTCGAAAGCATGCAAAATAAGAAAGGCGAGCCGATTGAGGTCGCGCCGGGCAACGGCCATATCGTTTATTTGCCGATCCCGCAGGATATCGATCTCAATTATGCTTTGCTGATCCGCAATTTGGCGGAAGAAAATAGCGCCGGAGCCTAACAATGAATCGCCGTCATTCGGCGGCGATTTTTAGCAAATATTAGAATTGGATCACATCAATGTGCCCGCAGCTTGGTTACTATCACGCTGCTTAAAACGAACAACGAAAATATTTGCATAGCAATACTAGGAACCACCTCCTTAGCCGGCCCAATCTCCCTTGGGCTGGCTTTTTCTTTATGGGCCCGCCATTACCGCCGGCGCGCCTATTTCTCATTACGTTTTCCCGTTATCCATTTTAATAAAAATAATAACGCCACATCGATATATAAATAACGCTATAGCGATTAATCCTGCCGCCATTAAAATTGCGCTTATTGTCAGGTTAAATTCAGATAAATTCGCATCGTCTTCATATTCACGGCGCAATGGGAAATAACCGGAATTAGCTGAATATTCTGATGGCTTGGCGGCCTGGGCTGGTTTATCTTGAGGCATTATTGGTTTTCCGCCGGAGGAGCTCGGCAATGCCTCAACACTCACATGCACCAGCACTGCTTATCATCAACGGCAAGGGCGCCGGCAACGAAGAGCTGCGCCAGGCCGTCAACCGGCTGCGCGAAGAGCAAATAACGCTGCACGTGCGCGTCACCTGGGAACACGGCGACGCCGCGCGCTACGTCGCGGAAGCCGCTCGGCTCGGCGTCGGCACCGTCGTCGCCGGCGGCGGTGACGGCACCATTAACGAAGTGGCCGCCGCGCTGGCGCAACTGCCGGCGCAAGGTCGGCCAGCGCTGGGCATTTTGCCGCTCGGCACCGCCAACGACTTCGCCATGGCCTGCAACATTCCCCTCTCGCCCGAGCAGGCGCTGCAGCTGGCGATCAAGGGCCGCTCGGTGCCTATCGATTTGGCCAAGGTCAACGGCGAGCGCTACTTCATCAACATGGCCACCGGCGGCTTCGGCACCCGTATCACCACTGAAACGCCGGAGAAGCTGAAGGCGGCGTTGGGCGGCGTGTCCTACTTCGTTCACGGCTTGCTGCGCATGGATACGCTGCAGGCCGACCGCTGTGAAATCCGCGGGCCGGACTTCCGCTGGGCCGGCGAAGCGCTGGTGATCGGCATCGGCAACGGCAAACAGGCCGGCGGCGGCCAGGAACTGTGCCCCAACGCGCTGATTAACGACGGGCAGTTGCAGCTGCGCCTGTTAATCGCCGATGAACTGCTGCCGGCGCTGGTGGCCGCCCTGTTCAACGACGAAGAGAGCAACAGCATCCTCAGCGCCGCGCTGCCGTGGCTGGAGATCGACGCGCCGCATGAGATGACCTTCAACCTCGACGGCGAGCCGCTCAAAGGCCGCCATTTCCGCATCGAAGTGGTGCCGCAGGCCATCGAATGCCGCCTGCCGCCGAACTGCGCCCTGCTGGGCTAATCCGGCTCTGCGCCCGCTCGCCGCTCGGAACGCCAAGGCAGGCGAGATCGAACAATCAAGCACTTAACGCGCCGGGGGCGATCGCCCCCGCGTATTTGGCCACGCCAATGGCATTTCCTCTCAATCGCATCTATTGTTTGTCCTTGCCGGATCAAGTTCGGTAGCATCGCTTTACAGCTTCAATCACCGCTTTTTTACTACGCCGGTGGTCAAAAACCCTTGCATTGCCGGTGTATGAAGAAGCTTAATCGGGAGTGAATCATGACTGATATTGTGCAGTTGCTAGGAAAGGAAGCGGAAGATCTGCTGCAACACCGCTGTACCACTATCCCCGCCGAGAATCTCTACCTGCCGGGCGCCGACTTCGTCGACCGCGTAATGATCGATAACAACCGCCCCAACAGCGTGCTGCGTTCGATGCAAACCCTGTTCAACCACGGCCGCCTGGGCGGCACCGGTTACCTGTCGATCCTGCCGGTCGATCAGGGCATCGAGCACTCCGCCGCCGCCTCGTTCGCCGCCAATCCGCTGTATTTCGATCCGAAGAACATCGTCGAGCTGGCGATTGAAGCCGGCTGTAACTGCGTCGCCTCCACCTACGGCGTGCTGGCGTCGGTATCGCGCCGCTATGCGCATAAAATTCCGTTCCTGGTCAAACTCAACCACAACGAAACGCTGAGCTACCCGACCCAGTACGACCAGACCCTGTACGCCAGCGTCGAGCAGGCGTTCAACATGGGCGCAGTGGCGGTTGGCGCCACCATTTACTTCGGCTCCGAGCAGTCGCGCCGCCAGATCGAAGAGATCTCTATCGCCTTTGAGCGCGCGCATGAGCTGGGCATGGTCACGGTGCTGTGGGCCTATCTGCGCAACCCGGCGTTCAACAAGGACGGCGTGGACTACCACTCCAGCGCCGATCTGACCGGCCAGGCCAACCACATCGCCGCCACCATCGGCGCCGACATCGTCAAACAGAAAATGGCCGAAAACAACGGCGGTTACCGCGCGGTGAAATTCGGCTATACCGACGATCGCGTCTACACCAAGCTGACCACCGATCACCCGATCGATCTGGTGCGCTACCAGCTGGCCAACTGCTACATGGGCCGCGCCGGGCTGATCAACTCCGGCGGCGCCGCCGGTGAGAACGATCTGCAGGAATCGGTGCGCACCGCGGTGATCAACAAACGCGCCGGCGGCATGGGCCTGATCCTGGGGCGCAAGGCGTTCAAGAAATCGATGAAAGACGGCGTGGCGCTGATCAACGCCGTGCAAGACGCCTATCTGGACAAGAAGGTCACCATCGCCTGATGTGACAGACCGCCTGTCACAAAGCCCGGTTCGCCGGGCTTTTTTGTGCCCGTTATCCCGCCTCTCGCGCCGTTCACCTTCTCTTTCTTTCACTTTAAACTTTCAAAATAAAATATTTATCTTTCAAATTGTGATCTATTTAAAACAAATAGCCCAACAAAGTGACTACTGTAAGGCCCATGGCGACAGAGCCGCCGTTCGCTCCAGGCCATATCAGTCCATTACAGGAGAACATAATGATTGAGCTAATCACCCACGGCGCCGAGTGGTTTATCGGCCTGTTTCAGAAAGGCGGTGAAGTGTTTGTCGGCATGGTGACCGGCATTTTGCCTTTGTTGATCAGCCTGTTGGTTATCATGAACGCGCTGATCAAATTTGTTGGCCAGGAACGTATCGAACGATTGGCGCAGCGCTGCGCGGGCAACCCCATCTCGCGTTATCTGCTGCTGCCGCTGATCGGCACCTTTGTCTTCTGCAACCCGATGACCCTCAGCCTGGGGCGCTTCATGCCGGAGAAATACAAGCCGAGCTACTACGCGGCGGCCTCCTACAGCTGCCACTCGATGAACGGCCTGTTTCCGCACATCAACCCCGGCGAACTGTTCGTTTACCTCGGCATCGCCAGCGGCCTGACCACCCTCGGCCTGCCGCTCGGCCCGTTGGCGGTGAGCTATTTCCTGGTGGGGCTGTTCACCAACTTCTTCCGCGGCTGGGTCACCGATCTCACCACCAGTCTGTTCGAACGCAAGATGGGCATCCGTCTGGATCGCCAGGTGCAACTTTAATTCGTGGAGTGCAGCATGAGTGCTTATATCCGTATTGAAAAAGGCGCCAGCGGCTGGGGCGGCCCCCTGGAACTGCCGATAGAACCCGGCAAAAAAGTGGTGTACATCACCGCCGGCACCCGGCCTTCCATCGTCGATCGCCTCAGCGAATTGACCGGTTGGCCCGCCGTCGACGGTTTCAAAGAGGGCGAGCCGCCGGCGGAAGAGATCGGCGTGGCGGTGATCGACTGCGGCGGCACCCTGCGCTGCGGCCTGTACCCGAAACGCCGCATTCCGACGGTCAACATCCACGCCACCGGCCAGTCCGGCCCGCTGGCGCAGTTTATCCTCGAAGACATCTATGTCTCCGGCGTGCGCGACCACAACATCAGCCGAATCGACACGACGGAGAACCCACCCGCCGCCGTTGCCGCGCCGCCCAAGGCGCGCGACTACGACACCAGCAAGAAGATCACCGAACAAAGCGACGGGCTGCTGGCGAAGGTTGGCATGGGCATGGGATCGGTGGTGGCGGTGTTCTTCCAGGCTGGGCGCGACACTATCGACACCGTGCTGAAGACCATTCTGCCGTTTATGGCGTTCGTCTCGGCCTTGATCGGCATCATCATGGCCTCCGGCCTCGGGGACTTTATCGCTCACGGCCTGACGCCGCTGGCCAACAGCCCGATCGGCCTGGTGACGCTGGCGCTGATCTGCTCGTTCCCACTGCTGTCGCCGTTCCTCGGCCCCGGCGCGGTCATCGCCCAGGTGATCGGCGTGCTGGTCGGGGTGCAGATCGGCCTCGGCCATATTCCGCCGCAGCTGGCGCTGCCCGCGCTGTTCGCCATCAACGCGCAGGCAGCCTGTGACTTCATTCCGGTCGGCCTGTCGCTGGCGGAAGCCAAACAGGACACCGTACGGGTCGGCGTGCCTTCAGTGCTGGTTGGCCGCTTTCTGACCGGCGCGCCGACGGTGTTGATCGCCTGGGCCGCCTCGGCCTTTATTTATCAATAGCATAATTTCCAGGGAGACGTTTATGCACACCATTTTTCATACCACCATCACGCAGATCGGCGGCTGCGCCCGCGACGCGTTGCTGGACAACATGCTGATCACTTTCCGTGAAGGCGCGCCGGCGGATATCGAAGAGTTCTGCTTTATCCACCGCCACGGCGCGACCGCCGGCGAGCTGCAGGTGGGCGGCGTGATGGAGCTGGCGCAGCAGCGCTACGCCATCACCGCCGTCGGCAGCGTCGCCACGCAGAATCTGCGCGAGCTGGGCCATATCACCGTGCGCTTCGACGGCGAAGCCGAAGCCGAATTTCCCGGCTCGATCCACGTATCCGGCCCGACGCCGACCGATATCCCGTTGGGCAGCACGCTGTCATTTATCGCATAAGGAGTAGACCATGTCTGAAGTAGCTGTAGTGATTGGCGGCGGCCAAACGTTAGGTGCCTTTTTGAGCCACGGGCTGGCGCAGGCCGGTTATCGGGTGGCGGTGGCCGATCTGAACGCCGACAACGCCAATCGGGTGGCGCGGCAGATCAACGAAGCGTTTGGCGCAGGCAGCGCCTGCGGTTTTCAGGCCGACGCCACCGACGAGCAGAGCGTGATCGCGCTGGCGGCGGCGGTTGACCGGGCGTTTGGCCAGGCTAATTTGCTGGTGTACAGTGCCGGCATCGCCAAGGCGGCGCCGATCACCGATTTCCCGCTGGGCGACTTCGACCGCTCGCTGCAGGTGAACCTGGTGGGCTATTTCCTCTGCGCCCGCGAGTTCTCGCGCCTGATGATCCGCGACGGCATCGCCGGGCGCATCATCCAGATCAACTCCAAGTCCGGCAAGGTCGGCAGCAAGCACAACTCTGGCTACAGCGCCGCCAAGTTCGGCGGCGTGGGGCTGACGCAGTCGCTGGCGCTCGATCTGGCGGAGTACGGCATCACCGTGCATTCGCTGATGCTCGGCAACCTGCTGAAGTCGCCGATGTTCCAGTCGCTGCTGCCGCAGTACGCGCAAAAACTGGGCATCGCGCCGGATCAGGTGGAGCAGTACTACATCGACAAGGTGCCGCTGAAGCGCGGCTGCGACTACCAGGATGTGCTGAACACCCTGCTGTTCTACGCCAGCGACAAGGCCTCTTACTGCACCGGCCAATCGATCAACATCACCGGCGGCCAGGTGATGTTCTGACGCCAATCGATGCCCCCTTCAGCAGAGGGGGCTAAGGAGAACGCCATGACACAAGCTTTGATCGCCTTCGCGCTGCTGGCCTGGCTGCTGCAAATCGCCTTCGGCTGGTGGCAACTGCAACGTTTCAACCGCGCCTTCGATGGTTTATGCCAGCTGGGCGCCGTGGGCGTCGGCCGTTCCGGCGGCCGTTTTCGCCCGCGAGTGGTGCTGGCGCTGGCCTTCGACGCCGACCGGCGGGTGTGCGGCAGCCTGTTGCTGCGCGGCCTGACCGTTTTCGCCCGGCCACGCCCGCTGCCTCATTTACACGGATTGCATCAGCGGGATTTGCGCCCGGATGTGATCTTCCCCGAGGATCGCGCATGCCAGTCTGCACTATCGTTAGCGATTGAACCCAAATCGTGATATTTTCACATTAAAAGACATTACCTTTCATAGTGAATTATTCAGCGAGGGGAAATGCCCCACTCTTGTGAACGGGAATCGCGATGAAACCAAAGCAGCGGCAGGCCGCTATCCTTGAATATCTGCAGCGGCATGGCAAAACGGCAGTGGACGCCCTGGCCGAGCATTTCTCCACCACCGGCACCACCATCCGCAAGGATCTCACCCTGCTGGAAGAAGAAGGCGAGGTGATCCGCACCTACGGCGGCGTGGTGCTCAGCCGCGACGACGGCGATCAGCCGATCGACCGCAAAACCCATATCAACACCGAGAAAAAACGCCAGATCGCCAGCGCCGCCGTGGCGCTGATCGCCGACGGCGACTCGCTGATCTTCGACGCCGGCAGCACGGTGCTGCAGATGGTGCCGCACCTGGCACAGTTCAACAACATCACGGTGATGACCAACAGCCTGACCATCGTCAACGCGCTGGTGGAGCTGGACAACGATCAGACCATCCTGATGCCCGGCGGCACCTACCGCAAAAAATCGGCCTCGTTCCACGGCAGCCTGGCGGAATCGGCGTTTCAGCAATTCAGCTTCGACAAGCTGTTTATCGGCGCGGACGGCGTCGATCTCAACGCCGGCGTCACCACCTTCAACGAAGTGCACAACGTCAGCAAGGCGATGTGCGAAGCCGCCGGCCGCATTATTCTGTTGGTAGACTCCTCGAAATTCGGCCGCAAGAGCCCGAACGTGGTGTGCGAGCTCAGCGCCGTCGACACGCTGATCACCGACCGAGACATCAACCCCGATTACCTCGCCGCCCTGCAGGCGAAAGGCATCAATATCATTCTGGTAGGAGACCCCGATGAGTAACGCCAACGCCCTGCTCGCCTTCGCCCGCGAAACGCTGGAGATCGAGTTGACCGAAGCGCAGCGCCTGCTGGCGCGCCTGGATGACAATTTCGTCTGCGCCTGCGAGCTGCTGCTGAACTGCCGCGGCAAAGCGGTGATTTCCGGCATCGGCAAGTCCGGCCATATCGGCAAAAAAATCGCCGCGTCGCTGGCCAGCACCGGCACGCCGTCGTTCTTCGTTCATCCGGCGGAGGCGCTGCACGGCGATCTCGGCATGATCGGCGCCGACGACGTGGTGGTGTTCATCTCCTACTCCGGCCGCGCCAAAGAGCTGGACCTGATCCTGCCGCTGCTGGCGGAGAACGGCATTCCGGTGATCGCCATCACCGGCGGCAAAGAGTCGCCGCTGGCGCAGGCCGCGGCCTGCGTACTGGATATCGGCGTCGAGCGCGAAGCCTGCCCGATGGGGCTGGCGCCCACCTCCAGCGCGGTCAACACCCTGATGATGGGCGACGCTCTGGCGATGGCGCTGATGCGCCAGCGCGGTTTCAATGCGGAAGACTTCGCCCGCTCGCACCCGGGCGGCAGCCTGGGGGCGCGCCTGTTGAACCGCGTGCATCACCTGATGCGCACCGGCGATCGCCTGCCGCGCGTGAGCGAAAGCGCCAACGTGATGGAAGCGATGCTGGAACTGAGCCGCACCGGGCTCGGGTTGGTGGCGGTGTGCGACGCGCAGCAGCGGGTAGTGGGCGTGTTTACTGACGGCGACCTGCGCCGCTGGCTGGTGAAGGGCAACAGCCTGCAGGATCCGCTCAGCCCGGCGATCACCCGCCCCGGCTATCGGCTGCCGGAGCAGTGGCGCGCCGGCGAAGCGCTGGAAGCGCTGCACGAACAGCACATCAGCGCGGCCCCGGTGGTCGATATGGATGGCGTGCTGGTGGGGGCGCTCAACCTGCACGATCTGCATCAGGCCGGCATCGGCTGATCAACGCCGGGGGCGGCATCGTCAGCGCCCCCGGTCAGATCATTTCCAGTCGGGATTGTTCTCAAACTGCTGCTTAAGCAGCGCTTTCATGTCGTCATCCGGCTTGCCGAGCCACTGGTACTTGGCGTATTTCTTCGGATGATCGACGGCTTCCGGCCGATCTTCCACCGCGACTCGCACGCCCCAGGCCTGGGATTTATCCGCGCTGAACGCCACGATCAAAAAGTTGTTGCCGCAGTCGTGCGGCTTGCACAGATTGCCGACCAGATACTCTTTGCCCTTCCAGCTCAGGTTTTGCGCCGGCGTAGAGGTGCCGACGCCCTTGCGCGCCCAGCCCGGCATCCGCGCCTGGCCTTTGACCATGTTTTGCCAGCTGGCCTGATACCCCGGCTGCTGAATCAAATCCGATGTGGTGACGATCTGCTGAGCGAAGCTGCCCGCGCTGAAGCTGAGCAGTGCGCCGAAGAGGGCGCAACGCAGCGCCTGGTGTCCCGTCATAGTCCTTCTCCCTAGGTTAAATCAGGTTTCGCCCGTAAACCGGGCCTGAACTAGTCAGACCACGGTTGCGGCAAAAAGTTGACTCACCACCAGGCGTGAAAATGATGCACCGGCCCGATGCCGTGCCCCACTTCCAGCGTGTCCGCCTGTTGCAGCGCGTGTTGCAGGTAGTCCTTGGCGGCGGCCACCGTGGCCGCCCAGTCGGCATGGCGCGGGCGCAACGCCGCCAGCGCGGCCGAGAGCGTGCAACCGGTGCCGTGAGTGTGGCGGGTGGCGACGCGCGGCGCGGTAAAGCGCTGCTCGCCTTCGGCGGTAAACAGCCAGTCCGGGCTCTCGCTTTCGCTCAGGTGGCCGCCCTTCATCAGCACCGCCCGGCAGCCCATCGCCAGCAGCGCCCGCCCCTGCTCGCGCATCTGCGCTTCATCTTCCGCCGGCGCGCACGCCAGCAGCGCCGCCGCTTCCGGCAGGTTCGGCGTAATGATCGACACCAGCGGCAACAGCTCGCGCCGGATAGACTCTACCGCCTCCGGCGCCAACAGCGGATCGCCGCTTTTCGCCAGCATCACGGTATCCAGCACCACGAATTCCGGCCGGTAATGGCGCAGCCGTTCGGCCACCGCCTGCACGATGTCGGCGTTGGCCAGCATGCCGATCTTGACGCTGTCGATGCGCACGTCGCTGAACACCGAGTCCAGCTGCGCGGCGACGAACGCCGGATCGATGTAATACACCGACTGCACGCCGCGGGTATTTTGCGCCACCAGCGCGGTGATCACCGAGGTGCCGTAGGCGCCAAGCGCCGAGAAAGCTTTCAGATCGGCCTGAATGCCGGCGCCGCCGCTGGGATCGGTGCCGGCGATGGTCAGGGCGTTAATGCGTTTCATCACAGATCCTCCCCGCGCAGTTGATACAGGGCGTCGAGGAACGCCGGCGTAAAGCTGCCCGGCCCGGCGGCCTGCCTGGCCGCCAGGCCGCCGCAGTGTGACATCACCCGGCAGGCGGTCGCCACGTTGTCCAGGCGATCGCCCGGCAGGGCGCAAAACGCCGCCGCCACCGCCGACAGCGCGCAGCCGGTGCCCACCACCCGCGTCATCAGCGGGGAGCCGCCTTCTATCGCCCAGTCGCGTTGGCCGTCGGTGACGTAATCCACCGCGCCGGTGACCGCCACCACCGCGCCGCTGCGCCGCGCCAGCTCACGCGCGGCGGGCAATGCCGCCAAGGAATCGTCGCCGCTGTCCACGCCGCGGCCGCTGGCCAGCAACCCGTTGAGCGCCATGATTTCCGAGGCGTTGCCGCGTATCGCCGCCGGTTGCTCGTCCAGCAGCTGTTTAGCGAAGGCGGTGCGGTAGGAGAGCGCGCCGACCGCCACCGGATCCAGCGTCCAGGGCTTGCCGGCCTGATTGGCGGCGGCCACCGCCGCCCGCATCGATTCGGCGCGCAGCGCGTTGAGGGTGCCGACGTTGATCAGCAGGCCGTCGGCCAGCGCGCTGAACTGCGCCGCCTCTTGCGGCTCCACCACCATCGCCGGAGAGGCGCCGAGCGCCAATAGCACGTTGGCGGTCAGCGACTGCACCACTTCGTTGGTCAGGCAGTGGATCAGCGGAGGCCGCTGTTGGAATTGGGTCAGGCAGGCCGCGGCGCGGGCGCCGGGTAGTGCATCAGGTCGAGCGATCATATTCCTCCCAACCGGCGTTCAAGAAGGCGGCGCCGGTTGAGCGGCCGTGACTTCCCTACGCTGGCATTATCCAGATCAGGTAATACGGGTATTTCTCAGCCTTCACGCGGAAGGGCACCCCGAGTCATGAAAATCAATAGGTTGTGATCAACGTTGCGTTAATCCCTGCAGGGGATCATGCCAGCGGCGGCGCGGACAAACAAGCGATTAAATTGGCCCAGCGGGCATACGCCGCGCAATGCGCTATAGTGAGCACAAACCACCGGGAGATGCCATGCAGATAAGACCCTACCAAGAGACCGATCGCCCCTTCCTGCGCACGCTGTACCTGGCGTCGCGCAAGGCGGCGTTCGGCTGGCGCGATACCTCAAACTATCAGTTGGAAGATTTCGACGGCGCGACGCTGGGCGAAGCGATTTGGGTGGCGGAAGACGGCGGCGCGCTACTGGGATTCGTCTCCGTCTACCGCGAAGATAACTTCATTCATAACCTGTATGTCGATCCCCATCAGCCGCCGCGCGGCGTCGGCAGTGCGCTGCTGCATGCGGCGCAAGCCACCTTCACCGCCACCGGTTCGCTGAAATGCCTGGTGAAAAATGAAAAAGCGCTGGCGTTCTACCGCAAGCACGGCTGGCGCATCATCTCCACCGGCAACGACGGCGAAGAAGATTATTACCTGATGCACTCACCGGCCCGCTAGCCCTTACCCGCCGCATCCGGCATCCCGCGCAGCGTCAGCCGCCAAAACAGCAATGCGCTCAGGCTGACGCCCGCCCCCAGCCAGCAGACGCCGCTCCAGCCCGCCCAGGCGTACACATGGGTGCCGACAAAGGCGCCCAGCCCGCTGCCGACGGCGTAAAACAGCATGTAGCAGGCCACCAGCCGGCTGTGCGACTGCGGGTGCGCGCTGAAAATCATGCTCTGGTTCAGCACGTGGATCGCCTGGCCCGCCAGATCCAGCAGCACGATGCCCGCCACCAGCCAAACCAGACCGCTGCCGAGCAAACCGAGCGGCAGCCAGGCCAGCGTCAACAGCAGCAGACATGCGCCGCTGGCCGCCTGCCCCAACCCGCGATCCGCCAGATGCCCGGCGCGCACCGCCGCCAGCGCGCCCACCGCGCCGACCAGGCCGAACGCTCCCACCGCGGCATGGGTGAAGTTGAACGGCGGCCGGCTCAGCGGCAACACCAGCGAACTCCAAAAGAGGCTGAAAGCGCCGAACATCAGCAGCGCCAGCATGCCGCGAATTTGCAGCGTGCGGTCATGCAGCAACAGGCTCAACATTGAACCCAGCAGCGCGGGATAACTCAGCGTGCTGGGAACGGTGCGTGGCGCTGGCAGCAGGCGCGACAGGATCGGCAGCAATACCAACGTCACTCCGGCGGAGAAGAAGTACACCGTGCGCCAGCCGCCAACGTCCGCCAGCGCGCCGGAGAGAGTGCGCGCCAGCAGCAACCCCAGCACCACCCCGCCCTGCGCCGCGCCGACTACCCGCCCGCGCTCCTGCGGCGGCGCCAGGGCGGCGGCGAACGCGATCAGGCCCTGCGTCATGGCGGTGCCCAGTAGCCCCACCAACATCATCCCCACCAGCAGCCAGGCCGCGCTGGGCGCCCAGCCCACCAGCAGCAGCGCAGCGATCAGGCCCAGCTGTTGCCCCGCCAGCAATCGATGCCGGTTCAACCGATCCCCCAGCGGCACCACCAACAGCAACGCCAGCGCGCAGCCCAACTGAGTCACGGCGATCACCATGCCGACCGCCGCCAGGCTGATGGAAAAATCGCGGGCGATGGCGTCTAACAGCGGCTGCGCATAGTAAACGTTGGCCACGCTAAAGGCGCTGGCGGCGGCCAACAGCAGCACCAGGGCGGCCGGCAGGCGCCCCAATGCCGCACAGGGAGGTTCCAGCAGTTTGTCGCTCATCGCACACCTCAACTTGGTTTCATTATTAAACCCAATGAACTTTAGGCGCAGAGGTTTTATAATGCAACCAGAATATGCAGCAGGAGATAATCGTCGTGAAACGTAAGAGCCTGGAAGACGCGCCGTGCCCGGTGGCGCGCACGCTGGATGTGATTGGCGACTGGTGGTCACTGCTGATCGTGCGCGACGCCTTCGACGGCGTCACCCGTTTCAGCGAATTTCAAAAAGGGCTGGGGATGGCGAAGAACATTCTTGCCACCCGGCTGCGCGCCCTGGTGACGCACGGCGTGCTGAAGATCGTGCCCGCCGCGGACGGCAGCGCCTATCAGGAATATGTGCTGACCGAGAAAGGCCGCGCGCTGTTTCCGGTGATCGTTGGCCTGCGCCAGTGGGGGGAAGATCATCTGTTCGCCGAGGGAGAAGCGCACTCAACGCTGGTGGAAAGCGACAGCGGCCGCCCCGTGCCGCGCCTGACGCCGATCGGCAGCGCCGGGCAGACGCTCACCCCGCTGAACACCCGGGTGGTGAAGGTGGGGGAACGGTTTGAGCCGTCTTTTAACAATCCCCAATTAGCTATAAAAGAAACACTTCCAACCGAAATCGCCGCACAGATCGACGCCGCATACAATGTGCTGACAGAGCAACTCGGCGAGACACTCTTGGGCATCAGTCTGTATGGATCCGCGGTCGATGGCGGTCTTAAACCCAACAGCGATATCGACATCTTGGTCGTCATCAGCAAGCCGCTGATGTCAACCACTCGGGCCGCCCTCATGAAAGCTTTGCTGACCGTGTCGGCTCCGCCAGATGCCGACAGTATTTTTCGCCCGCTGGAAGTCACCGTGCTGGTACAGACCGACATCAAACCTTGGCGCTATCCGCCACGACGTGAGTTACAGTTTGGCGAATGGCTGCGTGAAGAGTTGCTGGTGGGAATTGTCTCCCCCGCCACCTTGGATCCTGATGTGGCGATCCTGCTTACTAAAGCCCGGCAGCATCATCGGCATCTGTTCGGCGCCTCCTTTGAACTCCTGTATGACAGCGTCCCTCGCAGTGACTTCATCGCCGCGCTCACCGATACCCTGAGTCAATGGAAAGAACCTGATGACTGGCATGGCGACGAATGCAACATTGTGCTTGCGCTGGCGCGCATCTGGTTCAGCGCGGCAACCGGTCGGATCGCCCCCAAAGATGTAGCCGCCGAATGGCTGCTGGCACGCTTGCCATCTGAACACCAGCCGGTACTTAGCACCGCGCGGCGAGTTTATCTCGGACAAGCGATAGATGACCTGTCTCAGCATCAGCAGCCGTTGGCGGCATTCATCGGCTATGCCAAAACGACGATCGCAAGTCTATTGACGACAACAGCATCGCAATAAGACGCAGGCCTGTCGACACCACTTATCGTCTGCACTTTTTGATGCAGGGACGGATTTTGTTCATAGCCGCCGCCTCCTGCATGATTCGCTTCGCAGCGCCATCCGGGTAATGTATAGTCCGCGTTTTACGGAGATCCCATGCTGACTAACTCATCCATTCGTTTGAACAAATACATTAGCGAGAGCGGTATCTGCTCACGCCGCGACGCCGATCGATACATCGAACAGGGCAACGTTTTCATCAACGGTAAACGCGCCACCGTTGGCGCCCAGGTATTTGCCGGCGATGTGGTGAAGGTTAACGGTCAGCTGATCGAACCGCGCAATGAAGAAGATCTGGTGCTGATCGCGCTGAACAAACCGGTCGGCATCGTCACCACCACCGAGGACGGCGAGCGCGACAACATCACCGACTTCGTCAACCACAGCAAGCGCATCTTCCCGATCGGCCGCTTGGACAAGGATTCGCAAGGGCTGATCTTTCTGACCAACCACGGTGACCTGGTCAACAAGATCCTGCGCGCCGGCAACAATCACGAGAAAGAGTATCTGGTGACGGTCAACAAGCCAGTGACCGACGAGTTTATTCGCGGCATGGGCGCCGGCGTGCCGATGCTTGGCACGGTGACCAAAAAGTGCAAGGTGAAGAAAGAAGCGCCGTTCGTGTTCCGCATCACGCTGGTGCAGGGGCTGAACCGCCAAATCCGCCGCATGTGCGAACACTTCGGCTATGAGGTCACCAAGCTGGAACGCACGCGCATCATGAACGTCAGCCTGAAAGGCTTGCCGCTGGGCGAATGGCGCGATCTGACCGATGACGAGCTGATTGAGCTGTTCAAGCTGATTGAAGGCTCTTCGTCCGAGGCTAAACCGACGAAGAAAGCCCCGGCCAAATCTGCCCCGGCGAAAAAACCGAGCGCCGGCGGACCGAAAAGCGCCGATAAAACCGCTGCGCCGGCCGGCCGCAAGCGCTTTACCCAGCCAGGACGCAAGAAAAAAGGGCGTTAAACGTCCTTCCCTGCTCAGCCCGCCGTTGCGCGGGCTTGGCGAGGGCGAAACCCTGACCACCACCTAGACGAGTCTGATTGAAAACGAGGAAAAATCAGGGGGTAAGAGTCACTATTTTTTTAACAGCGTGGTCTTACCGTCAGGCTCTTGAGCAAAAGTCTTCCCATCCAGACTGATAAAAATCCTTTTATTAGCATCACCATTAATAATCATCGCTATATCCTTATAGATACATTTGTTCTTGGCATCGCCCTCGGCAAAACAATGATAGTCATCAACACTTCCATCATTGCTACCCGTCGGAGCGGCAACATAGCCATCAAAATTCATTACGGCAACGGTAAAGTGACTCTCGTCTTTGATAATATGATATTTTTCCTGAAGTTTATCTTTATTATCATTCCACCAAGATATTTTACCTTCCGTGGTCAACGGAAGGTATTGAACATAAACAGCAGCACCATCAACCCGCACAACATTAGCCGGCCTGACAAGCACCCAAACCAACCAAAAAGCCGCTACGGCAACCAAAGAAAAGAACGCAACCTTTTTCTTGTTAAGCATAGTTTTCACCTGTCACTATTATCTTCGCGCCAAAGTTGGTGAAAAAGGGTCTAAACGCGAACTCTTTATACCTTTGAGGTACAAACCAAATCCTGAAAAAACCAATAGAATTAAACGTTAACTTGCTAATATCTTCTTTATCCAATCCAAAATGATCCTGAGCTTTATAGCTAATCACGGCAGTATATCTATTACCTTGAAAAACCAAAGAATCAACACTAATCTCTGTACTGTTGACCTCATGCACACTGACTCCCATTCCATTTATGCAGTCTTCCCAGCGGACATACTTTGGCAAACGGCTCTGTGATAACTGAAGAGCAAATGCCTCTTTATTCAGCCGATATGAGTTAAAGTCAAAGGTGTCGAGAACACTTTTAATTCGAATTAGCGTACTATTTTCTGATTTATCGCTCAGTATCAGCCTTTTATAGGCTAAATCCATTTGAACATCTTGAAAGTCAGTTCCGTTATTGCCCTGCATGTGATTGAAGAGCTTAACTATCAAGCCTTGATAAACGCCAGTAAAAGAAAAGTATCTCGATGCAGCTCTCAGCTCATCAAAAAGCATGGCAACCGCCTTTTCTTTTCCTGCTGCCGGAATATTTCGCGTTGCCGGATGATCATAGGGCGATTTATAAGTACTCCAATCGATAAACGTTGATACTTGCCCCAAGCGATACCGTTGCTTAAGTGTACGTTCATCCATATCGCCATATTGCATATCATCCGCAAAACGGTCGTTAAAAGGCTTCTTACTGGTGAAAATCGTTAACGGCCTTGTCAATTCACGCACTGGAAAATCAGTCCCTTGCCCATACCAAGAAGAGCATTAATCATACAGACAATCCCGCCCTGCTCATATCGGGAAATGTCTTAGCGCCCCCTTACGCAGGCTCACGGGAAACTTAATGCCCACCATAAAAAAGGCCCGCATCAAGCGGGCCTGAAAGTACCAGAGAAGTCTAGAGGAAAAATCAGAACGACCAGCGCAGGTTGGCGTTGACCGAATTGACGCGGGTATCGGCGCCGAATTGCCCCTGATAGCCAACATCCAACGTCGCAGCGCGCGACAGCTTCACGCTCACGCCGATATCGCCCACCATCACGTTGTCATCCACGGCCTGGCCCTGAGTAACGAACGCGTCGCTGCCGGCAAACGCCATGCGCGATGAGGTGTTCTTATCGCCGTAGGCATGTTGCCAGCCGAGCGAGCCGTAAAGGCTGACGTTCTTCGGCAGTTCGGTCACGCCGCGCACCCCGAGCGTGGAGTAGAAGGTGTCCATCGTTTCATTGCGCACGCTCAGCGCCGCCGCGCCACCCGACTCCTGGAAGCTGTCGGTATGCAGGCGGATGTAGCTCAGGTTGATGAACGGTTCGACGTTCATCTCCGGCTGGCCGAAACGGTAACCCGCTTGGGTGAATGCCAGCAGCGAGTTCGCGTCATAATCCGACTTCAGCCGATCCGAGAAGCCGCTGAAATCGACGTTGCGCTTGCCTTCAATCTTGTGCCAGGTGTAACCCAGCGCGCCGCGCAGCGAGAACGCATCCTGTTGCCCGGCCGCATACAGGCCGAGGTGGTAGTTGTCGGTATCGGCCTTGGAGCGGCGGCTGTCGACGTCATAATCGCCGCGGCTGTAACCGAAGTAACCGCCGATGCGCACGTTATGGTCCGCCAGCTTGCGATCCGCCCCCAACAGGAAGCCGGTGGTGTTGCCATCCAGCTTGCCCACGTTGCCGTTGCCGCTGTTCCTGCCCCAGGAACTGAAGGTCTGGCCCCAGACGCCGCTGTTTTGCGCCTGCGCCGGTTGCACCAGCGACATCGCCAACGGCGGTATCGGCAGGCTGTCATTGTCGAACAGGCGCAGCATGCGCTGGTTCAGCACGTTGAACAGCTGGGTGCTGCCGGCGATCAGGTTAGACTGCATCGACGGATAGACTTCGCCGGACAGCTGATTGAACGCCTCGCGCGCTTCCGGCGCGCTCAGCAGCAGCAGCGAGTTGTATAGCGCCAGTGAAGGACCGCGCTGCGCCAGCGTGGAGAGCGCGCCGGCGGTATTCCACTGGTTGCCGCTCTCGGCCACCGTTTGGAAAATGCCCGGCTTGCCGCTGCCTGGATTCTCGCCCCCCGGATTTTCCCCGCCTGGGTTTTCTCCGCCCGGATTCTCGCCCCCTGGATTCTCACCGCCAGGGTTTTCTCCGCCCGGATTCTCACCACCTGGATTTTCCCCACCCGGATTCTCACCGCCCGGGTTTTCACCGCCGGTGTCTTTCTGCGCGATGGTCAGATCCACGGCGTTGGCACTGTGTTTTAACGCCACATCGAGGAAGGCAGACTTGGAGACCGCCGACGCGAACTGGCCGTCAATACCGCCGTCCGAGGTCAGAATGCGGTAGCTTTGGCCGGTTTTATAGCTGGTTTGCGGATCCAGCGCCGTAACCTGCACCTTGGCCCGATCGCTGATGGTGGTTTTGCCCGCCACCAGCAGTTGATCGCTGCGGCCGTCGCCGGCGATATCGACGTCATAGAAGGATTCGCCGATAAAGTTCAGGTAGCGTTTCAGCGTCAGCGTGCCGATATTGCCGTCGCCGGGCGAGATATGGCCGCCGGACTGGATCTCGGTCTGGCCCAGCGTGCCGTTGCCGCCCAGCGTGCCGCCGGCCTTGATCGACGCGGCGCTGCTGTAGCCCAGCCCGTTATTGACGTCGGTGCCCGCCGTCGCGTTAAGGATCAGCGTGCCGCCGTTCTCGGCGCCGAGGGTTTGGATCTCGAAGATGTCGTCTTCTTTCTGGGTATTGATGTCGCTGGCGATGATGAGCTTGCCGCCGCGCGCGGTGACGTTCGCCTGCAGCTCAGAGAGATCGCCGTTCAGCGTCGTGTGCCCGGCGCTGTTGATCACCTCGCCTTCGCCGCTCATCTTGTTGCTGAAAACGTAATTGCCGTCGGTATGGTTAAAGTACACATAGCTGCGGAACAATCCGCCCCGCAGGGCGATCGCCGTCTGGGCATCGATGGCGCCAGCGGCGCCCGCCGCGCCGAGCGTCGGTTCGGTCAACCCGGTGCCGGTGTCCATATTGCCGCGGCTGCCGATAATCAGCGCGCCGCGGTTCGAGCCGGAACCGGTCTTGCCCAGCACCACTTCGTTGCCGCCGGCGGAGAATGTCCCGCCGTCCATGACCGCCAACACGCCATTGCCGTAATCGCCAACGTTGACGCTGCTGCCGCTGGTAAACCGTGAGCCGTTGCCGGCGATCGTCAGCTCGGCGGTTTTACGCGCGCCCGAGACGCCCGCCACCTGAATATTACCGACGTTGACCGCAGCGCCGTTCAGCACGTCCAGATCGCCGTAGAGCGTGAGCGCACGGCCGACGTTCCACTGGGAATTGGCCCCCTTGACCGTGGCTTTCGGGCTCAGCGTATCGGTCTCACCCGGCCCGCTGCCATTGCCGATGCGTGCGTCAAAGGCGGTGTTCAGCACCGCGCCGTCTTCAATCGCCAGCGTGGAACGTGCCCCCAGATCGGTGCCGACGCTGAGAAAATTGCTGGTAACGCGAGAACCGGCGCCGGTGGCGATAAGGTGGCTGTCATAGCCACGGCTGGTGCCGACCACGATCTCTTTCGCGCTGGCCAGCGCACCGTCTTCAACCCGCAAAGTGCCCCGCCCCAGATTGAGGCCGCCGCGCAGCACGAACTGATCGTTCACCGCATTCAGCTCGGCGTTCGGCCCGCGGACCGTGACTACGCTGTCATGAATTTGGCCGTTGAACATCCGGCCGATATTGATGTTATAGGCGCTGATCTTGCCATTCTCGATCAGCAGGTTGCCGCTTTGGTTACGGCCGACGTAAACGTCCCCGGTGTAGGCCAATGATTCGGTAATTTTTGAGTCGCCGTCAAAAATGGCATCGTCTGCGCGAGCGATATCGGCGGGCGCCAGCATCAACAGCGGCGCGGAAAATAGAGCGAGGTAAAGTTTGGAAAGCGGTGTTTTAACCGCTAAAGAATGCGATGTCGTGTCATTCACGGGCTATCTCCGTACTCGTTAGCGTGATGTCGAGGAATGTATTGTTATAAGAAAACTCAATGCGCTAGAGGAGGTATGAGGCGTTATTCCGCGCACGCAGGTTTATTGATCGTCGAAGCAAAAGCTTATTGCCCCCCGGCGCTGGCGCTCCGACGATGGAAAACCAGGAAGCGGCAATACCGCCTCCAAAGCGAATTATTTATGGGTGACTACCGGTGTACAGGTCGGCGCGCTCAGCGACGGCGAGGAGCCTAAAATTCCCGGCATCATCAGCGATGAACAATCGAAAATTCGGCCTTTTTCCGTGGTGGCGCGATAAGAAAGTTTTTGGCCGCCCAGCGCATCCGGCTGCGCGCCATTGACATTGGTCACGGTAATTTCGTCCGATGAACCCAGGCCCAGCATTTTAGCGGTTTCCGCCTGCAGCAGCGGAATGGCCTGATCGGTTTTCAGGGTGGAACAACCGGCTATCATCATCGTAACGGTTAAAGCGATAAGTGGTTTCTTCATAAATTATCCTTTATAACCAATCAGTTAAAATTACCGATTGGCTTTATGTTTTCTCTTATCCAAATCCTCGAATAATATATTTCCCTTTCCTAAACGAAAAAACCCTCCTAAAGTAGGGAGGGTTGATAATAACTCATCAGACCTATCTGATATTTGAAGGCGAAAGGAGAATCCTTTGGGGCAGGATTATGCGTTGGTCGTTGATGACCATCCATTGGTAGCAAGCGGCATCGCTAATTTTCTCAGCACGCATTGCCGATTCAAACAGGCGCATGTGGTGACCACAGAAGAGAATTGCTACCGTCATATTAGGGAAAACGGCCCGCCACGTTTACTGGTGATCGATTTTTGGCTCTCTTCCGGTACGGCGTTGAAATTACTCAAAGAAGTAAAGCAACTTTATCCTCAGGTGCGGATCTTGGTGGTTAGCGGCGACGAGAATAACGATATCTGGCAGAAAGTGCACAATGCCGGCGGGCACGGATTCGTATTAAAAAACGAGCCACCTGAATTATTCGCCAGGGCGGTTTTTGCGCTAAACAATAATCAGGAGTGGTTCCCGGAAGGAAATGAATCCGCTATTAAAAGCAGCCATGACCATTTAAATAAATTCAATTTAACGCCGAGACAAATCGACGTATTAACTATGATGTTGCGCGGCCTGCCAAATAAAAGAATCGCGACGCAGCTCTCTATTTCCGAACCTACCGTCAAAGAACATATCAGCAATATATTGAAAAAGATCGGCGTCAACAGCCGGGTGGAAGCCATCACGCTGTTGCACGGCAAACGGGATCCGTCATCATGAGGTTTTTCCAGAATTTACAAAATGATGGTATCTCCCCACGCGCGCAGATCCGCCTGCTGGACAACACCTTCATGCGGCTGGTATTCAGTTTCACCGCCGTGCCTTTCGTCGGCATCCCGTTCGCCATCTGGATTTATTTGCTGGGTGATGAACTCGGCCCAACCATTACCTGGATCATCGTTTACCTGCTATGCGCCGTGGCGATCCGAATATGGCACCGCCGCTACCTGCATGAGGCCAAAGAAAATGATGAAGACGCCGTGCTGCGCCGCTGGCTGCCGCGCATTAATAAGGTGGCGTTTATTCACGGGTTGGGGATCTCATCACTCTATTTAATTACGCCGCAGACCCATAACTTTGACTTTTTCCTGCTGCTCAATATCAGCATCGCCGCGATCGTCGCCGCCAACGCAACGCACCTGACGCCCGTCATCAGCACCTTTACGCGTTTTTTCTTCGCCTCCTGGGGGCTGCTGAACCTCGGCATCATCTGGCGGCTGGAAGACGTGATGTTCATCGTGCTGATGCTGAACTTGCTGTACGGTTTCGCCATTTATCGCCACGCGTTAACCTCACATGCGTTCTTTATTCAGCAAGCGCTGCTCGAAGAGCAAAGTTCGCGCCTGGCGGAACAGTTCCGCCAGGCCAAAGAAGAGGCGGAACAGGCGCTGTTGGACAAGAACCAGTTCCTGACCACCGCCAGCCACGATCTGCGCCAACCGGTGCACGCCATGGGTTTTCTGATCGAAGCCATCATCCACAAAAACCGGGACGACAGCCTGACGCCGCAGCTGCTGGATCTGCAGCAGAGCGTGCGCTCGGTGCATCTGATGTTCAATTCGCTGCTTGATCTCAGCAAGATCGAATCCGGCAACGTGCGCACCGCCGCCACCCATGTGGATATCGGCGCACTGCTCGACTCAGTGATCACCCTGTTCCGCGAAGAGGCCAACAGCCGCTCGCTGGCGCTGCGCACCTGGCGGCCCAGGCGGCGCATCTGCGTGATGGGCGATCCGCTGCTGGTGCGGCAATCGCTGATCAATCTGATCCAAAATGCCCTGCGCTACACGCAACGGGGCGGCGTACTGATCGCCATCCGCCCGCGCGGCGCCGAGTGCCTGGTGGAAGTGTGGGATACCGGCGTAGGCATCGCCGACGAAGAGAAAAGCAAAATCTTCTCCCCTTACTACCGCCCCGAGCTGGCGTGGAAGATAGACAGCGCCGGGCACGGGCTGGGGTTGGCAGTAGTAGCGCGCTGCGCCAAGCTGATGAAGGTGGAGTACGGCATGCACTCCGTCGAAGGCAAAGGCTCGCGCTTCTGGATGCGCTTTGCGCAATACCTCGGCGAAGACAAAGCGCCGGAGATCGCGGCGACGTACGACAACACCGCCACGCCCACCCGCTACGCGCCGCTGCGGGGATCCTGCCTGGTGGTGGACGACGATCCTTTGGTGACCTCCGCCTGGGAAAGCCTGATGAGCACCTGGGGCATCACCGTGCGCTGCGCGGCCTCCGCCGAGGAAGCCTTCGCCATCGTCGACGACGGCTTTACGCCGTTCGCCGTGCTGTGCGATCAACGCCTGCGCTCCGGCGAGAGCGGTTTCGACATCCTCAAAGCGTTGTTCGAACGCCTGCCGGACGTGAGTGGCGCCATGGTCAGCGGCGAGTTCAATTCGCAAGTTCTGCAAGAGGCCGAGCAGGAAGGCTATCTGGTGCTGCGCAAGCCGCTGGAACCGGCCAGGCTGCATGCGCTGTTGACGCAGTGGGGGGCAAGTTAACTACACAGATGGCGCAGGTTATCCGCCAGCAATAAGACAGGCTCAATGAATAAAACATTAAGCCTGCCGCATTTTACGTGGCGTTATCTAAATACGATTAATCGCATTTAGGCGGTTCTGGTTTGCAGACCGGCGGCTCAGGTTTACATACCGGCGGTTTTGGCGTGCAACCGCCCCAGGCATTATTCCACGCGTTTCCCCAGCTGTTAACAACCTTGCCGATAATAGCCAGACCCAGGCCAATCGTTGCGCCGTTCACCTGCTGAACTTCTGTTGAGTTTAATTCTCTCATTTTTCATCTCCATTCACTAAAAAGAATCAATTAAAAAAGACTGCTTTTTATGAACCGTCGGTTCACGCTTTAGGTATAAGGTGCTCGATAAATTAACTCAATAACGAAAATCTTAATTAAAGATGAAATAAATATAAAATTTTATATTTCATCAAACAATTACGCCATTGCATTTACAGGCTGCAAAGTAATTACCCGATCTGCCGATGCAATCGTCGATGGCCGATGAGCAATGATAACGCGGGTCATTTTCAACGAGGATATGGCTTCGTTCACCCTTTTTTCATTGTCCAGATCCAAATGACTGGTGGCTTCGTCCATAAACAGAATACTGGGCCTTCGATATAACGCGCGGGCGATAAGCACCCGCTGTTTTTGCCCGCCGGAAAGGCTCCCCCCCAATTCGCCCACCAACGTTTCATATCCCATCGGCATTTTCATAATATCGTCGTGAATATTGCAATGCTTGGCGCATTCAACGATAAATTCCGTATCGGGATGAGCATCAAAACTGCATATGTTCTCGGCAATTGAACCGGCAAGCAGTTTATCTTCTTGCAATACACATGCGATGCACTCCCGATAATTATTAATGCCGATATCATGAATGTTAATGCCGTTGATAAACAAACGCCCTTCCGTCGGTTCCAACAGCCCGCACATCAGCTTCATCAACGTGGTTTTGCCGACGCCTGAAGGCCCGACGATCGCCACGCTTTCTCCCGCCGCGATCTGCAGGCTGAGTCCGGGGATCACTGGGCGCGAAAGGCTATCATATTGATAAAGCAGATCGCGCACTTCAAAAGTCACCGCCTCGTTGGGATTGCATATCTTGCGATAGGGCTTTTCTTCCTCTGTCGTAGAAAGCACGATGTCCGCCAGCCTTTCATTATGCAAATTCAGCATTCGCAGCCGAATGACCATATCGATAAGATTTGACGCGCGATCGGAGAATTGCCCCCGATAGGCATTAAAAGCGACAAACATGCCTAATGTCATTTGACTGTCGATCACTAAAGACGCGCCCAACCACAAGATAACGATTTGATCGCAGGCCGCAAGAAACGCATTCACGCCGCCAAAGAACATATCGAGCTTCGTCACCCGAATATTGGCGTTTGCCGTATCGATATTTAAATTTAACCAGAACTGCGAACGCGTTCCCGCCAACCCCAACGACTTCAGCGTCGCGATGCTGTACAGCGTCTCCATAAAATGTGAGCTGGCTTTCGCCGACTTCACCAATTGCTCCTCGGACGCTTGCCGATAATAGCGATAGGTCGAAAGGCGCAGCAGAACATATAAGACCGTAAAGCCGGAGGCTACCCACACCAGCCAGCCACCGTACATGAACATCATGATAAATACGCCGACCGACATGATGCCATCAATGATGCTGGAAACGATACTGGTGGTAAACGTGGTGCGAATGGCGTCCAACGAGCCAAAGCGCGATTGAATATCACCCAGCTTGCGCTTTTCAAAATAGGCAAGCGGGAGCTTCATCAGATGATCAAACAGCCCTGATTTCCACTGTATATCGATAAGCGCGCCCATCACGATGGAGATCCACGAGCGAAACATCGAAACGCAGGTGCGGAACAAGATAAAAAACAGTAAACCGACGCAAATAATGACCAATAAATTATGGTCGCCGGCCTGGATGACGTGGTCCATCACCAACTGAGTCCCGACGGGCATCAGCAGGTTGACGGCCTCAATGACCAGCGACAGCGCGAAAATTTTTACCAGCGCGCTTTTAAGACCGGTGACATTGCTGAGCAGTTTCCTAAAGTGCAGGCGATTTTTCTGCACCACAGGCGTGAATTCACTGCTTGGCCATACCTCTAAAGCGATTCCGGTAAAATGAAGGGAAAACTCCTGCAGGCCGATAACCCGGCGGCCAAATGCCGGATCGTGCAGGGTTATCCGTCCACCGCGAATGTTGACCAGGACCACAAAGTGATTCATATCCCAGTGCAATATGCAGGGCCTTTTCACCTGGTGAATCTCATCCAGGCTCAAGGATAGAGCCCGCGTTTTCAAATTGAGATTCTCGGCGATCGCGATCAGCGAGCTCAGGGTGGCGCCGCGGGCCGAGATATCAAACTTCTGGCGCATCGACAGCATATCGATGTGCATGCCGTAATAGCCGCACACCATCGCTAAACTGGCCAGCCCGCATTCGGCGGCCTCCGTTTGCAAGACCTGCGGCACTTTTCTTCTGAGCGACAGGTTCAGCTTGCCAACGATATTCTCATAAACTTTATTCACGAAGTGGCCCCGACACACTGTTTTTCATGTCATAAAATGGCGCGAACATCCATTGGTAGATGGGTCTTTTCTCCAGGAAAAGCGTGGCTTGCGCCTTCATGCCGCTTGAAAGGTTCAGCTTCTTTCCCTGATAGCCGAATTGCGTGTTATCGATAGCCACCAGCACTTTGTAGTACGACTCAACCAGTTCAGCCGATTGTCGAGTTGGCGAACTGCTGTAAGTGGACATTTCCTGAATCGATGCGGGAACATAAGCGATGCTTTCGATCACGCCGGGAAACTGACCAAATTTTTCATACGGGAAGGCGTCATAGCGAACGTTGATGTGATCGCCTCGGCTCACGTAAGGCACGCTGCTGTTGGGCAACCATAAAACCAAATAATAGATGGCATGATTACTGGGGATTAATTGCGCCAGGCTGTCTCCCGTATTGACCATTTGCCCAGGCGTCACGCTGAGCGATTCAACGCGCCCGTCCGCCGGCGCATTGACAATCAACGAGCCGCTGGCATCCGCTTCGGCCAGCTGCCGTAGGAGATCATTGCGCTGAAATTGATATTGTGAGATTTGATTATCGAAATCGGATGCTCTTGTCGCGAGATCGCTATTCAGGTTAGTTATCTGCAAAGACTCTTGAATGCTTTGGTTATAGAGACTGTGGAACGTACTCTGCTGCTGATAGTAGAGGTAAACCTGGTTATTCAGCTGATCCCGATTAATGAGCCCCTTACTGCGATACTCATCGTAATTTTTCATGGTTTCGCGCATGAAGTTAACGCCGTTGCGTGAATTCTCGACCATCTGTTTGGACTGGCTGTGCGCCAGTTTATATTGGTCAATCTGCGCTTGCAGATTGACCAGGGTCGTTTTCTTGTTCGCCTCCAATTTAGCGATGATGCTATCGACCTGCGCCAGTTGATTTTCTATCGCCTGCCGCGTGCTTGCGCTGACGGTGCCGGAATCCGTCACCCTGCTGACGTCTATCTGATAAAGATGCTGCCCTTTTTTTACCTGATCGCCCACATTGACAAAGCGTTGTGCAATGAATCCCTGCTGAGTAGCAAATATGTTGACCGATCTTGGCAGCGTCGTAACCTCTCCGCCCACGCTGATACGCCGGGTATAACCGCCATAGGTCACGAAAATGATCAGCACAGAAACGAATGAAAGTGAAATGCCCGCGATGACCCAGGCCGGCAACCCTGCAATTAACAATGCTTTTCCTGCCCATTTAGAACGACTGTGCGATAAGGCCTCTTCCCTAAACAAATTCTGACCTCTCCATATATAACGACACCGTTCATTTTTATCTTTTCCCTGGCCCAACACGGCGCTTATTTAGATTTAGTCTTTGTTGGCAAAACCCACAAGTAATAATAATCTTAAAAAAACACAAAACTGCTGAAACGTCACAAAAAGTGCGACCCTAATATTAGCTACAGCGTTATGAGTTGCATATTTCAACGCCGACCTCTTTAATCTAAGCGTATTCTCATCAAGCCGTCATTCACAAAGGCTGCGAGAATTAAGCGGCGAAACGCTTTACGTTTCGTTCCTGAGGTATAGGGATAAAGTTGAAAGGATTTACTATGAAAGAGCTAAATACTGCAGAGATCGAAATCGTTTCTGGTGCGGGGATTATTTCCGATACGGCAAGCTTTGTATCAGGATTTGCCGGCGATGTTATCATTGATACCGTAAAATTGGCCAATGATGCGCTTAATACCCGATTGATCTCTTCCGTAGGCCAAGGGTTCAACGCGATCGGTTTTGGCTTGGGCGCCGTTCATAATGTCGCGGACTCGCTTGGCTATGCGGCATTTAAAAGCGTTGCAGCCGTAGGCTCCCTGCTGGGCGGGGATGCAAGCCGTATCGAATATCATTACGAGAAAGAATGGGGTGCTTGAAAACAAGCGGCTCCCTCTGAAAGGTTAATGATGCTAACCACCTGCCCAATCAGGTGGTTATTTCAATTACGCACTCACTAACTCTTCTGTTTGAAAACCGCTTTGGTCAATGGAGAGGAGAACACGTTGTGCGGATCGTACTTATTCAGCACGTTGCAGGCATGATTCCAACTGTCATTGTTCCCTGCCCCGGCATTAAAGCTGTGCGGAATGTTTTCTTCGAGTACGGTTTTATCCTGCCACGCGGCCTGTGACGTATAACCCCAGCCTTTACTCCACTCTACGCGAACCGTCGCATAGTCGCCCGCATAGTGGCTAAAAATCCATTTTTCCATTTCACTGTAGAATTTATTGGCATCCGGCGTATCGGGCATGGTCAGAATATCCAACCAGATCGCGACATCCCATTCCGGATGGGATTCAACGGGACGAATAGCCGAAAGATCGGGAGCAATGGCATTGGCCACCGCGCTCTCTTTTGCACTGTCCAATCCGGTGACGCGAATTTCAATCGGGCCATTCATCGGAAATGAATTCTTGCGCTGGTAATCGGCCACCATTTCTTCATATTTTTTCGTGAAATCGTGCAATACGTTTTGAATATTGCTCCGCTTCGTGATTATCGCGTAACCATTGGCCGTCACGCGCAGCGTTGTCGGCTTCACATACAACAGCAGATCCTTGCTCCACCCCCACAGATCCGCCGACACGGTGGCCCCTAAACCAATGCTGACCAACTCCATCTGCGCCTTGCCGAGTGTCGGGGTCAGCTCCGGGTGGCCATTATTGATTTTTTTAATGATATCGGAAATTTTAACCGGCAAATTATCCGAGAACGGATAGTTAAATGGACCATTAACCGGTTTTGACACTTTTGGGAAGCTGTCTTCTTGCTTCCACACTTTCAGCCATGGTTTTTCCGTGAACGGGAACCAAATGACTTCAACGCGCCCGCACAGATCCAAGAAATGGCTGAAGGTATTTTTTGTCGTGCTTGCAGTGGAAAAAAGATCCGCCGCGGTGACATTAACATAACTTTGACAGCGTAAACGCCGGTTGCGCGGCACCTGCAGCGTCACTTCGCTGATAAAAGCCCGGCCGACATGCACCAGGAATGCCGAGCTCTCCGCATTATCACGCGTAAACTCCTTTAATTCATACTTCGACCGCGCCTGATCCCAGACGACAGCTTTTAGCGACACCACGCTATTGCTCACGGAACCAAAGCTGGCAAACTCAGCCAGAGGCTCATCTTTTGCCGGGATGCAGGTTCCATGGCCGCCGATGGCAAGCACGCCGCCCAGGGTCAGATCGCCAGGCGCCGGCGTCGCGTAAAAGCCGAGTTTCTTTTTTTCTAATTCAGTGAGCAAAGCCTGCATTGTCACCCCCGTTTGCGCGGTGACGTATCCATGCTCTCCCACTTTATTGATTGAGATGTTTTTGAATTTTCTGGTGAGGTCGATCAGCACGACATTGCTATTATCCTCCCCGTTTGCAATAACGAGCGGGGACCAGTTGTGCTTGATGCCAACCGGACGCACGCAATATTTATTCTCATGCGCCCAGTTAATTACGGCCAAGAGCTCATCCGTATTTTTTGGATAGCAGGTCAGAATATGATTGCCGGAGATTTCTTTTGACCAATTAACAAAATTGACATACTCATAGCCCACAGGGAACGTGTTCAAACTAGAACCAGTCATAACTGACTTCCTTTTAAAATTAAAATAGATAGAGATAAAAACGGCAACAGCCCAAGCGCTAATTAATCACCCTGATAAGCACCTCCTTTTCCTTGGGATAATCCCTCTGTTTTACTGCCCGAATAGCGTCAAGACTTGCCAATATAAATCAACACCTTGACGTTAATTTCCGCGTATTGAAAATTCTTTTCTTTATGCAACTCAATTAAAAAGCCGTTTCTTATTCGCACGCCAAGCAAAGGAAGATAGGCGTCATAGATGCTGTCAAAAAAAACCAGATATTCGTTCAACCTGCCGTTAAACTCGAACAATAAATACTGCCCTCTTATCAACGTCAGATTGCGTGTCTCGTAGTACCCTTTGCTGAGTGTTACTTCCCAACCGGATGAAGCCAACTTTACCGTGCGCATTGACGTATCGGTATTTTTCCCTGTGCGGCTGCCGTATTTCTGTCGTTCCTCTCCTCCAGAGCTGGAAGCATTCATTGAATGATAGAGAAAAAACTTATATCCCTTAAGCAGGTATATGTTCTTGGGCATTTCGATAAAATGATATGCTGACGGATTTTGTATTAAAAAGGGAGGGAGATGTTTGGAAAAGTCCCATTCCTGGCTCGTTCTAAAGTCCTTTGGGCTTTCACCGAAAAAACGTTGAAAGGCGCGGCTAAAAGCCTGCTGGGAGCTAAAGCCGATAGCAGTAGCCACTTCCAATACTTTTAAATCAGACTGTTTGAGCATGACGGCAGACTTGCTCAGACGCCTATTTCTGATATACGTCGCTATTTTCATTCCCGTATAACGCTGAAACATTCTTTGCAAGTGCCATTTCGAATAACCAGACAAATCCGATAACTTTTCTATCGAGAGATCATGCTGTATATTCATCTCGATCAAATTAACTAGCTCGACCACAATACTATGCTGGTAACTCATAATGACATCCATGCCCTAACAAAACCCACCCTCAGACAACCTGCTCATTGGGCTTTTATCCATTAAAATGAAAAACAAAGCGCTGCCGCAATCATGCAATTAGGATTAGAATGTGAAAAACGATAAACCTTTTATAATTGATTGACAAAGAGATACTTCTTTTTGGGTAGACATCCTCCTTATGACGTTATTGGTATAATTCTTATAAAGCTTTTCCCTGGTGAAGGCTTTTCCTGTCTCTTTCATCTTGACCAATATCCATCCTGACGTTGTGCAACTAAGCAGTCAAAAGAAAGCATATCCTGGCATTCGTTGATAAATCGTTTGCCTCCCTCTCGGCGGTGCATTTTAATACCCTTACATTTAGAGTAGCCTATGTAGATAGCTTAGAAAATATCAAATGCCAGATAATTACACAGTTCGCACTTTATGTTACGACAATAATTAAAAAACAAGATAAATCATATAATTAGAATTTCAACTCCAAGCAATGAATGCCGATAAAACGTAGGAATCGCCCTTGAGAAGGGTTATTAAATACAATAAAACCGCTGATTTCCTCAATAAAAACAGAAGGAAAGATTTATAAAATAAGAAATAGACTAATTCATCGCATCCTTCTGATATATTTATTCGTCAGACCAAGTCTTTCAGAAAAATCCCATAAAAGGGCGCACGGAGTCCTTTTATTTTCGCAGAGGATTAATTAGCTACGCCATCGCCCGATGCCGATGAGTCGACGCGCCTCAATGCGGCAATTCATTATGCCGCGGCCCGGCGGATACGGTGAATAAAGCCCCGTTATCCGACGACATCATCGCACCGGCGAAGTGCGCGTGGTTGCAGAATACCGTTCTGCAGATAGGCGCAAAGCCGAGATGGAAAACGCCGCGCCTCAAAAAATGAGCCGTAAGCAAAGCGCAGGCGGCTCCGTGCGGGCTGTCCTCTCCATTCGCGCCACTCTCAACCCAGCCCTCTTGCGGATCGGAGGCCGTCTACGGCACAGGGAGCCAAACATCGGGCATAAAAAAACCCGCCGTTAAGCGGGTTTGGTTCTCATGTGCGATCACTGACGCCAGCCTACGCCGCACGAGGGATTACTCCCACTCGATCGTCGCCGGCGGCTTGCCGCTGATGTCGTACACCACGCGGGAGATGCCGTCCACTTCGTTGATGATGCGGTTGGACACGCGGCCGAGGAAGTCATACGGCAGATGCGCCCAGTGCGCGGTCATGAAGTCGATGGTTTCCACCGCACGCAAGGAGACCACCCAGTCGTATTTGCGGCCGTCGCCCATCACGCCGACCGAGCGCACCGGCAGGAACACGGTGAACGCCTGGCTGACTTTGTTGTACAGGTCGGCTTTGTGCAGCTCTTCGATGAAGATGGCATCGGCGCGGCGCAGCAGATCGCAGTACTCTTTCTTCACTTCGCCCAGCACGCGCACGCCCAGACCCGGGCCCGGGAACGGGTGACGGTACAGCATGTCGTACGGCAGGCCCAGTTCCAGGCCAATTTTGCGCACTTCGTCTTTGAACAGCTCTTTCAGCGGCTCGACCAGGCCCAGCTTCATCTCTTTCGGCAGGCCGCCCACGTTGTGGTGCGACTTGATCACGTGCGCTTTGCCGGTGGCGGAAGCGGCGGATTCAATTACGTCCGGGTAGATGGTGCCCTGCGCCAGCCATTTCACCTGCTCTTGCTTGCAGGCTTCTTCGTCGAACACTTCAACGAACACGCGGCCGATGATTTTACGCTTGGCTTCCGGCTCGTCGACGCCCGCCAGCGCGGTCAGGAAGCGGTTTTCCGCCTCGACGTGCACGATGTTCAGGCCGAAGTGGTCGCCGAACATTTCCATCACCTGCTTGGCTTCGTTCAAGCGCAGCAGGCCGTTGTCGACGAACACGCAGGTCAGACGCTTGCCGATGGCGCGGTGCAGCAGCATCGCGGTCACGGAGGAGTCAACGCCGCCGGACAGGCCGAGGATCACGTGGTCCTCACCCACCTGCTCGCGGATGCGCTCAACCGCATCTTCGATGATGGTCGCCGGCGTCCACAGGGCCTCACACTGGCAGATGTCCAGTACGAAGCGCTCCAGCATGCGCTGGCCCTGGCGGGTGTGGGTCACTTCCGGGTGGAACTGCACGCCGTAGAAACGTTTTTCTTCGTTGGCCATAATGGCGAACGGGCAGGTATCGGTGCTGGCGACGGTCACGAAGTCGGACGGGATCGCGGTCACTTTGTCGCCGTGGCTCATCCACACGTCCAGCAGCGGTTTGCCGGCCGGGCTGATGGCGTCTTCGATGTCGCGCAGCAGCGCGCTCTCGTTGACGATTTCCACCTGCGCGTAGCCGAACTCGCGTTCGTTGGAGCCCTGCACATGGCCACCCAGCTGCATCGCCATGGTCTGCATGCCGTAGCACACGCCCAGCACCGGCACGCCGGCGTTGAACACGTAGTCAGGGGCGCGCGGGCTGCCGGCTTCGGTGGTGCTTTCCGGGCCGCCGGACAGGATGATGCCGCTTGGGTTGAATTCGCGGATCTGCTCTTCGCTAACGTCCCAGGCCCACAGTTCGCAGTAAACGCCGATTTCGCGCACGCGGCGGGCGACCAGTTGGGTGTATTGCGAACCGAAGTCCAGTATGAGGATGCGATGCTTATGGATATTTTGTGTCATGTGAGGCGAATTCCAGCAACAAGAGAAAAAGAGCGAAAATGTATGTTTTCGGGATGGGGCTTAGCGCCCCACCCCGGCCTCTCACTCAGGAGAGGTTAAGGCATCAGCCCATGCGGTAGTTCGGCGACTCTTTGGTGATGGTCACGTCGTGCACGTGGCTTTCCTGAATGCCGGCACCGCTGATGCGCACGAACTCCGCCTTGGTGCGCAGATCGTCGATGGTGGCGCAGCCGGTCAGGCCCATGCAGGAGCGCAGGCCGCCCATCTGCTGGTGCACGATGGCTTTCAGCATGCCTTTATAGGCCACGCGGCCTTCGATACCTTCCGGCACCAGTTTGTCGGCGGCGTTATCGGTCTGGAAGTAACGGTCGGAAGAGCCTTTGGACATTGCGCCCAGCGAGCCCATGCCGCGGTAAGATTTGAACGAGCGACCCTGATACAGCTCGATTTCGCCCGGAGATTCTTCGGTGCCCGCCAGCATGGAGCCGACCATCACGCAAGAGGCGCCCGCGGCGATCGCTTTGGCGATATCGCCGGAGAAGCGGATGCCGCCGTCGGCGATAACCGGAATGCCGGTGCCTTCCAGCGCTTCCACCGCGTCGGCGATGGCGGTGATCTGCGGTACGCCTACGCCGGTCACGATGCGGGTGGTACAGATGGAGCCAGGGCCGATACCCACTTTCACCGCGCTCACGCCGGCTTCAGCCAGCGCTTTGGCGCCCGCTGCGGTCGCGACGTTGCCGCCGACGATCTGCAGATCCGGGTATTTGGCGCGGGTTTCGCGGATGCGCTGCAACACGCCTTCGGAGTGGCCGTGCGAGGAGTCGATCAGCAGGACGTCAACGCCTGCCGCCACCAGCGCATCAACGCGCTCTTCGTTGCCGGCGCCGGCGCCGACCGCCGCGCCCACGCGCAGACGGCCGTGTTCGTCTTTACAGGCGTTCGGCTTACGTTCCGCTTTCTGGAAGTCTTTAACGGTGATCATGCCCAGCAGGTGGAAGCTGTCGTCCACCACCAGCGCTTTTTCTACGCGCTTTTCGTGCATCTTCTGCAGCACCACGTCGCGCGCTTCACCTTCTTTCACGGTGACCAGGCGATCTTTCGGCGTCATCACCGCAGTCACCGGCTGAGTCAGATCGGTCACGAAGCGCACGTCGCGGCCGGTAATGATGCCGACCAGCTCGTTGTCTTCGGTGACGACCGGATAACCGGCGAAGCCGTTGCGCGCGGTCAGCTCTTTCACTTCCTGCAGCGTGGTGGCCGGGGTAACGGTCTGCGGGTCGGTGACTACGCCGCTTTCATGTTTTTTCACGCGGCTGACTTCTTCAGCCTGGCGCTCGATGGACATGTTTTTGTGGATGAAGCCCAGGCCGCCTTCCTGCGCCAGCGCGATGGCCAGGCCGGATTCGGTAACGGTATCCATGGCTGCGGACAGCATAGGGATGTTCAGGCGGATGGTTTTGGTCAGTTGAGTGCCGAGCTCTGCGGTGTTAGGCAGAACCGTGGAGTGGGCTGGAACCAGGAGGACGTCGTCAAACGTCAGAGCTTCTTTAGCGATACGTAGCATGGGCAATATCTCACCAGGGTGGGCTGTGAAAAAGATAAAATATTGCCGCGGCATTATACAGAGCGGAATCGGTTGCCTCCAGCACTTTCTTACAAAAAGTCTTGATTACCTTTTTCAGCCATGTAGTATCGACCAATTAAGTGATTGTTTTGAAATTTGATCTGGGTCACATGTCGCTACCTGTTTCGCCTTCCATTTTTACCGTAAGCCGCCTGAATCAGACGGTTCGCCAACTGCTGGAAATGGAAATGGGGCAGATTTGGCTCTCCGCCGAGATCTCCAACCTCTCCCAGCCCGCCTCCGGCCACTGGTATTTCACGCTGAAAGACGACCGCGCCCAGGTGCGCTGCGCGATGTTCCGCAACAGCAATCGCCGCGTCACCTTCCGGCCGCAAAACGGCCAGCAGGTCCTGGTGCGCGCCAGCATCACGCTGTATGAACCGCGCGGCGACTACCAGCTGATCGCCGAGAGCATGCAGCCCGCCGGCGACGGCCTGCTGCAGCAACAGTTCGAGCAGTTGAAACAGCGCCTGAGCGCCGAAGGGCTGTTCGATCAGCAGTTCAAGCAGCCGCTGCCCGCACCGGCCAAACGCGTCGGGGTGATCACCTCCGCCAGCGGCGCGGCGCTGCACGATATCCTGCAGGTATTGCAGCGGCGCGATCCGTCGCTGCCGATCGTCATCTACCCCACCTCGGTGCAGGGCGCGGAAGCGCCGATGCAGATCGTGCGCGCCATCGAGACCGCCAACCGCCGCGATGAATGCGATGTGCTGATCGTCGGCCGCGGCGGCGGTTCGCTGGAGGATCTGTGGAGCTTCAACGACGAACGCGTGGCGCGGGCGATCTTCGCCAGCCGCATTCCGATCGTCAGCGCCGTCGGCCATGAAACCGACGTCACCATCGCCGACTTCGTCGCCGACCTGCGCGCGCCGACCCCTTCCGCCGCCGCCGAACTGGTGAGCCGCAATCAGCTCGAGCTGTTGCGCCAGCTGCAGTCGCAGCAGCAGCGGCTGGAGATGGCGATGGATTACTACCTGGCGCAGCGTCAGCAGCAGTTCACCCGCATTCATCACCGTTTACAGCAGCAGCATCCGCATCTGCGCCTGGCGCGCCAGCAGACGCTGCTGTTCAGGCTGCAGCGCCGAATGGAAGACGGCATGCAGCAGCAGCTGCGCCTGGCCGCCCGCCGCAGCGAACGCGTCCAGCAGCGGCTGGCGCAGGTGCAGCCGCAGGGCCGCATTCACCGCTACCAACAGCGCGTGCAGCAGCAGGAATACCGTCTGCAGCAGGCGATGGAGCGCCAGCTCAACGCCTACCGCCAGCGTTTCGGCGTGGCCTGCAGCCAGCTGGAGACCGTCAGCCCGCTGGCGACGCTGGCGCGCGGCTACAGCGTGACGCAAACTCCGCGCGGCGAGCTGCTGAAAACCACCAAACAGGCGCAGGTCGGCGAACTGCTGAAAACCCGCCTGCAGGATGGCTGGGTGGAAAGCGAGGTGAAAACCATCACCGTCGCCAAAAAGCCGCGCAAGAAGCGCGCGGCCGAGTAAGCCCTACTCCAGCGTAAAACGCTCGCCGGGTTCACCGTTCACCCACAGCGCGCGCGTTTCGCCTTCCGGCAGGCTGAGCGTCAGCGTGCGCCAGGCCGGGCGGAAATGCCCTTCCGTCGTGATATCCAGCATGATGCGCTGATGGTCGCAGCGCATTTCCCAGCGCAGCCACAGCGCATCGCCCTGCCGCCAGCCGTCGCTTTCGCCGTCGTCCTCAAACAGCAGCCCGCCGCTCGCCCCGCCGCCCTTGAGCGGAAACAGCCGCAGCTCGCGCCGATCGTCGGCGGCCACGTCCACATGCGCCAACCGCTGCGACAGCGGCAGCGCCGCCCCGGCGCGCACCAGCAGCGGCAGACGCTCCAACGGCGCCGCCAGCGTCACCGTCTGGCCGCCGCCGAACCACTGGCCGCTGTAGAAGCAGTACCAGCCTTCGCCGTTATCCGGCAGATACACCGAACGGCGACGTTGCCCCGGCTCCACCACGCTGGCCACCAGCAGATCGCGGCCGATCAGAAAGTCGTCGTTTTCGCCAAAGGTGCGCGCATCCTGTTCGTGATCGAGAAAAGTCGGGCGCAGCATCGGCTCGTCGTCGGCGCAGGCCTGCCACAGCAGCGTGTAGAAATACGGCAGCAGCCGGTAACGCAGGTTGATCGCCTCGCGCACCGCCGGGGTGGCGGCCGGGTACATCCAGGGTTCGTTGACCGTGGCGTCGTCATTCCAGGAGTGGATGGTGAAACGCGGGTGCATCACGCCGTTTTGTACCCAGCGCACCAGCAGCTCCGCGTCCGGCTTGTCACCGGAGAAGCCACCGACGTCGTGGCCGAGGTTATACAACCCGGACAGGCTCATGCCCAACCCCATGCGAATGTTGTAGCGCAGCGTCTGCCAGCTGGTGCGATTATCGCCGCTCCAGGTCTGCACGTAGCGCTGCATGCCGGCGCAGCCGGAGCGCGAGATCAGGTACGGCCGCCGCTGCGGCGCAAAGCGCAACTGGGCCTCCATCGAGGCGCGCATCATCAGCAGCGGCATCACCGGGCGGAGATGTTTGATGGCGATCGGCCGTCCAAAGCCGTGGCAGCGCGCTTCGCCGTCCCACACTTCGTACTCGTTGTTGTCGTTCCAGGTCGAATCGATGCCCATCTCCAGCAGCTGCTGTGTGACGCCCTGCTGCCACCAGCGCACCGTCGCCGGATTGGTGAAGTCGAGGTGCGATCCTTCGTCGTCCCAGAAGCTGGAGCGTTCCGGCGCGTCGCTTTGCGAATCGCGGATAAACAGCCCCTGCGCCGCCACCTCTTGATACTGCGGATGATCCTGCAGCAGGCACGGCTTGATGTTGGCCGCCAGCTTGAGGCCGGCGTCGTGAAACGCCTGGCTGAGCAGCCTGGGCTGCGGCACCTTGTCATAGTTCCAGTTAAACACGTAGCGTTTGTTGTTGATCGAGGTGTAGCCCGACGACAGCTGGAAAGAGTCGCAGGGGATGGCATGTTGACGGCACAGCGCAATGAACTGTTGCAGCTGCTGCTGGGCGTCCGGCGCGTCGGTGTAGTGCATGGTCGAACCGCTGTAGCCCAGGCTCCACTTCGGCCCGAAGTGGGTGCGGCCGGTCAGGCGCACGAACGCCTTGGTGACATCCAAAACCTTCGGCCCGAGGAACAGGTAGTAATCCAGATCGCCCGCTTCGGCCTGATAGCGGCGGTAGGCCGTATGGTAGTTGTCGATCTCGTTGCCCAGATCCAGCCAGCAGCTGCTCAGGTTGTCGTAGAACAGGCCGAAGCTCGCCTCTGGCCCGCGGGTGATGGTAAACGGAATGTGTTTATACAGCGGATCGGTGCTGGCGGCGTTGTAGCCCATCGCGTCCAGGTTGCGCATCTCGAAGCGGCGGCCGGTGCGTTCCAGATCGCCGGCCTTCTCCCCCAGGCCGTAATAGCGCTCATCGGCGAAACGCCGCTGGTAATGCGCCACGCCGTCGCCGTGCGCGTTGAGCAGGTAGGCGCTGGTCGGCCGATCCGCCGCCAGCGGCCGCCACTCGCCGGCGGCATTGCAATACTCCCACGCCAGCCACAGCGGCTGATGCACCGTCACGCGCAGCAGCGGCGTGCTGACCACCAGCCGATCGCCCTCCCGGCGCAGCTGATAGCCCGGCAGGCTGAAACCAGCGACGCTGAGCCGATCGCGCCCCTCCCAGGGCACATCCTCCTGCGGCGCAATGCTCCAGGTGCGATCCAGCGCCAGCTCGCCCTCACGTTTGATCAACACGCGGAACAGACCGTCTTCCAGCACGTACAGGCAGAAACGGTGGCGTTCATCGACCAGCAGCTCGACGTGGTCGGCATGCTGCGCCGCCAGCGTCCAATTTTTCAACGTTTTCATACATATTCCACTTAGCTGTGTGAAGGGGTTTTCTTACCGCCGCGCTCGGCGATCAGGGCGATCAAGAACAGGGCGCCGATCAAATCGAAGAAGCCCATCGCGATAAACAGCGGGTTGAAACCGAGGGTGTCGGATACCGCGCCGATCAGGAGCGTGAACAGGAAGCTGGCGATCCAGGCGCTGGAGCCGCGCATGCCGTTGACCGTCGCCATTTGGTTTTTATCGAACGATTCCACCACCAGGGCGCTGAGCATGCAGGAGATCACCTGATGGCCGAACCCGCCGATCGAGATCAGCGCGATCGCTACATAGGGATCTTGGGTGATCGCCACGAACGCCAGCGACACCATCAGGAAAGCGCCGGTCACCGAGCTGGCGACCACCGAGTTGACGCGGCTGCAGCCGAACCATTTGCGGTACAGGGTGGTGAGATAGCCGCTGGCGACGCTGCCGATATCCGCCGCCAGGAACGGCAGCCAGGCGAACATCGCGATCTGCTTCAGATCCATGCCGCGTTCGGTGGCCAGGTACAGCGGCACCCAGAAACTGAAGACCGCCCAGGCCGGCTCGGCGAGAAAGGCCGGGATGGCGATGCCATAGAATTTCTTGTTCTTGCACAGGCTGGCCAGCGAAGTGAAGAACGGCAGCTTCGGCAGCACCGGCTCGTTGTCTTCACGGATCAGATCCAGCTCTTGTTGGCTGAGGTTCGGGTGCTGCTGGGGCGAGTGGTAGAACAGCCACCACAGCACTACCCAGATCAGCGCCAGCCCGCCCGAGAACAGGAACGCGCCCTGCCAGCCGAAGGAGACGTGGGCGATGACGATGATCGGCGGCGCCAACATGGCGCCGATGGAGAAACCGACGCCCGCCCAGCCGGCGGCGATCGGACGCTCCTTCTTCGGGAACCAGTCGGAGATCGCCTTGGCGTTGGCCGGGGTGGCCGCCGCCTCCGCGCCCCCCATGAAGAAGCGCAAAATGGCCAGTTGCAGCCAGCTGCCGGCGCCGGCGTGCAGCATGCATACCACCGCCCAAATGCCCGCGCAGATCAGAAAGCCCATCTTCAGGCCGATGACGTCGATCAGCCAGCCGCAGATCGGCTGAAATACCGTATAGGCCAACTGGAACGACGCCACCACCCAGGCATATTGCTCGGTGCTCATGTTCAGGCTGGTTTTCAGTTCCGGCGCCAGAATGCCCAGCGAGTTGCGGGTAATGTAGTTGACCGTGACGCCCAACAAGAACAGCGCCAGCATCCACCAGCGTAGCGATTTGAACTTGCGCCGGCCGCTCTGCGCGACCGTCTGATTGATCTCCACACTCATCGGTTCTCTCCCCGCGGCCGCCCGTGACAACGACGCGCGCATTGGTAGGGTACATTGCGCTATCAAAAGGGGACGGTGAACACAGGCCAACGCCCGCATAACAGACCGGCAGTCCATCACAACCCCATGATTTATTTTTTGTTTTCTTCTTTGCACACCGTTAAAATTGGACTGACAAGTCGTTAAAATTGGTGTACCAATGCAGACTACTCAGCGATCACGCACAGCGAAACGGGGTTTTTTGCAAAGATTTTCACAGGCGGGTGAAAAAATAGTCATAATGGCCGCAGGATCCAGTCAAAGTGCTGAAAAGCCGCAGTGAAAATATTCTCATGGACGAATTTGAAGGAGATCACAAAATGAACGGAAAGCTGAAAATCCAGGAGATCGCCCGCCAAACCGGGCTGTCGATCAGCACCGTTTCCCGCGTGCTGGCGGGCAAGGCCAACACCAGCGCCGAAGCGCGCCGCAAGGTGCTGGAATGCGCGCAGCAAAACGGCATTCTACAGGGCATTTCCAGCGGCCGATTGATGTTGAACAATGTGATGGTGTTCGCGCCGCAGCGCGCGTTCGACGTGCGCACCGATATCTTCTACTACAAAGTCATTCAGGGCATCGCCGCCGCACTGATGCAGCACGAGGTGCGCATCCGTTACTGCGGCCTGGAAGAGCAGCACAGCGACGGCGCGCTGTTTCTGGAAAAAATGAGCGATCCGCACACCGAAGCGGCGCTGATCATCGGCATCGACGACGAACACATCCATACCCTGGCGGCCGATCTGCCCAAGCCCTGCGTGCTGATCAACTGCACCGATCGGCAGATGCGGCTGGACAGCGTCTCGCCGGATCATCAGCTGATCGGCGACTATTCCGCCAGCTACCTGTTTCAGCAGGGGCACAGCCATATCCTCAACCTGCAGTGTCTGCGCCGCCACACCATGGAGCTGCGGCTGGCGGGCATCCGGCAGGCCTACGCCCGGCATCATTTGCCGTTCGACGACGGCCGCCATCTGGTCACCACCTCGGGCTTCGGCGGCGAAGAGGCCGAGCAGGCGCTGACCACCTATCTCGACGGCCTCCTCGGCCACTCCCCGCTGCCGACGGCGATCCTGGCCGGCGGCGACTACATGGCGGTCGGGGCAGTCAAGGCGCTCAACAAGCGGGGGCTGAGCGTGCCGGGCGACGTCTCGGTGATGAGCACCGACGGCTTCAACCTGGCGGAAATCCACGATGTGCCGCTGACCTCGGTGCAGGTTCCGCGCGATGAGCTGGGCTACGAGGCGATCCAACTGCTGCAGCGGCGCATGCTGCGCGCCGACGCGCCGCCGTGCAATCTGCTGCTGCACGGCCGGCTGGCGGTGCGCGCCTCGGTGCGGCGCATCAGCCCGCACAAGACCGCGCCGGCGGTGAGCACGCATGACCACAGGCTTTATGACGAGTAGGCTACACTTAGGCACAGTGCATTCATTCGATGAGGTAAAATTTTTGCCTAAGGAGAGCCACTATGCCAGCCCAGCGCATGCGTTCCGTCATTCCTCCCTACATGCTGCGCCGCATCATTGAACACGGCAACGCCCCGCAGCGTGACTGCGCGCTGCACACGCTGAACCACGTGCAAAGCCTGCTCGGCAACAAGCCGCTGCGTTCGCCGACCGAGAAAAATGCCCGAGCCGGCGAAGCGCTCCGCGATATCTACGACGCCCAAAACGGCACCCAGCTGCCCGGCAAACAGGTGCGCAAAGAGGGCCAGCCCAGCAACCACGACGTGGCGGTGGACGAGGCCTACGACTATCTCGGCGTCACCTACGATTTCTTCTGGCAGGCCTACCGCCGCAATTCACTGGATAACCAGGGGCTGCCGCTGGTTGGCAGCGTGCACTACGGCAAGGAGTACCAGAACGCCTTCTGGAACGGCCAGCAGATGGTGTTCGGCGACGGCGACGGCGAGATCTTCAACCGTTTCACCATTGCCATCGACGTGGTCGGCCACGAGCTGGCGCACGGCGTGACCGAGAGCGAAGCCGGGCTGATCTACTACCAGCAGTCCGGGGCGCTCAACGAGTCGTTGTCCGACGTGTTCGGCTCGTTGGTCAAGCAGTTCCACCTGCAGCAAACCGCCGATAAAGCCGACTGGCTGATCGGCGCCGGGCTGCTCGCCAAGGGCATCAAAGGCAAAGGGCTGCGCTCGATGTCGGCACCCGGCACCGCCTACGACGATCCGCTGCTGGGCAAAGATCCGCAGCCCGCCAGCATGAAGGACTATATCCAGACCAAGGAAGACAACGGCGGCGTGCACCTCAATTCCGGCATCCCCAACCGCGCCTTCTACCTGGCGGCGACGGCGCTGGGCGGCTTCGCCTGGGAGAAAGCCGGCTACGTCTGGTATGACACGGTGTGCGACAAAGCACTGCCGCAAAACGCCGACTTCGCCACCTTCGCCCGCGCCACGGTGAAACATGCGCTAGCGCGTTTCGACCAGAGCGTGGCGGACAAGGTGCAGCAAGCCTGGCATCAAGTGGGGGTGGAATAATGAAACCGCTGCCGACGCTCAATCAGGATACGGTCATTGAGCTGGCGCGCGAGGGAGGCTTCGCCTACATTCCCAAACTGGCGGGCCAGCGCCGCATCGCGCTGGCCGACATCACGCCGGAGCAGCGGCAGCGCCTGAATCAGTTGCTGAACCAGACGCTGCCCTATGCGCAGGAAGAAGGCCAGCCCACCTCCCCCGGCTGCGGCGACCAGCGCTACTACCGCGTGCAAATTAACTACACCAGCCCCACCCTAAGCACTGAGATTGTGCTGTTAATCCCGGAAAGCAGCGCGCCGCAGGCGCTGGTGGATCTGTGGAAAACCGGCCAGGTGGATGAGTGAGGGCTTACAGCGGCTGATAGCTGAAATTAACCCGTTTTTTGGAGATCAGCCCGTGCCCGTTCTGGCACAGGTAATCCACCGCCCCGCAGGCTTTCAATTCTTGCAGCGGCTGCCCGCACTCCGGGCAGCTCGCCAGCTGCCGATAATCGTGCTGACAGGCTTCACAATGGTAGTGACCCGCTACCCACTTCATGGTCTGACGGCAGTGCGGACAGTGCGCTTCCATAACGACTCCTGGTTAAATCGCGCCCCATGAGCGCAAGAAATAGATCCCCAACGCGGTGGTGAAAAACGAACCGACGGTGGTGATGGCGATAATGTTGGCCGCCAGCGTGGCGTTGCCGCCCATGGCGCGCGTCATCACATAGCTGCCCGAAGCGGTCGGCGTGGCGGAAAACAGAAAGATAATGCCCAGCGCCGCCCCCTGAAACCCGCACAGCCAGCCGGCCAGCGTCATCAGACACGGCACCAGAAACAGCTTGGCCGCCGACGACAGCGCCGCCACGTTGGACGAGCGGAACATGGCGCGAAAATCCAGGCTGGCACCGGTGCACAGCAGCGCCAGCGGCAGCGACAGCGCGGAAATATAGCTGCCGGTCTGGCGGATCACGGCCGGGATGCCCAGCCCGGTTTGCGCATACAGCAGCCCGCACACCAGGCCAATGATCAGCGGATTGGTAACGATGCTGCGCAGCAAAGACAGGTGGCTGATTTTCTTGCCCTGCCCGCCCTGCAGGCTGCGCGTGAGGGTGATGACCGACAGTATGTTGAACAGGATCACCGTCACCGTCAGGTACAGCGAGGCGAGCGCAATGCCTTCGCTGCCATAGGCGGTCATGGCGTAGGCCAGGCCGACGATGGCGGTATTGGCGCGGAAACCGCCCTGTACGAACACCCCGCGCTCACGCGGCTCTTTCACCAGCCACTTGGCGGCCAGCTCCAAGAGCAGGAAGGTCGCCAGCGTACCGACCGCGCCAAACAGCACCAGCGGCAGGTTGCCGAGCAGCTGCGGGTGGTTGGTGGCGATGCTGAAAAACAGCAGGCACGGCAGCGCCAGATTGAACACCAGGCGGGTCGCGCCGTCGACAAAGCGGTCATCCATCAGGCGCCAATGGCGCAGCAGGATCCCCAGCAGCATCATCAACAGATTCGGCACGGTGACGTTAAACGCAAAACTCCAGGTTTCCCAGGACATGGTGTTCCTTCAGGCAGGCGAGGTAATCTTCAGATAATAAAACGATTTCGGGCCAATAAAAAAGGGGCGCGGCATCACTGCCGCGCCCCTCATGAGCGATTACTTGCTCTTTTTCAGGTGGCTCATCAGGCGTTTGCGCTTACGCATCTGGGTCGGCGTCAGCAGGTTGCGTTTGCCGGCGAACGGGTTGTCGCCCTCTTTGAACTGGATGCGGATCGGCGTCCCCATCACGTTCAGCGAGCGACGGAAGTAGTTCATCAGGTAGCGCTTGTACGAATCGGCCAGATCGCTGACCTGGTTGCCGTGGATCACCACGATCGGCGGGTTGTAACCGCCGGCGTGGGCGTATTTCAGCTTCACGCGGCGGCCGCGCACCAACGGCGGCTGGTGATCGTCAACCGCCATCTGCATGATTTTGGTCAGCATCGAGGTGTTTACGCGACGGGTTGCGCACTCGTAGGCTTCCTGTACCGATTCGAACAGGTTGCCGACGCCGCTGCCGTGCAGGGCGGAAATAAAGTGCACGCGCGCGAAGTCGACGAAGCCCAGACGCAGATCGAGCATCTCTTTCACGTGCTCGCGATCTTCTTCGCTCATGCCGTCCCACTTGTTGACCGCAATCACCAGTGAGCGCCCACTATTGAGGATAAAGCCGAGCAGCGAGAGGTCCTGATCGGAGATGCCTTCACGCGCGTCAATCACCAGCAGCACCACGTTGGCGTCTTCAATCGCCTGCAGGGTCTTGATCACCGAGAATTTCTCGACGGTTTCGGTCACCTTGCCGCGTTTGCGCACCCCGGCGGTGTCGATCAGCACGTATTCGCGTTCGTCGCGCACCATCGGAATGTAGATGCTGTCGCGGGTGGTGCCCGGCATGTCATACACCACCACGCGCTCCTCGCCGAGGATACGGTTAGTGAGCGTAGACTTACCTACGTTCGGGCGGCCGACGATCGCCAGTTTGATCGGCAGATCCTGCGGATTGAACGCTTCTTCCGGCTCTTCGTCTTCTTCGCCTTCCAGCGTTTCGCCGTTTTGCTCGGCCCAGTAAGCGGCGTTGGCCTCTTCCTCGGTCAGTTCGACGTCTTCCGGTTTTTCCGGCACGAACGGCACCAGCACGTGTTCAATCAGTTGGGTCACGCCGCGGCCGTGAGAAGCGGCGATAGCGAACACTTCACCCAGGCCGAGCGAATAGAAATCAGCGGTGGCGGTGTCCGGATCCAGACCGTCGGTCTTGTTGGCTACCAGGAAGGTCGCCTTCTGGCGGCTGCGTAGGTGCTGGGCAATGCCCTGATCCGCCGGCATCAGGCCGGCGCGGGCGTCGACCATGAACAGCACGATGTCCGCTTCTTCGATCGCCAGCAGCGACTGACCGGCCATGCGCGTTTCGACGCCGTCTTCGGTGCCGTCGATGCCGCCGGTATCGACGATGATAAATTCATTGCCTTCGATTTCAGCACGACCATACTTGCGGTCACGCGTCAGCCCCGGGAAATCCGCCACCAGCGCATCACGCGTATGGGTTAAACGGTTGAACAAGGTGGATTTACCCACATTCGGGCGCCCGACCAGCGCGACGACAGGTATCATTGTTGAAGCCTCATTACTTAATAATCAATGCGTTACTGCACTGTGGATAGACACCAGCGATGCAGCTTATAAAATACGAAACGGCCCCTGAACATTCAGGAGCCGTTTTCCCCTTCATCTTTCGCGCCACAGCGGCGTTGTCTGCGCACCTTCGCCTAGGTCACTTAGCTCACTAAGCTCCCGAGGACTCATGCGCTTGCCGCCTGGCTGCAACCCGAAATCATTCGGGTGCAAGAAGGGTTACGACGAGCGGCGTTAGCGGGTGAAAGCGTAAACTTTCCCGCCGCGAGCCTGGATGACCAGCTTGTCGCCGGCCACCATCGGCGCAGACAGGAAGCCGGAGCTGTCCACTTCCTGCTGGGCGACAAAACGGCCATCGGTGGTGTTGACCCAGTGCAGATAGCCTTCGGCGTCACCGGTCACCAGATAACCATTATACATCACCGGCGGCGTCAGGTTGCGGTGCAGCAGATCGCTTTGCGTCCACACGGTCACGCCGCCTTCGGTGCTGAGCGCCACCACGCGATCGTTCTGGTCGATCAGGTAGATGCGGCCCGCGTCGACGATGAAATCATTCACCGAACCCAGCTCGCGTTTCCAGATGATCTGACCGGAACGCAGATCCAGCGCCGTCAGGTTGCCGTTGTAACCCAGCGCGTAGACCACGCCGTCAACGATCACCGGCGTGGTGTCCACGTCGTTCAGGCGATCGATTTCGGTCGCGCCGCTCGGCTGAGAAATGCGCTGTTGCCAGATCAGTTGGCCCTGCTGCATCAGCACGGCGCTGACGCGGCCGTTGTCACCGCCGACGATGGCGGCGCCAAAGGCGACGGCCGGCGCGGATTCACCGCGCAGCGACAGCGAAGGCATATCCAGGTTAACCGTCCACTTCACCGCGCCGTCGGCTTCGTTCAGCGCCTGCAGCATGCCGTTGGAGGTATGCACCAACACCATGCCGTCGCTGACAACCGGACGGGAGATCGCTTCGCCGGCCACTTTGGTCTGCCAGGCGATGGCGCCGTCGGCGGTGTTCAATGCGTAAACCACCGCTTTTTCGCTGCCGACGTAAACCTTGTCACCCGCAACCGTCAGGCCGCCCGACAGCAGCGCAGACAGGTTGCTGGAGAAGAAGCCGGTCTTCTCGGAAAGATTGACCTTCCACTTCTCGTTGCCGCTGTCGGCGTCCATCGCTTTCACGATGCCGAAGCGATCGGCGGCGTAAATGGTGCTGTCCTGATAGGCCGGGCGCAGGTGGGAGTAATACTCACCGATACCGTCGCCCACCGAGGTGCTCCACGCCTTGTTCGGCGTAAACTGATTTTCAACTTTCGGCAACGGCGACATGGTAACCACGTCTTCTTCGCTGTTAAACAGCGAGCAACCACTCAGCAAGGCAGCGGAAACCAGTCCGACCAAGAGTGTTTTACGCAATTGCATGGGAATTCCCCTTAGCTGGACAAGTTATTCAATTTCATGCGCAGCAGAACCTGCAGCGCTTGAGAAGCGTTGGACTCAATGCCTTTGCTGTAAGCTTCGCGCGCGCCCTTGGCGTCGCCCTTGGCCAGCAGCACATCGCCGCGCACATCCTGCATCATCGCCGCCCAGCCTTCGCCTTTCACGCCATCCAGCGTTTTCAGCGCTTCATCCAGCTTTTTCTCCTGCAGCTGGACGCGCGCCAGACGCAGGTCGATCATCGCCAACAGGTTGTCGTCTTTGGTCTGGCCCTGCGCCAGCGCCAATTGTTGTTCCGCCTTGGCGAAATCATTCTGTTCGACAAAGTGCTTGGCCAACTGCAGCGCGGCCAGTACGCCGTAGCTGTTGCCGTTGGCCTGGACAAATTTCTCTGCGGCAGCCACGTCATCCGGCTTGCCGGCCGCCAGACGATCGCTGGCTTCCTGATAGGATTGCGATGCCGCCATCATGTTGGAGTTTTCATGGCTCTGCCAGTAACGCCAGCCAACCAGGGCACCAATTCCGAGCACCACGCCCACCGCCAGCGCTTTGCCGTTCTCGGCAAAGAACCGACGCAGTGCGTCGACTTGTTCGTTTTCAGTGGTATAGACTTCCACGGTGTCCTTCTCCTTAACCTAACATCAAAGCCAGACGCGCAGCGACTTCGCTTTGCGCCAGCGTTTCTTGTTCACCACTGCGCAGGTCTTTCACCACCACCTGCTGCGCCGCCACTTCGCTCTCGCCCAGGATCAGCGCGATGCGCGCGCCCCATTTGTCCGCACGGGTGATCTGCTTCTTGAAGTTGCCGCCGCCGTAATTGGTCATCAGCTTCAGCTGCGGCGCCGCGTCGCGCACCTGTTCAGCCAGCTGCATCGCCGCGCTCTGGGTGCCCGCGCCGGAAGAGATGACGTACACGTCGATAGCCGACGGCGCCTTGAATTCCGGGTTGACCGCCTGCACCAGCAGCACCAGACGCTCCAGGCCCATGGCGAAACCGACCGCCGGAGTGGCGCGGCCGCCCAACTGCTCGACCAGACCGTCGTAACGGCCGCCCGCGCAGACGGTGCCCTGCGCGCCCAAGCTGGTGGTCACCCACTCAAACACGGTGCGGTTGTAGTAATCCAGACCGCGCACCAGGCGCTCGTTAACGGTATATGGGATACCTGCCTGCGCCAAAAGTTCACACAGACCGGCGAAGTGAGCACGGGATTCTTCATCCAGGTACTCGGACAGGCGCGGCGCGTCGTTCAGCAGCGCCTGCACCTCAGGATTCTTGGAGTCCAGCACGCGCAGCGGGTTGCTGTACATGCGGCGTTTGCAGTCTTCGTCCAACACCTCGACGTGCTGCTCCAGGAACGCCACCAGCGCGTCGCGGTAGTTGGCGCGCGCCTCCAGCGAACCGATGGAGTTAAGCTCCAGCTTGACGTGCTCGGCGATGCCCAGCGCTTTCCACCAGCGGGCGGTCAGCAGGATCAGCTCGGCGTCGATATCCGGGCCTTGCAGGCCGAACACTTCCGCGCCCAGCTGATGGAACTGGCGATAGCGGCCCTTTTGCGGGCGCTCGTAGCGGAACATCGGGCCGATGTACCACAGACGCTGTTCCTGATTGTACAGCAGACCATGTTCGATGCCGGCGCGCACGCAGCCGGCCGTCCCTTCCGGACGCAGCGTCAGGCTTTCGCCGTTGCGGTCTTCGAAGGTATACATCTCTTTTTCCACGACGTCGGTCACTTCGCCGATCGCGCGTTTGAATAACGGGGTCTGCTCTACAATCGGCAACCGGATTTCGCTGTAACCGTAGCCGCCCAGCACCTGCTTGAGGGTGCCTTCAATACGCTGCCATAATGCCGTTTCTTCCGGCAGGTAGTCGTTCATGCCGCGGATGGCTTGAATGTTCTTTGCCACGTGAGTTCTCTGTCCGTTGTCTGTAAAAATGAACCTGATTATAGGGACTTTGCCGCCCGGTATTCAACGCGGATGCGGTTTTCCGCCCTTCAGGTGCATAAACAAGCGGGCCAACAGGCCCGCCGTGTAGCGATAACGCTTATTTTTCCAGCAGATTGACCGTGATACGGTTGCTTTCGTCCATCATCGCGGCCTTGGCGCGAATCTTCGCTTCCAGCTGGTCGATCATCTGTTCGTTGTCGAAACGCTCTTTCTGGCGCACGCCGTCTTCGTAGAAGCCGCTCTTCTTGTGGCCGCCGGTCACGCCCATGGTGGACACCAGCGCTTCGCCCGGGCCGTTCACCACGCAACCGATGATCGAGACGTCCATCGGCGTGATGATGTCTTCCAGGCGCTGCTCCAGCGCGTTCACCGTGCCGATCACGTCGAACTCCTGACGCGAACAGGTCGGGCAGGCGATGAAGTTGATGCCGCGCGCGCGGATGCGCAGCGACTTCAGGATATCGAAACCGACCTTCACCTCTTCGACCGGATCCGCCGCCAGCGAGATGCGCAGGGTATCGCCGATGCCTTCAGACAGCAGCATGCCCAGGCCGATGGCCGACTTGACCGACCCGCTGCGCGCGCCGCCGGCTTCGGTGATGCCCAGATGCAGCGGCTGATCGATGCGCGACGCCAGCAGACGGTAGGATTGCACCGCCAGGAACACGTCCGATGCCTTGACGCTGACCTTGAACTGGTCGAAGTTGAGGCGATCGAGGATATCCACGTGGCGCATGGCGGATTCCAGCAGCGCTTCCGGCGTAGGTTCGCCGTACTTTTCCTGCAGATCTTTCTCCAGCGAACCGCCGTTGACGCCGATGCGAATCGGGATGTTCTTGTCGCGGGCGCAGTCCACCACCGAGCGAATGCGCGATTCGTTGCCGATGTTGCCCGGGTTGATGCGCAGGCAGTCCACGCCGTATTCGGCAACCTGCAGCGCGATGCGATAATCGAAGTGGATATCGGCGACCAGCGGCACGTTGACCTGCTGCTTGATCAGCTTGAACGCCTCGGCGGCGTCCATGGTAGGAACCGAAACGCGGACGATGTCGACGCCCACGCGCTCCAGCGCTTTAATCTGATTAACCGTTGCTTCAACATCGGTGGTACGGGTGTTGGTCATCGACTGCACGGCAATCGGCGCGCCATCACCAATAGGCACCTTGCCGACGTAAATGCGTGTAGATTTTCGACGGTTGATGGGCGCTTGGTTATGCATTACTTACTCTCCATTGCTGCTCTGACATCACGACCGGGGCCGCGCGATTACTGCGCGGCGACGGTCAGGCGAGCAACACGGTTTGACTTAACGAACCGGCTCAAATCAACCGGTTTACCCTGATACTGGATCTGTACTGCCGCCGGCGCGCCGATGGTCAGTTTGTACGGCGCAGTGCCGGTCAGGTTCAGCTTGCCGCCCTGCTTCTGGGTGCCGCTGAACAGCGTTTTACCGCTCGCGTCGGTCACCTGCAGCCAGCAGTCGGCGGAGAAATCCATCACCAGCGCGTTCGGATCGGCCGCCGGCGCAGCCACGCCCGCATCGGCGGTCGGCAGCGGCGATTGCGCCGCCGGCGCGGTTTCCGGCAGGGTGGTCTGGCTTGGCGACACCACGGCAGGCTGTTGCTGAGCCGCGCCCGGCGTCTGGGCGGTCGCCGCCGGCGCCTGAGCCGCTGCGCCGGTATCGGCCGGCGCGGCGCTGTTGTCGGTCAACGGCACGTTGGTGCCGGCGTCGGCGTTGCCGTCCGTCAGCGGCACGGACTGCCCTTCGTTATTCTGTGAAAGCTGCGCGGAGGATTGATCGGCCATGGTGGCGATCTCTTCCTGCTGCGCCTTGTGGTTTTGCCACCACCAGGCGCCGGTCAGGCCAATCACCACGAACACGATAAGCCAGGTGAAGCTCATCAGCCAGCCGTCGCGTTTCTTGCGGCGCTTGCCCAGCGAGAAGCTTTGCATCGGCGCCACTTTCGCCATCTTCAACGGTGCCTGCTTGGCCAGCATCGGCAGCAGTTCGTCTTCCGGCAAATGCACCAGCTTGGCGTAGGAACGGATGTAGCCGCGCACGAAGGTGGACGCGAGGTCAGCGGACACGCTGTCTTCCTCGATATCGCGCACGGTGGACATTTTGAGACACAGGCGTTCTGCAACGGCCTGTTGGCTCAGCCCGAGTTGCTCACGGGCCTGACGCAGGCGCTGGCCCGTCGTCATGGATACGGTTTTATCTTGGGAGGCTTCAGTATTCATTAGCTAAGAACTGCTGGTACTGTTTGGATTGTGGAAAACTTCGCGCTAACTGCTTGCCATAGCGTTGAACGCTATCCTGACGGCCGGCTAACGCGGCGAAACGAATCTGTAACCATAAGCTGCTGGCGCTAGCCGGCAGAACATGCTGATAAACATCCAATAAAAGTTGCGACTGGGCGCGCTTCCCTTCTCCAAATTGCTTTTCGGCCTCCGCCAACAGCGGAGCGCCTTTGTCCGGATCGACTTTCAGCGCGCGGCTCAACAGCGTGCGCGCTTCATCGTTTTGTCCGGCCTTGAGAAAACAGTAACCTGCGTTTTCCAGGCTGTCGGCGACCTGACCATAATCGGGCGCCAGCGCCGCAGCGCTAAACTGCTGTTGCGCCGGTACATACTGCCCTAAACTGCAAAGAAACGCACCGTAATTATTCAGTACGGTGCCATTGCCCGGCGCAAGTTTGAGCGCTTGCCGATAACGCTGTTCGGCCGCGGCGTTTTCACCGATCCGCTGCGCGTAGAGCGCCATGCCCAACTGCGTGCGGTAATCCTGCGGGGCCGCGTCCAGCGCCTTTTCCAGGTTCTGGCGCGCGGCGTCCATGTCACCTTGCTGCAGGTACTCCAGCCCCAGCTGCAACCGCGTCTGGCCCGCCTCAGCGACCTGTGCTTCCTTTTCCGGCGATGAGCCGGAACACCCGGCCAACAACCCGACCGCCAGCCACACACCCCACAGTTTCAGCTTCATGCCCGCATTCATTTCCTTATCGGCCGTCAGCTAACGCCCATTAGCGTCAACATCTCGCATAACAGGCTGTTAGATAACAAAAAAGGTGCTATAGGATTCAGACCGCCCGTACGTTGATAGGTTCCCCGGCCATTTTCTTTTTCAGGGTACGCTTGGTACGGTCGATCACTTCACCCGCCAGTTGCCCGCAGGCGGCATCGATATCGTCACCACGGGTTTTACGAACAATAGTCGTAAAGCCGTATTCCATCAACACCTTGGAGAAACGATCCACCCGGCTGTTGGAGCTGCGGCCGTAAGGGGCGCCCGGGAACGGGTTCCATGGGATCAGGTTGATCTTGCACGGCGTGTCTTTCAGCACTTCCGCCAGCTGATGCGCATCGTCGGTGCTGTCGTTGATATGATCCAGCATCACATACTCGACGGTGACGCGCCCCTGGTTGGCGTTGGATTTCTCCAGGTAGCGACGCACCGCGGACAGGAAGGTCTCGATGTTGTACTTGCGGTTGATCGGCACGATCTCATCGCGGATGGTGTCGTTAGGCGCGTGCAGCGAAATGGCCAGCGCCACGTCGATCATGTCGCCCAGCTTGTCCAGCGCCGGCACCACGCCGGAGGTAGACAGGGTCACGCGGCGTTTGGACAGGCCAAAGCCGAAGTCGTCCAGCATGATTTCCATCGCCGGCACCACGTTGTTCAGGTTGAGCAGCGGTTCGCCCATGCCCATCATCACCACGTTGGTGATCGGGCGTTGGCCGGTCACCTTCAGCGCGCCGATGATCTTCGCCGCGCGCCACACCTGGCCGATGATTTCCGACACGCGCAGGTTGCGGTTGAAGCCCTGCTGCGCCGTCGAACAGAATTTGCACTCCAGCGCGCAACCCACCTGCGAGGAGACGCACAGCGTCGCGCGGTCGGCTTCCGGGATGTACACGGTTTCGACCTGCTGATCGCCCACCTTGATCGCCCATTTGATGGTGCCGTCGGCCGAGCGCTGTTCTTCCGCCACTTCCGGCGCGCGGATTTCCGCCACGCGCTGCAGCTTGCCGCGCAGGACTTTGTTGATGTCGGTCATCTGCTCGAAATCGTCGCAGCAGTAGTGATAAATCCACTTCATCACCTGATCGGCGCGGAACGGTTTCTCGCCCATTTCGGCGAAGAACTCGCGCATTTGCTGGCGGTTCAGATCCAGCAGGTTGATTTTGGCCGCAGCCGGTTGCTCCACGTTAACGGAGGGGGTAGTCAGCGAATTATTTTCAGACACGGTGTGCTCGGACGTGATGGGTTCTAACATAATGATCTCTGGCCTCGTTATTACACGTTATGGCGCTAAAGAATGGAAAGTAAGTTGTGCATTTCAGCCCGCGAGATTCGGGTGGCGGCACTAAAAACACGCCCCTGACAAGTCGTCTTATCAGGGGCGCGGCATTGTACAAATTTTAGTAGCGGGTTTCTATGGCTGAAAGGCATTCAGGGCATTTTTATTGTTTCAGCCGGTGAATGCCTGGCTATCAGCTCAGAAACGGCACGATTAACGTGCGCAGATTTCGCTTTCGTTGAAGAAGTAAGCGATTTCACGCTGTGCGGATTCAACGGAGTCGGAACCGTGAACGGCGTTAGCGGTGAAGCTGTCCGCGTAGTCGGCGCGCAGGGTGCCGGCCAGTGCGTTGTCCGGGTTGGTTGCGCCCATGATGTCGCGGTTGCGCTGCACGGCGTTTTCAGATTCCAGAACCTGCACCATGATTGGGCCGGAGGTCATGAACTCAACCAGACCGTCGAAGAATGGGCGGCCTTTGTGCTCAGCGTAGAAGCCTTCAGCTTGCTCGCGAGTCAGACGCAGCATTTTAGCGGCGATGATTTTGAAACCGGCGCGCTCGAAACGCGCGTAGATAGCGCCGATGTCGTTGTTGGCTACAGCGTTTGGTTTAACGATTGAAAAGGTACGTTCTACGGTCATGATGGCCTCTGTATGACTTCCAAAACAGGCCGGTCTGCAATGTTGCCGGCCTTCTCAAGTGGCGCAGATTATATGTGCGCCGTTAACGCTTGCCTACGGGAAAATCAACATTTCATTAAAAAAATATGATCTTCCTGCGGCATTTCCGACCACGCGCCGCGTTACTGGGTTTTGTCGGTGGACGGGATCAAATTGCGCAGCCAGCTGCCCCAGCGGCGCTGATAAAACGGCTGCGTATGGGCGATCAGGTAGTGGCTGATGCCGCGCTCTTTCTCCGACACCAGGCAGAAATCGACCGGTTCGTCATTCGGCGCCGTTTCGCTGGCGACGCTGCCGGCCTCGTTGATCAACGCCTCGATCTCCGCCGGTTCTGCATCCACTTCCAGCCCGATCAGCAGATTCGGCTTCTCGTCCGCCGCCTGGTCGTGCATCAGCGCCAGAAACGCGCGGCGCACCGGTTTGCGCTGGCTGAACAGCGTGGTCAGCGCATCCACCATCGCCGACGGGTACTCTTCGGGCTGCCCCAACAGGATTTGGGTCTCTTTGTCGACGTAATGCTCCACCGGTTTGACGACGCCGCCGGTCGCCAGCAGCATCGCCACCTCTTCCGGGTAGAACTCTTTGCCGTATTCCGCCTTCGGGTTGAGGAACAGATCCGCGCCCTGGGTGATTTCAAACAGCACCCGAGCCGGCATGGCGATGAACGGCTGTTCGTCCTCAACGGCCTTCTGCAACGCTTCCAGCGAGGTGAAGAACGGAATGATGCTGCCGCCGTCCTGCTTTTCCCAATGCTGGATATTGACCGGCGTATCCGCGTTCAGCGTAATGTCGCCGTCCTGCTGCACCTGCTCGCTGTCGCCGAGGATCAGCACCGTGGCGTCGAGCAGTTCACGGAAGAACGCCGGACGGTGGGCCGGCTCCGTCACCGCCAGCTTCAGCAGGCGTTCAAGCTCGTTCTCGCTCGGGGCGGCATCGTGATGATGGGAACTCATGGCAAACTCCAGGGATCAAATAGCGAGGCCCAGCATGCTGGGCCCCGAAGATAATGCGCATTCTAGCGCCCGCCGCGGCGGGCGTTCAATTATTTGGCTTTGCTCAGCAACAGATTGGCCAGGGTGCGCACGCCCAAACCGGTCGCGCCGGCCGACCACTGATCCACCGCGCCTTTGCGGTAGGTGGCGGAGCAGTCGATGTGCAGCCAGCCCTGTTGGTAATTCTTGACGAAGTGCGACAGGAAGGCCGCCGCAGTGCTGGCGCCGGCGGTATAAGCCGGGCCGGCCACGTTGTTCAGCTCGGCGAAGTTGGACGGCAGCTGGCTGCGGTGGAATTCGGCCAGCGGCAGACGCCAGAACGGCTCTTGCTCGGCGGCGGCGCTGCTCAGCAGCTCTTGCGCCAGCGCATCGTCGAAGCTGAACAGCGCGTGATAGTCGTTGCCTACCGCGGTTTTGGCCGCGCCGGTCAGGGTGGCGCAGTCGATAATCAGCTGCGGGTTCTGCTCGGCGGCATCGATCAGGCCGTCGGCCAGCACCAGGCGCCCTTCCGCATCGGTGTTCATCACCTCAACGGTTTTGCCGTTGCGGTAACGAATGATGTCGCCCAGTTTGAAGGCGTCGCCACTGACCATGTTGTCGGCGCAGCACAGGTACAGCTTCACGCGCTGCTTCAGACCGCGCGCCGCCGCCAGCGCCAGGGCGCCGGTGATGGTGGCCGCGCCGCCCATGTCAGCCTTCATCGAGTCCATAAAGGCGCTCTGCTTCAGGCTGTAGCCGCCGCTGTCGAAAGTGATGCCCTTGCCGACCAGGCAAGCGAACACCGGCGCATCCGGGTTACCGGTCGGGTTGAAGTCCAATGCCAGCAGCACCGACGGACGTTCGGAGCCGCGGCCGACGGTGTGGATGCCGGCATAGTTCTGCTCGCGCAGATCTTCGCCCTTGGTGATGCGGTAGCTGACGGCATCGCAGCCGACGTCGCACATCAGATCGACGGCGCGGGTCGCCAGTTGCTCCGGCCCCAGCTCTTCCGCCGGCATGTTGATGGTGTCGCGCACCCAGTCGACGATCTTCAGGCGCTTATCCAGCTCCTGACGCGCGGCTTCCGGCAGTTCGGCCCATTCGACGTTGCGCTGCCCTTTCGGCCCGCGATAGCCTTGCCAGAACGCCCAGCTGTTTTCCAAATCCCAACCGTCGCCGGCCAGCTTGACGTTTTTGATGCCCTGGCCGTCAATTTTGCGGCCCGCGCGCTGGATCGCGCCCAGCTTGTCGGCGCCGGTCAGGTGGATGGTCATCCCTTCGCCGTTGGTGCTCAGCAGCGCTTTCTCGCCCCAGCGGGCGTCGGCAGGTTGTTGCGACAGCGTGACCTGCATGAATTCTGTTGTCATAGCCTTCTTACTCCGGATGTTCCCTTTATTATTTCATTAGGGCTTTATTGCATACCCTATGGATTTCAAATTGCAGCTAGGCGCCCAGCGATCTCATCCCCAGGAGCTTACTCAGGTAAGTGACTGGGGTGTGATCGTGCAGGTAACAACGCTGCGGTTTGAAAGACGACGGGTATGTCGGATACAAAATAAACGGGCCGCCCATGGCAGCCCGTTACGCTATTTACTCCGCTTCATCTAACCAGACCAGCAGGATCGCTTCCAGTATTTTTTCGTTGGAAGCCTGCGGATCGTCATCGAACTCTTCCAGATCGCAGATCCACTGATGCATGTCGGTAAAACGCACGGTTTTCGGATCGGTGTCCGGGTATTGGTCGTACAGGGCTTCGCCGATTTCACGGCTGTCGGTCCACTTCAGTCCCATTATGATCTCCGGGTTGACGCTGCGGCTAACAATTAATGCTCACGCGCGTGGTTGACGGTGTAGCGCGGCATTTCGACCACCAGATCTTCGTCGGCGACCAGCGCCTGGCAGCTCAGACGGCTTTCCGGCTCCAGCCCCCACGCTTTGTCCAGCATGTCGTCTTCCAGCTCGCTGCTCTCTTCCAGCGAATCGAAGCCTTCACGCACGATGCAGTGGCAGGTGGTGCAGGCGCAGGATTTCTCGCAGGCATGCTCGATTTCAATGCCGTTGCGCAGCGCAACGTTGAGGATCGACTCCCCTTTTTCGGCTTCCAGAACCGCCCCTTCCGGGCAAAGGTCTTGATGGGGCAGGAAAACAATTTTAGGCATGGTTAAACCTCATCCACAGAATGGCCAGCCAGCGCGCGGCGAATGGAAGCGTCCATGCGGCGCGCGGCAAAATCTTGCGTTTGTGCATCTAATGTTTTGATGGCGTCTTCGATAGCGGCGGGGTCTTCACCCTGCGCCGCCTGCTGCAACGCCTGGGTCGCGGCGGCGATCGCCTGGCTTTCCGCCTCGCTCAGCAGCGCGGCGTCGGTAGCCAGCGCGCCCTGCAGGCTTTCCAGCACCCGCGCGGCTTCCACGCGTTGCTCCGCAAGCTTGCGCGCGCCCACGTCGCTTTGCGCGTTGGCCATCGAATCCTTGATCATGCCGGCGATTTCGCTGTCCGACAGGCCGTACGACGGCTTGACCTGGATCGAGGCTTCCACGCCGGTGGATTTCTCCATCGCAGTGACGCTCAGCAGGCCGTCGGCATCCACCTGGAAAGTGACGCGAATGTGCGCGCCCCCGGCAGGCAATGGCGGCAGGCCGCGCAGCGTGAAGCGCGCCAGCGAACGGCAATCCTGCACCAGCTCGCGCTCGCCCTGCAGCACGTGGATCATCATCGCGCTCTGGCCGTCTTTAAAGGTGGTGAACTCCTGCGCGCGCGCCACCGGAATGGTGGTGTTGCGCGGGATCACTTTCTCCACCAGGCCGCCCATGGTTTCGAGGCCCAGCGACAGCGGGATCACGTCCAGCAGCAGCATGTCGCTGTCCGGCTTGTTGCCCACCAGAATGTCGGCCTGGATCGCGGCGCCGATGGCGACCACTTTATCCGGATCGATCGACGTCAGCGGCGTGCGGCCGAAGAAGGCGCCCACCTGCTCACGCACCAGCGGCACGCGGGTGGAACCGCCGACCATCACCACTTCCAGCACCTCGTCGGCGGCGACGCCGGCGTCTTTCAGCGCGCGGCGGCAGGCCATCAGCGTGCGTTTCACCAACGGAGCGATCAGCGCTTCAAACTGGGCGCGGGTCACTTCGCCCTGCCAGCCGGCCACCTCGACGCGCACGCTCTCGGCATCGCTCAACGCGATTTTGGCGGCGATGGCGGCATCCAGCAGTTGGCGCTGCACGCCGTGGTCGCTGCGATCGGCCACGCCGGCCTGCTCGCGCAGCCAGTCGGCCAACAGGTGATCGAAGTCGTCGCCGCCCAGCGCGGAATCGCCGCCGGTGGCCAGCACTTCGAACACGCCGCGGCTGAGGCGCAGAATGGAGATATCAAAGGTGCCGCCGCCCAGATCGTAAACCGCGATCACCCCTTCCTGGCCGGAATCCAGCCCATAGGCGATCGCGGCCGCAGTGGGTTCGTTCAACAGACGCAGAACGTGCAGGCCGGCCAGACGCGCCGCGTCTTTGGTGCCCTGGCGCTGCGCGTCGTCGAAGTAAGCGGGAACGGTGATCACCACGCCATCCAGCTCGCCTTCCAGCGCCGCTTGCGCGCGCGCGGACAGGGCTCGCAGGATATCGGCGGAGACGCCGACCGGGTTAACCGCGCCGGCGGCGGTGACGATCAGCGGCAGGCCGTTGTCGCTGGCTTGGAATTGGTACGGCAGGTTCGGGTAACGTTGCTGCACGTCCGCCAACGAGCGGCCCATCATGCGTTTGATGGAGCTGACGGTATTGGCCGGATCCTGCGCCGCCTGTTGGCGCGCCTCCCAGCCGACGCGCTGCGCGTCCGCCTGATAATGCACTACCGAAGGCAGCAAATGGCGACCCTGTTCGTCGGCCAGCGTTTCCGCTTGCCCGCTGCGCACCGTGGCGACCAGCGAGTTGGTGGTGCCCAAGTCGATGCCGGCGGCCAGACGTCGCTGGTGCGGCGCGGCGCTGAGGCCAGGCTCACTAATTTGTAATAAGGCCATGTTGAAGCTTCCACAATCAGAATCAGAAGGTGTTACTCAAAACCCAGCAGTTTTTCTTCGAGTTGTTCAACCTGTTGCTGGAGTTTGTCCAAGAAGCGCAGCTTGCGCACGGTGTCGGCGGCGTCCGCCCACTGCTCACTGTCCAACTGCTGCAGCATCAGCGCGCTGCGCTGTTTGACCGAGGCGGCCAGCCGCGCGCCGAAATCGGCCAGCAGGCTTTCCGCCTCCGGCTTGCGCTCAATGGCGTCGAGCTCTTCGCGCAGTTCCAGCTGTTCCATCAGGAACGCGGTGTCGCGCATCGTATGCTGTTCGTTGCCCAGATCGAAGCCGTGCAACGATAGCATATACTCCGCGCGTTTTAACGGGTGCTTCAGCGCCTGGTAGGCTTCGTTGATGGTCGCCGCCTGCTGCATCGCCATCAGGCGTTCGCGCTCCGGCTGGTTGGCGAAACGATCGGGGTGGAATTGGCGCTGCAGATCCTGGAAGCGGGACGCAAGCAGGCTGCCGTCCACGGTGTAGCGAACTGGCAGCCCGAATAAAGTAAAGTAATCCATAGCGTGCTCTGGGCGTTAGCGGATGAAGTTCCCCCGCCGAAACGGGGGAGCACGATGGACTGTCAGACGTTGAAACTCTCGCCGCAGCCGCACTCGCTTGAGACGTTCGGGTTGTTGAACTTGAAGCCTTCGTTCAGGCCTTCCTTAACGAAATCAAGCTCGGTGCCGTCAAGGTAGACCAGGCTCTTGCCGTCGATGATCACCTTGATGCCTTTGTCTTCAAACACGATGTCGTCATCGTTGGCTTCGTCAACAAATTCCAGCACGTACGCCATCCCGGAGCAGCCGGAAGTTCGCACTCCCAGACGCAGGCCGAGACCTTTGCCGCGGTTCGTCAAAAACGCCTGAACACGCTGCGCAGCGCTGTCGCTCATGGTAATAGACATCACAACCTCACACTTCACATCAAAGCCCGGCGCGGCCGGGCCGACTCAGACAAATTACTTGGCGCTATGCTTGCTCTTATAGTCGGCAATCGCTGCTTTGATGGCGTCTTCAGCCAGGATCGAGCAGTGAATTTTGACCGGCGGCAATTCCAGCTCTTCGGCGATCTGGGTGTTTTTGATCGCTTCAGCCTGATCGAGCGACTTGCCTTTCATCCATTCGGTCACCAGCGAGCTGGAGGCGATGGCGGAACCGCAGCCGTAAGTTTTAAAGCGCGCGTCTTCGATGATGCCTTCATCGTTAACCTTGATTTGCAGCTTCATCACGTCGCCGCAAGCCGGCGCCCCTACCATGCCGCTGCCGACGGTAGGATCTTCGTTGTCGAAAGAACCCACGTTACGCGGGTTTTCATAATGATCGATTACTTTTTCGCTGTAAGCCATGACCTTGCTCCTGAAACCTGAGAATTAATGATGCGCCCATTCGATGCTATTGATGTCCACGCCCTGCTTGAACATCTCCCACAGCGGGGACAGATCGCGCAGACGGCCGATGGATTTACGCACCAGTTGAATGGTGTAGTCGATCTCTTCTTCCGTGGTGAAACGCCCCAGGGAGAAACGGATCGAGCTGTGCGCCAATTCATCGCTCATGCCCAGCGCGCGCAGCACGTAGGACGGCTCGAGGCTGGCGGAGGTACAGGCTGAACCGGAAGAAACGGCCAGGTCTTTCAGCGCCATGATCAGCGACTCGCCTTCAACATAGTTGAAGCTGACGTTCAGGATGTTCGGTGCGCCATGCTCCAGATCGCCGTTCAGATACACTTCTTCCATATCTTTCACGCCGTTCCAGAGACGATCGCGCAGGGTGCGCAGACGCGCCATCTCTTCGGTCATCTCTTCTTTGGCGATGCGATAAGCTTCGCCCATGCCGACGATCTGGTGGACAGGCAGGGTGCCGGAACGCATGCCGCGCTCGTGACCGCCGCCGTGCACCTGCGCTTCAATGCGGATGCGCGGCTTGCGACGCACGTACAGCGCGCCGATGCCTTTCGGGCCATAAATTTTGTGGCCGGAGAACGACATCAGGTCGACTTTCAGCTTGCTCAGATCGATAGGCAGTTTGCCCACGCTCTGGGTGGCGTCAACGTGGTAGATGATACCGCGCGCACGGCACATTTCGCCGATCGCTTCGATATCCTGCACCACGCCGATTTCGTTGTTGACGTGCATGATGGAGACCAGGATGGTGTCATCGCGCATCGCCGCTTCGAGATCCTGCAGGCTGATGATGCCGTTGCTCTGCGGCGCCAGGTAGGTCACTTCAAACCCTTCGCGCTCCAGCTGACGGCAGGTGTCGAGCACGGCTTTGTGTTCGGTTTTGCTGGTGATGATGTGCTTGCCTTTTTTCTGGTAGAAATTGGCAGCGCCTTTGATCGCCAGGTTGTCGGATTCGGTCGCCCCGGAGGTGAAGACGATTTCGCGCGGATCGGCGCCCACCAGTTCGGCGATTTGGTTACGGGCGATGTCTACCGCCTCTTCCGCCTGCCAACCGAAACGGTGGGAACGGGAAGCCGGGTTGCCGAAAGTGCCGTCCAGGGTCAAAAACTGCATCATCTTCTCAGCAACGCGCGGGTCAACCGGCGTCGTTGCTGAGTAATCCAGATAAATCGGTAATTTCATTGCTCTTGTGCTCCGTACATCACTTCCAAAAACTAAAATAATTTCGCCAGCTGCTTATGCGCGCAGATTAACGTTGATAGTTTCTTGCGGACGACCGTTGGCCGTGCGGCGCGTATCGTTGTTTTGACGATCCGCCACCACCAGCACTTCCTGGTTGTTGACCAGTTCAGCCAGCGTAATGTTGTTCAGGAACCCGCTGATGCGCTCGCTCAGATCGCGCCACAGGGCGTGGGTCAAGCAGCGATCGCCGCCCTGACAGCCTTCTTTGCCCTGGCAACGGGTTGCATCTACCGATTCATCGACGGCAGTGATGACAGCGCCAACGGCGATCTCACCCGCGTCTTTACCCAGCAGATAACCACCGCCCGGACCGCGCACGCTGGCCACCAGGCCATTCTTGCGCAGACGGGAGAATAATTGTTCCAGATAAGAGAGCGAAATACCCTGGCGTTCGGAAATGTCCGCCAGTGGCACCGGCCCTTCCTGGGAATGCAGCGCTACGTCGAGCATAGCGGTTACGGCATAACGGCCTTTGGATGTCAGTCTCATAGCTCAATGGTTACCTGTTGGTCAAATATGGCCGAAAGTCTGACATTCCTGAGTAAAACAGTCAACTATTTAACCTAGTAATTAACTCAAGTATTAGCACGTTTTGAACTTAGCAAGAACAAAGGTATATAAAATACATGTTATAACCTTTGGATAACTAATACTATTGTCGCCCACCGTTATGCCACATCAATTAATTACCTTGATGTTTATCCTGTTTCTCGATCGAGGTCAGCATGCCGCGCAGGATATTCAGCTCCTGCCCTTCCGGGCGCGCGCGGGTGAACAGCCGACGCAGGCGGCTCATCACCTGGCCCGGATGGGACGGGCGAATGAAGCCGGTACGCTGCAGCGTCTGCTCAAGGTGCTGATAGAAACGCTCAAGGTCGTCCACCAGCGGATACGGCGTCTCTTCCAGCTGTGGCGCGCCCGCCTGTTGGCGATCGAGGTAAGCCACGCGCACTTCGTACGCCAGGATCTGCACCGCCATCGCCAGGTTCAGCGAGCTGTAGTCCGGGTTGGCCGGAATGGCGACGTGGTAGTGGCACTTCTGCAATTCATCGTTGGTCAGCCCGACGCGTTCACGGCCGAACACCAGCGCCACCGGCGCGTGCTCGCCCTCGTGCACGGCGCGCACACCGCATTCGCGCGGCTCCAGCATCGGCCACGGCAGGGTGCGAGAGCGCGCGCTAGTGCCCACCACCAGGCTACAGCCGGCGATGGCGTCATCGAGGGTATCGACGATAGTGGCGTTGCCGATCACGTCGCTGGCGCCGGCGGCCAGGGCGATGGCCTGAGAATCGGGTTTGATCAGCGGATTAACCAGATAAAGGTTGGTTAACCCCATAGTTTTCATGGCTCTGGCGGTCGAGCCCATGTTGCCGGTATGTGAAGTCTCTACCAGAACAATGCGGATATTGTGCAGCATACAAACTCTGAGCGTGGCGGAAAATCGCAGCATCTTAACACAGCCGTAGGCAATTTGCCGAACAGCTGCTATACTTCGCGCCGTTTCCTGTTCTTTAACATCCTAGTTGGAAGATACCCATGCATCCGATGCTGACTATCGCCGTGCGCGCTGCGCGCAAGGCCGGTAACCTGATTGCCAAAAACTACGAAACCCCGGACGCTGTAGAAGCGAGCCAGAAAGGGACCAATGACTTCGTCACCAACGTCGATCGCGATGCAGAGCATCTGATCATCGACGTCATCCGCAAGTCTTATCCGCAACACAGTATCGTGAGCGAAGAACGCGGTGAGCTGATCGGCGAAGATCGCGATGTGCAATGGGTGATCGATCCACTGGATGGCACTGCAAACTTCATCAAACGTTTCCCTCATTTCTCCGTTTCCATCGCCGTACGCATCAAAGGCCGCACTGAAGTGGCCGTGGTTTACGATCCGATGCGCAACGAACTGTTCACCGCCACGCGCGGTCAGGGCGCCCAGCTCAACGGTTACCGTCTGCGCGGCACCAACGCCAAAGATCTGGATGGCACCATCCTGGCGACCGGCTTCCCGTTCAAAGTCAAACAGCACGCCACGCCTTACATCAACATCGTCGGCAAGCTGTTCACCCAGTGCGCGGACTTCCGCCGCACCGGTTCCGCTGCGCTGGATCTGGCCTATGTGGCCGCCGGCCGCGTAGACGGTTTCTTCGAAATCGGCCTGAAGCCGTGGGACTTCGCCGCGGGCGAACTGCTGGTGCGTGAATCCGGCGGCCTGGTCACCGACTTCGTCGGCGGCCACAACCACTTCAGCTCCGGCAACGTGGTAGCAGGCAACCCGCGCGTCGTGAAAGCCATGTTGGCCACCATGCGCGAAGAACTGAGCGAAGCGCTGAAGCGTTAATCGCCAGAAGCGAATCGAAAAAAGCGCTGCCGATGCAGCGCTTTTTTTATGCCCGTCAGCGGGAGAAGGGGCGGATGCCGCTGCCGAATTCCGGCTGCGCGCTGACGTACAGCAACAGCCCGGCGGCCAACAGGATCAGGCCCCCGGCCAGCGCCAACGAGCCCCAGGCCACCGCGCTCCAGGCGGCGGGCGCACGCGAGCGGCTAAGGCGCACCGCCAGCCGTCGGCTGTAATGCACCAGCAGCGCCAGCATGGAGATGGTCAACGACGTGCCGAACGCCATCGCCAGCGCGGAGATCACTCCCCAGCCGAACACGCCGATCACCTTGGAGAACAGCAGCACCAAAATCGCCCCCGAACAGGGACGCATGCCCATCGCCAGCACGATGGCGGTCTGGGTGCGCCAATCGCTTCCCGCCTGCAGCTCGCTGTCGCTCGGCAGATGCCGGTGGCCGCAGCCGCAATCGGCGCTGTGCACATGCTCCGCCGCCAGCGGCGTCAGGCTGTTGATGCGCAGCGCCGGCGCCGGGCGCATCGCCTTGATCGCCGCAAACAGACGTTTCAGCGCGCGCCAACTCAGCAACACGCCAAGCAACATCACCAAAATAAAGCTGCCCTTCTCCAGCCAGAAGCTGCTTTGGTGCAGCTGGCGCGAAGAGAGCTGCAATACCACCAGCATCAGCGTAACCAGCGCGATCGCCACCCCGCCCTGCACCAGCGAAGCGGCGAAGGTCAGCTTCAGGCTGCTTTTCAGCCGCGCCGGGTGAGTAGCCAGATAGGTGGCGATCACCACTTTGCCGTGGCCGGGGCCGAGCGCATGCAAAACGCCATAGCCGAGGCTGAACAGCGTCAGCGCCAACCCTGCCTGCTGCGGCGCGGCCTTCACCTGCTGCAACAACCCCGCCATCTGCTGGTGCAGCGCTTTTTGCCATACCACGCTCTGCATCAGCAGCTGCGGCCAATAGTGCCACGCCAGCAGCGCGGCGGCCGCCAGCGCCAGCGTGAACGGCAGCAGCGGCCACAGGCCGAAAGCCCAGTGGCGCCGGTTTATCGTCGGTTGCGAGAGATTCAGCGACATTGCAGCGTCACCCGCTGGGCGAACTGCTGCCCCAGTGCCAGGTCTTCACCGGGCGAGTCGTTCTTGTCGAGCGACAGCGCATAGGCCTGCAGCGACGCATTCGGCTTCGGCGTCATCAGCTTGTAGCTGCACTGCTGCGCCATCTCCGGCGGCAAATGCAGCGCATTTTGGTCTTTATAGGTCATATCCACGAAATAAGTCGGATCGTAAGTAGAAAGCTCGAACGGCTTGCCCGCCAGCGGTTGCGGCTCGGCCAACGGCAGCACGAACTCCAGTACCGCCTGGTTGCCCTGGCGCGACAGGTGATATTCGCTGGGCAAGTTCAGGTATTTCACCGGCTTGCCGCCGCGGTAAAGGTCGGTGAAATAGTGCTGCCCCAGCACGTTGGCCATCACTTCCGCCGCCAGCTTTTTCCACACTTCCGAATCGCTCTTGGCATTTTTCGCATCGTAGAGCAGATCCGCCGAGGTGATTTCATCCATCACCCACACCATTTTCAGGCCGACCAACCGCTGGTCCCTGGCGACGAAGGTGGTGTTCATATCGATAAAGCTGTGCGGATGCGCGATCGCACCGGCGCTGAACACGGCGCCAAAGGCAGCCAAAAGTCGACGTAACTTCATCATTATCCTGCTTTACCTATATTTGTTATAACGTAACACAAATAAATGTCGAACGGCCCGCCTCTGCCGGCGATATTTGTGACGAAAGTTGTAAGCCGAAGTAAAAGCCGCGCGTTAACCCTGCCGGTACAAAGCCTTTTGCTATGCTTAGGCATAATCGCAACCTTTTATGCCGGAAGGTGATATGAGCCTGGACACCTCTCCCGTGCCTGAGCTCTCCGGACAACAACGGCGCTGCCATCTGCTGCTGATGCTGTACACGCCGGAGCCCGAGTTACAGCTGGAGACCCTCAGCCGAATCAATGGCGTCGCCCCCCCGATAACCCGGCAAGATATAGCCGAGGTGGCCAGTGAAATCCAGCGTTTCCACCATCTGGAGATCGCCGTCGATCCCGACCATGGCTACCGATTGAGGGGCAGCGCGCTCAACCAACGCCTGTGCCTGCTCCATTGGCTAAGGCGCACCCTGCGCTGCAGCCCGCGGTTCGTCGAAGACGATTTCGCCCCGCGCCTGCGGCAAGCGCTGGCGGCCGATGCCGAGTTGACATCGCTGTTGGCCCAGGCGCTCGACGCCTGCGAGCCGCTGCTCAATCGTCACTTTGACGCGCGCGACCGCCAATTCCTGCAGCATTATCTGCTCTACTGCGCCTGGCAAAACCGCCTGCAGCAACACCCGCGTTTCGACGCCGTTCAGCGCGACTGGCTGCGGCAAAAACCGGAGCAGCAAGCCGCCGCCTGGCTGCATCAGACCTGCAACCGGCTGTTTAACCAGCCGCCGCACGCGGACGAGCGCGATTTCCTGGCGCTGACCTTCACCCTGTTGAAAAGCCACAGCTACCACAGCAACGACTCGGCGCATGAGCAGCGGTTGATGACGGCGATCGACAGCATGGTCGAGCGGTTCCAGCAGCTGTCCGGCATGGCTTTCAGCAGCAAGGAGGAGCTGGTCAGCCAGCTGTTCGCCCATCTGGCGCCGGCGCTGGAGCGCTGCCGTTTCGCCATCGGCATCGACAATATGCTGCTGGAAGAAGTGGTGCGCAAATACCCGCGGCTGATGCGCACCACGCAGGAAGCGTTGAAACCGCTGGAGCAGGAGTACGGCGTGCATTTTTCCAACGAGGAGGCGGGCCTGGTGGCCATCAGCTTCGGCGCCTGGCTGATGCAGGACAACGCGCTGCAGGAAAAACAGGTGCTGCTGCTGACGCTGGATAACCCGCAGTTGGAAGAGGAAGTGGAATATCAGATCCGCGAGCTCACGCTGCTGCCGCTGAACATCAAGTATCTGCCGCTGAGCGACTATCTGTCCGGCGGAGCGCCGCAGGGCGTCACGCTGGTGATCACCCCCTACGCGGCGGTGCACAGCGCTCCGCACCCGCCGCTGATCTATACCGAACTGCCGCTGGAAAACCGCCAGCGCCAGGCCATCCGCGCGCTGCTGGAAGCCCCTTAATCACCGGCTGACGCTGACCGCCGGCGGTCGGATGAACAAGGCCGGCACCGCGACCGCCGCCATCACCCAGAACACCCCGCCCTGCCACTGTTCGAACAGGAACCCGGCAATGACCGTCATGACGGCGATACCGCCGCCCATCGCCAGCGCCGAATACACCGCCTGCAGTTGGATCACCTCTTGCCCCTGGCGCGCGGCGATAAAGCGCATCGCCGCCAGATGGCACACGGTGAAGGTGCCGCAGTGCAGGATTTGGATCAGCAGCAGCCAACCCAGCTCGGTGCTGTAGGCCATCAGGCTCCAGCGCAACACGCCGCAACAGGCGGAAAGCAGCAGCAGGTTGCGCGCATTCCAGCGGCGGAACAGCACGTTGCTGCTGGCGAAAATAATCACTTCCGCCACCACGCCCAGCGACCACAGATAACCGATGGTCGAGGCCGAATAGCCCGCCTCCTGCCAGTAAATGGAGCCGAAGCTGTAGTAGCCGGCGTGCGCGCCCTGCAGCAGCGTGACGCACAGCAGGAAGCGCCACACCGGCCCTTCTTTCAACAGCGCCCACAGCGAACGCTCGGCCCCGCCGTGCGTGCGCGCTTCGCCCTGCGGCATCACGCTCGGCTTCAGCAACATGCCCAGCAGCATCGCCAGCACGCTGAAGATCAGGCTGTAGAGAATGGCGTTATGGCCCCACACCGCCACCAGTTGCCCGGTCAGCGCCGAGCCGATGACGAACGCCAGCGAGCCCCACAGCCGCACCCGGCCATAGTCCATGCGGATCTGCTTTTGCCAGGTGGCGGCCAGCGCGTCGGTCAGCGGCACCAGCGGCGAGAAGAACAGGTTGAACCCCGCTATCACCAGCATCAGCCAGCCCCAGCCGTTGCCGAAGCAGAAGCCAACCGCGAAAGCCAGGGTCAGCAGCGCCAGCAGGCGCAGCGCGGAAACCAGATGAGAGGGATCTTTAACGCGGGGAGCAATCAGTAAACTGCCGAGGAAGCGGGCCACCAAACCGGCGCCGAGCAATATGCCGATGGTTTCGGGCGCGATGCCCTCGCCTTTCAGCCACACGCCCCAGAACGGTAAGAAAATGCCGTAGGAAAAAAAGTAGGTGAAATAACTGAGCGCGAGCCAACGCGTGGATTGCAGAACCATGATCCCTCCGGAGTGAGGGCAATACTTTGACAGAGCTCACACCTGCCCGCAATCTTCATTCCACGTCAATGCGTTAGAGTGCCAGACAGCTCACAGTTTACCGCGAGCGGCCACAAAAAAACCCGCCGCAGCGGGTTTTATCAGGCAAAAGCGGGATTATGCGTAAACCGGCAGGCGGGCGCAGATATCCAGCACTTTCTTCTTGGTGCGTTCGATGGTGGCTTCATCGTTGATGTTGTCCAGCACATCGCAGATCCAACCGGCCAGTTCGCGCACGTCAGCCTCTTTGAAGCCGCGACGGGTCACAGCCGGGGTGCCGATACGCACGCCGGAGGTGACGAACGGGCTCTTCGGATCGTTCGGCACGCTGTTTTTGTTGACGGTGATGTTGGCGCGGCCCAGGGCGGCGTCCGCTTCTTTACCGGTCAGGTTTTTATCGACCAGATCCAGCAGGAACAGGTGGTTATGGGTGCCGCCGGAGACCACTTTGTAGCCGCGCTGCAGGAACACGTCCACCATCGCCTTGGCGTTGACCGCCACTTGCTGCTGGTAAACCTTGAACTCAGGCTCCATCGCTTCTTTCAGCGCCACCGCCTTGCCGGCGATCACGTGCATCAGCGGGCCGCCCTGGCCGCCAGGGAACACGGCGGAGTTCAGCTTCTTGTACAGCTCTTCGTCGCCGCCCTTCGCCAGGATCAGGCCGCCGCGCGGGCCCGCCAGGGTTTTGTGGGTGGTGGTGGTGACGATGTGCGCGTGCGGTACCGGGTTCGGGTACACGCCGGCGGCGATCAGGCCGGCCACGTGCGCCATGTCGACGAACAGATAAGCGCCGATGCTGTCGGCGATTTCGCGCATTTTGGCCCAGTCAACCACGCCAGAGTAAGCGGAGAAGCCGCCGATGATCATTTTCGGCTTGTGGGTTTGCGCCTGTTTGGCCAGATCGTCATAGTCGATTTGACCTTTGTCGTCGATGCCGTAAGGCACCACGTTATACAGTTTGCCGGACAGGTTAACCGGGGAACCGTGGGTCAGGTGGCCGCCGTGCGCCAGGTTCATGCCCAGAATGGTGTCGCCCGGCTGCAGCAGCGCGGTGTAAACGGCGAAGTTAGCCTGGGAGCCGGAGTGCGGCTGCACGTTGGCGTAATCGGCGCCGAACAATTCTTTGGCGCGGTCGATAGCCAGCTGCTCAACGATATCCACGTATTCGCAGCCGCCGTAGTAACGCTTGCCCGGATAGCCTTCAGCGTATTTGTTGGTCAGCTGGGAACCCTGAGCCTGCATCACGCGCGGGCTGGTGTAGTTCTCAGACGCGATCAGCTCGATGTGCTCTTCCTGACGCACCACTTCCTGCTCCATGGCACGCCACAGTTCCGCATCGTAATCGGCAATGTTCATTTCACGCTTTAACATCCGGCATCTCCTGACTTAAATCAGCTAACTAAAAAATCACCAAATAACTACCCGTTTGGGTTCTGGGCCACAGTGTAAACCGTTTCGCCCCACCGAAGATAGGTCTTGACAGAGGTTTTTACGCAAACGATTGGCATAAGGCGGCGCAAGGCTTTGATCCGCTAAACGCCGCCGTTTATCAACGGACATTTCCTCATGCGAACGATGCGCTTTTTTCATGTTCTGTGAGCGCGATCGACGCCGGAAGAACACCGCAACGAAAACAAGGGTATTTACAAGCGGCGTGGAACTCAATAAGATGCATTTAAAATACATCATTAAAATTCTCGTCAAGATCCCAACCCAAGGAGCGCTCCCATGCTGGATAGCCAAACCATCGCCACCGTTAAATCCACCCTTCCCCTGCTGGCTGCGACCGGGCCGAAGCTGACTGCCCACTTTTACGATCGCATGTTCGCGCACAACCCGGAATTGAAAGACATTTTCAATATGAGCAATCAGCGCAACGGCGATCAGCGTCAGGCGTTGTTCGACGCCATCTGCGCCTATGCCGCCAACATCGAGAACCTGGCGGCGCTGCTGCCGGCGGTGGAGCGCATCGCGCAGAAGCACACCAGCTTCAATATCCAGCCGGAGCAGTACAACATCGTCGGTGGGCACCTGCTGGCGACGCTGGACGAAATGTTCAGCCCGGGTCAGGAAGTCCTGGACGCCTGGGGCAAAGCCTACGGCGTGCTGGCCAACGTATTTATCCAGCGTGAAGAGCAGATTTATCAGCAGAGCGAAACCGACAACGGCGGCTGGCGCGATCTGCGCGCGTTCCGCATCCTGAAGAAACAGCCGCAGAGCGACGTGATCTGCAGCTTCGTGCTGGCGCCGGTGGACGGCGGCCGGGTGGCGGACTTCAAACCGGGGCAATACCTGGCGGTCTACATCAAGCACGACAGCCTGGAGCATCAGGAAATTCGCCAGTACTCGCTGACCACCTCGCCGAACGGTGAGTTCTACCGCATCGCGGTGAAGCGTGAAGATCAGGGGAAAGTGTCCAACTACCTGCACCAGCAGGCGCAGGAAGGCGACGTGATCGACATCGCCCCGCCGCACGGCGACTTCTTCCTCGACGTGACGCCGACCACGCCGGTGGCGCTGATCTCCGCCGGCGTCGGCCAAACCCCGATGCTCGGCATGCTCAACAGCCTGCACGACAGCCAACATCAGGCGCAGGTCCACTGGCTGCACGCGGCGGAAAACGGCGGCGTGCACGCCTTTGCCGAGGAAGTGGCGGATATTGCCGGGCGCATGCCGAATCTGAGCCGCCATGTGTGGTACCGCGAGCCGGGCGCCGATGACGTGGAAGGCCGCGACTACCACAGCCGCGGATTGATGGATTTGAGCGCGCTGCAAGGCAGCCTGGCCGATCCGCAAATGCACTATTACTTCTGCGGCCCGGTGGCCTTCATGCAGTTCGTGGGCAAACAGCTGTTGGAGATGGGCGTAGAGGCCGAACGCATCCACTACGAATGCTTCGGCCCGCATAAGGTGCTGTAATGCGTGCGGAGCGCGGCCGTCAGACCGCGCTCCCCCTTCATTTCTCCTGCAGTTGGCGCGCGTCCTGCACCTGCTGCACCGTCACCGGCGCCGCCTGGTTGCCCCAGCTTCCCCGCAGATAGCTCATCAGATCGGCCGCTTGACGATCGTTCAACGCCCAGCCATAAGCCGGCATGTCGAACGCCATCGTCCGTTGCGTGATCGGCGTATGCGCCCCTTCCAGCACCACCCGCAGCGCGGTCAGCGGATTATCCGCCGTTACCGTGGCGTTGCCTGCCAGCGCCGGAATGGCGAAGTCGGTGCCCTCCCCTTTATTGCCGTGGCAGGTCGAGCAGTACATTGCATAGGTCGCCTTGCCGCCCGAATTATCCGCCTGCGCAGCAGATGAGGCAGGTTTGGCGGCGGTGTCCGGCGCCAGGCTGCGCAGGTACACCGCGATGGCGTTCAGATCGCCGTCGCTGAGGTACTGCGTGCTGTGGGTCACCACCTCGCTCATTGGCCCGGCGACCGCCGCATGGCGGCTGCGGCCGGTTTTCAGCAGCGCCGTCACCTCTTCCGGCGGCAGGCCGCGCAGATTGGAGGCGTACCAGCCGTCCAGCTCGGCGCCGCTCAGGAACACCGGCTCCTTACCGTCCAGGCCCTTCTCCTGCATCGCCCAACCGCGCGGCGTGTGGCAGCTGCCGCAATGGCCTGCGCCTTGCACCAGATAGGCGCCGCGGTTCCACTCGGCGCTTTGCTGCGGATCCGCCTGATACGGCTGGTCGTCGTGGAACAGCTGATTCCACACCGCCAGCGGCCAGCGCATCGACAGCGGCCAAGTGATATCGCTGTCGCGGTTGGCGACGTTCTGCGCCGGCACCTCGTTCATCAGATAGTCATACAGCGCGCGCATGTCTTCCGCGCTCATTTTGGCGTACGAGGTGTACGGCATCGCCGGATAAAGCCGGTGACCGTCTTTGGCGATCCCCTGACGCATGGCGCGATCGAACTCTTCGAATGAGTAAGCGCCGATGCCGTGCAGCTTGTCCGGCGTGATGTTGGTGGCGTAGATAACCCCGAGCGGCGTCGGGAACTTCATGCCGCCCGCCAATTCGGCGCCGCCCGGCGCGGTATGGCAGGCGGTGCAGTCACCGGCTTTGGCGACGTATTCCCCGGCCGACATCGCCTGGGCCGAGCCGCCGGCGGCCAACAGGCTCAACAGGTACAGCGAACGCAGACTCATGCTCCCTCCTTGGCGGCAACCTTGCCGTAGGCCAGTTCGTTAACCGCACGCCACGCCTGATCGATCGCCGAGTTGGCGTACGGGCTCCAGTCGGCATCGGAGTTGGCGATAGCGATCTTGCCGATCGGCTGCCGCGCCGTTTCGATGATTTTCTTGGCTTCGTCTTCGTCGTCAAACAACCCGTTGAGGAAGTAGGAGTAACCGTGCGACCAGCGGTTGACGGTGATCGCCTGAATGTCGCGCTGATGATCGAAACCGGCCTCGCCCAGCATGCCCTGCAGCTGTTCGCGGATCATCTGTTCGTGCACTTCAAACGGCGTGCCCAGCAGCAGCGCGCGCCCTTTGCGCGACTGTTCGCGCGTGCTGAGGCCGCTGCCCGGCAGCGTCGGCACATACACCATATGCAGGCCGATCGGCCGATCCGGATCGCGCGGGTGCTGATAGCCGCCCATGCTCACCGGATAGTCCAGCTTCACGCGGCTGTACGGCGCGGCCGGCGAATAGACCTCGTGCACGCCCAGCTTGATGAACGGCTGCCAGTTGCGGATCACCACCTTGCTGTACACCAGCGGCGCCTTGACGTTCTGCTTCAGCGCCTCCTGCTGCTCGTGCGACATCTCCGGCACCAGATACGGGATCATCATGTTGTAGCCAGCCATCACCACCTGCCCGGCGCGCACTTTGGTCATCTTCTCGCCGGTCATGTAGGTGACTTCCACCTTGTCGCCGACGTTGGCCGCGTGCAGCCCGGTGCTGTTCAAACGCAGCTTCACCGGCGATTCCGGCCGATCGAGCTGGCTGTAGTCGAATTTGGCCAGCACCACATCGTTCATGTCCTTGCCGGCCGGCGCCACCGCCGGGATCAGTTGGCGCACCATCAGGCGCGCCAGCGTGGCGTTGCCGTCCGGGAAGTGGAACACGTAAGGATCGTCGAGATCCGCCTGCGACTCTTCGTCCAGCGGCGGCAGATTCATGCCGTCAAGGCCCGGCAGATCGCAGATGCGCGCATCGCTGCACGAGGTGCCATCAATACCCACCGCCTGGAAGTCGTTGGTGGTCTGCTGGAAATAGCGGATCGCCAGTTCGCTCAGGCCCACCTTCTCGCGCAGGAACTGGGTATAGCTGTGGGTATCGAGCCACTCGACCTTCTGCTCCAGCGTCATCTCTGGCAGATAATCCTTCTCCACCGTGTGCAGCGCGATCAGCGCCTGGCGATCGCTTTCCGGCAGCGGGAAATCGCCGATGAACGCTTCATAAGAACGGCCGTTGAGCCGATCGCGCGGAATGTCGTCCGCCACCGTACGCCCCGGATCGCCGCTCACCACCTTGTCGACGCCGAAGTTCTTGCGATCGAAGTAAACCCCGCGGCTCAAATTCAAATCCGGGTAGAAGGTGGTGTCGAAAGCCTGTTCCAGTTGGTCGATATCGACGCCGAGCTTGCGCAGCAGCCCCATCGCCACCGGGCTGAAGTTGGAGCGCGGCGACTGCAGCGATTCGCTGCCGCCATAGCCGAGCAGCATGCCGTCGTCGCTGTTGAACTCGTTGCGCTTGGCGTGGCCGCCGAAGTCGTCGTGGTTGTCGATCAAAAGAATGCGCTGCCGCTCGCCTTTCAGTTGCTGCCAGAAACAGGCGGCCGCCAGCCCGCTGATGCCGGCGCCGACCACCACCAGATCGAACTCTTCAACGGCGGGCACGCTGCCGAAATCAAAGGTTTTGCCGTCGCGCCCCAACTGGTGCGCATGCTCGAACGAGCCCGGATGGTTGCCCCGCAACCCGGTCAGCGCCGGCGGATAGTACAGGGTTTGATTGGCGGTTTGCGGCGACGCGCGCAAGATTTGCAGCGGCGTCAACCCGGCGGCGATGGTGATCGCCACTCCGTTGAGAAAATCGCGTCTGGTGATACCCATATAGGCTTCCTTTCAATTTTTATTATCATCAGCCGGCCGGAGCCGGCTCGAAGGCCGCGCTATTGTGCGGATAATTACTGTAAAATCAATGTTTGAACATTACATGACGAATGGCCGTGTAATCCTCCAGCCCGTACATCGACATATCCTTGCCGTAGCCGGACAATTTCTGGCCGCCGTGCGGCATTTCGCTCACCAGCATGAAGTGGGTGTTCACCCAGGTGCAGCCGTATTGCAGGCGGGCGCTTAAGCGATGCGCGCGGCCCACGTCGCGGGTCCACACGGACGACGCCAGCCCGTAATTGGATTCGTTCGCCCAGGCCAGCACCTGCTCTTCGTCGTCGAACGGCGTCACCGTCACCACCGGGCCGAACACTTCGCGCTGCACGATCTCATCGTCCTGGCGCGCGCCGGCCAACAGCGTGGGCTGGAAGTAGTAGCCCGGCCCTTTCACCTTCTCGCCGCCGGTCACCACCTGCACGTGCGGCAACGCTTTGGCTCGCTCGACAAAACCGGCCACCCGCTCCAGATGCTGGGCGGTAATCAACGGCCCCAGCTCGGTGGTCTCGTCGTCCGGCGCGCCGATCTTCAGGCTGGCCACCGCCTCGCCCAGCCGCTTGACCAGCTCGGGATAAATGCTTTTCTGCGCGTAGATGCGGCACGCGGCGGTGCAATCCTGCCCGGCGTTGTAGAAGCCGAAACCGCGAATGCCGTCGACCACCTGCTGCAGATCGGCATCGTCGAATACCAGCACCGGCGCCTTGCCGCCCAGCTCCATATGGGTGCGCTTAATGCCGGCGGCAGTATGGGCGATGATGTGCTCGCCGGTGGCGATCGACCCGGTCAGCGACACCATGCGCACCTTGTCATGCCCGGTCAGCCGATCGCCGACGCTGGCGCCGCGCCCGAACAGCACGTTGAGCACGCCCGGCGGGAACAGCCCGGCGGCCAGTTCGGCCAGTTTGAAGGTGGTCAGCGGCGTCTGCTCAGAAGGCTTGATCACCACGCAGTTGCCCGCCGCCAACGCCGGCGCCAGCTTCCAGGCCGCCATCATCAGCGGGTAGTTCCACGGCGCGATCGAGGCCACCACGCCGAGCGGATCGCGGCGGATCATCGAAGTGTGCCCGGCCAGATACTCGCCGGCGGCCATGCCGGTCAGGCAGCGGCTGGCCCCGGCGAAGAAGCGAAACACGTCGGCCACCGCCGGCAGTTCGTCATTCAATACGCAGTGATAAGGCTTGCCGCAGTTGAGCGACTCCAGCCTGGCGAAGGTCTCGGCATGCTCGTCGATCAGATCCGCCAGCTTGAGCAGATGCTCGGCGCGCTCCTTCGGCGTGGTTTGCCCCCAGGAGGCGAACGCGGCGTCCGCCGCCAGCACCGCGCGATCGACCTGCTCCGGGCTGGCCTCCGCCACCTGCGCGATCACTTCGCCGGTCGCCGGGTTATACACCGGCTGGGTCGCGCCCTGGCCATTCACCAGTTGGCCGTCAATCAACAGTTGGCTTTGCATAGGGTTATCCTTTTGTCAGAGGTCGGGTAAGGAAATTATTTGCCGCTGCCGGCGACGCTTTCTCCACCTTTGGTCAGGTAGTAAGCGCCGAGGATCGGCAGCATGGTCAACAGCATCACCGACAGCGCCACCACGTTGGTGATTGGCACGTCGCGCGGGCGGCCGAGCTGGTTCAGCAGCCACAGCGGCAACGTGCGCTCGTGGCCGGCGGTAAAGGTGGTCACGATGATTTCGTCGAACGACAGCGCGAACGCCAGCATGCCCCCGGCCAGCAGCGCCGAGCCGAGGTTCGGCAAGATCACGTAACGGAAGGTTTGCCAGCCGTCGGCGCCGAGATCCATCGACGCTTCGATCAGGCTGTACGAGGTGCGGCGGAACCGGGCGATGACGTTGTTGAACACGATCACCACGCAGAACGTCGCATGGCCGACGACGATGGTCAGGATGCCGGGCTCGATGTTCAGCGCCTTGAACGCCGCCAGCAGCGCCAGGCCGGTGACGATCCCCGGCAGCGCAATCGGCAGCAGCAACAGCAGCGAAATGCTGTCCTTGCCGAAGAAATCGCGCCGATACAGCGCCGCCGCCGCCAGGGTGCCGAGCACCAGTGCGATGGCGGTCGCCAGGCAGGCGATCTGCGCCGACAGCAACACCGCATCGATAATGTCCTGCCGCCCGGCGGCAACGTTGAACCAATGCAGCGTGAAACCCTTCGGCGGGAAGCTGAAGGCCGCGTCCTCGGTGTTGAAGGCGTAGATGGCGATGATCGCCAACGGGAAATGCAGGAAGACAAGTCCGCCCCAGGCGGCCAGCTTCAGCCCTAAGGGCGCGCGTTCAGAGTGCATCGAAAGCCCCCAGACGTTTGACGATGGAAAGATAGATGGCGATCAGGACGATCGGCACCAGCGTAAAGGCCGCGGCCATCGGCATATTGCCGATCGCGCCCTGCTGGGCGTACACCATGCTGCCGATGAAATAACCCGGCGGCCCCACCAGCTGCGGCACGATAAAGTCGCCCAGCGTCAGCGAGAAGGTGAAGATCGACCCGGCGGCGATGCCCGGCACCGCCAGCGGCAAAATGACGTGACGGAAGGTCTGCGCCGGCCGAGCGCCCAGATCCGCCGAAGCGTGCAGCAGCGAGGGCGGCAGGCGCTCCAGCGCCGCCTGGATCGGCAGGATCATGAACGGCAGCCAGATATAGACGAACACCAGAAAACGCCCCAGCCCCGAGGTCGACAGCGTGTTGCCGCCGACGCCGGGCACCGTCAGCAACGAAGCCAACAGCGGCTCCAGCCCCAGGTGCTGCAGGAACCACTGCGCCACGCCATCTTTCGCCAGCAGCAGGGTCCAGGCATAGGCTTTAACGATATAGCTGGCCCACATCGGCATCATCACCGCGATATAAAAGAACGCCTTGACGCGGCCGCTGGTGTAGCGCGCCATATAATAGGCGATGGGGAACGCCAGCACCGCGCTGGCCAGCGACACCAGCACCGCCATGGTCAGCGTGCGCAGGATGATGTCGTAGTTGGCCGGGTTGAACAGCGCCGCCAGGTTGGCGAAGGTCAGGTCCGGCGTCACCGCCATGGTGAAATCGTCGAAGGTGTAAAACCCCTGCCACAGCAGTGTCAGCAGCGAACCGAGGTACACCGCGCCGAACCACAGCAGCGGCGGCACCAGCAGCAAAAGCAGATACAGCGTCGGCCGGCGATAAAGCCAGGTCGACAGCGCGCGCACGGTGCCGCCGCGCGCCGAGGGGGAATCGATGCTCATGTCCATCTCACCTCTCCTCCAGCAGCGGCACCATCGCCGCGCGCGGCCAGCAGGCGACGATCGGCTGGCCGATCTGCCGCTGTTGCCCTTCGGCGATCCACTGCGGATTGGCCTGGCTGACCAGCAGCTTTTCGCCGCCGTTCAGCGCGATTTCATAGCGTGTGGCCGCGCCCTGGTAATGGATTTCCTGCAGCGTGCCCTGCACCTGGATCTCGTCCTGCGCCGCGCCGCCTTGCTCCAGCAGGCGGATATGTTCCGGCCGGATCGAGAAGGTTCGACTTTCGCCGAGCAGGCGCTGCGCCAGCTCGCTACGTACCACGTTGGAGGTGCCGACGAACTCGGCGACGAACGGCGTCTTCGGCCGCATGTAAAGCTCGCGCGGCGTATCCACCTGTTCGATGCGGCCGTTATTGAACACCGCCACCCGATCGGACATCGACAGCGCTTCGCTTTGATCGTGGGTGACGAAGATAAAGGTGATGCCCAGCTGGCGCTGCAGCTTCTTCAGCTCGCCCTGCATCTGCTCGCGCAGCTTGAGATCCAGCGCGCCGAGCGGCTCGTCCAGCAGCAGCACCCGTGGCCGATTGACCAGCGCGCGCGCCAACGCCACGCGCTGACGCTGGCCGCCCGACAGGTGCGCCGGTTTGCGTTCGGCAACGAAACCGAGCGCCACGCTCTCCAGCGCCTCTTGCGCCCGCGCCAGCCGCTCGCGTTTGGCGACGCCCTTCACCATCAGGCCGTAGGCGACGTTTTCCAGCACCGACATGTGCGGGAACAGCGCGTAATCCTGAAACACGGTGTTCACGTCGCGCTGATACGGCGGCAGGTTGGCGGCTTCCTGACCGTGAATGCGAATCGAGCCGGAAGTCAGCTGTTCAAAGCCGGCGATCAGGCGCAGGCAGGTGGTTTTGCCCGAGCCGGACGGCCCGAGCATGGAGAAGAATTCCCCGTCCTGAATATCGATGGATACCCGATCCACGGCGCGAACATCGCCGAAAGTCCGCGAAACATCGATGAATTGCACGGCAATGGTCATTTTCTGTGCTCCATACGGATGTGATTCGGGCGCAGCGGGCTGCGCCCCGCGGCTTAGCGGCCGCCCATGATGGCGATGTAGTCCTGGGTCCAGCGGCTGTACGGCACGAACTTGCCGCCCTGCGCCTGCGGCGTTTTCCAGAAGGCGATTTTGTCGAACTGGTTGAATCCGTTGGTTTCGCAGCCCTTCTCACCCAGCAGTGCGCTGGCCTTGCAGCCCGCCGGTGAAGCCGGCACCGATCCGAACCAGGCCGCCACGTCGCCCTGCACCTTCGGCTCCAGCGACCAGTTCATCCACTGGTAGGCGCAGCTCGGGTGTTTGGCGTCGCTGTGCAACATGGTGGTATCCGCCCAGCCGGTCACGCCCTCTTTTGGGAACACGGTGGCGATCGGCTGCCCCTCGCCCTTCAGGGCGTTGGCCTGATACGGCCAGGCGCTGGAAGCCACCACGCCTTCGTTTTTAAAGTCGCTCATCTGCACCGAGGTATCGTGCCAGTAGCGGTGGATCAGCGCGTGCTGGCTGCGCAGCAGCTTCAGCGCCGCCTGATACTGCTCTTCGTTGAGCTGGTAAGGATCGCTGATGCCGAGCTGCGGCTGGGTGGCTTTCAGGAACAGCGCCGCGTCGGCGATGTAGATCGGGCCGTCGTAAGCCTGCACCCGCCCCTGGTTGCTCTTGCCGTCCGGCAGGTTCTGCTGCTGGAAGATCACCGCCCAGCTGTCCGGCGGCGTCGGGAAGGTTTTGGTGTTGTACATCAGCAGGTTTGGCCCCCACTGGTACGGCGTGCCGTAGGTTTTGCCGTCCACGGTATACCAGGCGCCGTTCAGCAGGCGCGGATCGATGTTCTTCCAGTTCGGGATCAGCGCGGTGTTGATCGGCTGCACCCGCTTGCCGAAGATCAGGCGCAGCGAGGCGTCGCCGGAGGCGGTCACCAGATCGTAGCCGCCCTTGGCCATCAGGCTGACCATTTCATCGGAGGTGGCGGCGGTCTTCACGTTCACCGCACAGCCGGTTTGCTTCTCAAACTGGGTGACCCAGTCGTAGTTTTTGTCGGACTGGCCGCGTTCGATGTAGCCGGGCCAGGCGATGATATCCAGCCGGCCTTCGCCTTTGCCCAGCGACTGCGGCAGATCGGCCGCCTGAGCCAGGCCGCACAGCACGGTGAGACAGAGCGCGGAGACGGTGGTGGTGACTGCGGTAGTTTTTCTCATCGTAATTACCCCTGTGTTGCGTATCTGTGTGCGGCAGGGAACGGCTGCCGCCCGATTTTGCTTTATAGAACCGCTAGAAGCTGGCTTTGAACTTCGCCATTACGTGCCTGACAACGCTGTAATCCTGCAGCGAATCGCTGGACAGATCCTTGCCGTAGCCGGAGCGTTTCAGGCCGCCGTGCGGCATTTCGCTCGCCAAGGTGAAATGGGTGTTGATCCAGGTGCTGCCGTACTGCAAATGGGCGGCGATGTGCAGCGCCCGATCGATATTTTGCGTCCACACCGACGAAGCCAGCCCATATTCCGAGTCGTTGGCCCACTCGACCGCCTGCGCCAGATGCTCGAAGCGCGTGACGCTGACCACCGGGCCAAACACCTCGCGCTGCACGATCTCGTCGCTTTGCAGGCAGCCCGCCAGCAGGGTCGGCTGATAGTAGAATCCCGGCCCGGAGTGCGCCGCGGCGCCGGTGATCAATTCGATATGCGGTTGGCTGAGCGCGCGCTCGACAAAACTGGCGACGCGATCGCGCTGGCGGCTGCTTATCAACGGGCCGATCTCGTTGTCCTGATCGCGCTTGCGGGCGAAGCGCAGGCTGGCGACCGCCTCGCCCAGCGCGTCCACCAATTTGGGATAGATGCCGGCCTGCGCGTAGATGCGGCAGGCGGCGGTGCAGTCCTGGCCGGCGTTGTAATAGCCATAGGTGCGAATGCCGTTGACCACTTCGTCAAGATCGGCGTCGTCGCAGACGATCACCGGCGCCTTGCCCCCCAGTTCCAGGTGGGTGCGCTTGACGCTTTTGGCCGCCGCCTGAAGAATTTTTTGCCCGGTGACGATATCGCCGGTGACCGACACCAGCCGCACCTGCGGGTGCCCCACCAGCTGGCTGCCGACCCCTTCCCCGCCGCCGTAGACGATGTTCAGCACGCCCGGCGGCAGGATCTCCTGCAGCGCCGGCACCAGCGCCAGAATAGTCAGCGGCGTGTGCTCGGACGGTTTAAACACCACGGTATTGCCCGCCGCCAACGCCGGCGCGATCTTCCACGCCGCCATCATCAGCGGATAGTTCCAGGGGGCGATCGAGGCGACTACGCCAATGGGATCGCGGCGGATCATCGAGGTGTGGCCCGGCACATACTCACCGGCCAGCTGCCCTTGCTGCGTGCGCACTGCGCCGGCGAAGAAGCGGAACACGTCGACCGCCGCCGGCAGATCGTCATTGAGCGCCTGATGCAGCGGTTTGCCGCAGTTGAGGGCTTCCAGCTGCGCCAGCTGCGGCGCCTGCCGCTCGATGGCGTCGGCGATGCGCAGCAACAGCGTGGCGCGCTGGGCCGGCGTGGTGCGCGACCAGTGGCTGAACGCCTGCTGCGCGGCTTTTACCGCGCTGCCGACCTGCGTCGAAGAGGCTTCGGTCAGGGCGATCAGCGTCTCGCCGTTGGCCGGATTGACGATGCATTCCTGCTGGCCTTCGCCGTCGATAAGCTGACCGTTAATGAACTGCTGACAGGACAAACCTGAGAGAACCTGCACATCCGCCATCGCCTGACGCCCCAAGTGACAAAAACGTTAACCAAATGTGAATAAGTTAGTTTTAATCAGCCTAAGCGAGCCTCTGGCGGGCAACAAATTCTAAATACTGAACGCCTCGTTCGATTAAATCGAATGCTTAAGCCCGGCGGCGTGTTTGCTGCCGTTCTCGCGCGCGATGGTGAGGAACGGCGTCACCAGCTCCGGCCGCGCGCTGCCGCGCCGCCATGCCAGCCCGATATCCAGCGGCTCCAGCAGATCGTCCAGCTTGCGCGCCTCGATCATATTGCCCTCCAGCGACCAAGCGCGGTAGGCCATGTCCGGCTGGATGGATACCCCCATCCCCGCCGCCACGAGGCTGCGCACAGCCTCAGTCGAGGCGGTCTTCATCGCGATCTCCGGCTTCAGCCCGGCGCGCGCCCAGATGCGCCGCGCATGCACATCCATTTCATCAGCGTTGAGCTGGATCAGCGGCTGTTTGGCCACGTCCGCCAGGCTGATGCTCTCGTGCTCCAGCAGCGGGTGCAGCGGCGGCAGCCACAGGCGGTACGGCGAGTGCATCAGCACCTCGGTCTGCAGCGCGTCGCGGTCCTCGATGTTCGACAAGATCAGCACGCCGATGTCGATCTCGCCGCTGACCAGCAGATGCTCGATGTACGGGCGTTCGTCTTCAACCACCTGCACGGTGACGTTGGGATAGGCCGATTTAAAGCGCGTGAGCAGTTCCACCAGGAAGTAGCCGGCCACCAGGCTGGTGACGCCGATGGTCAGCTTGCCGGTCAGGCTTTCAGTGCCGATCTGCAGGCTGCGCTTGGCGTTGTCCACCGTCGCCAGGATCAGATACGACTGGCGCAAAAACTGGTGCCCCTGATGGGTCAGCGTCATGCCCTTGGCGTGGCGATCGAACAGCCGCACGCCGATCTCGGTTTCCAGCTGCTGGATAGCGAGCGTCAGCGAAGACTGGGAGACAAACACCGCCTGGGCGCCGGCGGAGATCGACCCGGTTTCCGCCACCGCGATGAAGTGGCGGATTTGGCGTAACGTCATCATCCCCATCGCCTTTCAAGCCGCTGCGTTGTTGTCTGCGTGCGCTTACCCCAGTCACTTACTTGAGTAAGCTCCTGGGGATGCACGCCCTTGCCGCCTAGCCGCAACTTGAAATTCATTGGGGATCACCTTAATCAAAATAGTTACGTTGATTGTAGATCTCGCGAGAGAAGCGATCGGGAAAAGTATCAAAAACGAGATAGCGTTCGCTTTTTTAGAATGCCGACAGGCAAAAATGAGGGGAACAATGAGGCGAAGAAGTGCGATGTGCGGGGGACAGAAATGACAAGGGCGCAGCAAGCTGCGCCCTGATGACCGATGATCCTGCGGAGGATCAGATCGCTTCTTCGTCCTGCTCGCCGGTACGGATGCGCACCACGCGCGCCACGTCGAAGACGAAGATCTTGCCGTCACCGATCTTGCCGGTCTGCGCCGTCTGCATGATGGTTTCTACGCAGGTGTCGACGATGTCGTCGGCAACCACGATCTCTATCTTCACCTTCGGCAGAAAGTCGACCATGTACTCGGCGCCGCGGTACAGCTCGGTGTGGCCCTTCTGGCGGCCGAAGCCTTTGACTTCGGTGACCGTCATGCCGGTGATGCCCACTTCGGCCAGCGCTTCGCGGACGTCATCCAGTTTGAACGGCTTGATAATCGCGTCGATCTTTTTCATCTTCTTTCCTTATTACCAATTTTTGCGGCCAAAACCGGATGTGATGGGGTAGCGGCGGTCTTTGCCGAAGTTACGGGCGGTGATGCGCGGCCCGACGGCGGCCTGACGCCGCTTGTATTCGTTGATGTCCACCAGGCGGATCACCTTGCGCACGATCGCTTCGTCGAAGCCTTCGGCCACCAGATCGGCGACCGACTTGTCACGCTCAACGTAGCCTTCCAGGATCGCATCCAGGATATCGTACGGCGGCAGGCTGTCCTGATCGACCTGATCCGGCGCCAGCTCGGCGGACGGCGGACGATCGATTACCCGCTGCGGGATCACGTAGGAGACGGTGTTGCGGTATTCGGACAGCTTGAACACCAGCGTTTTCGGCACGTCTTTCAGCACATCGAAACCGCCGGCCATATCGCCGTACAGCGTGGCGTAACCGACCGCCATTTCGCTCTTGTTGCCGGTGGTCAGCACGATGCTGCGGCGTTTGTTGGACAGCGCCATCAGCACCACCCCGCGGCAACGCGCCTGCAGGTTCTCTTCGGTGGTGTCGCGCTCGGTGCCGGCGAACATCGGCGACAGCTGGCCCATAAAGGCATCGAACATCGGCTCGATGGAGACGATATCGAACTCCACGCCGAGGATTTCCGCCTCTTCCTTGGCGTCGGCGATGCTGATGTCCGCGGTATAGCGGAACGGCATCATCAGCGCCTGCACCTTGTCTTTACCTAACGCATCCACGGCGATCGCCAGCGTCAGCGCCGAGTCGATGCCGCCGGACAGCCCCAGCACCGCGCCTTTAAAGCCGTTTTTGGTCACGTAGTCGCGCACCGCCAGCACCAGCGCCTGATACACCTGCGCCAGCTGCGGCAGTTCAGCGGCCGGATCGGCCATCGGCACCACGGCCAGCTCGTTGAATTCCAGACGAGTCACCTGCTCGTCGAAGGCCGCCAGACGGTGGGTCATGGTGCCGGCGGCGTCGAAGACCTTGGAGCAGCCGTCGAAGATCAGCTCATCCTGGCCGCCGACCTGGTTGAGGTACACCAGCGGCAGCTGGGTGCGCTGGCAGTGGCCGGCCATCAGCGTTTTGCGGATATACGGTTTTTCGCGGTTATACGGCGAGGCGTTGATCGACAGGATAATCTCCGCGCCGGCGGCCTTGGCGGCGTCGATCGGCTCCGGGAACCACAGATCTTCGCAAATCAGCAGCCCCAGACGGTAGCCTTTCAACTCCACCACGCAGGTGTCGTTGCCGGCGTGGAAATAGCGCTTCTCATCGAACACGCCGTAGTTCGGCAACTGCTGCTTGAAGTAGCGGGTCAGCAGGCGGCCTTCGGCAAACAGCGACAGCGCGTTGTACAGCTTGTCGCCTTCGCGCCACGGGTGGCCGACCAGGATCGCCGTCTCGGCGGAAGCCTGCTGCAGGCGCAGCAGCTGCGCGTCGCAGCGCTGATAGAAGTCATTGCGATACAGCAGGTCTTCCGGCGGGTAGCCGGACAGCGCCAGTTCGCTGAACATGACCAGATCGGCTCCCGCCTTCTGCTGCTCCTGCACGATTTGCAACATGCGTTCGGTGTTGCCTTCAATGTCGCCGACCAGCAGGTTCAGCTGGGCCAGGGCGATGGAAAGTGATCTGCTCATTTGTGTACGATCCCGCTTAATACGTTCCATGGTGCTCTACGCCGGGGCGCGCCGCGGCAAAGAGAACGGAGTGTAAATCATTCCGCCGGATTTGTTGAGAACCTGCGTGGCAGGCGCCGGCGGGAATCTGTCATTCTTTGAAATCGTTGGCGTCCAGCTCGTGACGCGACAGCAATTTGTAAAACTCGGTGCGGTTGCGGCCCGCCATGCGTGCGGCCTGGGTCACGTTGCCCTTGGTGATCTGCAGCAGCTTGCGCAGGTAGTGCAACTCGAACTGGTTGCGCGCTTCGGCAAAGGTCGGCAGCGCGGTGTTTTCCCCTTCCAGCGCCTGTTCCACCAGCGCCTCGCTGATCACCGGCGCCGAAGTCAGCGCCACGCACTGCTCGATGACGTTGACCAACTGACGCACGTTGCCCGGCCAGCTGGCGGTCATCAGCCGCTTCATGGCGTCGGTCGAGAAGCTGCGCACGAACGGCTTGTGCCGCTGAGCCGCTTCGCGCAACAGGTGATTGGCCAGCAGCGGAATGTCTTCGGCGCGCTCGTTGAGCGCCGGGATCTTCAGATTCACCACGTTGAGACGATAGTAGAGATCCTCGCGGAACTCGTTCTTCGCCATCGCCTTTTGCAGATCGCGGTGGGTGGCGGAGATGATGCGCACGTCGATGTCCAGATCGCGGTTGCTGCCCAGCGGCCGCACCTTGCGCTCCTGCAGCACGCGCAGCAGTTTCACCTGCAGCGACAGCGGCATGTCGCCTATCTCGTCGAGGAACAGCGTGCCGCCCGCCGCCGCCTGGAACAGCCCTTCGCGGCTGCTGACCGCGCCGGTGAAGGCGCCCTTGGCGTGGCCGAACAGTTCGGACTCCAGCAGTTGCTCCGGCAGCGCCCCGCAGTTGATGGCGATGAACGCCTTGCCGGCGCGCGGGCTGGCGGCGTGGATCGCCTGCGCCAACACCTCTTTGCCGGTGCCACTCTGGCCGTTGATCAACACGCTGACGTCGGACTGGGCCACCATTTTCACCTGCTCCAGCAGCCGCAGCATCAACGGGCTGCGGGTGACGATGTCTTCACGCCAGGCGTCGTCACCCGCGGGGGAGGCCGACAGCGACAGCGCCTCGTCGATGGCCTTATAGAGCGCATCGCGATCCACCGGTTTGGTGAGGAAGCTGAACACCCCCTGCTGGGTGGCGGCCACCGCATCGGGAATCGAACCGTGCGCGGTAAGAATGATCACCGGCATGCCCGGCTGATGCTTTTGGATTTCGGCGAACAGCGCCATGCCGTCCATCTCATCCATGCGCAGATCGCTGATCACCAGATCGATCTGTTCGCGCGCCAACAGGCGCAGCGCTTCCTGGCCGCTTTCGGCGGTGGTGACGTGAAAACCTTCGCTGGTCAGGCGCATGCCCAGCAGCTTCAGCAGACTGGGATCGTCGTCAACCAATAACAGGTTGGCCGGTTTGCGTGCGGTCATTGCGCGTGGGACTCCTTATTGGCGGGATGCGGCGTATAGGTGTCTTCCGGTTCAACCGGCAGCGCGGTGCCTTTTTCCGGTTCGTCCTGCGTTTCAGCGCCTTTGGCGGCAGCGCCGCTTTTACCGGCGGCTTCGCCCTTCTGCTGGCCCGCGCCGTTTTCCGGGATTTCCCCTTGCAGCTGCTTGCGCGATGAGAGCTGGCGCTCGATATCGGTCAGGTTTTCCAGCTTGCGCGAGGTGTCCTGCAGCTGCGACTGCAGGCGCGCCTGATTCTGGCGCAGCGAATCGATCTGGCTGTCGCTGCTCTCCTGCAGATGCTGATAGCGCGCTTTCTCATCGAACAACGTGATCTGTAGCATCTGCTGCTGGCGCCACAGCTGCGTCAACGGACGCAGCGAACCGGGGAACTCCATCCGGTAACTGTTGATCCTGTCGAGCATCTGGCGGCGTTCACCGGAGGTCGGCTGTGCGCTCCCCAGCAAGATGCTCTGTTTGAAAACGCCGGACCAGCTATCGCCCGGCACCGTTTTCGCCAGCGCACGCGCCTGGGTCGAGCCGATGCGATCGGCGCAGTCCATCGCGCGCAGCCAGTAGAGCGCGTTATCCAGCGCGTCCTTGTCGTCCAATTGCCACAGGGTATCGCAGGCCGCGGTGCGGTAATCGATCACCTTGGTATCCGGGATCGCCTCTTGCTGCTGAGGGTTCAATCCGCCGCTGACGGCGCGATCGACGCAGCCCGCCAGCAACAGCGGCATAAAGAAAACGGCGCCCAGCCAGCTGATCGGGCGTTTGCCGAGCGGCGCTCTGTGCGTGGCACGCGGTGAACGTTCGGTCTGTGAAAGACGAAGGCGTTTAGACCATGTGTACATTATTTATTCATTCTCGGCGGTTAACGGCAGTTCAATGCGGAAGCAGACGTCTGCACCGGCGACCGTCGCCAGTTGCAGCTCACCGCGCATGCGACGGATACAGTCCTGAGCGATGCTCAACCCCAGTCCGCTTCCTTTTACCGCCCCTTTTCGCTGGTGACTACCCTGGAAAAAAGGCTCGAAAATCATGGCTCTTTCAGCCTCGGGGATCGGCGTGCCGGTATTGGCGACGTCGATTTGCACCCGTTGTCCAACCTGACGGCTGCGGATCCAAATGTTACCGGATTCCTTGCCGTAGTGCACCGCATTGGAGTAGAGATTATCCAGCACGCGCATTAATAGCGTAGGCTCTGCCCAGCAGATTTCCGCTTCCAGTGCGATTTCGGTGGAAATCATCTTCGCCCGCGCCGGTAAACTGTGCGCGGCGACCACCAAATCGACCATCTCGCGCAGCTCGACGTTCTCGTGCTCCGCCGGGCCATCGGCCAGTTTGCGGTTGTAATCCAGCAGTTGTTCAATCAGCTGCTGCAGGTGGCGGCTGCTGTTGTCGAGGATCGCCACCACCTCTTTCTGGTCGGAAGTCAGCGGCCCCGCCACCTCGTCGGCCAGCAGTTCGGTGCCTTCGCGCATGCTGGCCAACGGCGTTTTCAATTCGTGCGAGATATGGCGCAGGAACTCGTGGCGCTGCGACTCCAGCCACGCCAGCCGTTCGCTCAGCCAGATGATGCGCTGCGCCAGCGAACGCAGCTCGCGCGGCCCTTTGAACGATGCGGTGCTGCCCAACGCGCGCCCTTCCCCCAGGCGGTTGATCATCCGCTCCACGGCCTTGACCGGCCCGATGATCATGCGGGTGAACAGCACCACCAGCAGCACGCTGACCAGGAACAGCAGCAGCGCCTGCCAGCCGAAGAACTGGCCGCGCTCGGCGATGGCCTGCTGCAGCTGCTGGCCGCGCGAGAACACCACCGCGCGCGTGGCCTGCACCATTTCGGCATTGGAGCGCGAGAACGACTCGAGCAAGGCGGAGGCTTCTTGGTCCGGCCCGCTGTTATGGCACTTGATCGCCGCCAGCTGGGTCAGCAACTGACGCAGCGTTTGGTAATAGCGCTCGTCCGGCAGAATCGGCGCGTGGGCGTCCAGCATCTGCGAATACTGCTTGCGCTGATTTTGGTACAGCTTCTGCAGCGTGGGCTCAACCAGCACGCAGTACTGACGATAGCTGCGCTCCATCTCCAGCGCCACGCTGGTCATCGCCTCGCTGCGCCGCGCGTCCACCAGCGTGGTGCGGTTGATGTCCGCCGCCTGCGCGCTCAGGTGATCCAGACTCTGGTAGGCCTGATAGGCCAGCACCAACAGCGGCAGCAGCACCAACAGGAACGCCAGCAGCACCAATTGCCGCAGCGAACGGGGGAATAAACGCCATTTTTTCAACGAAATCATCTCATTCTCTCAGGCCTGTCACGATGCTAACTGACTCGCCGGAAAGAGAAAAGCCCGGCAAGGGAGAATCCTGAACGCACAAGGAAAAAGCCGCGGGATCGGTGAACCGCGCCGATAAGGTTGGCCTGCCGATGGCATACGGCCCCGGTAACAAAAACCGATACGAAAGCGAGAGTGTGGGAATAGCGTCTGCGTTCGAGGGCATAGGCAACGAAACAGGAGTAAGCGCAGCGTTGAGAATTGACGCCGGGGCAATAAGCTTGCCCCGCCGCAAGGAAAGTGTGGATGCCCTTGAACCTCGTCCCCAGGGTGATGTAGCGCAGCGGCTGGCATCGAACAGGACGAATAGCATCCGTAAGTATCCAGGATTGATGAACCCTTCATCACAGTTGGATACAGGCGGTGCCTCACTCCACGTGTCGCCCGATGCTTGATAAAGCCGCTTGCGCGGTCTGTTATCGGTTTGGTTGGACGATAGGCACCATTTCTTTGGCATCATTCGGAGGCTTATGAGGCGATTTGCCGTCTAATTACGGCGCCGTCATAAAAAGGTGAATGAGCAACCGCAGAGAATAATGCACGTTACGTGCCAACTTTGCAATTAAATTAATAAAAAATTGATTTTACTAAAAAATAAATAAAATCCTGCCGTTTGATTCGCCAATTCCGCGCCGGGCAGTGATGAAATAAACACCGCTCTGTCGCCAAACGCCGACAACTAAAGTCAAACCTGTTTACCGATAATAAAATCAATGGGTTAAATGTCTCCATTTAGCGACAACCAAACCAGCGCTTGTCGCAAAATGCAGACACTGCCGCCAATCGCCGAGTGCCGGCCATAAAAAAGGCGCAATTGCTTGCGCCCTCTGTACGGTGGTGGCCGTTTTTAGCCCAGTTGCTTACGGGCGTTGCGGAACATGCGCATCCACGGGCTATCCTCGCCCCACTCTTCTGGGTGCCAGGAGTTGCTGACGGTGCGGAACACGCGTTCCGGGTGCGGCATCATCACCGTTGCGCGCCCGTTGGCGCTGGTCACGGCGGTGATGCCATTCGGCGAACCGTTCGGGTTAGCCGGGTAAGCTTCCGTGACCTGACCGGCGTTGTTGACGAAACGCAGCGCCACCAGGCCGTGGCTTTCCAACGCCGCCAGATGCGCCGCATCGCGCACTTCGACATGCCCTTCGCCATGGGAAACGGCGATCGGCATGCGCGAGCCGGTCATGCCCTGCATGAACAGCGACGGGCTGGCCGCCACTTCCACCAGGCTGAAGCGCGCCTCGAAGCGATCCGACAGGTTGCGCACGAAGCGCGGCCAGTGTTCGGCGCCCGGGATCAGCTCACGCAGGTTGGACATCATCTGGCAGCCGTTGCACACGCCCAGCGCCAGCGTCTGCGGACGGTGGAAGAACGCCTCGAACTCGTCGCGCACCCGCTCGTTGAACAGGATAGACTTCGCCCAGCCTTCGCCGGCGCCCAGAACGTCGCCGTAAGAGAAGCCGCCGCAGGCCACCAGCGTGTGAAAGTCCTGCAGATCGCGACGCCCGGCCAGCAGATCGCTCATGTGCACGTCCACGGCGTCAAAGCCGGCGCGGTGGAACGCCGCCGCCATTTCAACGTGGGAGTTCACCCCCTGCTCGCGCAGCACCGCCACTTTCGGGCGAGCGCCCTTGGCGATGTACGGCGCAGCGATGTCTTCCTCGGGTGCGAAGGTCAGCTTCACGTTCAGGCCGGGATCTTGTTCATCCTGCTTGGCCTGATGTTCCTGATCGGCGCACGCCGGGTTGTCGCGCAAACGCTGCATCTGCCAGGTCGTTTCCGCCCACCAGGTGCGCAGGGTATTGCGGCTTTCGCTGTACAACGCTTTGCCGTGCTGATTGATGACGAAACGATCACCGGCCTGTACGCTGCCGATGTGATGCACGTTGTCGGTCAGACCGTGCTGCGCGAACGCCCGCTTCACGTCGTCAAGACGTTCGGCGCTCACCTGGATCACCGCGCCCAGCTCCTCGTTGAACAGCACCGCCAGCGCATCGTCGCCGAGGCCATCGAGGTTAACCTCTACGCCGCAGTGACCGGCGAAGGCCATCTCCGCCAGCGTCACCAGCAGGCCGCCGTCAGCGCGGTCGTGATAAGCCAGCAGCGCGCGATCGGCCACCAGCTGCTGCATGGCGTTGAAGAAGCCCGCCAGCTGCGCGACATCGCGCACATCGGCCGGTTTGTCGCCCAGTTGGCGATAAACCTGCGCCAGCGCGGTAGCGCCCAGCGCGTTATGGCCGTTGCCCAGGTCGATCAACAGCAGCGCGCTGTCGCCCTTATCGGTGCGCAATTGCGGCGTCACGGTCTGGCGCACGTCTTCCACGCGGGCGAAGGCGGTGATGACCAGCGACAGCGGCGAGGTCATTTCACGCTGTTCATTGCCCTCCTGCCAGCGGGTTTTCATCGACATGGAGTCTTTGCCCACCGGAATGGTGATGCCCAGCGCCGGGCACAGCTCTTCGCCCACCGCTTTCACCGCTTCGTACAGGCCGGCGTCTTCACCCGGGTGGCCGGCGGCGGCCATCCAGTTGGCGGACAGCTTCACGCGCTTCAGGCTGCCGATTTCCGTGGCGGCCAGGTTGGTCAGCGCTTCCCCGACCGCCAGGCGGCCGGAGGCGGCGAAGTCCAGCAGCGCCACCGGCGCGCGTTCGCCGATCGACATCGCTTCGCCGTAATAGCTGTCCAGGCTGGCGGTGGTGACCGCGCAGTCGGCCACCGGGATCTGCCACGGGCCGACCATTTGGTCGCGCGCCACCATGCCGGTGACGGTGCGGTCGCCGATGGTGATCAGGAAGGTTTTCTCCGCCACGGCCGGCAGATGCAGCACGCGCTTCACCGCGTCGGCCAGCGTGATGTTCTCACGCTGTACCGCCTGGCCCTGCGCCTGCAGACGGGTCACGTCGCGGGTCATCTTCGGCGTCTTGCCGAGCAGCACGTCCAGCGGCATGTCGATCGGCTGATTGTCGAAGTGACGATCGTTCAGCGTCAGATGTTGCTCTTCGGTCGCTTCGCCGATCACCGCGTAAGGCGCGCGCTCGCGGCGGCAGATCTCGTCGAACTGCGCCATCTGCGCCGGGGCGATCGCCATCACGTAACGTTCCTGCGATTCGTTGCACCATACTTCCAGCGGGCTCATGCCCGGCTCGTCGTTGAGGATGTCGCGCAGTTCGAAACGGCCGCCGCGGCCGCCGTCGCTCACCAGCTCCGGCATGGCGTTGGACAGGCCGCCGGCGCCGACGTCATGGATAAACAGGATCGGGTTCTGGTCGCCCAGCTGCCAGCAGCGGTCGATCACTTCCTGACAGCGGCGTTCCATTTCCGGGTTGTCGCGCTGCACCGACGCGAAGTCCAGATCGGCATCGGACTGGCCGGACGCCATCGATGACGCCGCGCCGCCGCCCAGACCGATATTCATCGCCGGACCGCCCAGCACCACCAGCTTGGCGCCGACGGTGATTTCCCCTTTCTGCACGTGATCGGCGCGAATGTTGCCGATGCCGCCCGCCAGCATGATAGGTTTGTGGTAGCCGCGCAGCTCGACGCCGTTATGGCTGTTGACGCGCTCTTCATAGGTGCGGAAGTAGCCCAGCAGCGCCGGGCGACCGAATTCGTTGTTGAACGCCGCGCCGCCCAGCGGGCCTTCGGTCATGATGTCCAGCGCGGTGACAATGCGCTCCGGTTTGCCGAAGTCCTGCTCCCACGGCTGTTCAAAGCCGGGAATGCGCAGGTTGGACACCGAGAAGCCCACCAGGCCGGCCTTCGGCTTGGCGCCGCGGCCGGTGGCGCCTTCGTCGCGGATCTCGCCGCCGGAGCCGGTCGCGGCGCCCGGCCACGGCGAGATCGCCGTCGGGTGGTTGTGAGTTTCCACCTTCATCAGGATATGCGCGTCTTCCTGATGGTAGTCGTACGTGCCGTTCTCCGGCGCGGCGAAGAAGCGGCCGACCTGCGAGCCTTCCATCACCGCGGCGTTGTCTTTATACGCCGACAGCACATAGTCCGGCGTCTGCTCATAGGTGTTCTTGATCATTTTGAACAGCGACTTGGGCTGCTGTTCGCCGTCGATGATCCAGTCGGCGTTGAAAATCTTGTGGCGGCAGTGCTCAGAGTTGGCCTGCGCAAACATATAGAGTTCGATATCCGTCGGGTTGCGCCCCAAACCGGTAAAGGCATTCAGCAGGTAATCGATCTCGTCCTGCGCCAGCGCCAGGCCGAGCCGGACGTTGGCCTGCTCCAGCGCGGCGCGCCCTGCGCCCAGCACGGCGACCGACTGATACGGCGCCGGCTGATGGTGCGCGAACAGCTGTTCAGCCTGTTGCAACTCGCTGAAGACGGTTTCCATCATGCGATCGTGCAGCAGCGCGGCGAGCTGGTGCCACTGGGCTTCCGTCAGCTCAGGCGCCTTGACGTAGAACGCCAGACCGCGCTCCAGCCGCAGCACCTGTTGCAAACCGCAGTTGTGGGCGATGTCGGTGGCTTTGGAAGACCAGGGGGAAATGGTGCCCGGGCGCGGCGTGACCAGCAGCAACCGGCCTTCGGGGGCGTGTTCGGCGAGAGAAGGACCGTACTTGAGCAAGCGCTGAAGTTTGGCGTGTTCTTCGGCACTTAGCGGTGCGCTAACATCGGCAAAGTGGACGTACTCGGCGTAGATATCACTGACGGGCAGGTGGGCGTCCTGGCAGCGGGACAGCAGTTTGGTAATGCGAAAAGCCGATAAAGCGGGCGAACCACGCAGAATTTCCATAATCAAAGTTCTCTCGTCTTCGAAGCGACGGATAAGACGCTTCATTGGGCGCAACAGGGGAAAACGCGCGTCATTATAGAGAATCCTCGCCGCCGACGAAACCGTTTGCGTAGGGATTATTGATAAAAGCGCGCCGCACCGTCGAATTGTCATAACGTGTCAATAAAGTTGCACACTGGCGTTTTGTTGCGCAAAATGCCCCCCGCACTGGTGATTTAACCATGAGAAAAGTCGCGGTTGTCGTCGCCGGCGTACCTGTGCCACCACTGGATAACTATTTGAAACGTCTTAAAATAAACTACATCCTCATCGGCGTTGTCACTCTGCTTCTGGCTCTCGCGCTGTGGCCCAATATCACCTGGCGCAGCGGCCAGGGCGGGCAACTCCAGGAGATCATTTCCCGCGGCGAGTTGCGTATCAGCACGCTGAATTCACCGCTGACCTATTTCAACACCAAGCAAGGGCCGGGTGGGCTCGACTACGAACTGGCCAAGCGCTTCGCCAACTACCTCGGGGTAAAACTGGTGGTGATCCCCCATCAGAACATCAATGACCTGTTCGACGATCTGGACGACGACGACGCCGACCTGCTGGCGGCGGGCCTTATCTACAACCAGGAGCGCCTCAGCCGCGCGCGCACCGGCCCCGCCTACTACTCCGTTTCCCAACAGCTGGTGTACCGGCTGGGCACCCCGCGGCCAAAAGGCTTCGCCGACATCAAAGGCAAGCTGGCGGTCGCCTCCGGTTCCGCGCACGTCAGCACGCTAAAGCAGCTCAAACAGGATAAATACCCGGATCTCGCCTGGGAGTCCTCCAGCGATCTCACCTCCAAAGAGCTGCTGGAGCGGGTTGCCGACGGCAAGCTGGACTATACCCTCGGCGATTCGGTGACCATCGCGTTGCTGCAGCGCATCCATCCGCAGCTGGCGGTGGCGTTCGACGTCACCGACGAAGAGCCGGTCACCTGGTACCTCAAACGCGACGGCGATGACAGCCTGTACGCGGCGATGCTGGATTTCTACAGCCAGATGGTGGACGACGGCACCCTGGCGCGGCTGGAAGAGAAATACCTCGGCCACGTCGGCAGCTTCGACTACGTGGATACCAAAACCTTCCTGTCGGCCATCGACTCGGTGCTGCCCAACTTCCGCCCGCTGTTCGAGAAACACGCCAACGAGATCGACTGGAAGCTGCTGGCGGCCATCGCCTACCAGGAATCGCACTGGAATCCGCAGGCCACCTCCCCCACCGGCGTGCGCGGCCTGATGATGCTGACCCGCGCCACCGCCGACGGCCTGGGGGTCAACGACCGCCTCGATCCGGAAGAGAGCATTCAGGGTGGCGCCCTTTACCTGCAGCGGCTGATGGCCAAGGTGCCGGACAGCGTGCCGGAAGATGAGCGCATCTGGTTCTCGCTGGCGGCCTACAACATGGGCTGGGGCCATATGCTGGACGCGCGCAAGCTGACCAAAACGCAAAAAGGCAACCCGGACAGCTGGGTCGACGTCAAACAGCGTCTGCCGATGCTCAGCCAAAAACGCTACTACCCGCAGCTGACCTATGGCTATGCGCGCGGGCGCGAAGCCTACAATTATGTAGAAAACATCCGCCGCTACCAGGTCAGCCTGGTGGGTTATCTGCAGGAAAAAGAGAGAAAGGCGGCGCAAGCGGCCGCCGAGCAGGAAGCGTTGGGGAAAGGCTATCCGACGGTGATGCCGGAACTGGCTCTCAACTACTGATTATTCCGGCTTATCCGCCGCCCGCTGCGCCAGCTTGAGCGCTTTTTTCTGTTCGCGGCGCAGGCGGAAGAAATTGCTCAGGGTGGCGGCGCATTCGTCCGCCAGCACGCCCGAGACGATCTCCACCTGATGATTCATGCCCGGATGGCGCAAAATATCCACCAGCGAACCGGCCGCGCCGGTTTTCTCGTCGGCGGCGCCGTACACCAACCGGCGGATGCGGCTGTGCACCATCGCGCCGGCGCACATCACGCAGGGTTCCAGCGTGACGTACAGCGTGGCGTTCAACAAGCGGTAGTTTTGCAGCACCGCGCCGCCCTGGCGCAGCGCCATGATCTCGGCGTGCGCGGTAGGATCGTGCCGGCCGATCGGCCGGTTCCAGCCCTCGCCGATGACCTGATTGTCCAGCACCAGCAGCGCACCCACCGGCACCTCGCCCTCTTCCTGCGCGCGCAGGGCCAGCTGCAATGCCTGACGCATCCAGTACTCATCGTTATATTCAGTCATCGCATAATTCCTCGTGCGCTTTTGCGGCGGGCATTATACACACTAGCCTCCCTTTGTCGTAGCCGCCCGCCAATGGCTATACTGGCCACATCAGCGTGTGATTCAGGGACAAGAAACATGAAACTCAGTAAAAAGAACGCCGTCGTGGTGCGCAAGGCGCTGGACGGCTGGGTTGGGGAAGGCGCCTTGACCCCCGAGCAACAACAGCAACTGCTGCTGCATGTGGACGTGCAGCCTTTCGACTGGCGACGGCTGGCGCGCTATGCGTTTCTCGCCGCGCTGGCCTCGTTGCTGATCGCCGTCACCAGCCTGTTCGCCGACAGCGCACTGCTTGAATGGCTGAGCGAACTGTTCCGCTTCGACGCGCCGGTGCGCATGGCGATCGCCGGCGTACTGGCGGCGCTGGCCTACGTCTGGGCGCTGCGTCGTCGTCAACGCCACCCGGAAAAACGCTACGGCAATGAGGCGGCGCTGTTTGTCGCCGTGTTGCTCACCGCCTGCGCCTTATGGCAACTGGGCGTCTGGCTGGATAACGGCAGCGGGCGGGTTTCCGTGCTGCTGCTGGTCGCCGCGCTGCTGTACGGCGCCATCGGCTGGTTCAGCCGCTCCGGGCTGGTATGGTGGTTCGCCCTGCTGTCGCTCGGCAACGCCTTCGGCGCCGAGACCGGCTACCTGTCCGGCTGGGGCGCCTACTGGCTCGGCATGAGCTACCCGATTCGCTTTATCGCCTTCGGCGCGGTGCTGATCGCCGCCGCATTGCTGCTGCGGCCGCTATTGGCGCAGCGCGGCCTGCAGCGGGTGTCGCTGGCGATGGGCCTGCTGTACCTGTTCATCGCGCTGTGGCTGCTGTCCATCTTCGGCAACTACGGCGATCTCGACAGCTGGTACCGCGCGCGCCAGATTGAGCTGTTCCACTGGAGCCTGCTGTTCGGGCTGGCCGCCTTCGCCGCCATCTGGCTGGGGTTGAAGCATGACGACGCCATGCTGCGCGGTTTCGGGCTGACCTTTCTCGGCATCAACCTCTATACCCGCCTGTTCGAGTTTTTCTGGGACAGCATGCCGAAGACGATTTTCTTCGCGCTGCTCGGCCTGAGCCTGTGGGCGTTGGGGCATTATGCGGAGAAGATTTGGCAGCTCGGACGCAAACCGCACGACGTAACCGACGACTGATCGCGGCAGCGATAACAGCAAAGGGCGGAATTCTCCGCCCTTTGTTTATTCCAGCTGCTGCAGCTCGCCCTGCTTGCTCACCCGCCAACGGTGCTCGCAAAAAAACAGCAGCGGGTTATCCTGCTTGCTGTCGCTGTAACCGCTGTACAGCTTCAGCGGCGCGCCGAGCCGTTGCTCCAGCTGCACCACTTTTTGTACGCCCAGACAGCGCAAGGTCAGCACCCAGCCGCCATAGCGGCGCGCGATGCGGCTGCCGACCAATCGCACCCGCGGCAGAAACGCCGAATCCCGATACACCTGCGCCACCAGTTGCTCCGGCGAGCCGGTAATCAGCCACACCTCGGCATCGTGCTCATCCAGATACTGCCGCAAGCGCATTTGCACCACCGGAAACGCAGTGACCTTCTGGCGGAAAACCTCGATGAACTGCCGCTCCAGCGCCTTCAGCGTCGCTTCGGTACGCCCGAAGGTGATAGCCCACAACAACAGGCTCATCGGCCAGCGCGCGGCGCGCCCCAGCAGCAACAGCGCCAGGCCAATCAATGGCAACAGCGGTATCACCAGCAGCAAATTCAGCGGTAAACGGCGCAGCAGGAAACGCAAGAAACTGCCGAACATATCCTCCTGATGCAGAGTGCCGTCCAGATCGAAAAAGACCACGCGGCGCCCTGCTGCGGCCGATGGTTGCTGCTTGTCGTTCAAACGCTACTCCTCGGGATCGTTGAACCCCATCATCCAGGTGAAGAGAAAACCGGCGATAATCGTAATCAGCATCCCCGCCAGATACAACATCACCTTACCTGAGACGATGGTCAACGCCAAAGGCAGCCCCGAAATGCCGAAGGTAATCACCGTCGCCACTTTCCAGTAGCTGATCAGCGCGCCGCCTACCGCACCGCCGAGGCAGGCGCCGATAAACGGCCGGCCCAGCGGCAGCGTCACCCCGAAGATCAGCGGCTCGCCGATGCCGAGAATGCCGACCGGCAACGCCCCTTTGATCACCTTCTTCAGCCGCGCGTTACGGGTTTTCAACAGCACCGCCAGCGCTGCCCCCACCTGACCGACGCCGGCCATCGCCAGGATCGGCAACAGCGGGTTGGAACCGTGCGCCTGCACCAGCTCGACGTGGATCGGCACCAGCCCCTGGTGCAAGCCGGACAACACCAGCGGCAGGAACAGCCCGGAGAGCAGCGCCCCGACAAGCAGCCCGCCCTTGTCGATCGCCAGATTGGCGCCGTGGGCGATGGCATCGGAAATGGCGCCGCCGATCGGCTGCAGGATCAGGATCGCCAACGAGGCGGTCACCAGCGTGGTCAGCAGCGGATTGAGGATCAGTTCGACCGACTCCGGCAGCAGCGTGCGCAGGCGTTTCTCCACCCAGCACATCAACGCTACCACTAGCAGCACGGCGATCACCCCGCCGCGCCCCGGCTGCAGCGCCTCGCCGAACAGGGTGATCTGCGCCAGCGCCGGGCTGGAGAGGATCCCGGCCATCACGCCGCCCATCGCCTGTGAGCCGCCGAACACCCGCGCGGCGTTCACCCCGACCAGAATGTTCATGATGGCGAACACCGCGCTGCCGAAGATCGCCAGCAGCCCCAGCGCGTTCGGATAGTCCAACGCCAACTGTCCGGCGATGTCGGGCCGTTTCAGCAGGTTGATGATGCCAGTGATCAGCCCCGAGGCGATAAACGCCGGGATCAGCGGAATAAAAACGTCGGCCAGCTTTTTCAGAGCGCCGCTCATCGGCGCCGCGTATTTCTGTTTGGCCTGCGCCTTGGTGCGGGCGGCGTCACCAACGGCGGGCTGCGCGCTGCCGCTCAGCAAAGCGCGCATGGCGTCCACCACCTTGGCGGCGGCGCCCGGGCCGACGATAAACTGATGCTGTTCACCCTGCTTGATATAGCCCTTCACGCCGGGCAACTGCTTGAGGGCCGCCAGATCCAGACGCTGTTCGTCGCTGACCTCGACGCGCACCCGCGTCATGCAGTTCTCCAGTTTGAGGATATTGCCCTCGCCCCCCACGCCCGCCAGGATCTGTGTCGCCAATGCCGTTGTCTTGTCCATCGCCGCCCCCACCGTGAATTAACGCGCCAACGCCGCGCGCAGGTAGCCGTCGTGCCGCTGCAGCCGCTGCTGCGCCTCATCGGCGCTGACGCCGGCTAAAATCATCAGGATCGCCGGTTTGACCTCAAAGCCGGTCTGCGCCAGCGCCGCCTCCGCCTGAGCGCGTTCGGCGCCGGTGGCCTCCACCACGATGCGGCAGGCGCGATCCACCAGTTTGACGTTGGTGGCCTTCACGTCCACCATCAGGTTCTGGTAGACCTTGCCCAGCTTGACCATCGCACCGGTCGACAGCATGTTGAGCACCAGCTTCTGCGCGGTGCCGGATTTCAGGCGCGTAGAACCGGTCAGCGCCTCCGGCCCCACCACCGGCGAGATCGCCACCTGCGCTTCGTGCGCGATCGGCGAATCCGGGTTGCAGGAGATGGCCGCCGTCGGGCAACCCAGCCCGCGCGCATAGCGCAGCGCGCCGATCACGTAAGGCGTGCGCCCCGAGGCCGCCAACCCCACCACCATATCGACGGCGGTCAGGTTCAGCGCCCGGAGGTCGGCCTCGCCCAGGGCTGCGTCATCTTCCGCCCCTTCCACCGCTTTGAGCAGCGCGCCCGGCCCGCCGGCGATTAGCCCCACCACCACGCCGTGCGGCACGCCGAAGGTCGGCGGGCACTCGGAGGCATCCAATACGCCCAGGCGCCCGCTGGTGCCGGCGCCCAAATAAATCAGCCGCCCGCCGGCCTTCAGCGCCGCCGCGGCCAAATCGACCGCCTGCGCGATCGCCGGCAGCACCTTTTCAATCGCCTCCGGCACCTTGCGATCTTCCTGGTTAAAGCAGCGGACCATGTCCAGCGTCGACATCTCATCCAGCCCCACGGTGGCCGGGTTGCGGGTTTCCGATACCAGTGCGCCTAAGTTCATCTGTTCACCTTTGAATTTTTAATTCACAAAATTAAATCAATATTTGAATATTTTATTCAACAAAGCGAGCGCTATTTGCTATTTTAACGACGAGCTCACAAAAATTTTCACCGCGCGTTTTCGCCGCCTGCGTGGCAAAATGGCCGCTGGTTTCCAGGGAAAGATCAATGAGTACCCTTCTGCGCATTCGCCAGATGTATCCGACACTGGCGCAAAACGACCGCAAGCTGGCGGACTTTCTGCTGAATAACGCCGAGCAGGCGCGCCATCTCAGCTCGCAAAAGCTGGCCCAGCTGGCCGGCATCAGCCAGTCGAGCGTGGTGAAGTTCGCCCAAAAACTGGGCTATAAAGGTTTCCCGGCGCTGAAGCTGGCGCTGAGCGAAACGCTGGCCCAGCCGCAGGCAGAACCGGTAGTGACCGTCCACAACCACATCCTCAGCAGCGACACGCTGAAAACCGTCGGTGAAAAGCTATTGGCGGAAAAGCAGGCGGCGCTGCGCGCGACGCTGGACATCAACAGCGAAGAGCGGCTGCATCAGGCGCTGGATATGCTGCGCCAGGCGCGCCGGGTGATGCTGATCGGCATCGGCGCCTCCGGGCTGGTGGCCAAGGATTTTTCCTTCAAGCTGCTGAAAATCGGCGTGATGGCGGTGGCCGAAGCGGACATGCACGTCCAGCTGGCGGCGGTGCAGGCGCTGGACAAACGCGATCTGCTGCTGGCTATCTCCTTCAGCGGCGAACGGCGTGAAATCAATCTGGCGGCGGAAGAGGCGCGCCAGGCCGGCGCCAGAGTGCTGGCGCTGACCAGCTTCTCGCCCAATGGTCTGCAGCAGCGCGCGGACCACTGTCTCTATACCATCGCCGAAGAGCCCCATACCCGCAGCGCGGCCATCTCCTCCAGCACCGCCCAGTTCGCCCTCACCGACCTGCTGTTTATGGCATTGATCCAGCACGATCTCGATCATGCCCGCGACCGTATCAGGCACAGCGAACAGTTAATGAAAAAGTTGGTTTGACGCGTATAATGGCGGCCGATAAAACGCCGCCAGTTCAATTATTTCCCTTCTCTGCATTCGAAAAATAATGTGCGGGCGGTGACCTGCTCAATTATCGATCAATAATTGGGCGTGCATGGACAGCATTATTTAACGATACCATTATGAATACACACACTGTTATTTTAGATAAGTTACGGCATTCCGTGACGCATCCGATTCTGCGTACCTTTTTGCTCTATATCATTACTGCATTGATTCTAATCAAGGCGATGGGATACAGCGGTGGAAAAGGTATTGATATTCTTTTTATTGCGCTTACTTTGCTATTATTATCTATTCATTCGCTTACCCGATACGGCCTGATTATTCCGTTTATTCTGCTGTGCGCGCTGTATGCGCCGGTCGGGGCCATTTACGGTACCCCTTCCGCTGCCGTGATGTCCGCCCTGTTGCAAACCAACCTCATAGAAGCGAGGGAGTTTTTGCAGACCCTGCCGGCCAGTTGTTATCTGCTGCCCGCCGCCATTCTGGTTATGCTGGCCATTCTCGGCCTATTTATTTGGCGGCAAGCCATTTCAAAAAAAACTATACTTCCCTTGCTAGCCCTGCTGATGGTTATCATTATCGCCAGAGCCTTCAATGGCGGTGTGGCGAATCTTAAATTGCCTGACTTCTTTTTATCCCTCTACTCGGCTTACCATCAATACCAACAGCAGGTTGATGAATTAAGTGCCGGTGCTACAACACCGGATACTTGGTCAATAACCGCAGGCGCACCGACGAATGAAAACTATGTCATTATCGTCGGCGAAAGTATGCGCAAAGATCATATGTCATTATTTGGTTATCCGGTGTCCACTACGCCGTTTCTGGATAATGCCAATGGACGATTTTACAGCAATTATATTTCCACTGCGCCAAATACGTTCGAATCGCTTCCTCGCACGCTGGCTTTGAGCAACGGCCATAACATTGCCATCGGAGATAATATCATCACCCTGGCAAAAGCCGCCGGTCTCAAAACCCACTGGCTGTCCAATCAGGGCATGTTCGGACAATTCGATACGCCGGTATCAAAAATCGCCATGTTCAGCGATAGCCATTATTTCCTGAAGAAAGGCGACTTCCAATCGCGCAATACCGATGACGATGCGCTGCTGCCGATATTTGACCCATTATTGCGTCGCCAGGGACAAGGCAATCTGTATGTGCTGCATCTGATGGGCTCGCACGCCGACTTTTGCGAGCGGCTTAACGGCGAACCGCCGAGCGTCGAGTCGCCGAATAAGGAACTGGCCTGCTATCTCTCTACCTACCGCAAGACCGACCGTTTTATCGAGCAGGTTTATCACAGCCTGAAACAGAGTGGCACACCGTTTAAACTGTTCTATTTCTCCGATCACGGCCTTTCCCACAAGGATATCGGCGGTGGGCGTTCTTTACGCCACAGCGGCGATACCCGGCAGAATTACCAGGTGCCGTTGCTGGTGCTGAGCGATCGCGACCAACAGCACCAGATCATTGATGATCCCTTAAGCGCGTTCGATTTTATCGGATTGTTTGCCCAAGAGGCGGGAATACGGATTGCCCATCCCGAAGTGATGCCTACGATACGTATCGCAGATGCAGATGCAGATAAACGCTGGGTGTTTGACGGGCAGAGAATGGTTGATTTCGATCAGTTGGCTGACGATCCGCCTGAGTTACCCTAAGCGGTAAGATGACGAAAAAGTGCCCGTTGCGCGGCGATTCTATGATAGATTGCGCGCCAGCCCGAGCACACCGATGGAAAGATAACTGACAATGGCACTGCTGATTACCAAGAAATGCATCAACTGCGATATGTGCGAGCCGGAATGCCCGAACCAGGCAATTTCGATGGGCGATGAAATTTATCAGATAGATACCGACCGCTGCACCGAGTGCGTCGGCCATTACGATACGCCGACCTGTCAGCAGGTCTGCCCGATCGACAACACCATCATTACCGATCCGCAGCACCGCGAGACTAATGAGCAGCTGTGGGACAAGTTCGTGGTGTTGCACCACGCCGATCGCATTTAATCGCCGCAGGACTGACAAGGGCGCCATAGGCGCCCTTTCTCTTTTCAGCTTTCGACGATCACCGTCGCGCAGGCATAACGCCGTTCGTCGGCCAGCGAAACGTGGATCGCGGTGACCCCCATCTCCCCCGCCAGCTCGGCGGCGCGGCCGTGCAAACGAATATTCGGCTTGCCCAGCGCATCGTTGAACACTTCGAATTGATTGAACGCCAGGCCGTTGCGAATGCCGGTACCGAACGCCTTGGCAGCGGCCTCTTTCACGGCGAAACGCTTGGCCAGAAAGCGAATCGGCTGCTGGTGCTGCTGGTACAGCGCCCATTCGGCGTCGCTCAGCACGCGGCGCGCCAGACGATCGCCGCTGCGTTCCACCACCGCTTCGATACGCGCCATCTCGACGATGTCGGTACCCAGCCCGAGCACCGCCATTACCGGCGCGCTTCCCGCATCAGCACTTTCATGTCGGCAACCGCGGCCGGCAGCCCGCTCATCACCGCCTGGCCGATAATCGCATGGCCGATGTTCAGCTCGTGCATTTCCGGCAGCGCGGCGATCGGCTGCACGTTATGATAGGTCAGGCCGTGGCCGGCGTTGACCTTCAGCCCCTTCTCGGCCGCGTAGGCGGCGGCGACCGCGATGCGGCGCAGCTCGGCCTGTACCGCCAGCTCGCCCTGCGCTTCGGCGTAGGCGCCGGTGTGGATTTCAATATAGGGGGCGCCCACCGCCACCGCCGCGTCGATTTGGCGATGATCGGGATCGATGAACAGCGAGACCAGAATGCCCGCCTGCGCCAGGCGCTCGACCGCCACGCTCATTTTGTCCAGCTGGCCGGCGACGTCCAGGCCGCCTTCGGTGGTCACTTCTTCGCGCTTTTCCGGCACCAGGCAACAGAAATGCGGCTTCAGCTCCACGGCGATGTCCAGCATCTCGTCGGTCACCGCCATCTCCAGATTCATGCGCGTCTGGATGGTCTGGCGCAGCAAACGCACGTCGCGGTCGGTGATGTGGCGACGGTCTTCGCGCAGATGCACGGTAATGCCGTCGGCCCCCGCCTGTTCGGCAATGAATGCCGCCTGAACCGGATCCGGGTATTGGGTTCCGCGCGCGTTACGTAACGTGGCGATGTGATCGATATTGACGCCCAGCAGTAAATCAGCCATGACAACCTCTAAATACGATTTTCAGTGCCAGCAGTTTACACGCGGGTGCAGAACGGCAAAAGGGGAAAAGGTCAGGCGTCGTCGACCGGCGTATTCGGCTGTTTGCGCACGAATTGGCGAAACAGTTCGCGGCTCTTCAACGGCTTGCCGCCGAGGTAGGGTTTCAGCGCCATGCGGGTGAAACGCTTGGCGGCGCGCAACGTCTCGGCATCGGGAAACTGCCGCTCCGCCAGCGCGCGCAGTTCGCGCCCGGTGAAGCTGTAGTGATCCACCACCAGGCTGGCGATAAAGCCTTTCTCTTCACGGTAGCGGTAGGTCATGGCGTCATCCACCGGCAGGCCGCTGCCGGCGCAGTGCAGGAAATCGAGGCCGTAACCCAGGTGCTGCAACAAGGCCAGCTCGAACTGGCGCAACGCCTGTTCCGGCGAGCTGTCTTCCGCCGCCAGCGCCTGCAGGCACTGCAGGTAGTCGAAGAACAGCACCGAGTAGTTGGTTTCCTGCTCCAGCACGCGCGCCAGCAGTTCGTTCACGTACAGGCCGCTGTAAAGCATCATGCCGCTGAGGGGTAAACCGAGAGAGACCGCTTCGGCGTTGCGCAGCGTTTTCACTTCGCCGCGGCCGCCCCAGCGCACTAACAGGGGGGTAAAGGGCTGCAGGCAGCCCTTCAGATTGGAGCGGCGGCTGCGCGCGCCTTTTGCCAGCAAGCGCACCCGCCCATGACCTTCGGTAAACAGATCCAGCATCAGACTGGTTTCACTGTACGGCCGCCCATGCAGGACGAAAGCGCGCTCCCAGCCGTCCACGGCGTTACTTCAGATCGTCAACATAGCCCAGGCTGCGCAGCGCACGTTCGTCGTCCGCCCAACCGGATTTCACTTTCACCCACAGCTCCAGATGCACTTTAGCGTCGAACATCTGTTCCATGTCCTGGCGCGCTTCGATGCCGATGGTTTTGATCTTGGCGCCCTTGTTGCCGATGACCATTTTCTTCTGGCCTTCGCGCTCGACCAGGATCAGGCCGTGCACATCGTAGCCGCCGCGATCGTTGGCCACGAACTGTTCGATTTCCACCGTCACCGAATACGGCAGCTCTTCACCCAGGAAACGCATCAGCTTCTCGCGGATGATCTCGGACGCCATAAAGCGCTGGGAGCGATCGGTGATGTAGTCTTCCGGGAAGTGGTGTTCCGCTTCCGGCAGCAGCTTGCGCACGATGCCGGCGATGGTGTCGACGTTCATCCCTTTCTCGGCGGAGATAGGCACCACGTCGAGGAAATTCATCTGCTGGCTTAGGAACGCAATGTGCGGCAACAGCTTGGATTTGTCGGTGACGTTATCGACCTTGTTGATCGCCAGCAGTACCGGGCAGCGCAGGCTGCGCAGCTTGTTGACCACCATTTCGTCGTCGGCGGTCCAGTTGGTGCCTTCAACCACGAAGATAACCAGTTCGACGTCGCCGATCGAGCTGCTGGCCGCGCGGTTCATCAAACGGTTGATGGCGCGTTTTTCTTCGATGTGCAGCCCTGGGGTATCGACGTAGATCGCCTGATAAGCGCCATCGGTGTCGATGCCCATGATGCGGTGACGGGTCGTCTGCGGCTTACGCGACGTAATGGAAACCTTCTGCCCCAGCAGTTGGTTCAGCAACGTCGATTTGCCCACGTTCGGGCGGCCGACGATGGCGATAAAACCGCAGTGTTGTTTTACTTCACTCATTCAAGCTCCAGCTTTTTCAGCGCTTGTTCCGCTGCCGCCTGCTCGGCTTTACGGCGGCTCGAGCCGGTGCCCACCACGGGCTCGCTCAAACCACTCACCTGGCAGTGGATGGTAAACTCTTGGTCGTGCGCTTCACCGCGAACCTGCACCACCAAATAAGAAGGCAACGGCAGATGACGCCCCTGCAAAAATTCCTGCAAACGGGTTTTCGGGTCTTTCTGCTTATCACCGGGGCTGATTTCGTCCAACCGGCTGCGATACCAGTCCAAAATCAGGCGCTCGACGGTCTGGATGTCGCTGTCCAGGAACACGCCGCCGATCAATGCCTCCACCGTATCCGCCAGGATTGACTCGCGGCGGAACCCACCACTTTTCAATTCGCCCGGCCCAAGCCGCAGACATTCGCCCAGGTCAAACTCGCGCGCCATCTCCGCCAGCGTGTTGCCGCGCACCAGCGTGGCGCGCATGCGGCTCATATCGCCCTCGTCTACGCGAGGAAAGCGGTGATAGAGCGCATTGGCGATGACAAAGCTAAGAATCGAGTCACCCAGAAACTCAAGACGTTCATTGTGTTTACTGCTGGCGCTGCGGTGAGTCAAAGCCTGCAGTAAAAGCTCCTGCTGTTGAAAAGTGTAGCCCAGCTTCCGCTGCAGCCTGTTTATTACGATGGGGTTCATGAGTTACCAATAGATCAAGAATGCGTCAAAAACTTGCAGCATACGGAACAGGCCTGCTTCGCCGAAAGCCGATCCAAAGCTGTTTCGTTTGCAGTGGCTCCCAGCAGGAGCCAACTTTTATCGCTCGAGAAAGTATTCTACAACGAGTGGAAACATAATGCTGTGTTTATATCCCCTTAATCTTTCACGCCGCAGCAGGCTGCGGCGTGAAATTGACAGGGAATAAATCAGCGATTAATGAATGCCGCCAATCCGGCTGAAACGCACGCCGGTAGGCCACTCGCCTTCCTGCTTTTCAAAGCTCATCCAGATGGCCGTGGCTTTACCCACCAGATTCTTCTCCGGCACAAAGCCCCAGTAACGGCTGTCCGCGCTGTTGTCGCGGTTGTCGCCCATCATGAAGTAATGCCCGGCCGGCACCACCCACTCCGCCAGCGGTTTGCCCGGCTGTTGGTAGTAAGCGCCCACCTGATCCTGCGTGCCCGGCACGGTCAGGATGCGGTGCGTCACGTTGCCCAGGCTCTCCTGACGTTCACGCAGACGAATGCCGCCCTGCGGCACGTTGTCATTCAGCGGGATCTGGTAGAAACCGTTGCTGGCCTCGCCCATGCCGCTGCGGCTGAACAGCTGTACGAAGTCGCTCGGCTGAGCGTCGGCGTAGGTGACCGCCAGCGCGGTATCGCAGGACTGCCCGCTGTTGCACGACGGCTGCACCGTAACGCGCTTATTCACCGGATCGTAAGTAATACGGTCGCCCGGCAGGCCAATCACGCGCTTGATATAATCCAGCTTCGGATCCAGCGGATATTTAAATACCGCAATATCGCCGCGCTTCGGATGACCGGTTTCAATTAGCGTGGTCTGGGTTATCGGATCTTTAATGCCGTAAGCATATTTCTCCACCAGAATGAAATCGCCAATCAACAGCGTCGGCATCATTGAGCCGGACGGGATTTGGAACGGTTCGTAAATAAACGAGCGCACCACAAAGACCAGCAGCAACACCGGGAAGACCGATGCCCCGGTCTCTACCCAGCCAGGCTGCTTAGCCACTTTCGCCAGCGTTTTATCGTCTACTGCGCCCGCGGTCTGCTCGTTGACCGCCGCAATCTTCGCGCGGCGGGCCGGCGCCCATTTAAAGCGCTCGAAGCACCAGATGATCCCGGTGACCAGGGTGGCCAACGCCAGGATCAGGGCAAACATATTCGCCATGCAAACTCCCTCGTTTCGCGAACTCGTCGCGGTTACTTGCCGTCTTTACCGACGTGCAGAATGGCCAGGAACGCTTCCTGCGGCAGCTCGACGTTGCCGACCTGCTTCATGCGCTTCTTACCGTCTTTCTGTTTCTGCAGCAGCTTTTTCTTACGGCTGACGTCACCGCCGTAGCATTTCGCCAGCACGTTTTTACGCAGCTGCTTCACGGTGGAGCGCGCGATGATGTGCGTGCCGATCGCCGCCTGAATCGCGATGTCGAACTGCTGACGCGGGATCAGATCTTTCATCTTTTCCACCAATTCACGGCCGCGATACTGCGAGTTGTCGCGGTGGGTGATCAGCGCCAGCGCATCCACGCGCTCGTTGTTGATCAGCACGTCCACGCGCACCATGTCGGAGGCCTGGAAGCGCTTGAAGTTGTAATCCAGCGACGCATAACCGCGCGACGTGGACTTCAGGCGGTCGAAGAAGTCGAGCACCACTTCCGCCATCGGGATTTCATAGGTCAACGCCACCTGGTTGCCGTGGTAGACCATGTTGGTCTGCACGCCGCGTTTCTCAACGCACAGGGTGATGACGTTGCCCAGGTATTCCTGCGGCATCAGCATGTGGCATTCGGCGATCGGCTCGCGCAGTTCCTGGATGTTGTTCAACGGCGGCAGCTTGGATGGGCTGTCGACGTAGATCACTTCTTTGCCGGTGGTTTCCACTTCGTAGACTACCGTCGGCGCGGTGGTGATCAGATCCAGATCGTATTCACGCTCCAGACGCTCCTGAATGATCTCCATATGCAGCAGACCAAGGAAGCCGCAGCGGAAGCCGAAGCCCAACGCGGTGGAGCTTTCCGGTTCGTAGAACAGGGAGGCGTCGTTAAGGCTCAGCTTGCCCAGCGCATCGCGGAAAGATTCATAGTCGTCGGAGCTGATCGGGAACAGACCGGCGTACACCTGCGGCTTCACTTTTTTGAAGCCCGGCAACGCTTTATCCGCCGGCTGACGCGCCTGCGTCAGGGTATCGCCCACCGGCGCGCCAAGGATGTCTTTGATCGCGCAGACCAACCAGCCCACTTCGCCGCAGTTCAGCACGTCGCGATCGACCTGCTTCGGCGTGAAAATGCCCAAACGATCGGCGTTGTACACCTGGCCGGTGCTCATGACCTTGATCTTGTCGCCCTTGCGCAGCGTGCCGTTCTTGACGCGCACCAGCGACACGACGCCCAGGTAGTTATCGAACCAGGAATCGATGATCAACGCCTGCAGCGGCGCATCCGGATCGCCCTGCGGCGCAGGAATGTCGCGCACCAGGCGCTCCAGCACGTCGGGCACGCCGACGCCGGTTTTGGCCGAGCAGCGCACGGCATCGGTGGCGTCGATGCCGACGATGTCTTCAATTTCCTGCGCGGCGCGATCCGGATCGGCGGCCGGCAGGTCGATTTTGTTCAACACCGGCACCACTTCCAGATCCATTTCGATCGCGGTGTAGCAGTTGGCCAGCGTCTGGGCTTCTACGCCCTGGCCGGCGTCCACCACCAGCAGCGCGCCTTCGCAGGCCGCCAGCGAGCGGGACACTTCATAGGAGAAGTCAACGTGGCCTGGGGTGTCAATAAAGTTAAGCTGATAGGTCTGCCCATCCAGCGCCTTGTAATCCAGCGTGACGCTTTGCGCCTTGATGGTGATGCCGCGCTCGCGCTCCAGATCCATGGAATCGAGCACCTGCGCAGCCATTTCACGGTCGGACAGGCCACCGCAAATTTGGATAATGCGGTCAGACAGCGTCGACTTACCGTGGTCAATATGGGCAATAATGGAGAAATTTCGTATATGCTTCATTATAAAAGTTTTTCTGCCTTGGTATTTCTGAATTACTCGCCTATAGAAACCCGCATGGACCTAAAGCGACAGTGAATGGGTTAGGCCGTCTTGCACCTGAATCGCTGCATTCTACATGCCACACCACTGAAAACCTAGCGATCGGTGCAGTGAAGGCATTCTATTATGCGCAGCTAAATGTTACAGGGCGCCCCGGCTGATGAAAACAGATGTTAACACGGGCTATACGGCCTGAACCCAAGGCTTGCAGGTGCTCCGTGGCCGTCAAACTCCGGCGCTAATACATAACCGGCCGCAGCGCAATAAACCCCTTCTGAAATTATCGAAAAAGAATATTTGGATCAACCTCTTAGAATTCGATTTTGCCCCACATCCTTTAGGAAAAACCCCATATACGCCACCACCGTCCCTCGGATAGAAAGGGCATGAACTCCGCGACAAAACATTATTCCGGGCACTACATCGGCAGCCCACCGGGGTTCACCAGCATATCTGCGTACGTTGATTGGAAGGTGCATTATGATCGATAAAGGGCAAATGCTGAGCCGGCACGATTTTTCGAAGGTCAACTGGGGCATTCTGGCGGCGGCGGCGCTGCTGTTCAGCGTGGGTGCGGCGCTGTTGGTGCTGCCGCTGCTGAGCAGCATTGATGAGAACGACGTCATCACGCTGTTGCAGGCCGGCGCGGGCACAATTTTACTCGGCTGTACGCTGCTGGCGCTGCGGCATTACCTGCGCCCGGTGTTGACGTATCGGCTCTACGAGCACGGCGTGCGGGTCTTTGACGGCCACCATCACAAAGAGCGTTTCATTCCGTTTGAGAAAATCGGCGACATCTATCGCTTTCGCGGCGGCAAGGCTTTTGGCGGGTTGTTTGACGTCACGGCGTTCCGCGCCGGCGCGGATCAGCCCTGGTGCACGGTCTTCAGCAATGTCGCCCATTCGTGGCGACTGGCGGACGTGATCGTCGATCAGCAGCTGCAGCAGCGCGGGCCATTGGCGTTGAACGCGCTCTATCAGGGGGAGACGGTGTCGTTTCACACGGTTGAGGGCGACGCACGCTGGCTGTGGCAGTTACTGCTCGGCAAACGGCAAGGCACGCCGACCGAAACGCTGCGGCTGAGCGCCACCCTGCTGACCACTGAACGGGGCAACGTGCCTATCGAGCAGATCCGCGCGTTGGAAAATCATCCGCAGCGCGGCATCCGCTTATTCGACGGCCAGGGCAATGTGCTGTTCGCTATCAACGATGATTCGCTGCTCAGCGCCGATCTGTTCATCGCGCTGCTGGAACATATGATCCACAACCGCATCCCCGCCTATCACAACCCGGCGATGACGCGGCCGTCGGTTTAAATCAGCGGGGAGTTTTCCACTTGTATGCGCAGTGCGGTAGGCGGTAAGCCAATCTGCAGCACCACCGGCTGATAGTCGGCCTGCTCGCCCAGACGCCGGGCCAAGCGGCGCGCCAGCATAAAGGCCACCCCGCCGCCCAGTACGGCGCCGACTGCCGCCGAGGCGTCGCTGCCGAAACAATATTGCAATAACGCGCCACCCAGCATCATGCCCAGCAGCGGCGTCAGGTAAACCAGCATGGCGGAGCGCAGCAGGCTGCCTTCCGCGATGCCGACCTCGACGCGCTGCCCCGGCTCGAGCGGCTGCTCGATATGCACCTGCAGCTGATGCTCGGTTTCCGGCACCAGTTCGTTCAACGCACGCGCGCCACAGCCGGAGCGCGCGGTGCAGCTGCCGCAGCCGGCCTTGGGTTCACAGCGCAGCAGCGCTACGCCCTGTTGCCACGAAACCACCGTGGCCCACTCTTTCATCATTACGGCGATACCTTGAAAGAAATGCTGTCGGCGATGCGTTTGGCCGTCGCCGGCGGCAATTCGCCCACAATCGTGATTTCGTTGCCCGCGCGCACTTCGGTCTGGATGGTGCGGCGCCCTTGACGGTAGTACTGCTGCCCGGCTCCGCTGCCCGCCGGGCTGACGTTGACCGAGAAGCTGAACAAGCCGTCGCTGTAAAGGCGGGATTCAACCGGCACGGCGACGTTAGGCAATTTGCGGCGGTTGCGCGCCACCTCGTCTACCCCCGCCGGCAGCCAGCCGGTGCTCCAGCTAAGCTGGACGTTTTCCACCGCCGGCAGCGACAGCAGCGGCGGCAGGTTGGCTTTGAGCAGCCCCTGCATCGCGCCCTGCACGTCGGCGCCGACCGCGAAGGAGATCACCCGATATTGCTCCAGCGTTTCGCCGTCGCGATCGAGCAAATCCACCCGCAGCGGCAGCTTGGTGTCCTCGTCCATCCAGACGATGTAGCTGTAGCGGGAACCGTCGCGCGCCACCACGCGCAGCACTTCACACGGCCGATCGGCGATGCGGGTGCTGCCCACGGAGATGAAGTCGTAGTACTTGGCCAGGCGGGTGAAATCGGCATAAACGATCGCCGGCAGCGCATCGACGATGTGATCGCCGGTGAGCGTGAACGGCTCCAGGCCGGGTTCGAAGTAGCTGATCCCGCCGCCGCGCTGCAGCACTTCGCGGCGCGGGCCGTCCATGTGCAACAGCTGGCCGAGCGGCACGTTGCCGATCACCGCATGGCGATAGCGCAACGACTCGATTCCCTGCTTGCTGATGCTGATGTAGGCGAGCTCGTAATTGAGAGAACGGCTGGCGCTGCTCATCTGTTGCAATAACGCCCCGGACGCAGTCGGCTGCGCCGGGGCGATGCTGGAATAGAGCAGGCTGCCCGTCAATAAACAAACGGAGAACCAGATTTGCTTCATTACTGCTGTTGCATTCCTAAAGACTGAGTTCCGGGAACCTGAATGGCAGCCTGTTGCGGATTGCTTTGCTCAAGCTGCAGCTGATCCGAATGCAGGCGACGTTGCAGCTCATAGTCCTGCAGCATGGCGTTGATACGCTTACGCTGTTCCTGCACCTGCTGCTGTTGGCCGCTGCCGGTGGAGAAACTGTCGGCAGGAACGCCCAGGCTGACCGGTGAGGCCTGGCCCATGATCGGCAGCGTGGTGAAGGCCGGCGATTCGGACGCGTTCGCTGACGCAGAAGGCTGGTTGTAGTGCTGCACGCCGACGATGACCGCCAGCGACACGCAGGCCGCCATGCCGATTTGCGTAATCTGGCTCGCCCAAGGACGCACTTTGTCCCAGAACGGCATTTTCTGCCAGGTGTGAGGCTGCGGCTGAGATTCCTGAACGGCGGAAGGCACCAGCCGGGCAGGTTCTTTCTCAAGTGCAGCGGCGACGCGATCGGCGATATCGAAATGCATCACTTGTCCGATATCACCCCGCAGTGTGTCACGTATCAGGTGATAGCTCTGCCAGCTTTGCTGAAGCGTTCGATCTTGCGACAGAGAACTCAACAGCTCGCTGTCGAACGATTCACCATCCATCAGAGCGGAAAGCTTTTCTTTCTGCATGCCTAAGTACCCTTCCTGTGCCCGCCATTGCTAACGCTGGATCAGCGGTTGAACTTTATTATCGATAGCTTCCCGGGCGCGGAAAATACGCGAACGTACGGTTCCGACCGGGCAATCCATGATGGCGGCTATCTCTTCGTAGCTTAGACCATCCAACTCCCGCAGGGTAATCGCCATGCGAAGATCCTCAGGGAGAGACTCAATGGTACGGAAAACTATCTGTCTCAGCTCTTCTGACAACATTAAGTTCTCAGGGTTCGAAATTTCTTTCAGTGCGCCCGCACTTTCGTAATTTTCCGCATCGTTGGCGTCCACATCACTGGATGGCGGACGGCGCCCCTGAGCAACCAGATAATTCTTTGCCGTGTTCACGGCGATTCGATACAACCAGGTATAAAAAGCGCTGTCGCCACGGAACGATTCCAGTGCGCGATAGGCCTTGATAAACGACTCCTGCACCACATCGGGCACATCGCCCTGCGGCACATAGCGGGAAACGAGACTCGCCACCTTATGCTGATAGCGCACTACCAGTAGGTTAAACGATTTCTGGTCGCCCTTTTGGACCCGCTCAACCAGAACTTGATCCGTTAACTGCTCGCTCATCCGAGGTAAACTCTCCCCAAATCCGTCTCCACGCGTAAAATTGTACTGCCAGCCATACATTATTTTCCTGAGCAAGCACTCGCTTGGAGTTCATATAGAACACGAAGTTCCATATCGCCATTGTTTTTTCTGTTGATGTCACCCTATCCGTGGCTTTTGCCCGGACAGTTAGGCTAACATGAAATTCACTCTTCTTCTGCACACATCATACGTTATGCAACCATCATCTGAACATGTTAGCGATGTACTGATCGTCGGCAGCGGCGCTGCGGGCCTGTCACTGGCGCTGCGCCTGGCGCAGCATTGCAAGGTTACCGTTCTCAGCAAGGGGCCGCTCAGCGAGGGGGCCACCTTTTACGCCCAAGGCGGGATCGCCGCGGTGTTCGATGAGACGGACAGCATTGCCTCACACGTTGATGACACTTTGATTGCCGGCGCCGGCCTGTGCGACAAAGAGGCCGTCGAATTCATCGCCGGCAACGCGCGCCACTGCGTGCAGTGGCTGATCGATCAGGGCGTGCTGTTCGACACCGAGGTCAACGCGCAGGGCGAGGCGCATTATCACCTCACGCGCGAAGGCGGCCACAGCCATCGCCGCATCCTGCACGCCGCGGACGCTACCGGTAAGGAAGTAGAGACCACGCTGGTGGGGAAAGCAAGCGCTCACCCCAATATTTGCGTGATGGAACGCCGCAACGCGGTTGACCTAATTACCTCGAACAAAATCGGCCTGCCGGGCACCCGCCGAGTCGTGGGCGCTTACGTCTGGAACCGCGAGCTCGAGCGGGTGGAAACCTACCGCGCCAAAACGGTGGTGCTAGCCACCGGCGGCGCGGCCAAGGTATACCAATACACCACCAACCCGGACATCTCCTCCGGCGACGGCATCGCCATGGCCTGGCGCGCCGGCTGCCGGGTCGCCAACCTGGAGTTCAACCAGTTCCACCCGACCTGCCTGTTCCACCCACAGGCGCGCAACTTCCTGCTGACCGAAGCGCTGCGCGGCGAAGGGGCTTACCTGAAGCGCCCGGACGGCAGCCGCTTTATGCCGGATTTCGACCCGCGCGGCGAACTGGCACCGCGCGATATCGTCGCCCGCGCCATCGACCATGAAATGAAGCGCCTGGGCGCCGACTGCATGTACCTGGACATCAGCCACAAGCCGGCGGAGTTCATCACCCAGCATTTCCCGATGATCCACGAAAAGCTGCTGACGCTGGGCTTCGATCTGACTCGGCAACCGATCCCCATCGTCCCGGCGGCGCACTACACCTGCGGCGGCGTGATGGTCGATCAGCACGGCCGCACCGATCTCGACGGGCTGTACGCCATCGGCGAGGTCAGCTACACCGGCCTGCACGGCGCCAATCGCATGGCGTCGAATTCGCTGCTGGAGTGCCTGGTTTACGGTTGGTCGGCGGCGGAAGACATTCTGCAGCGCCTGCCGTTCATCCAGCAGGCCAAACAGGTGCCGCACTGGGATGAAAGCCGGGTGGACGATGCGGACGAACGGGTGGTGATTCAACACAACTGGCACGAGCTGCGGCTGTTCATGTGGGATTACGTCGGCATCGTGCGCACCACCAAGCGCCTTGAGCGCGCCCTGCGCCGCATCAACACGCTGCAGGCGGAAATCGACGAGTACTACGCTCACTTCCGCATCTCCAACAACCTGCTGGAGCTGCGCAATCTGGTGCAGGTGGCCGAGCTTATCGTGCGCAGCGCCATGGCGCGCAAAGAGAGCCGCGGCCTGCACTACACGCTGGACTACCCGGATTTGCTGCCGGAAGCGCTGCCGACCATTTTGCAGCCTTAAACTCTGCGACAGGGCGCCTTATCGGCGCCCTTTTCTTTTCAGTAGAACAGGTAGAAGTCGGTGATCAACCGGCGGAAATCGTCGGTATAGCTGCCGTCGGCCTGTTTGATCGCCAGCGCCTGCTCCCGCAGCGGCGTTTCCCGCCGCGTCAACGCCAGCAACACCCGGTGCAGCGGCGTATCGGCCCGATCGCTGACGTTCACTTTCGCCGCCGTGTGCCAACCGCTTTGCTGCGCCAGGCGTTCGAATTCGGCGCCGATGTCGTGCGGCAGCACCACGCAGAACGTACCCTGTTCCGCCAGCAGCTGTACTGCACAGGCTAACAGCGCCTCGTGCGTCAGGGTTTCGGTGTAGCGCGCGTTGTGGCGCGCCTGGTCGCGGCAGGCCACCGCCGGCTCAAAATAAGGCGGATTGCTGACGATCAGCTCATACTCAGCGGCATGCTGCTGCGCATAATGGTGAATATCCTGCGCATGCACGCGGATGCGCTGTGGCCACGGCGATTCCGCCGCGTTTTCGCGCGCCTGGCCGGCGGCGGCTTCATCCAGCTCCACCGCGTCGATGGTCACTTCGTCGCCGCTGCGCTGCGCCAGCATCAGCGCGATCAGCCCGCTGCCGCTGCCGATGTCCAGCACCCGGCGCGCCTGCCCCAGCGGCGCCCAGGCGCCGAGCAGCACCCCGTCGGTGCCCACTTTCATGGCGCAACGATCGTGGGCGACAAAGAATTGTTTAAAGGTAAAACCCCCGCGGCGCGGGGTAAAATCGGCTTTCGATCGCTTGCTCACACTCACCACCTGGCTATAAAACTGGCGTAGCATAAGGCAATCTGATCGGCGGGAAAAGAGCGGCTTTCCGCTTAAATAGGTGAAGATCGCGGCCAACCCGTCTATAATCGGCGCCCCAAGTAGAGGTAGACCATGACAGCAACCACTTTTTCCGAACTCGAACTCGATGATCGCCTGATCGACGCGCTGCGCGACAAAGGCTACGATCGCCCCACCGCCATTCAGGCCGCTGCGATCCCGCCGGCGATGGACGGGCGCGACGTCTTAGGTTCGGCTCCGACCGGCACCGGCAAAACCGCCGCCTTCCTGCTGCCCGTGTTGCAGCACCTGCTGGACTTTCCACGCAAGAAATCCGGCCCGCCGCGCGTGCTGATCCTGACGCCAACGCGTGAACTGGCGATGCAGGTCGCCGACCAGGCGCGTGAATTGGCTGCTCATACCTCGCTGGATATCGCCACCATCACCGGCGGCGTCGCTTACATGAACCACGCGGAAGTGTTCAGCGAAAACCAGGACGTGGTGGTCGCCACCACCGGCCGCTTGCTGCAATACATTAAAGAAGAGAACTTCGACTGCCGCGCGGTGGAAACCCTGATCCTCGACGAAGCCGACCGCATGCTCGACATGGGCTTCGCGCAGGACATCGAAACCATCTCCGCCGAAACCCGCTGGCGCAACCAGACGCTGCTGTTCTCCGCCACGCTGGAAGGCGAAGCGATCCGCGAATTCGCCGAGCGCATCCTGAAAGAGCCGGTGGAAGTGGAGGCCGATCCGTCGCGCCGCGAACGCAAAAAGATCCTGCAATGGTACTACCGCGCCGATGACGTGCAGCACAAAACCGCGCTGCTGATCCACCTGCTGAAGCAGCCGGACGTGCAGAAATCGGTGATCTTCGTGCGCAAACGCGAGCGCGTGCATGAGCTGGCCACCTGGCTGCGCGAAGCGGGCATCAACACCTGTTATCTCGAAGGCGAAATGGTGCAGGCCAAACGCAACGAAGCGGTCAAACGCATGATGGATGGCCGGGTTAACGTGCTGGTGGCCACCGACGTTGCCGCGCGCGGCTTGGATATCCTCGATATCACCCACGTGTTCAACTTCGACATGCCGCGCACTGCGGATACCTACCTGCACCGCATCGGTCGTACCGGCCGCGCCGGGCGCAAAGGCACCGCCATTTCGCTGGTGGAAGCGCACGATCATCTGCTGCTGGGCAAAGTGGGCCGTTACCTGAACGAGCCGCTGAAAGCGCGCGTGATCGATGAACTGCGGCCGAAAACCAAGGTGCCGAACGAGAAGAGCAACGGTAAACCGTCGAAGAAAGTGCTGGCCAAGCGCGCGGAAGACAAGGCGAAGAACAAAGAAAAGGCCAAGGTGAAAGTGCGCCATCGCGACGCCAAAAACGTCGGCAAACGCCGTCAGGCGAAGGCCAAACCGACCGGCGACGCGCAATAACCGCCGCTGCCTAAGAAAAAACCGCCTGTACAGGCGGTTTTTTTATGGGTGTTTACTGCTGCGCGTAATGCGTGGCCAGGCGGCGCCCCTGCAGCCATTTATCCAGCTCGCGGAACTGCGCCTTCAGCTCGTCATTCTGCAAATGCGCCGGCGTTTGCGAGAAATAAAACTGGAACGCATAACCCTGCTGATTGCGCGCCCGGGCATCGGCACCGGCCTGCAACAGCAACAGCGCCAGGTGCGGCGCGTTGATCTTCGCCGCCAGATGCAGCGGAGTATCCCCCAGCCGATCGCTCAACGTGGTGTCCGCCCCGGCCGCCAACAGCAGCCGCAGCTGCTCCTCACGCCCGGCCAGCACCGCCGCCGCGAGCGGCGTGGCGCCGGTAACGGCATTGCGCACGTTCACCTGCGCCCCTTCGGTCAGCAACAACCGCAGATACTGCGCGTCTTGCAACATCGCCGCGGTGTGCAGCGCGCTGTTGCCGTCCAGCCCCGCCGTCGCCGGGTCGGCACCGAGCTCCAGCAACGTCTGCACGCTGGCCGGCTGTTGCGAAAGCACCGCCCACTGCAACAGCGTGACCTGCCGATCGCCCCGTTCGCGCAAGCGATCCTGCGTGGCCTGCGCACCGATGCCCTGCGTATCGCCGCGCGCCACCGCCTGAGCCAGCGCCTGGTTGCTGCGGCCGTCAAACGGTGAAATCTCCTGCCCCATCTGTTGCTCCTTAGCCATCATCAGTAAACCGGTCACCGCGACCAGCGCCAGTAAGGCTATCGCCAGCGCCCGCCGCAAGCGACGCCCTTCAGGCATTGGCCTTCGCCTCCCACGGCTTTTGTTCCGCCATCGAGCTTATCACCTTGTCGATGCCGTGCGCCGTCAGGCTGCGATCCAGATGCTTGCTCGGCCGCCAGTCATCGATGCCGGTCAGGGTATCGTTGTTGGCCAGGGTAATGTTGTGGCCGATGGCGTCCGGGATCAGCGAAGTCGATTCCTGGGTGCTGGTCAGCATGTCATATTGCTCGCTGTAACGGCGAATGCCGCCGGCTTCGGCGTCTTTCTTCGCCGCCGCCGGATCGATACCCAGGCGATTCAGGGTGTAATCCGACACCCCGGCCGCATTGAAGGTGACCGCGACGGTGCCGGTCGCCAGCGCCGCCGTGGCCGCCAGACCACCGCCGAGCGAATGACCGGCGATCACCAACGCATCGCCGAAGGCCGCCTTGGCGCTTTTGGCGGCGGCAACCGCCTGATTGTACTGCACATCGTCATAACCCGTCGCCTGCCGCACGTTGCTCAGCCAGTCGCGCCAGTCGTTGGTGCCGGCGAACGCCAACACATACTGCTTGTCGTTGCTGTAAATCCCGGCCTGGAAACCGCTGCCCGCGTCGTGCAGGCTGGCGGGATCGATGCCGAACCCGAGCAACGCGCTGTCGCTCAGACGGTTGAACCCGGCGGCGCCCTGGCCGTTCAGCGAGTAAACGTCCTTGGCCAACAGCGCCAACGCATAATCGCCTTCCTGAGATTGTTGCCCCCGGGTCACGCCCGGCGCAACCGCCGTCGGCGCCGCCGCAGAGATATCGCCGACCAGCGTATTCAACAGGTTCTGCGCGTTCAGCGTATTCTGAGAAGGGGTGGCCACCGGCGCCGGATTTGCCGGCGCTGCCGCAGGCTGCGATGCCGTCGCCGTTTCGGCAGCGGCGCGAGGTGTAGGGATCGCGGCCACCGGGGATACTGCAGAGGTAAAACTTAAAGGCATACTCATGCCGACTCCTTGTCGATAGACTTTTTTATTTAGCACCTGAATAGGTGCTGATTTAGCTATCGGCAGGTCGGATGAGTTCTGTATCAGGAATGCTTATCTTTGTGCAGAATGTGATCCGCCTTCAGTTTTCGGCCATCAAGCGCAAAAAGGGAGCCGAAGCTCCCTGATTGACTGCGCCGCCGATTACAGGCTTTCGGTAAAGGTGCGGGCGATAACGTCGCGCTGCTGTTCCGGCGTCAGGGAATTGAAACGCACCGCATAGCCGGACACGCGGATGGTCAGCTGCGGGTATTTTTCCGGATGCTTGACCGCGTCTTCCAGGGTTTCGCGACGCAGCACGTTGACGTTCAGGTGCTGGCCGCCTTCCACGCGCACGGTCGGCTGCATTTCCAGCGGCACTTCACGGTATTCGATCTGGCCCAGATCGCTGACCGCGACAACCTGATCTTCCGCGTAGTTGGCCTTGGCGCACACGCAGCGAGCTTCCGCTTTTTCATCGTCCAGCAGCCAGAAAGAATTCACCAGCGCCTGGTCGTTCGCTTTGGTAATTTGAATACCGGTAATCATTATGTTGCCTCCGTACAAGGGCGTAAAAATTCACATCGTGAGAAAACCCAATTCTGGTTTCGGCCATTTGGTAAAACCATTGTTGTCTTGTTGTTCTGTATACCAGCCTGACCGGGCCAGTTCTTTGATTAAAGTCAATTTTTACCGGGTAGGCACAAGGCGTGAAGGGGCAAATTTATGTTTTATATCAATTTTCCCGTCGCGCTAAAAAACAATTATTTTTGTAAATTTTCAAAAATAATTGCATTACAAACGGCGGCGAGAAATGAAAAGCGGGTTTCGCTGCGCGGGCCGACACGGTAAGCTATAGCCCATGAATTGCTAAAGAAAACAAAGGAGAGCGTTTATGGCCACCTCCCTCACCTGGCATGACGTGATCGGCAAAGAAAAAGAGCAACCCTATTTTGTTGAAACGCTCGCCTTTGTTGCCGCTGAGCGCCAGGCCGGTAAGACCATTTATCCACCGCAGAAAGACGTGTTCAACGCGTTCCGCTTTACCGAGCTGGCGGACGTCAAAGTCGTCATCCTCGGCCAGGATCCCTACCACGGCCCCAATCAGGCGCACGGCCTCTCTTTCTCGGTGCGCCCCGGCGTGCCGGCGCCGCCGTCGCTGGTGAACATGTATAAAGAGCTGGCGACCGACATTCCCGGTTTCGAGCGCCCGGATCACGGCTACCTGCAAAGCTGGGCCGAACAGGGGGTGCTGCTGCTCAACACCGTGCTGACGGTGGAAGGCGGCCGCGCGCACTCGCACGCCAACCTGGGCTGGGAAACCTTTACCGATAAGGTGATTGCCGCCCTGAACGAGAACCGCGAAGGCGTGGTGTTCCTGCTGTGGGGCTCGCACGCGCAGAAGAAAGGCAACTTTATCGACCGCAACCGCCACCATGTGCTGAAAGCACCGCACCCGTCGCCGCTCTCCGCGCACCGCGGTTTCCTCGGCTGCCGCCACTTCTCGCAGGCCAATCAGCTGCTGGAGCAGCAAGGGCTCACGCCGATCGACTGGATGCCGCGCCTGCCGCAGGCGTAGTCCAGAGACAAAAAAGGCACCCTCGGGTGCCTTTCTTTATGCCGTTGCCGGGGCGATTACGCCTTGGCTTTGGAGACCGCGACCATCGCCGGACGCAGCAGGCGGCCGTTCAGCGTATAGCCTTTCTGCATCACCATCATCACGTGGTTCGGCTGGTGATCGGCGGATTCCATCATGCTCATCGCCTGATGCACTTCCGGGTTGAACGGCACGTTGACGTCGCCGACGATTTCGATACCGTACTTGCGCACCACGTCCAGCAGCGATTTCAGCGTCAGCTCGATGCCTTCGATCATCGCGGCCAGTTCCGGATTGTTTTTATCCGCCAGATCCAGCGCGCGCTCCAGGTTGTCGATCACCGGCAGCAGATCGCCGGAGAATTTCTCCAGGGCGAACTTGTGCGCTTTCTCGACGTCCAGTTCGGCGCGGCGACGGATGTTCTCCGCTTCCGCTTTGGCGCGCAGCAGGCTGTCGCGCTCGTGCTGCTGAGCTTCCGCCAGTTGGGCTTCCAGTTCGGCGATACGCGCATCGCGCAGATCGACGCCTTCCGCCGCTTCCGGCAGCGTATCCTCGTGATGAGCGTGTTGTTCCATTTCTTCCGAGACTTGCTCGTTTGGCGTCTTCTGTTCTTTACTACTCATGAATATCTCCGCGTTTTAGCATTAATCTCGCAACTTGGCTTATTATGGGGATCAAAACCGGGGTTTCAAGTCAACCGGTCACAATGTGGGGCATAAACGGGTCCCGGTGAGGAAAATCACAACAAATGAATAAAAAATTCGCCTGTATTGGCATTGTTGGCCACCCGCGTCACCCTTCAGCGCTGGCAACCCACGAGATGCTGTTCCACTGGCTGGTGGCCCGCGGCTATTCGGTGATGGTCGAACGCCAAATCGCCCATGATTTGGGGCTGAAAGACGCCGTCACCGGCAGCCTGGCGGATATTGGCCAGCGCGCCGATCTGGCGGTGGTGGTCGGCGGCGACGGCAACATGCTCGGCGCCGCGCGCGTGCTGGCGCGCTACGACATCAAGGTAATCGGAGTCAATCGCGGCAACCTCGGTTTCCTCACCGATCTCGATCCCGACAACGCTCTGCAGCAGCTGGCGGACGTGCTGGAAGGCGAGTACATCGACGAACAGCGTTTCCTGCTGGAAACCATCGTGCATAAAGAGCACCAGCAGTGCCGCATCAGCACCGCCATCAACGAAGTGGTGCTGCACCCCGGCAAAGTGGCGCACATGATCGAATTCGAGGTGTATATCGACGATCGCTTCGCCTTCTCGCAGCGCTCGGACGGCCTGATCATCGCCACGCCGACCGGCTCCACCGCCTACTCGCTCTCCGCCGGCGGGCCGATCCTCACCCCGTCGCTGGAGGCGATCGCGCTGGTGCCGATGTTCCCCCACACCCTTTCCGCCCGGCCGCTGGTGATCAACGGCGACAGCACCATCCGCCTGAAATTCTCGCAGATCGGCAGCGATCTGGAGATCAGCTGCGACAGCCAGATCGCACTGCCGATCCAGGAAGGCGAAGAAGTGCTGATCCGCCGCAGCAACTTCCATCTGAACCTGATTCACCCGAAGGACTACAGCTATTTCAACACGTTAAGCACCAAGTTGGGCTGGTCGAAAAAATTGTTCTAAAATCTGCATCGGCCACTTTACTGTATATAAAACCAGTTTATACTGTATGAAACTACAGTTATGTGTTTATACACAGGAAGGTTCCCATGCTGGCGCAATTAACCATCAGCAACTTTGCTATCGTTCGTGAGTTGGAAATCGATTTTCAACCGGGCATGACGGCGATCACCGGTGAAACCGGCGCCGGCAAATCCATCGCCATCGATGCGCTGGGGCTGTGCCTCGGCAACCGCGCCGACGGCAACGTGGTGCGCCTGGGAGCCGCCCGCGCCGACATCTGCGCACGCTTCTCGCTGGCGGACACCCCGTCCGCGCGCGCGTGGCTGGAGCAAAACCAGCTGGACGACAGCAACGAATGCCTGCTGCGCCGGGTGATCAACGCCGACGGCCGTTCGCGCGGCTTTATCAACGGCACCGCCGTGCCGCTGTCGCAGCTGCGTGAGCTGGGGCAACGCCTGATCCAGATCCACGGTCAACACGCCCATCAGCTGCTGCTCAAGCCGGAGCACCAAAAAGCGCTGCTCGACGCCTACGCCGACGAACCCGCCCTGCTGGCGGCGATGAGCCAGGCCTACCAACGCTGGCATCAGAGCTGCCGCGAGCTGGCGCACCATCAGCAGCAGTCCATCGAGCGCGAAGCGCGCAAGCAGCTGCTGCAATACCAATTGAAAGAGCTGAACGAATTCGCGCCGCAGGCCGGCGAGTTCGAACAGACCGACGCCGAGTACAAGCGCCTGGCCAACAGCGGCCAGCTGCTGACCCTCAGCCAGCAAACGCTGCAATTGCTGGCCGACAGCGACGAGAACAACATGCTCAGCCAGCTTTACAGCGCCAAACACCTGCTGCTTGAGCTGGCCGGGCTGGACGATAAGCTCAGCGGTCTGCTGGACATGCTGGAAGAGGCCTCTATCCAGATCAGCGAAGCCAGCGACGAACTGCGCCATTACGCCGATCGCATGGATCTCGATCCCAATCGCCTGCACGAGCTGGAACAGCGCCTGTCGCGTCAAATCAGCCTGGCGCGCAAACACCAGGTCGCGCCGGAAGAGCTGCCGCAGCTGCATCAGCAGTTGCTGGATGAACAGCAGCTGCTGTCTCAGCAGGAAAGCGACCATGAGCACCTGAACGAGGCGGTGACCCTGCATCATCAGCAGGCGCTGGCGCTGGCGGAGCAGCTGCATCAGAAACGCCTGCACTACGCCGCCGAGCTGACCACGCTCATCACCGACAGCATGCAGGCGCTCTCCATGCCGCACGGCAAGTTCAACATCGACGTGCGCTTCGAACCGCAGCACCTGAGCGCCGAAGGGGCCAGCCGCACCGAGTTCTGCGTCTCCACCAACCCGGGGCAGCCGCTGCAGCCGCTGGCGAAGGTCGCCTCCGGCGGCGAGCTGTCGCGCATCGCGCTGGCCATTCAGGTGATCACCGCCCGCAAGATGGAAACCCCGGCGCTGATCTTCGATGAGGTGGACGTGGGCATCAGCGGCCCGACCGCCGCCATCGTCGGCCGTCTGCTGCGCCAGCTCGGCGAATCCACCCAGGTGATGTGCGTCACCCACCTGCCGCAGGTGGCCGGATGCGGGCATCAGCACCTGTTCGTCAGCAAGCAGACCGACGGCACGGTTACCGAAACCCAGATGGCGCCGCTGGATAAACGCGCCCGGCTGCAGGAGCTGGCGCGCCTGCTCGGCGGCAGCGAAGTCACCCGCAATACGTTGGCGAACGCCAAAGAACTGCTGGCGGCATAAAAAAGCTCAACTTTTTCACTTTCCTGCGGTCTGACAGTGACGCTGTTGGCCCGAGAAATATCTAAAGTGCGGCGCGGCGGTGATCCAAAGCCATCTCAACAGCCTGAAAAAGGCCAAGCGCTTGAGGTGCTAAAGGAAAGCCAACGCGTCGCAACGTGAAAGATGAAGGGTATAAAGGTTTCCAACTGCCGCAAGGTCTATTATCATCGGCATCCTATGCCCTAAAGGAATGTGATTACTATGCGCTGTAAAACGCTGACTGCCGCCGCTGTAGTTTTTGTGATGCTGACTGCAGGCTGTTCTACTTTTGAAAAGGTGGTTTATCGTCCTGACATCAATCAGGGGAACTACCTGACGTCGACCGACGTGGCGAAAATTCAGAAAGGGATGACCCAACAACAGGTCGCTTACACATTGGGCACACCAATGCTGCAAGACCCGTTCGGGACTCAGACGTGGTTCTATGTGTTCCGCCAGCAGCCTGGCCATGAAGACATCACCCAGCAGACGCTGACGCTGACCTTCGACAGCGCAGGCGTGTTGACCGATATCCAGAACAAACCGGCGCTGACCAAGTAATCGGCGCCGCCCGCTCTTCCGGCCCATGAGGTGGCACGATGTTCCTCATGACAGTCGCAGGCTGCAACGCGGAAGAGAAAATCAGTCTCAGATAAAAAATAAGGCGCTTAAGCGCCTTATTTTTTTGCCTTTTCTGCCCGTTGCCGGCGCAGCTCTTTCGGATCGGCGATCAGCGGCCGGTAGATCTCCACCCGGTCGCCGTCGTTCAGCGTATCGCCCAGCTTGGCCGGGCGGCTGTAGATGCCGATTTTGTTGCTTTTAAGATCGATATCCTGGCGCAGCTCCAGCAGGCCCGAAGCCTGGATCGCCTGCTCGACGCTGCTGCCCTCGGCCAGCTTCACCTTGCGCAGGTACTGCCGCTCCGGCAAGGCGTACACCACCTCGACCTGGATGTCAGACACTGTAGACCTCTTTCGCCCGCTGGGTAAATGCCTGCACCATGCTGCCCGCCAGCTCTTTGAACACCTTGCCGAACGCCAGCTCTATCAGTTTGTTGGTGAACTCGAAGTCCAGGTGCAGCTCCACCTTGCAGGCCTCTTCGCTCAGCGGCGTGAACTGCCAGCCACCCATCAGCTTGCGGAACGGACCATCGACCAGCTGCATATTGATGCTCTGGTTATCCAGCAGCGTATTGCGCGTGGTGAAGGTCTTGCTGATACCTGCCTTGGCGACGTCCACCGCGGCGGTCATTTCGTTGGAGGTAGCGTTAAGCACCCGGCTGCCGGTGCAGCCTGGCAGAAAATCGGGATAAGAATGAACATCGTTAACCAACTGATACATCTGCTCGGCGCTGAACGGCACTAATGCAGACCGACTGATCTGGGGCATATCATTTCCTGTAAGACATAAAACGTACAGATAATACCATTTATCTGGCGGCAAACAAAAAATCTGCTAAGGGATGAGGGCACCAAAAATGCGAAAAATTGCGCAGGTGCTGAACGGGAAAGGATTTCTTTCGCTGAAGCATCCAGTATAATGAACGCACTATGACAAAGAAAAAAGCACACAAACCCGGTTCCGCCACCATTGCCCAAAACAAGCGCGCGCGTTTCGAATACTTCATTGAAGAAGAGTTCGAGGCGGGCCTGTCGCTGCAAGGGTGGGAAGTTAAATCGCTGCGTGCAGGCAAAGCCAACCTCAGCGACAGCTACGTGACGTTCCGTGACGGTGAAGCCTACCTGTTTGGCGCCACCATCACCCCGCTCAACGTGGCTTCGTCGCATGTGGTGTGCGATCCGACGCGTACCCGTAAACTGCTGCTGAACCGACGCGAGCTGGACACCCTGCTCGGCCGCGTCAACCGCGACGGTTACACCGTGGTGGCCTTGTCCCTGTATTGGAAAAATGCCTGGAGCAAGATCAAGATCGGCGTAGCCAAAGGCAAGAAAGAGCACGACAAACGCGATGACATCAAAGATCGCGAATGGCAGACGGCGAAAGCCCGTATCATGAAGCACGCCAATCGTTAAGCCGCTGGCTTATCGAGGTAAACTTCTGGTATACTGCACAAAGTTACTTGGGGCTGATTCTGGATTCGACGGGATTTGCGAAGCCCTAGGAGCATGCCGAGGGGCGGTTGGCCTCGTAAAAAGCCGCAAAAAAATAGTCGCAAACGACGAAAACTACGCTTTAGCAGCTTAATACCCTGCTTAGAGCCCTCTCTCCCTAGCCTCCGCTCTTAGGACGGGGATCAAGAGAGGTCAAACCCAAAAGAGATCGCGTGGATGTCCTGCCTGGGGCTGAAGCGTTAAACTCAATCAGGCTAGTCTGTCAGTAGCGTGTCCATCCGCAGCTGGCCGGCGAATGTAAAGATTGGACTAAGCATGTAGTGCCGACGGTGTAGTAATTTCGGACGGGGGTTCAAATCCCCCCAGCTCCACCAAATACGTCGCCAGTGAACCAGATAGACCCGGCGATAATAGCGAAAAAGCCCACAACTTCGGTTGCGGGCTTTTTTGTTTTTGTCACATTCAGGGGGAAGCCCCTTGGCCCGAGCTCCCCCGGGCCAATGCGGGCTAGTGATCCAGATAGAGGTAATGCAGCCAGCTGGTCATGCGCAGCAGCACTTTGCGCATCACGGAGACGTGCTCGAAGTGCCCGGTATAGACCGCCGCCTGAGCGCTCACGCCGTCGGGCAGATGATCCAGATCCGGGTTGGCTGCCAGATCGATCATCACGTACACCCCTTCCCGGCCCGGCGTGGCGCTCAGGCCCTGCAGTGCGCCGCTGGCCTGGTAGCTGCCGTCCGGTATCGCCGGCAACACCCGGCTTACGGTGCCGCCATAAACCTGTCCCGGCAAACCGTTAAACACCACTTCAGCCTGATCCCCCTGCGCCAAGCGCAGGATGGCGTTCTGGCGGAATACCGCCACCACCTGGCGCTTTTGCTGCGGGATAAAAATCATCACCGGTTTGAACGGCAAGCGCACCGCCGCCGTGCCCGGCCGCGCCAGCACCTGCGTGACATAGCCATCGCTCGGCGCACGCACCACCGTTTGTTCCAGGTTGTAACGCGCTTCGGCTATTTGCGATTTCAGGCTGGCTATCGTGGCGTCTTCGCCGTCATAGCGCCCGGACAACCGCGCCTGTTCCTGTTGGAACTGGGCTTTCGCCGCCTGAAGCGCGGCGGATTGCGCCTGATACTGCTGCTGCGCATGGCTGACGTCCTGCTCCGAAAACGGATTGACCGGCATGGCCGCCCCTTTCGCGTAGCGCTGGTAATCTTTACGGGCGCGCTCAAACTCCACGTTCGCCCGCTGCACGTTGGCGGCGGACTCGCTAAGCGCTGCCCGACGCGTTCTGATCTCCGCCTCCGCCCCGGCCAGATCCGCTTCCAGCTTGGTGAGCCGCGCGCGGTAGCGGCTGTCGTCGAGCCGGAACAGCACCTCGCCTTTGCGCAGCAGCACGTTGGTTTTCTCCGTCACCTCAACGATCATGCCCGAGACCTGCGGCACCATCGGCACCGACACGGCAATTTTCTGCGCCCGATCGCTATACGGATGGTTGTAGTTCATCGTCAGAATCAAGGCGCCAACGATAAATATTCCGCCAAGCACCGCAGTCGGCACGGTCCATTTGTTGACCGGAATGCGGAACAGTTTAAATACGCCGTAGCTCAGCGCCACGTAGCTGAGAATAATGAGCAAATCCATAGGCTACGCTCAACTTACCGTGGGGCCGGGAACCGCCGTCGGCTTTTCCTGCAGGCGTTGTAATTCCGCTTCGAGCAGTGCGATGCGCGCCTGCAGATCCGTTGAGAATTCAGGCCTTTCACTCATGCCCCAGCCGCGTTCCGGCCGATAGAGCGTCGCCCAGATCCACAGCAGCGGCCAAATGGCGTGCAGCGTAAACAGGCTGACCCAACCGGCGACGTGAATCGCATCCTGATGCGGGTGCCGGCGTTTTTTCGCCAGCAAATAAGGAATATCATGAATAATAATGACGCCGTAGAATAATATCAGGAATACCGCGATCAGTACGCCTAAAGCAAAATAGTTAAGAAACATGTAAAGTCCTGGTTGAGAATAATGGAAATAAATAATCTCTATAGCGTGTTATATTGTCTGATGTCGTTGGCGATGGTATCGATGGCATTCTTCACGTCGGTGACTTTCAGCTGTGCTTTCTCATTATTAAGATTTTCCCCCGAAGCCTTACGCACCACTTTAATGACCGGCTGATTGGTCGCGGCATCGATAAACTCGCCTTCCATATAGACCGCGCTCTCCATAGTACGGTGCCCGGTTACGCTTTGCGTCGCGGCGATCAGCAGCGTGATTGGCAAGACTTCATAGACCTGCAGCCCTTTCTTCTGCGTGTCGATCGCCGTGATGGCGCCGCGGAAAATCAGGGTATGCTCGCGCGGCATGTCCACCAGCGTAAAATGGGTGCCCATCGCCTGCTTAAACTGCTGGTTGGTGTAATTCAGGATATTGTCGAGCGCACGTTGGCTCACCATCTCGCTCGGTTTCGGCCGCGGGAAATAGATCATCGGTTGATACACCAGATATTGATAACGGGAAAAATCGACGTTCTTATCCTTCCAATATAAAACGTCTTTTCCGGACGCGGATTGACCTTTATTGATATCGTTATAATTGGTCAGAAAGGTCGAGTATTTTTCTTTTTCGGTCACGGCGGAAGAGCACGCGGCCAGTAATAACAGCGCAGGTAAAATAACCGCTCTTGTCACTTTCATTGACGGGTTTCTCTTTATTTTTGTGGATAGCAAATAATCAAATCGAATGATACCCACCCACCCGTGATAAGTCATATGACAATGCCGCCAAAGGTGTATATCATTTTTGATATACAAACTCATACGAGCCGGCCAGTGAAAGAGAAAGACTTCCGCATTGAAGAACTCAGGATTGTCCGCGTCATTGCCGAAACGGCGAGCGTCAGCAAAGCGGCGCAGCTGTTGGATATGCCGCAGTCTAACGTGTCGCGCGCCCTCACCGCGCTGGAGCGGCGGCTCGGGCTGGAGCTGTTCCTGCGCGGCCCGCGTACTCTGTCACTGACCGAGTTCGGCGAACAATTCTTGCGGCGCGCCTCGCAGTTGCTGAACGAGCATAGCGATCTGCTCGATATGGCCGGCACCTATAAGCGCAGCCTGAACGGCATGGTCACGCTCGGCGCGCCGATCGGCATCCACGCTTTCCTGGCCAGCTATTTGCTGCCGCCGCTGCTGCACGCTGCGCCGGCGCTGACTGTCGATCTGGTAACCCGCAACCCCGACGAACGCGAGAAAAAATATGGCGCAGTATTCGACAGCGACTGCGATTTGCTGATCAGCTTTTTCCAGCCGCAAAACGAAAGCCTGATTGCCAGGCCCTTTACCCGTTTTCGCGTCGGGCTGTTCGCCGCGCCGGATTACATCGCCCGCTCGCCGCTGAATGAGCTGGATGAACTGTCGCAGCATCGCTGCATTACCTTGCGCATGCTGGGCGGCATCCGCAATACCTGGAGCGGCTACAGTGCGCAGGGGGAGTTGGTGCAGGTCGAGATCAACGGCGCCAGCGTCTGCGATAACATTCTGCCGGCGATCGAGCTGGCCAAACAGGGCCTGGGCATCGTCTACGCCCCGTATTATTCCGTCGCCGCCGAGCTCGATGCCGGCACGCTGCTGCCCTGCCTGGCGCGCGAGCGCGGCATCGATATGCAGGCCTACCTGATCTACCGCCGGCGCGGCGTTTTGCCGCACCGCGTGCAGGTGACGATGGACAGCATCATGGAAAGCGTCAAACTGCACGCACACCGGCTGATATAGCCAAGAAAAACCCCGCCGCAGCGGGGTTTAACGCATCACATCAGCGCAAAATACCTCACCGCCCCTCTTTTTCCCCCAGGAAGAAATACCACAGCGGAATGGAAAGCAGCAGGGTGAACACCAGCGTATACAGGAGCACCATCAGGCTCTGCATGATCACCATCTGTGCGCTCCAGTCACCGATCGGCAGCTGAAACTGTTCGACGGTGCCGCCGAGGATCGCCCGGCCCATCACGCAGCCGACCGCCACCGCCACTGTCGCCACCGCCGCGCGGAACTTGCGCACCTCGGCGCGGCGGGCGGCCGCTTCCGGCGTTTCGTCCCGAAGCCCTTGCCGCTGGCCGCGCCAGCGCCCTACGTCCACCAGCAGCAACGCCGCGAGGCTCACGCCCATTACCGGCAGGCAATAACCCAGCGCCGCTGCTACCAGCAGCGTGACGGCGCGGGCAGGCAGGGAAAGCGCCAGCCAGGCGGCAACCAGGGTCTGCACCGGATGCTGCGTCCCCGCCGCCGGGCGGCGACTCCACCACATGCGGTAACCCAGCACGGTCGTTAAGCACAGCCCGAGGCCGAACGCCGCCAGCAGCAGCTGATTCGGCAAGCCGAACAGAATGCCCATGTGGGCGTCGATGCCCCAGCGGGTCAGCTTGGCGATGAGCGGGAAGGTGTCGAACCGCACCTGGTCGACGACGGCGAAGCTTTGCGGCGCGATGGCAACCGCGTCCACCTGCGTCGGCCAGCTGCGATCTACTTCGGTCACCGTCCAGGCTTTGCCCTCGCCTTTCGGCTGGCGCAGCTCGACCTTGGCGGCGTCTATTCCGGCGGCGCGCGCGGCATGCAGCGCCCGATCCCAATCGCCGTTCAGCGCATTGCTTTGCGCGGCAGGGCCCATCTTCATGCCCGGCATCATCCCGCGGTGCTCGGCGTGCGGATCGGCCGGCGTCTGCGGCGCATCGGCCTGCAGGCTGGTGTTGACCTGCGGCGTCAGCCAGCCCAGGTTGGCCCGCAGTGCGTCGATGTTGCCGCCGGCCCACTGCGACCAGGTCAGCCCGGTAGCCGAGAAGAACAGCAGCCCGGCCAGCAGCGCCACGCCCAGCGTGATATGCCAATGGCGGCTGGCGGCGAAGCCCCCTTTTGCCTTTTTCAGCTTGCGCTTCGGCCGCGTCGCCAACCACAGCGCCACGCCGCCCAGCGCGGCCACCCACAGCCAGGAGGCCGCCAGCTCGCTGTAGTTGCGGCCCAGATCGCCAAGCAGCAGGCTACTGTGCAGCTTGTCCAGCCAGGTGCGCAGCGGCAACACGCCGGAGGTGCCGTACACCGTCATATCGCCCTTGATCGCCAGGGTATAGGGATCGACAAACAGCGCACGTGACTCGGAAGCGCCCAGATCGGCACTCGCGAACTGTACGCGCGTGGTATCCATTGCGCCGGGAGCCGGACGCACGGCGTAAATGCGCGCCTCGTCACCCGCCGCACGGCGGGCAGCGGCGATCTGGTCAGCCAGCGATCTCGCCTGCCCGTGCGGCTCGGTGAAAAGCGCATCGCGATACAGCGCCTCTTCAAGTTGCGGGGTCAGCACATACAGCGTGCCGGTCAGTGCAGCGACCAGAATAAAAGGGGCAACCAGCAGGCCGATATAGAAATGCAGCCGTCTGATCAGGTTCAGCATCGCGCCACGCGGCGATGCGGCAGGTGGAGTTTTGGTTATTGAAGACATGGCCTTTCTCGTTTTTCAAACTGTGCGCGCAGGCAAACCGTCCGCAGCGATACGGACGGCGTTACCCATGATCAAGCAATAGGGAAAAACGGTTGGCCGGGCGGCCCGCGCGGGCTTGGCCGCAGAATAAGGCGCCGAAGGGGTGGAGAAGCGATGCGCGGCGCGCAAGGCAGGCGCGCGATACGCGCCATCAGCCACAGCAGCGGGACGAATGTCCACAGCAGCAGCGGCACGTGGATCAGCAGCTCGCAATAGCCGCAGAAAATCATCTCCGCAGGATCCATGCCGTGGTGGCCGGCATGCTCGGCGGCGGGCATCGCCATCCCGTGCAGGTCGTGCGGCATGGCGGCGTCCGTCTGAGCCATGCCGCCCATCATCGGGTGGTGCATCAGCGATTTCGACACCACCGGCGCCACAAACAGCAACAGCACCGCCATAATGGCGATGCAGGCGGTAAAGCGTTGCTGTAGCTGGCGTGGCACTCTCATCGCGGCGGCGAATTAACCCGGTCGGTGGCGAACAAGCGGCCAGTGTAACCCGCGATGCGCGATGAGGTGAAAGAAAAGTCAGGTTTGTCTTGATCGTCCCCGGCGAGGGCGATCACAGCGCCCGCGAGTAGACCCGCGAGGCTTCGCCCCAGGGGTGATAGCCGAGCCCGTTATAAACGAAGCCGCTGCGCTCGTAGTAGCCTTCCAGATCGGTGCACAGGTGCAGCTGCGGGAAGCCCAGCCGGCGGGTTTCCGTCGCCACATGCTCAATCAGCTTGGTGCCGTAGCCCCGGCCGCGCTGCGTCTCTTCTACGTAGAGCGCACACAGCCAGGGATACAATTCCCCACGGCTGATAAAGTCGTTGGTAATCAGTCCCGCACAGCCGAGGATCTGGTCATTTTCCATCAGCAGGTACCACTGCGGCAGCGGGTTGGCGGCGCCGAGGCTGCGGTTGATGGCGTCTTCATACATCATCAGCGTTTCTTCCGTGGCCCAGTGCCGCTGAAAATACGCAATGGCGCGCGGCGCCAGCTCGGGCGCTTGCCGCACCGAAATCATGTCCATCGTCATTCCCGTTATTCATGTTGTCAGCGTAGAATTATGCAGCAATATGCACGGTATGGCAGCGGCATTCCGCCGCCGTCATTCACCCCAAGGAGTCATCATGACGCAAAATATCTATGACAATCAGGCCTTCTTCGACGGCTACGCGCAGCTCAGCCGCTCGCAGCACGGCCTGGACGGCGCGCCGGAATGGCCCGCCATCCGCCGCATCCTGCCGGATTTACAGGGCAAAAGCGTGGTCGATCTCGGCTGCGGCTACGGCTGGTTCTGCCGCAGCGCCCGCGAACAGGGCGCAGCCAGCGTGCTGGGGCTGGACGTCTCGGAAAAGATGCTGGCCAAAGCGCGGGAGATGACCGCCGACTCGGGCATCGAGTACCGTCGGCAAGATTTGGCGCAGCTGCAGCTGCCGCCGGAAAGTTACGATCTGATCTACAGCTCGCTGACGCTGCACTACCTCGAGGATCTAGCCGCGCTGTTCGCCACGGTTTACGCCGCGCTGAAACCCGGCGGGCAGTTCATCTTCACCGCCGAGCACCCGATCTACACCGCCCCGGCGCAGCAGGGCTGGCTGACCGACGGCAACGGGCAGAAATCCTGGCCGGTCAACGGCTACCAACGGGAAGGCCGGCGCGTCTCCAACTGGCTGGCGGAAGGCGTCATCAAGCAGCACCGCACGCTCGGCAGCTATATCAACCCGCTGGCGCAGCAAGGGTTTATCATCCAGCATTTGAACGAATGGGGCCCCAGCGCGCAGCAAATCGCCGCTACTCCGGCGCTGGACGAAGAGCAGGAACGCCCGATGATCTTCATTCTCGCCGCCCGCAAACCCGCCTGATTGATCCGCAGTAAACCGTTCACACCACCACAGTTGGGGAGGCCGCCTCCCCCCAACGGCTATTGTACCGGCAGCGCCGCCCCGTGCGCCGCGAAGTGCGTCAGCGCCTCGCCCTCCATGCGATAACGCACCCACTCGCCCTGCGGCTGCGCGCCGATGCTAAGGTAGAAATCGATAGCCGGCTGATTCCAGTCCAGCACGCTCCACTCCAGGCGGCCGCACTGCCGCTCGCACGCCAGTTGGGCGATGTGCCGCAGCAGCGTTTTACCGGCGCCCGCGCCGCGATGCTTCGGCGCCACGTACAGGTCTTCCAGATAGATGCCGTTTTTACCCAGCCAGGTGGAGTAACTCATAAAGAACACCGCATAACCCGCCGGCTCGCCGTTTACCGTGCAAATCAGCGCTTCGGAACAGGCGCCCGGCCCAAAAAGGCTGCGTTCGATGTCCTCCACGCTGGCCCGCACCTGCTCGCGCGCCTTTTCGTACACCGCCAGCTCGATAATCATATCCAGAATCAGTTTGGCGTCGCTTTTTTGCGCCGGGTAAATCTCAATGGTCATGGCAAGTCCTGTGTGAGTTGATGGCTGTGCTTGCCAGCATACAGCGCCTCTCATGCTGCATGAACGGCATTTTCATCAACAGGCAATGAATATCATGCATCTGGATTTGAAACGCCTCGATCTCAACCTGCCGCGGGTGTTCGAAGCGGCGTTATAACGCGGGTTCGCCGATCGGCAGATACCCCTGCCACAGCGGCCGGGCCGGTTCGCCGTGCGGGTTGGCGCGCAGATGCACGTGGTAGCCCTGCAGCGCCTGCAGCAGCAGGCAGTCGTCCACCTCAGCCAGATCATCTTTGTGCTGCTGCGCGCTGTCCGTCAGCAGCGCCCGTTTGGCTTTCTCCTTCGCCTCGTCGGCGGAGCGCGCCACAAACAGACCGAACTGGTGCAATTCCGCCAGCTCATCGCTGCGGTAGCCGCCCACGTTAACGAAAAACAGCTTCTCTTCACCGGCAAACGGCGCGGGCTTCAGGCTCACGTCGTAACCGTCCGCCCAGTCGATGCGCGCATAGCCGTCGACATGCACCTTGCGCTTATCGCCGAACCACTTTTCACGCAGCAGCGGATACGCTTCTTCCGGCCGATCCGCCGCCGCGAACTGCACGTCGTGCAACTCAATATTGGCGCCCGGCGCCGTACCGCCCACATAAAACATCAATAATCCCGGCATGTTAGTTTGCTCTCCCTGGTAATAGTCGCTGTATAATTTAATACATAACGAAACACCTGCCAACGGCGGCGCCATTCTGTGTTATCAATAGATGAGGTTTAATCTGTTGTGGAGGAACGCATGGCATTCAATATCGGTGATTTTGTACAACGCACCACCGGCGGCCCGAAGATGACCGTGGTGGCGATCGACGGCGAAACCCTGGTTTGCAGCTGGAATGAACTGGGTAAAGAGCAGCGCACGGAAGTGCAGGCCAACGAGGTGGCGCTGTACCACGAAGACGGCGATTTCGGCGTCTGCTGAATGACCGGGGCGCGCCGCGCCCCGTTATCGCCTCAGGCGCGAATGTCCTGATAGGCTGGGGTGGTATCGAACTCATGCTTGGCGAACGGGCACAGCGGAATGATTTTGCGCTGCTCCGCGCGCATTTTCTCCACCACCAGCGCCACCAGCTTTTTGCCGACGCCCTGCCCCTTCAATGACTCATCCACCCAGGTGTGATCGATAATGGTCAGCTTGTCCCCGCTCGGCACGAAAGAGATCTCGGCGATCAACTTGCCGTGCTCGTCATTGATATAAAAACGCTTCTCGTCCGCCAGTATTTTATGATCCATATTATTTCTCCCTATATTTCAGTGCGCCGCTGGGGCAAGTATCGATAACGCGTTTCACTTCGGCCGCGTCGGCATTGTCCGGCATAATCCACGGCCGGCGATTCAGGGTAAAAATAGCCGCGTTGCCACGCACGCAGTTGGCGGAATGGCGGCATATCGCGCTGTTAAAATAAACGTCAATCTTGTCGCCGGAATAACGGCGGTAACCGGCGGCGGTCAATTCTTCATCCATCATGGCCTCACATTGCCCGTTTTATTGTTTTTGCTCCAGGCTCAAGTATAGGCAATGCCGCCGGCTTCACCACGCCTCTCGTCCGCCGAAAAAAGTGGCGCAACCGCCCGTCGCCGCTAGAAAAAACCGTAAATTGTTCTAATCTTTATTCAGCAAGACAACATAATTCCGACAGTGGCTAAGGAGTTCGAAATGGGTGATAGCTCAAAAGACGGCGTAATTCTGCTGTCCCGCATTCTACTGATGGTTCTGTTTATCATTTTCGGCTGGATGAAACTGGTCAACTTCGGTGCGACCGTCACGGCGATGGAAGGCTATGGCACGCCGATGCCTTATTTGGCGGCGATTGTCGCCGTGGTGGTGGAGTTTATTTTCGGCATCGCGCTTATTCTCGGCCTGTTTACTCGCCCTATCGCGGTCATTTTTGCCCTGTATGTGTTGGGCACCGCGTTTATCGGCCATCCGTTCTGGAAAATGACCGGCATGGAAATGATGGGCAACGAAATCAACTTCTTTAAAAACATCAGCATCATTGGCGGTTTGCTGCTGCTGGCGGTGACTGGCGCCGGCCGTTATTCGCTGGACTATAAAATATTTAATAAATAATTCATCGATGGCCGGCGATATGCGCCGGCCATTTTATTTCGGCTATCCTTTCACCGGCTGCGCTTGGCGTGGCGCTCAAAGTTTTCCGCCCTGGCCTGCGCCGATTTACGCAGCGTGACATAGCAGGCGCCCTCACCGCCGTCGCGCGGTAAGGCGCGGCAAAACGCCTGCACCTGTTCAAACTGCGCCAGCCATTTGGCGACGTAACTGCGCACGATATTCGGATGGCTTTCGTTCTGCCGCCCGCGGCCGTGCACGATCAGCAGCGAACGCAGGTTTTGCGCCTCCGCCTGCATAATGAAACGGAACAGCGCCTGCCGGCTGGCTTCAACCGGCTGACGCAGCAAATTCAGCGACGCCTGCGGCGGGTAACGCCCGTTGCGCAGCTTGTCCAGCACGCCCTGCTGAATGCCTTCCCCTTTGAACTCCAGCGGCCGATCGCAGGGGATCACCTCGAGGAAATCGGTGCTGAGGAAGTTTTCCTGCATCAGCCGCTGCGCTTCGCGCCGCGCGCTTTTGTCCACCGTCTCCTGCGGCTTGAGGTACAGCGTCTGGCGCCTGCTCGCCAGCGGCACCACGTCTGCCATCGCCTGTTCAAAAAAGTCTTTTTCCTGCTCGCTCATGTTCCACCTCTCTTGAACGGCAGCCTTTACGGCCGGGGATGGGGACGATTGTAAGACGCCTTGGCGCGGTTGCAAGCCGGGAATTGTCAGCGGCATTTGTCTCAATTGTCGTCAACGGGTGAGCTTGCGAGCAGTTTTCGCTATACTGCTAAGCCATCATTGAGTGCCGCAAAGGATCGAGCCCATGACAATGCGCGAGCTGGAAATCCAGTTTCAAAATGCGATGAATGAGTTGCAGAGCAGCTTCGAACGGCAACACCGCGAATGGCAGCGGAGCTACCAGGCGCTGCAGCAACTGCTGGAAGAAGCCAAACAGCGCGAAGCCGCGCTGCGGGCGCAGAATGAACAACTGGCGCGCAAACTGAGCACCGCCAGTTCGGTGCCGGAGCAGCATGCGCTGGTCAAGCAGATCAAAATGCTCGGTGCCCATCTGGACGCGCTGGCCAAAGACGCGGCCACCTTCAATCACCACCTGCGCCAACAGAGTGCGGTCGGTAATTTCAGCGGCGAACAGCATTGATAGCGGGCGCTGTCGCACAGCGCCTCCCGCCCCTCTTCTGGCGTATTGAGAGTGTAATAAAGCCTAAATGACCTGGATCATCCTCGCCGCCCTGATCGTCGTATTCATCATCGGTTACCGCATTTTGACGTCCGATACCCGTAAAGCCATCGATTCGCTGGCCCATCTGCTGAGGGTTAAACCGATGCTGATCGAATCGATGATCCAGGAAATGGGCGGCCGCCAAAGCCAGACCTTTATCCGCATGCTGAACAACGGCTATACCGAAGAGATGCACCAGGCCGCTTACCTGCTGTTCATCTACCTGACGTTCATCAAACAGGCGGACGACGAGCAGATTGGCCATTGGCGCGACGTGCTGCTGCGCGCCGGGCTGTCGCCGGAGCTGCACGCCGAGCACACCGAAGCGGCGCTGTTTTACTTCGCCGAGTTGGATATCGATGCGTTTGAACTGGCGCAGTTCCGCCGCGCCTACAACGAGCGTTTCAACCGCGAAGCGTTGGCCCACGGCTGATAGCGTCCCCCTGGCGGGGGACCGTTTACAGGAACATGCTGTAGAGGTAACGCGACAGCGCTTCGCGCGAGCTGAAGCCGTGTGCGATGCCGTAACGCTGATTCGGCGCGTCGCTGCTTAAATCCAGGGGAAATTCCAGATATTGCTCGCTGGTGCGCACCGGCGAGGTCGGCGTGGCGAAATGTACGCTTCTCTCTTTCAACGCCGGGTGGATCACCAACGCGGTTCTGCCCATCCGCGCTTCGCGATTCACATACACGTAGTGTGCGCCCTTGCGGTAACCATAGGCCTGATCGGTGACATAATCACGCTCAAAGCCGGTATTCTCCAACACTTTAGCCACTTCATCCGGCCGTAAATACATCGATTCCTCCTCTCATTCTGGACCGCTGAGCGACCTTACCGTAATCATTCACCGAAACAATGATTTTCTGGGGAGGAATCCGGGTTTCGGACTATTCCTGAATCAGGCCCGGCTGCGCTGCAGCAGGCGCAGAGTGAGCAACACCCCGAGCGCCACCAGCAGCGCCGCCGCCAGATAAATCGACGGCACGCCCGCCTGCCCAATCAGCAGCCCGGCCAGCGGGCCGGTGATGCCCAACGCCAGGTCGAGGAACGCCGAATAGGTGCCGAGCGCCGTGCCCTGATTCTGCGGCGGCACCTGTTTCACCGCCTCAACGCCCAGCGCCGGGAACACCAGCGAAAAACCGGCGCCGGCCAGCAATGCGCCGGTTTGCACCATACAGGGCTCGCCGGCCTGCCAAATCAACAGCAGCCCGACGATCTCAACCAGAAACGACGCCAGCGTCACCTTCAACCCGCCGTGGCGGTTGATGACATTGCTGAAGATCAGGCGAATGCCGACGAAGGCGCAGCTGAACAGCGTCAGCGAAAACGCCGCGCCGCTCCAGCCTTTGTCGGCGTAGTAAAGGGTGATGAACGTGGCGATCACGCCGAAGCCGACGGTGCCCATCGCCAGCCCGAGACCATAGGCCCAAATGCGGCCGAACACCGCGCGAAAGGCGATGCGTTGCCCGGCGGCGATCGAGACGTCCGGCTTGCCGCTCGCCAACAACAGCGCCACCGCAACCGCCAGCACGATCAGCGCCGCCACCCCGGCCAAGCCCCACTGCTGATTCAGATACACGCCGAGCGGCGCGCCGGCCGCCATCGCACCGTAGGTGGCGACGCCGTTCCAGGAGATCACCCGCGCGGTGTGCATCGCCCCAACCCGGCCGATGCCCCACAGCGTGGAGCCGGTGCTGGCGAAGCTTTCGCCGACGCCGAGAAACACCCGCCCCACGCACAGCAGCAGTAGGCTGAGCCACGGCCAACCGTCAACGCCGAACGCCAGCGCGTAAAACAGGCCGCTGGCGCCGCAGCAGGCCAGGCCGAACAGCACCACCTTCTTCGGCCCCAACTGATCGGCGTAACGCCCGGCGTGCGGGCGGCTGAACAGCGTGGCGAAGTACTGCGCGCTGATGATAAGGCCCGCCAGCACCGAGTTGTAGCCCAGGTGGTCATGCACAAATCCCGGCAACACCGCCAGCGGCAGGCCGATGGTCAGATAGCAGACGAAGGTGAACATCACCACGGACAGAATGCGTCGGTTCAGTTGGAGGTTATTTTCTGCGGTCATCGAAGGTGGCTCGCATCGGACGGGGTAGACAGAGATTGCCAGCATACCCCGACGAGATTTGATGATAAATGAGAGAGTGATAACGAATTATTATTTCGCTAACGGTTTGCCGCCACCCGCGCACGCAGAAAATCGATAAACGCCCGCACCTTCTCCGGCACGTGGCGCGTGTTCGGGTAGAGCGCATAGATGCTCTGCTCGGGGAAACGGTGATCCGGCAGCAACCGCTGCAGCCTGCCAGCATCGATGTCGGGCTGTGCCAGCCACGCCGGCAGCAGCGCCACCCCGGCGCCATGCAGGGCGAACGCCAGCAATGCCGCGGCGCTGTCGCCGGTGAGCGTGGCGGCATCCGCGACCTTGAACAGCACCGCTTCGCGCTGCGGCGTGACCACCTGCCAGCTGAGGGGCGAACTGAGCCGGCTGTGGGCGATCCACTGCGCCTGCGCCAGATCCGTCAGCGAATGAATCTGCCGCTCGGCCAGATAATTCGGCGCCGCCACCGGAAAGATGGCGAAGCTGTCGATCAGCGCCGCGCGGTGGCTGGAATCCGCCAGCTGGCCCAGGCGGATCGCCACGTCGAAGCGCTCCGAGATCAGATCGGCATGATAAGAGGAAGACACATGCTGGATGCGCAGGCGCGGATGCTGCCGCGAAAACGCCGCCAGCGCCGGCACCACGACCTGCGCGCCATACTCAGGCGTGCTGGTGATACGCAGCACGCCGCTCAGCCCGTGATGATCGCGTCGCACGTCGTCGAGCACGTTCTCCGCCTCCTGCAACAGCTGCAGGCTGCGCTGGTAGAAGCGTTCGCCGGCATCGGTCAGCGACAATCGGCGGGTGCTGCGCGCCAGCAGTGAAACCCCCAGTTCGTTCTCCAGCTGCTTGACGTTAAAGCTCACCACCGCCTTGGTTTGCCCCAGCGCCGCCGCCGCCGCGGTAAAGCTGCCCGCTTCCACCACCGACGCGAAGATCGCCAGACGCTGCAAATTCAGCATTTCGTCGCCCTTATTGTCAAAATAATTTTGACAGTGTAATCGCCCGTCGCCGATTTATCCGCACTTTTCCCCCCGATACACTGCTCGCCTTCAACCGGAGGCACCATGTCTTATCGCAGCAAAGTGGCAATCGTCTATCTGCTCGGCTTTTTCGTCGATCTGATCAATATGTTTATCGCCAACGTCGCCTACCCCGCCATCGGCCAGGCGATGGGGGCATCGGTCAGCCAACTGGCGTGGGTCAGCAACGGCTATATTCTCGGCCTGACGCTGGTGATCCCGCTCAGCGCCTGGCTGGCGCAGCGCATCGGCGGGCGGCGAGTGTTCCTGCTGTCGCTGACGCTGTTCATGCTGGCCACCCTCGGCGCGGGCAACGCCGACAGCATCGGCGCGCTGATCGGCTGGCGCACCCTGCAAGGCATGGGCGGCGGTTTGCTGATCCCCATCGGCCAGACCCTGACCTATCAGCTGTACCGCAGCCATGAACGCGCCGGGCTGTCGGCGGCCATCATGTTGGTGGGGCTGCTGGCGCCGGCGCTGTCACCGGCGCTGGGCGGCTGGCTCGTCGATCGGTTGGACTGGCGCTGGGTGTTTTTCGCCAACCTGCCGCTGGCGGCCCTGGCCCTGGCGCTGGCGGCGTTGTGGCTACGTGCGGAAGCGCCGACGGCGGCGCGCAAACCGCTCGACGCGACAGGATTACTGAGCGCCTGCGCGGCGCTGACGCTGCTGCTGCTCGGCCTGACCCGGCTGAGCGAAGCCGGTCATCAGGTTTCCGGCGCGGCGCTGCTGGCCGCCGGCCTGCTGGTGCTGGCCTATTATCTGCGCCATAGCCTGCGCACCCCGCAGCCGCTGCTGAACCTGCGGCTGGTCGGCGATCCGCTGCTGCGCAACGCCATGGCGGTTTATTTGTGCATTCCCGGCCTGTTCATCGGCGTCAGCCTGGTGGCGATGCTGTATTTGCAAAACCAGTTGGGGATGCCCGCCGCGCAGGTCGGCGGCCTGATGCTGCCCTGGGCGCTGGCGTCGTTCCTGGCCATCACGTTGACCGGCAAAAGCTTTAATCGCCTCGGCCCGCGGCCGCTGCTGATCGCCGGCTGCCTGTTGCAAGGCGCCGGCATGCTGACGCTGGCGCAGATCGATCAGGCCGGGCAGCACGCGTTGCAGATCGCCGCCTTCGCCCTGATGGGGTTCGGCGGCAGCCTGTGTAGCAGCACCGCGCAGAGCAGCGCGTTTCTGCAGATCCCCGACGGCCAATTGGCGGACGCCAGCGCACTGTGGAATATCAACCGCCAGCTCAGTTTTTGCCTCGGCGTGGCGCTGCTCAGCCTGCTGCTGAATCTGCTGCTGACCGGGTTGCCGCCCGCGGCGGCTTACCGAACCTGCTTCATTCTGGCGGGCGCCAGCACACTTATCCCGCTGTTACTGTGTCTGCGCCTCGCCAACCGCGCCATCGTGCGCCAACTCAACGCTCAACAGGATGCTTTATGAACCCGTATTTTACCGAAGTGATCGACGCCCACATCGCCATTGAACGCTGGCTGGGCAAAGGCGCCGGAGAGGAGCAAGCGCTGCTGGCGCGCTTTACGCCGGATTTCAGCATGATAGCGCTGAACGGCGCCCCGCTGGATTTCACCGCGCTGTGCGCTTTTTTCCGCGCGCATCGCGCCGCCAAACCGGGACTGGAAATCGAGATAGAAGAGATGAAGCTGGTGGCCGAATGGCCGACTGGCGCGGTAGTCAGCTACCGGGAAAAACAGAGTCTGCCGGGGCAAAGCGCCACGCTGCGCTACTCCACGGTGGTGTTTGAACGCCTGCCCGACGCGCTCGGCTGGCGGCATTTGCACGAAACCGCCGCGGCGCAATAATTACAGGAAGCTGCCGGCCAGAAACAGTTCCCAACCGACGATCACCCCGCACAGGGTTACCGCGCTGAAAATGACTTCAAACAGATAGCGATGGATCATCGTGAGTAGCCTCAAAAGAAGACACCCGGAAAGACCGGGTGTCTGGAATACGGGCTGTAGAGTGCGGAACCTTGTCGGTTCCGCAAACATCACTTAATTAAGCTTTTTTAGCGGCTTTTTTGTGGTGTTTTTTAGCGGCCTGAGCTTTCTGCACTGGCGCTTTTTTGTGGTGTTTTTTAGCAGCCTGGGCTTTCTGAGCTGGCGCTTTTTTGTGGTGCTTTTTAGCGGCCTGAGCTTTCTGGGCTGGCGCTTTTTTGTGGTGCTTGGCTTTCTTGTGGTGCGTTGCTTTAGCTGGCGCTTTTTCAGCAGCAGCCGCTGGCGCAGCGGTAGTGGTGGTCGCAGCTGGCGCGGTGGTGGTAGCCGGAGCAGTAGCTGCAGTATCAGCAGCGAAAGCAACAGAAGACAGACCCATAGTGGCAGCAACGATCAGCGCTAATACTTTTTTCATCTTTAAATCCTCAGAGTGTTGTTTCGGTAAGCTCCGGTGGAGCCGTTGAAACAGATACTAGTGGAATCAAACGGCCGTTTCCGTGAGTGATTGGTTTCGCCGAGTAACCAAATGTACAAAGCCCAGGTGCCGGCAAACACCTGCGTGACGGCGGTTTTTTTCCGTGATCGGCCACACAAATCTCGGCATGGTCTACACTTAAAAGACATGTGTCGAAATGGAGAGCTGAATGTTTAAGAAAGCGGAAAGAACAGAACGCGATATCGATCAGGATGTGACTCTGTTGGCCGATACGCTGGATGAAGTGTTGCGCGAGTCCGGTGACAAGACCAAAGAGGAACTGAAAGAGCTGCACAGCAAGGCGAAAGGCGTGCTGCGCGACGCGCGAGCGCGATTCAACGGCTCCACCAGTCTGACACAACATGCGCGCGACGCGGTCGATCAAGCCGACAGCTATGTGCGTGACAAACCTTGGCAGGGCGTAGGGATCGGTGCCGCCGTCGGCATCGTGCTCGGCGTGCTGCTGGCCCGGCGTTAACACCCCTGCAGTCATAAAGATAAAACAGATGTGCGTCTGGCCCGCGGAAATCGCGGGCCGTTTAATTTTAGCGAAACAGCTGCGCCAGCCCCTGTACCGCCCGCTCCGCCTCCTCTCGCCGACTGAAATTGGCGAACCCCAGCAGTAACCCTTGCCCCGCCGGATGGTCGATTCGCCAGTCAGACAACGCCTGCACCGCCAGCCCCTGCTGCCAGGCTTGCGCCGCCAACGGCGCATCCGCCAAGCCGTCGCGCAGCCGGGCCAACAGCTGAATGCCGCCCTGTTGCGGCACCGTCGTCAGCCACGCCTCCAGCTGCCGCTCCAACGCCAGCGTCAGCCACTCGCGCCGCTGGCGGTACAACAGTCGCATGCGTTTCAGGTGGCGATAGAAATGCCCTTGCCGGATAAAATCCGCCACGCCGGCCTGCAGCAGCGGCGGGCAACCGCAGCCGCGCAGCCGGCTGCTGCGCGCAAAGGCCTCCGTGAGGCCGACGGGCACCACTAAATAAGCCATGCGCAGCGCCGGGAACAGCGTTTTGCTGAAGGTGCCGGCATACAGCACCCGCCCCTGAACATCGAGGCTTTTCAGCGGCGGCAGCGGCCGCCCGTGATAGCGAAACTCGCTGTCGTAGTCATCCTCGAGGATCCAGGCCCCGCGCTGCTGCGCCCAGTCGAGCAGCGCCACCCGCCGCGCCAGGCTGAGCGAGACGCCGAGCGGGCTTTGATGGGTCGGCGTCACCACCGCCAGCCGCGCCTCAGGCTCCGTCAGCATACCCGCAGCCACGTCCATCCCCTGTTCATCCACCGGCACGGCGACCGGCCTGACACCGGCGGCCCGCAACAGCGGGCGCGTGACCGGATAGCCGGGATCTTCGATCCATACCGCGTCGCCGGCATGCAACAGCGTCTCCGTCACCCAGTCCAGCAACGCCGGATAACCGGCGCAGAGGAAAATTTGCTCCGGCCGGCAGCTGATGCCGCGCGACAAATGCAGATAATGGGCGATCGCCTCACGCAGTTCAGGCAGGCCGCCGGCCGGCGGCAGCGCCAGGGAAGCCGCCGTGGAACCGCGCAGCTGGCGGGCGACAATGCGCTGCCACAGCGCGCGGGGAAACGCATCCAGCGCCGGCACGCCCAGTTGGAAAGGCTGCAGCATGCCCTGCGGCTGCAGCGGATCGGGCGCCATCGCCGCCAGCGGCGGCGCAGCGGGCATCGCGCCCGGCGGCATGTGCGGCAACTGCGGCGAGACATAGGTGCCCGCCTGCCCCCGGCTCTGCAATAAACCTTCGGCAATAAGTTGCGCGTAGGCGCTTTCCACCGTGGCGCGCGCCACGCCCAGATCGCTCGCCAACCCGCGCACCGAAGGCAGCCGGCTTCCCGCCGCCAGGCTGCCCTGGGCGATGGCGTCTTTAATCCGCTGGTAAATCTGCCGGTACAGCGGCTCGGCGAGCCGGCTGTCCAGCCGCAATGAAGTCAGGAACGGTGGCATCATGGCCCGGTTAAATAATCATTTTATGGCCCTATAGCATAGACCATAAGGCCGCTAAAGTAGCGCCATGATTTCGTTACTATCGATTGAGGTTGACCATGATTAAGCCACGTTTGAACTATGCCGAGCTGGCGCCCGCCCCGTACAAAAATATGGTGAGCGCGCTGATGGCGCTGGAGAAAGGCGCCCTGGACAAAGCGACCATCGAGTTGATGTTTATGCGCGTTTCGCAGATCAACGGCTGCGCCTACTGCCTGGACATGCACGGCAAAGCGCTGCGCGAAAGCGGCTTCAGCCATGCCAAGCTGGATACGTTGGCGGGCTGGCGCGTCAGCCATGAATTCAGCGAGCGTGAACGCGCGGCGCTGGAGTGGGCCGAGTCGGTTACGCTGATCGCCGCCACCGGCGCGCCGGACAGCGCTTTCGAGGCGCTGAAGGCGCACTTCAGCGATACCGAGATCGCCGATCTGACCTTCGCCATCAGCATCATGAACGCCTTCAACCGGCTGGCCGTCAGCATGCGTCAGTAATGCGCTCGCCTCCCCCTCTTGACTCTGAGGGGGAATTTCACACCCGCAAAAATTTTTCCCCTCGCCTTTTCCAGCCCCGGCGCGGCCTGCGCGCAAAACCCGACAAACCACCATATATAGCGTGGTTGATAAAACAAATATCAACATATAGTATTTTATGGGTCAGCCGCAGGGAATGTTGTTCGGCTGATAACGCCGTCAGAAACGCCAGGAACAATGCTCCGTTCTCTGACTTGTCCGCCTTTCCTTCAGCCTAAAGGTAAATGCGAATCATGAGCATTATTATTTACAGTAAGCCGGACTGTGTCCAGTGCAACGCCACCTATCGCGCATTTGATAAACAGGGGATTGATTATCAGGTGATCGACCTCACCCAGGATCCGCAGGCGCTGGACCACGTTAAATCCTTAGGTTATCAGCAAGTTCCGGTGATTATCGCCGGTGACGATCACTGGGCCGGTTTCCGGCCGGACAAAATCGGCGCGCTGGCGCTCACCTGCTGAGGCCCGACGATGAATCCGCTGGTCTATTTCTCCAGCAGCTCGGAGAACACCCACCGATTCGTTGAGAAACTGGGCCTGCCGGCGATCCGCATTCCGATCGCCGGCGCCCGCAGCAAATTGCTGATGGAACAGCCCTATATCTTGATCGTGCCCAGCTATGGCGGCGGCAGCGCCGTCGGCGCGGTGCCGATCCAGGTGATCCGCTTTCTCAACGTTCCGCAAAACCGTTCATACCTGCGCGGCGTCATCGCCGCCGGGAACACCAACTTCGGCGCAGCGTACGGCATCGCCGGCGACATCATCGCCAAAAAATGCCAGGTGCCTTTCTTGTACCGCTTCGAGCTGCTCGGCACTACGCAAGACGTTGAAAACGTTAGACAGGGAGTAACCGCATTTTGGCAACGACAGAACTGACCAGGCCCGAGACGGGCGCGCTGGATTACCATTCGCTCAACGCGATGCTCAATCTTTACGATGCGGAAGGCCGGATCCAGTTCGATAAAGATCGGCTGGCGGCGCGGCACTACTTCCTGCAGCACGTCAACCAAAACACCGTGTTCTTCCATAACCTGGAGGAAAAGCTGCGCTATCTGGTGGAAGAAGGCTACTACGAGCCGCAGGTGCTGGCGCAGTACGAATTCCCGTTTATCAAGCAGCTGTTCCAGCAGGCCTACGCCAAAAAATTCCGCTTCGAGACTTTCCTCGGGGCCTTCAAGTACTACACCAGCTATACGCTCAAAACCTTCGACGGCAAGCGCTATCTGGAACGCTACGAAGACCGGGTGTGCATGGTGGCGCTGACGCTGGCGGCGGGCGACACCGCCCTGGCGCAGGATCTGGTGGAAGAGATGATTTCGGGCCGCTTCCAGCCGGCCACGCCGACCTTCCTCAACTGCGGCAAACGCCAGCGCGGTGAGCTGGTCTCCTGCTTCCTGCTGCGCATCGAAGACAATATGGAATCGATCGGCCGGGCGGTGAACTCCGCGCTGCAGCTGTCGAAACGCGGCGGCGGCGTGGCCTTCATGCTGAGCAACATTCGCGAGGTGGGCGCGCCGATCAAACGCATCGAGAACCAGTCCTCCGGCGTCATTCCGATCATGAAAATGCTCGAAGACGCCTTCTCCTACGCCAACCAGCTCGGCGCGCGCCAGGGGGCGGGCGCGGTGTATCTCAACGCCCACCACCCGGATATCCTGCGTTTTCTCGACACCAAGCGGGAAAACGCCGACGAGAAGATCCGCATCAAAACGCTGTCGCTGGGGGTGGTGATCCCGGATATCACCTTCGAACTGGCGAAGAACAACGAAGAAATGTACCTGTTCTCGCCCTACGACGTCGAACGGGTGTATGGCACGCCGCTGTCTGAAATCAGCGTCAGTGAAAAATACCGCGAGATGGTGGACGACAAGCGCATCCGCAAGTCGCGCATCAACGCGCGCGAGTTCTTCCAGGTGCTGGCGGAGATCCAGTTCGAATCCGGCTATCCCTACGTCATGTTCGAGGACACGGTCAACCGAGAGAATCCGATCGCCGGGCGCATCAACATGAGCAACCTGTGTTCGGAAATCCTGCAGGTCAACCGCGCCAGCACCTATCACGAAGATCTGAGCTACGATCGCATCGGCAAAGATATCTCCTGCAACCTCGGCTCGCTGAACATCGCCAAAACCATGGACGCGCCGGACTTCGGCAAGGCGATCGAGACCGCGATCCGCGCGCTGACCGCGGTGGCCGACATGAGCGATATCCGCTCGGTGCCGTCGATCGCCGAAGGCAACCGCAGCGCCCGCGCCATCGGTCTGGGCCAGATGAACCTGCACGGTTACCTGGCGCGCGAGCGCATCTTCTACGGTTCGGAAGAAGGCATCGACTTCACCAATCTCTATTTCTATACCGTGGCCTATCACGCCATCCGCGCCTCGAACCGGCTGGCGATCGAACGCGGCGGCGCGTTCGACGGCTTTGAGCACTCGCGCTATGCCAGCGGCGAGTACTTCGACAAATACACCGAACGCGACTGGCTGCCACAGACCGAGCGGGTGCGCGAGCTGTTCGCCGCCGCCGGCATCGCCATTCCGGGCCGCGATGAGTGGCGCGCGCTGCGCCAGTCGGTGATGATGCACGGGCTGTACAACCAGAACCTGCAGGCGGTGCCGCCGACCGGTTCCATCTCGTACATCAACAACGCCACCTCCAGCATCCATCCGATCGTCTCGCGCATCGAGATCCGCAAGGAAGGCAAGATCGGCCGCGTTTACTATCCGGCGCCGTACATGACCAACGACAACCTGGCGTATTACCAGGATGCCTACGAGATTGGCCCGGAAAAAATCATCGATACCTATGCCGCCGCGACGCAACACGTCGATCAGGGGCTGTCGCTGACGTTGTTCTTCCGCGATACCGCCACCACCCGCGACATCAACCGCGCGCAGATCTACGCCTGGCGCAAAGGCATCAAAACCATTTACTACATCCGCCTGCGCCAGATGGCGCTGGAAGGCACCGAGGTGCAGGGCTGCGTGTCCTGCGCGCTGTGAGGCAACTTATGACGACCGTAACATCGGCGCCGCTGGTGCGCGCCATCAACTGGAACATCATCGAAGACGACAAGGATCTGGAGGTGTGGAACCGCCTGACCTCCAACTTCTGGCTGCCGGAGAAGGTGCCGCTGTCCAACGATATCCCCTCCTGGGCCACGCTGACACCGAAGGAGCAGCAGCTGACCATTCGGGTGTTCACCGGGCTGACGCTGCTGGACACCATCCAGAACACCGTCGGCGCGCCGGCCCTGATCGCCGATGCGCTGACGCCGCACGAAGAGGCGGTGTACTCCAACATCAGCTTTATGGAGGCGGTGCACGCCCGCTCTTACAGCTCAATCTTCTCTACCCTGTGCCAAACGCCGGACGTGGATGACGCCTATCGCTGGAGCGAGGAAAACCGCGCGCTGCAGAAGAAAGCCGGCATCATTCTGGCGCACTACCGCAGCGACGATCCGCTGCTGAAAAAAGTCGCCAGCGTGTTCCTCGAGTCGTTCCTGTTCTATTCGGGCTTTTACCTGCCGATGTACTGGTCCAGCCGCGCCAAGCTGACCAACACCGCCGATCTGATCCGCCTGATCATTCGCGACGAGGCGGTGCACGGCTACTATATCGGCTATAAGTTCCAGAAAGGGCTGGAGAAAGTGGACGCCGCACGGCGCCAACAGGTGAAAAATTTCGCCTTCGATCTGATGCAGGACCTGTACGACAACGAGGTGCGCTACACCGAGGAACTGTACGACGGCGTCGGCTGGACGGAAGACGTGAAGACCTTCCTGCACTATAACGCCAACAAAGCGCTGATGAACCTGGGGTATGAAGCGCTGTTCCCACCGGCGATGGCGGAGGTCAACCCGGCGATCCTGTCGGCGCTGTCGCCAAACGCCGACGAAAACCACGACTTCTTCTCCGGTTCAGGGTCGTCCTACGTCATCGGCAAGGCGGTCAACACCGAGGATGAGGACTGGGATTTCTGAGGACATGACAGCGATGCCGGTCTTTCAGGCCGGTATCGTGCATTCAATACCCTTGTTCTTTCTGACTGCGGATCGCCAGAACAAACGCCGTATCGATATCAGGAATGTATTTGTAGAGCGCCAAATAACCGCGAGCTTGCTGCCCAATAATCAATTCACGCAGCCCTGCGCCAAGGGACCGTCCGATCAATGGATTATGTTCCAATACCGCAATTGCCTGGATGATTTCCTGAATGCGCCGCCCTGAATCCGCAGCGCCATACTGAGCCAAATGAGCGAGAATACGTTCGATATCATCCCTGACCTCTGGCGCCAACTCGACATTTGCCATCAGCGCCCCAATTTTTTAACCGGAGGTTTGACAGCGGCAGTATCACCCGCTGCGTAATTTTCCAAATAACCGCGCATCTCTTTCCAAGAGACCGTCTCTCCCGTCGCAATTATCTTGGCATAGCGTTTTTCCGCTTCATTCTCAAAGTCGCGGCGCAACTCTTCCTGCTGCGTTTTCTCCGCTATTGCCTGCAAAATAAAGCTGTGAGACGTTACGCCAACCTGCTCGGCGACGGCAGCGACTCGGGCTTTAAGCTCATCTGGAATACGAATGGTCGTCGTCGACATAATCGCTCCTAACGTCGGTCAATCACATGTAGCTCAATTGTGCTACATGCAGTCAGGCAGCGCAATAATGCAGAGGATTATTTCACCGATTGACGCAGCTCTAGCCGCCGCCAGATAGCGCGTTTCTCCGCGTCGCTGGCGGTCGGCCAGGCGGCGATCTCCGCCCGCGTGCGCCGGCATCCGCGGCACTGCTGGGTTTCGTCGTCGATCCGACACAGGCTGACGCAGGGCGACCTGACGCCGGGATGAAACTGCTGATTGTCGCCCGCCATACGCTGCCCTTGATGTGATGAGTTCCGCCACAGGATACCCGATCCTGCGGCGGCGCGTCGTCAATCAGATGATGCCGCCGTTGGCGCGCAGGGTTTGGCCGTTGATCCAGCCGCCGTCGGCCCCCGCGAGGAAGGCCACCACTGCAGCGATATCGTCCGGCGTGCCCAGGCGCTCCAGCGGCGCCATCTTCGCCAGCCGCTCGATAAGCTCCGGGGTTTTGCCGTCGAGGAACAAACCGGTGGCGGTCGGTCCCGGCGCGACGGCGTTCACCGTGATATTGCGGCCGCGCAGCTCTTTCGCCAGCACGCTGGTCAGCGCTTCGATCGCCGCCTTACTGGCGGCATACATGCCGTACCCCGGCTGCAGCAACCCCACCACGCTGGAGGAGAAGTTGATGATGCGGCCATTGTCGCGCAGGCGCTTCGCCGCCTCGCGCATCGCATTGAAGCTGCCTTTCAGATTGATGTCGAGCAGGCGATCCACGTCTTCGTCACGCATGTCCGCCACCGGCGCCAGCGCGATCACCCCGGCGTTATTGACCAGCACGTCGACGCCGCCAAACGCCTGTTCGGCGCTGTCGAACAGGCGGGCGACCGCAGATGCATCGCTGACGTCGGCTTTGACGCTCAAGGCGCGGCCGCCGCCCTGTTCAATCTTGCGCACCAGCTCATCGGCCGGCGCCGGGTTGCCTGAATAGTTAATGATGACGGTAAAACCGTCGGCGGCCAGACGCTCGGCGATGGCCGCGCCGATACCGCGCGATGCGCCGGTGACGATGGCGACGCGTTGAGTCGCGTGATTCATGGATATCTCCTCATCGGGTTAATGTACTGTCATCATGCACCTTTCGGTACAGCGAATAATCCCCTATTCTTCGTCATCACTATCCGAAATAAGCGAACAATTATGGACAGAATCGACGCCATGCGTCTGTTCACCCGCGTGGTAGAACAACGCAGCTTCACCCAGGCGGCGCAGGATCTGAACTTGCCGCGCTCCACCGTGACCGACGCCATCAAACAGCTCGAAGCCCGGCTGCAGGTCAGGCTGCTGCAACGCACCACCCGCCACGTCAGCCCGACGCTGGACGGCGAAGCCTACTATCAGCGTTGCCTGAGCATTCTGGCGGACATCGAAGAGGCGGAGATGGCATTCGCCGGCGCCAAACCGCGCGGGTTGCTGCGCATCGACGTACACGGCACGCTGGCGCGCCATTTTCTGTTGCCCGATTTGCCGGATTTTTTGGCGCAATACCCGGATATCGAGCTCTATATGAGCGAAGGCGATCGGCTGGTGGACGCGCTGCGGGAAGGCATCGACTGCGTGGTGCGCGTCGGCACACTGCGGGACAGCGACATGGTGGCGCGCCGCCTGGGCGAGCTGGAAGAGGTGACCTGCGCCGCCCCGGCCTACCTGCAGCGCTTCGGCACGCCGCAAAGCCTGGACGATCTGCGCCATCACCGCATGGTGGGCTTTCGCTCTTCGGCGACCGGTGCGCTGATGCCGCTGGCGTTCACGGTGACGGGGCAAGCGCAGCCCATCACGCTGCCGGCGACGGTATCGGTCAGCGCGGCGGAGAGCCTGGTCGCCGCCGCCCGCGCCGGGTTGGGCATCATTCAGGTGCCGCGCTATCACCTGCGCGGCGATCTGGCCGACGGCAGCCTGTTGCCGCTGCTGCCGGATTGGCCTTCTCCTCCGATGCCGGTCTCGCTGCTTTATCCGCGCAACCGCCAGCTGTCGCCGCGGGTGCGCGTGTTTCTCGATTGGTTCAGCCGGGTGTTCGCCGAGCGGAACCGATAACAAGAACGTGCGTTACAGCGCGCCGTAGTTCAACGGCACCCAGGTGTAACCGTCGCCCTGGCGGTTCAAATACCCCAACCCCGGGAACGACAGGTGTGCGCCCCCCACCAGCTCGCTCTGCCGCGCGCTGTCACCAAATATCCGCAGCCGCTGAGCGACCGCCGCCTTGGCGTCATTATCAAAGCTGATAGCCACCTTCGGATGCGGCATCTGCACCGCCGCCACGTGGATCAGATCCCCCAGCAGCAACAGCTTCTGGCCCTGGCTGGTCACCTGATACACGCTATGTCCCGGCGTATGGCCGTGGGCGGCAAAGGCGGCAATGCCCGGGGAAAGCTCACCGTCGCCGCTGAACGGCTTAAAGTGGCCGGCCGCCTGATACGGCTTGATCACTGCCTGAGCCCTTTCGAAGTTGCTTTTACTGCCCGCGCTAGCCTGTTTCAGTTTGTCCGCGCTTAGCCAGAAGTCCGCGTCCTGGCTGGCGGCGCGCACCACCGCATTGGGGAATACCGCCTTGCCGTCGTGCGTCAGGCCGCCGAGGTGGTCCGGGTGCATGTGGGTCAGGTAGATCTCATCCACCTGCTCCGGCTGGTAGCCCGCCGCACGCAGGTTATCCACCAGCTTGCCCAGGCCGTCGCCCAGCAGTTGGCCGGCGCCGCTGTCGATCATCACCAGCTTGTCGCCGGTATTGATCAGATAAGCATTGACCGACGTGACCACCGGCAGGCTTTGATGCTGCTCGGCTACCCCGGCGGCGATCTGCTGCGGCGTACGGCCCAGTAACAGCTTATCCGCCGGCAAGCGAATAATGCCGTCGGACAACGCGGTCACTTCAAAGCTGCCCAGCATGATGCGGTAAAATCCCGGCGTCGGGGTTTTGGCCTGCGGCGCGGCGGCGGCGGCCTGTAACGACATAACGGCCAGCGCCGCGCCCAACAGACAACGTTTCCAGAACATGATGACTCCTTGTGAGAATTGAACAGCGCTAAGTATTGACGCAAAAAGTCCGATGCGCCTGTTTAATAAATGCCTTTGATAAATATATAAATAATATATTCATTATGAATAATTTTGTTTGCCAAGCCACACAACCCCAATCCATATTTTCTCGTGCGCCGCTTCGTTATTTTTCTTACTCCCTAAACCACGAGTAAGGAAATATGATGAGCTATCAATTCGAAAACCTGGTCTTTGAAGGCGGCGGCGTAAAAGGCATCGCCTATGGCGGCGCACTGGAATTGCTGGAGGCCAAAGGCATCATGCCGCAGATCAAGCAAACCTCCGGCGCCTCAGCGGGCGCTATCGCCGCGCTGCTGGTCGGGCTGGGCTGCAGCTCGGCCGACGTGACCAAGATTCTGTCGGCGATGGATTTTAAAAAATTCCTCGATTATAACGGCGGTTTTTTCGGCACGCTCCAGGACGCCTATCGCCTGTTCAATCAATACGGCATCGCGCCCGGCGATTATTTCTATCAATGGTCACGCGATATTATCAAACAATATACCGGCAACCCGGATATTACCTTCGAACAGTTCGAAGCGATGAAAACGGCGAAAGGGTTCAAGTCGATTTACTTTATCGGCGCCAACCTCAACAGCGGCCAGCGCGAAGTCTATTCGCATCGCACCACGCCGCGCATGAAAGTGGCGGATGGCCTGCGCATTTCGATGTCGTTCCCGTTCGCCTTCGTGGCGAAGAAAAATGCCCTGGGCGACCTGTGCATCGACGGCGGCATGATCGACAACTACCCGGTGCGGCTGTTCGACTATGACTTCTCCGCCACGCCGCCTTACATCGACAGCACCAGCCAGCGCATCAACACCCGTACGCTGGGCATTCGCCTGGACTCCGCCAGTGAAATCGCTCAGGCCGCCGGTCAGGCCGGCCCGCGCACGCCGGTCAACAACCTGTTTGATTTCACCCTGGCGGTGGCCAACGTGATGCTGGACATCCAAACCAAGGTGCATCTGGACAGCGATGACTGGAAGCGCACCGTGTATGTCGACACGCTCGACGTCGGCACGCTGGAGTTCGGCATCAGCGAGGAGAAGAAACGCGCGCTGATCGAATCCGGCCGTCGCGGCGTAGAGCGCTACTTCGCGTGGTATGACGCCGCCATGAAGCAAGCGGCATAACCGGCAGTTCCCCGCCCGCGCGTCAGGCCGGCGCGCGGGCAAAAAAATCCCCGCGGGGGCGGGGAAAGGCAAAGTAACGCTAAGGATTTATAGGAGTTATACGAAGAACTTGGCCAACACCAGCAGCGACAGCGAAACGTTGATAGCGCCGCCGATACGGGTTGCGATCTGGGCGAACGGCATCAACGACATGCGGTTGCCAGCGGTGAGGATCGCGACGTCGCCGGTCCCGCCCTGCCCGCTCTGGCAGCAGGAGACGATCGCCACGTCGATAGGATGCATGCCGATTTTCTTGCCGACGAAGAAACCGGTCGCTACCAGCGCGCTGACGGTGGTGACGATCACGATCAGATTCTGTACGGTGAACGCGTCCACCAGTTCCTGCCACGGCGTGATGGCTACCCCGACGGCGAACAGGATGGGATAGGTCACGGCGGTGCGGAAGAATTTGTACACCACCTGCGAGCCTTCCTGAATGCGCGGCGACACCCCGTGCGCCAACTTCACCGCCACGGCGGCGAACAGCATGCCCACCGGCGCCGGCAGGCCGATCAGACGGTGCAGCAGCATGCCCACCATATACAGCAGAATGGCCAACAGCGCGCCGCAGGCGATGGTGCTGACGTCCACCTTGCCACTGATTTTTTCCACCGCGCTCATGTCGCTTTCACCCTGCTTGCTCGGCATCAGGCTGCCTTCGCCGGTCAGGTGCGGATAACGCTTGCCCAGCTGGTTGAGCAGGCCGGCGATGACGATAGCGGTCAGGCTGCCGAGCATCACGATAGGCAGAATGCGCCCCAGCGCCACGCCCTGCTCCATGTGCAGGATCGCGGCATAGCCCATCGACAGCGGGATCGCCCCTTCACCTACGCCGCCGGCCATGATCGGCAGGATCAGGAAGAAGAAGATCTGGAACGGTTCCAGGCCCAGCGCCATGCCGACGCCCATCCCCACCAGCATGCCGACGATCTCGCCGCACAGCATCGGGATGAAGATGCGCAGGAAGCCCTGGATCAGCACCTGGCGGTTCATGCTCATGATGCTGCCGACGATGATGCAGCAGATGTAGAGGTAAAGAATGTTGGTCGATTTGTAGAACTTGGTGGTCGACTCCACCACCACGTCCGGCAGCAGGCCATAGTGCACCAGCGCGGAAGGAATGAAGGTGGCGCAGATCGCCGCCGCGCCCATTTTGCCGATCAGCGGCAGGCGCTTGCCGAATTCGCCGCAGGCGAAACCGAAGAACGCCAGGGTGGCTACCATCACCACGATATCGCTCGGCAATTTGCCTTCCAGGCAGTCGAGCAGAATCAACACGCCGGCCAGAATAAAGAACGGTAACGGAATAATCCCTACTTTATAATTATCCAGTATCCGCCACCATTTCTCACGCAGAGGAATATCAGCGGCCTTGTCTTTGGCTACGAGGTAAGAATCATCTGTTGTGCTCATAATCTGGCCTCTTATTAGTTTGTTCAGCCATCATAGAGAAGCGCACGGATTATCTGCTGTGATTATGTTCAAAATTAAAAAGGGTTTTTAATGGTGGTTATGGTTTCTATGGGGTTAATTAAGATTATGTAAAAATCAGCGTGGTTTTAATGGCGTTAATACCGTTTTTATTTTAAAGCTTATCAACTTTATCGCAGACGAACAATTCTCGTCCGGTTCACTCTAATCCCGTGTGAGGGATCACAAGTTGATCGGGCGCAATATTACACACCCCGTATCTCGTGATAGGGTAAGGCTTCAGGATCTCTTTACGGTGAAGCTCCGCCATGCGCCTTAAACTCTCATTTCAAATCAAGCTGTTTCTGTGCCTGGTGGCCTTCTCCTGCCTGCTGCTGAGCTGCATCGGCGCCTACACCTATTACCAGCTGGATGCGCAGCTGCACCGCGATCTCGGCGCCCGCGCCCAGGTGCAGGCGCGTGAAATCGCCCTTATCCCTTCGTTGGTGGATGCCGTAGAAAAAAACGACGCCGCCAGGATCGCTGCGTTGATGAAAAAAATCCGCGCCAGCAGCGACGCCAGCTATATCGTCATCGGTGATAATCATGCCCGTCATCTCTATCATTCCGAATATGAGGGCCGCCTGGGCACGCCGATGATCGGCGGCGATAATAAAGAAGTATTGGAAGGAAAAAGCATTATTTCCATTCGCAAGGGCGGCATCGGCGTTTCATTACGCAGCAAGGCGCCGATTCTGGATGAAAATAATCACGTCATCGGCATCGTTTCCGTCGGCTATTTGAAATCGCATATCGATAATTTAAATGCCAGGACATTAACGCAAATTATCGGTTCCATCGTGCTGCTGCTGATCGCCCTGTTCGTTTTTTCCTGGCTGCTGTCGAAAAACCTCAAACGCCAAATGTTCTGGCTGGAGCCGAAAGAGATCGCGCTGCTGGTGCGCCAGCAAAAAGCGCTGCTGGAAGCCATCTATGAGGGCGTGATCGCCATCGATCCGCAGCTGCGGATCATCACCATCAACCATGCGGCGCGTGAGCTGTTGGATCTGCATCAGCCCGCCACCGGCCTGCTGGGCCGGCCGATCGGCGACGTGATCCAGGCCCAGCCGGACTTTTTCGCCGTCGCGCACTTGGAACACGACACCCATGACGAGGTGTGCCGCTTCAACCACGTGCGGGTGATCGCCAGCCGGGTGCGCATCATGCAGGAGCAGGAGCTGCAAGGCTGGGTGATCAGCTTCCGTGACAAGAACGATATCAATACCCTGAGCAGCCAGCTCAGCCAGGTGAAACGCTATGCCGACAACCTGCGCATCATGCGCCACGAGCAGCTGAACTGGACCGCCACGCTGGCCGGGCTGCTGCATATGCAGCGCTACGACGAGGCCATCCGCTATGTGGAAGCCCAGTCGGAGGGGGCGCAGGAGATCCTCGATTTCATCTCGCAGCGCTTCAGTTCGGCGGCGCTGTGCGGGCTGCTGCTGGGCAAATACTCCAGCGCCAGAGAGAAAGGCATCGAACTGCGTTTCGATCCGGCCTGCCAGCTGCGGCAGATCCCGGCGGCGCTGAATGAGACCGAACTGATGTCGATCGTCGGCAACCTGCTGGATAATGCGGTGGAGGCGACGCTGCACTGCCCGGCTCCGCACGACGCGATCGAACTCTATATCAGCGACGGCAGCGACGAGCTGGTGATCGAGGTGGCGGATCGCGGTACCGGCATCGCCGAGGAGATTCGTGATACGCTGTTTGAACAGGGCGTGACCACCAAAGCGGATAAAAGCGACCACGGCATCGGCCTGCATCTGGTCGCCAGCCACGTGGCGCAGGCGCACGGCAGCATAGAAGTGTCGGACAACGAGCCGCACGGCGCGATATTCTCTATATTTATCCCTAAATAAAACCCATAACCCGATTTTTTTGAGCACCCGATTATGTCACACCAAACACTGGACGTTCTGATCGTGGAAGATGAGCCGCAACTGGCGACGCTGCACGCAGAGTTCATCGAGAAAAATTTCAACCTGCGGGTGGTGGCCTACGCCGCCACGCTGGCCGAAGCGCGGGCCAAAGCCAACGAGCATCAGCCGCGGCTGATCCTGCTGGACAACTTTCTGCCGGACGGCCAGGGCATTGAGCTGATGGAAGAACCGGCGGTAAAGAATCCCGCCTGTTCGGTGATTTTCATCACCGCCGCCAGCGACATGCATACCTGCAGCCAGGCGATCCGCAACGGCGCCTTCGACTACATCATCAAGCCGGTGTCTTACAAACGGCTGCGCAACTCGCTCGAGCGCTTCATGCAGTTCGTGCAGACCCAGCGCACCTTCAAAATCATCGATCAGGACAATGTCGATGCGCTGTACAACCTGCAGTCGAAGCAGTTCTCCAGCGAACCGAGCGCCAAAGGCATAGAAACCAACACGCTGGAGCTGGTGCAGGCGCTGTTTATCGCCCAGCCGGCGGTGGCGCATGCGGTGGAAGACGTGGTCGAACAGGTCGGCATCAGCAAAACCACCGCTCGCCGTTATCTGGAATATTGCGTCGCCACCCAGTTCGTGCGGGTGGAGATGCTGTACGGCAATATCGGCCATCCGCGCAGGCTGTATCGCAAGGCCTGAGGCTGCCATCTGGCTGTCATACTAAGGCGATAACATGACGCCCGACGATATCCCCCTCGATATCGGCACCTGTCGTTAAAACTGATGAAATATTGATGACTTTTGCCCGGCCTCTGGTCGGGTTTTTTATTATCCGAACGGCAGGCGCGGCGCCAAAATATTTCTCTGCGCCACACCGTATTATTTCCCCAAAAACCAAACCATTATGGCGAATAATGGCCGTCAATTTTGAGTCACGGGCCAAATTACCATAACTAATTAAAACCTTGATGTAAACCACTAATATCCCATTTAAATGACATTGAGGGTTGTTTCAGATATTCACTGTGTTAGGGTAAAAAGCTCTTTCATTTTGCTAAGGACAGCCCATAACGCTTTAATTAAACCAGAGGAAACAGCAAATTGCATGGCAATTAAACTCGAAGTAAAGAACCTGTATAAGATATTTGGCGAGCACCCGGAACGCGCATTCAAACTGCTGGATAAAGGTCTGACAAAAGATCAGCTGTTTGAAAAAACCGGCTTATCGCTCGGCGTAAAAGACGCCACTCTGGCCATTGAAGAAGGCGAGATATTTGTCATCATGGGGCTCTCCGGTTCCGGCAAGTCCACCCTGGTACGCCTTCTCAATCGTCTGATAGAACCCACCCGCGGTCAGGTGCTGATCGACGGTGAGGACATCGCCAAAATATCCGACACCGCGCTGCGCACCGTGCGGCGAAATAAGATCAGCATGGTATTTCAGTCATTCGCGCTAATGCCGCATATGAATGTTCTGAATAATACCGCCTTTGGCATGGAATTAGCCGGAATACCGCTGCAGGAACGCCAGGGAAAAGCGCTGGACGCCCTGCGTCAGGTCGGGCTGGAAAATTATGCGCTGTCTTATCCGGATGAATTATCCGGCGGCATGCGTCAGCGCGTGGGATTAGCCCGCGCGATGGCCAATAACCCGGATATATTATTGATGGACGAAGCCTTCTCGGCGCTCGATCCGTTAATTCGCACCGAAATGCAGGATGAGCTGGTGAAATTACAGGCTCAGCATCAGCGCACCATCGTGTTTATTTCCCACGATCTGGACGAAGCGATGCGCATTGGCGATCGCATCGCCATCATGCAGGGCGGCGAGGTGATCCAGGTCGGCACGCCGGACGAGATCCTCAATAATCCGGCCAACGACTACGTGCGCACCTTCTTCCGCGGCGTGGACATCAGTCATGTGTTCAGCGCCAAGGATATCGCCCAGCGGCGTCCGGTGACGCTGATCCGCAAAACCCCCGGTTTTGGCCCCCGCTCGGCGCTGCAGCTGCTGCGCGATGAGGACCGTGATTATGGTTATGTTGTTGAACGCGGGAAGAAATTTATCGGCGTGGTGTCGATAGAGTCGCTGAAAAAGGCGCTGTCCGCCAATCAAACGCTGGACGATGCCTTGCTTGAGGCCCCCGCCGCCGTGCCGGCCGACACGCCGCTCAGCGATCTGATCTCCCTGGTTGCCCAGGCGCCGTGCGCGGTGCCGGTAGTGGGCGAAGAACATAACTATCTCGGCATCATCTCCAAGGCCATGCTGCTGCAGGCGTTGGACAAGGAGGGCTCAGCCAATGAGTGATACCACGCAAACCCAAGATCCCTGGGCTACCGCACCGGCCGATGCCGGCGCTGCCCCAACTCACGATGCCGCCGCCAACGCCGGCGACGCCTGGTCCAGCGCGCCGCCGCCGGCCGCTCATGACGCCGCCGGGCAAGGCGCCGATTGGCTCAGCAGCGCCCCGGCGCAGCCTGAGCACTTCAGCCTGCTTGATCCGTTCCACAAAGCCTGGGTGCCGTTTGATTCCTGGGTCACGCAAGGCATCGACTGGCTGGTGCTGCACTTCCGCCCGCTGTTCCAGGGCATCCGCGTGCCGGTAGACGTGATCCTGAGCGGCTTCCAGCAATTGCTGTTGGGCATGCCGGCGCCGATCGCCATTCTGGTGTTCTCGCTGGTCGCCTGGCAGATCGCGGGCCTCGGCATGGGCGCCGCGACGCTGCTCTCTCTGGTCGCCATCGGCGCCATCGGCGCCTGGTCGCAGGCGATGGTTACGCTGGCGCTGGTGCTGACCGCGCTGTTCTTCTGCATCCTTATCGGCCTGCCGCTCGGCATCTGGCTGGCGCGCAGCAAGCATGCCGCCAAAGTGATTAGGCCGCTGCTCGACGCCATGCAGACCACCCCGGCCTTCGTCTATCTGGTGCCGATCGTCATGCTGTTCGGCATCGGCAACGTGCCGGGCGTGGTGGTAACCATTATCTTCGCGCTGCCGCCGATCGTGCGTCTGACCATTCTTGGCATCAAGCAGGTGCCGGAGGATCTGATCGAGGCCGCCGAATCCTTTGGCGCCAGCCCGCGCCAGCTGCTGTTCAAGGTGCAGCTGCCGCTGGCGATGCCGACCATCATGGCCGGCGTGAACCAGACGCTGATGTTGGCGCTGTCGATGGTCGTCATCGCCTCGATGATCGCCGTCGGCGGTCTGGGCCAGATGGTGCTGCGCGGCATCGGCCGGCTGGATATGGGCCTGGCCGCCATCGGCGGGGTCGGCATCGTGATCCTGGCGATCATTCTCGATCGCCTCACCCAATCGCTGGGGCGCGATCGCCGCAGCAAGGGCATCGGCCGCTGGTACCGTCGCGGCCCCATCGGGCTGTTTACCCGTCCATTTATCAAACAAGCCTGACGCTTTTCCCGCCGGCGGCTGCGGCCCCGGCGGGCCAGGGCACCACCATATCAAAAGAGGGGAAACACTATGCGCATCACGGGCATCTGGGCTCTCGCCCTGACGACACTGATTGGCTCACAGAGCGCCATCGCGGCGGATTTACCCGGCAAGGGAATAGCGGTACAGCCGGTGCAAAGCACCATTTCCGAAGAGACGTTCCAGACGCTGCTGGTCAGCAAGGCGCTGGAAAAACTGGGTTACGACGTGAAGGAACCGCGCGAAGTGGATTACAACGTCGCCTACACCTCCATCGCCTCCGGCGACGCCACCTTTATCGCGGTCAATTGGGATCCGCTGCACGCCGATCAGTACAAGGCCGCCGGCGGCGACGCCAAGTTCTACCGCGAAGGCGTCTACGTCAACGGCGCCGCGCAGGGCTACCTGATCGACAAGAAAACTGCCGAGCAGTACCACATCACCAACGTCGAACAGCTCAAGGATCCCAAGATCGCCAAGCTGTTCGACACCAACGGCGACGGCAAGGCCGATCTGACCGGCTGCACCCCGGGCTGGGGCTGCGAGGCGGTGATCAACCATCACATCAAGGCCTATGGCCTGAGCAATACCGTCGAACACAACCAGGGCAACTACGCGGCGATGATCGCCGACACCATCACCCGCTACAAAGAGGGCAAACCGGTACTGTATTACACCTGGACGCCGTACTGGGTCAGCGATGTGATGGTGCCGGGCCGCGACGTGGTCTGGCTGCAGGTACCGTTCTCTTCCTTGCCGGGCGAGCAGAAGAACGTCGATACCAAGCTGCCTAACGGTGCCAACTACGGCTTCCCGGTCAACACCATGCGCATCGCCGCCAACAAGCAGTGGGCCGAAGCCAACCCGGTGGCCGCCAAGCTGTTCGCCATCATGAAGCTGCCGATCGCCGACATCAACGCGCAAAACCTGCGCATGCATGAAGGCCAGGCTTCGGAGGCCGACATCCAAAACCACGTCAACGGTTGGATCAAGGCGCATCAGGCGACCTTCGACGGCTGGGTGAAAACCGCCGCCGAAGCGGCGAAGCCGTAACCGATCGGGGGCGCCGCCTCTGCCGCGCCCCTACCCCGCCAGATCGATACCGCTGAACTGTAAAAAACGGGCGGCGGCGTTCGACAAGGGCTGTGGCCAGATGCAATACACCTGGCGCCGCGGCCCGTCTTCAATCGGAATCGACACCAGCGCGCTTAAGCGTTGCGCGGTCGAGATCGGTACGATGCCCGCCGCCAACCCGCGCCGCACCAAATTCTCCAGCCATTCGATATGATCAATCTCAAAACTGACGTGCCGGCGGATGCCCGCCGCCAGGAAGGCGCGATCGGTTTGGCGCCGCGCGCCGGTGCCGCTGTAGAAATCCACCAGCGGCATTTCCGCCAGCGCCTGCAGGTTCACCCGCTCACGGTTGGCCAGCGGGTGCTGCGGCGCCACCAGCGCCACCAGTGGCTCATCGGTCAACTGCCGGTGCGACATCGGCAGCAGATCGACATCGCCGGGCCAGATGCCGACGAACGCCATATCGCACTTCTGCTGACGCACATCCTCCAGCAGGGCTTCGCTCATGCCAACGTACAGGCGGATATTCACCGCCGGATAGTGGCGATGAAACTTGTCGAGTTTTTCGGTCAGATCAATCGCGTTTATGGTTGAAATCGTGCCGATGGTCAGGGTGCCGGACACCGCATCGCCGGCGGCGGTCACCTCCTCCACCAGCGCCTGCTGTGCCGCCAACAGTCGCTGCGCCGAGGGTATGAAAGCCTGGCCGGCGGGGGTCAAGCGCACCCGGCGCGAAGTACGTTCAAACAACGGACAGCCCAGCTCTTCTTCCAGTTTGGCGATCTGGTGGCTGAGCGCCGACTGCACCGTATGGCAGCGCTGCGCCGCCCGGGTGAAACTCTGTTCTTCCGCCACCGCCAGCGCATAGCGGATCTGTTTCAGGTTCATGGCATCTATCTTGAAATGAGATAAATCAAATGAAAATTATACATTGGTTTCCGGACGCGCGTTGCCGGATACTGCGCGCCATCTTCTTTCCGTGATGAAAAAACCATGAGCCAACAAAACGCCCATCCGGGCCTCAGCCCGGCGCTGACCGTGCTGATCGCCATCGCTACCGGCCTGGCGGTCGCCAGCAACTATTACGCGCAACCGCTGCTGGAAACCATCGCCACCGGTTTCAACCTGTCGGTCAATCAGGCCGGCTTTATCGTCACCGCTGCGCAGCTCGGTTACGCCACCGGCCTGCTGCTGCTGGTACCGCTCGGCGATATGTTCGAGCGCCGCGGGCTGATCGTGTTCATGACGCTGCTGGCCGCCGGCGGCATGCTGATCACCGCCACTTCCGCCACGCTGCCGATGATGATCCTCGGCACCGCGCTCACCGGGCTGTTCTCGGTGGTGGCGCAGATTTTGGTGCCGCTGGCCGCCACGCTGGCCCATCCGGAAAAGCGTGGCAAGACCGTCGGCATCATCATGAGCGGCCTGCTGCTCGGCATCCTGCTGGCGCGCACCGTCGCGGGCGCCTTGGCGTCGTTCGGCGGCTGGCGCACCATCTACTGGGTCGCCAGCGTGCTGATGATCCTGATGGCGCTGATCCTGTGGCGCGCGCTGCCGCGCTATAAGCAACACTCCGGGCTGAACTACCCGCAGCTGCTGGCCTCGATCTTCAGCCTGTTCTGCCGCACGCCGCTGCTGCGCACCCGCGCCATTCTCGGCGCCCTGTCGTTCGCCAACTTCAGCGTACTCTGGACCTCAATGGCCTTTCTGCTCGCCGCGCCGCCGTTCAACTATTCCGAAGGGGTGATCGGACTGTTCGGTCTGGTGGGCGCCGCCGGAGCGCTGGCCGCTTCGCGCGCCGGGCATCTGGCGGACAAAGGCAAGGCCGGGTTGACCACCACCGTCGGCCTGGTATTGCTGCTGCTGTCCTGGATACCTATCGCGCTGGCTAAACAATCGCTGTGGGCGCTGATCGCCGGCATCCTGATCCTCGATCTGGCGGTGCAGGCGGTACACGTCACCAACCAGAGCGTGATGTATCGCATCATGCCGGAGGCGCGCAACCGCCTGACCGCCGGCTACATGACCAGCTACTTTATCGGCGGCGCTCTCGGTTCGCTGCTCTCAGCCTCGGCCTATCAGCATGCCGGCTGGTACGGCGTAGCCGCCGTCGGCGGGGTGTTATGCCTGCTCAACCTGCTGACCTGGTGGCTCGGCAAGCACCACGATCCGCAGGGGCCGGCGACAATCTGATTATCGTGCAAATAGTCACTTAAGAAATTTATTAGCGGTGCAGGGTATAAACATTACTTACTCTCTGGTAATGTTCTGGGCATAAACTATTGACGACCTATCTACCCTGCGACCCACAACCATGCAAAGCCAAGCTGCAGACAGCCTCACTCCGCCCGCCGTCAGCGCCACCTTCGCCAACGGCGTCGTCGACAGTTTGCCGATCGTCATCGGGTACGTGCCGGTGGCGTTCGCCTTCGGCCTCAGCGCCGTCAAACTGGGCTTTTCCCCGCTGGAAAGCATTTTCTTCTCTTGCATCATCTACGCCGGCGCCAGCCAGTTCGTGATCACCGCCCTGCTGAGCGCCGGCATGTCGCTGTGGGTCTCCGCGCTGACGGTAATGGCGATGGACGTGCGCCACCTGTTGTATGGCCCGGCGCTGCGTCACCGCATCGTCTCGCGCCTGTCGCCCGGCAAAACGGCGCTGTGGGCCTTTGGCCTGACCGATGAGGTCTTCGCCGCCGCCACCGCCAGGCTGATGCGCAATAACCGCAGCTGGAGCGAAAACTGGATGCTGGGCATCGCGCTCTGTTCCTGGCTCTCCTGGGTGGCAGGCACCGCGCTCGGCGCGCTGTTCGGCAACGGCCCGCTGGAGCAGTTCCCGGTGATCGAAGCCTCGCTGGCCTTCATGCTGCCGGCGCTGTTTCTCAGTTTCCTGCTGGCCGCCTTCCGGCGCCCGCAGAGCCTGACCATTGCCGCCGCATTGGCCGGCGCGCTGCTCGGCGTGGTGCTGTTCTCCATTCCGGTCGCCATTTTGGCCGGCATCGGCACCGGCTGCGTCGCCGCCCTGTTCCAACCCCCGCACGCGGAGGCCAGCCATGAACACTGATGTGCTGGTGATCGGCCTGGTGGTGGGCTGCGCCAATTACCTGTTCCGTTATCTGCCGCTGCGGCTGGCGCCGACGCGCGCCCAGCCCGGCCTCAAACGCGGTAAAGCCGCCCTGTTGCTCGACAGCATCGGCATCGCCTCGATCTGCGCCCTGTTGGTGGTCTCCAGCACGCCGGTGGTGATGCGCGAACCGGACAAGCTGCTGCCGACGTTAGCGGGGTTCGCCGCGCTGGCGCTGTGCTTCTACCGCAGCAAAAGCATCATTCTGTCGACGCTGCTCGGCGCGACGGCTTTTGGCGCCACATTAAAATTGTTAATGTTTTTCGGCCCTGGCTGACGTTGCCTCCGACCGTTTGGCTTCGCACTGGCGTTTTCAGGCGTCACATCTTTACAAACACTGACAAATGACACGAATTGCTAAATTATCCGCACGGCTGAACATTTACATTATTTGTCACCGTCGTTACTATCTCGAACGAAATTAATGAGGCCCTAAATTATGGAAAGCTCGTTTGCCCCCATAGAACAAATGCTGAATTTCCGCGCCACGCGGCAGAAAGATTTCCCTTATCAGGAAATCCTGCTGACCCGTCTGTGCATGCACATGCAAGGCAAGCTGCTGGAAAATCGCAATAAGATGCTGAAAGCGCAGGGGATTAACGAAACACTGTTTATGGCGCTGATTACCCTGGATGCGCAGGAAAGCCACAGCATCCAACCTTCTGAGCTAAGCTCTGCCCTGGGCTCCTCGCGCACCAATGCGACCCGCATCGCCGACGAGCTGGAGAAGCGCGGCTGGATCGAGCGCCGGGAAAGCGACAACGATCGCCGCTGCCTGCATCTGCATCTGACGCCGCAGGGGGAAGAATTTCTCAGTCAACTGCTGCCGCCGCAGCACCAATGTCTGCATTTCCTGTGGTCCACGCTGACCGACGATGAGCAAAAACAGCTGGAACAGCTGACGCGCAAATTGCTGGCACGTCTGGATCAAATGGAAATCACAGAACAGTTACCCTAATTCACAATTTCTGTTCAGGTACCTACTTATGCGATCCCCATTTCACTGGAGATTCACCCCGCTGTTCGCCGTGTTGCTGCTGGCCGGGTGTGCTTCTACCGATAATATTGCCCCGCAATCCACGCTGATGGATCCGCAGAGCCTGCAGTTGGCTCAGCCGAAAGTCAGTTCGCTGGCCGTCAGCCCGCAGTGGTGGCGCGCCCTCAAGGATCCGCAGTTGGACGCCTTGATGACGCAGACGCTGCAAAATTCGCCGACCCTGCGTCAGGCCGCCGCCCGCGTGCGCGAAGCGCAGAGCGTGGTAGGCGAAGCCAACGCCGCCAACGGGCCGAACCTGGATTTGAACGCCAGCACCCAGCGTCAACGCGTGCCGCAAAACGTGAATATGGGGCTGGGGTATCCGCATAAGCCGATCTATTCAAGCTCCAACTCGCTGGGGTTGAACCTGGCGTACGAGTTCGACTGGTGGGGCAAATACCGCAACCAGGTGAACGCCGCCAAGGCGCAAGTGAACGCAGCGCGCGCCGAGCAGGAACAGGCGGCGCTGACGCTGACCAGCTCGGTGGCATCCGCCTACTACCAGCTGCAGAGCAATCTCGCGCTCGAGAAGCTGCTGCAGCAGGAAGTGAACAACAACGAGCGCCTGACCGCGCTGCGCCAACAGCGCTATCAGGCCGGCCTGACCGGCGTCGACGTGCCGCAACAAACCCAGGCGCAGTCCGACGTCGCCAAACAGCAGATTCTGCAGCTGCAGTCGCAAATCGAACAGCTCAGACACCAGCTCGCCGCGCTGGCGGGCCAGGGGCCGAACGCCATGCAGCACCTGCGTCAGGTGCCGCTGCCTGCAGACAACCTGATGGCGCCGCAGGGCGAACTGACGGCGGATCTGCTGGGCAAACGCCCGGACATCGCCGCGCAACGCCAGCTGGTGGAGTCTTACAGCCAGCGCGTCAGCGCCGCGCGTAAAGAGTTTTACCCCAGCCTGACCATTTCAGCCTTCGCCGGCCTGATGACCACCAATACCAGTGGCACCAGCCCGAATCTGTTTGAAGCGGCCAGCCAGGCCTGGAACGTGATGCCGGCGATCTCGCTGCCGATCTTCCACGCCGGCGCCCTGCGCAGCAAGCTGGGTGAGGAATCCGCGCTGTATGACGAAGCGGTGGAATCCTACAACCAAACCATCCTGAATGCGGTACAGGAAACCGCCGACGCCATCACCATCCAGCAGAGCTCTGCACAACAGCAGCTGCAGGCGGCGTCCGCGGCCCAGTCGATGCAACAGGTGTATCAGGTCGCCAACGCCCGTTACCAGGCAGGGATTATCGGGCGCGACGATCTGTTGACCAGCCAGACGCAGCTATTGCAGCAGCAACAGGCGGAGTTGAATGCCAGCAGCAATTTACTGCAGGCGAAGATAGGACTGATCCGCGCGTTGGGCGGTGGCTATCAGGCCCCGGCCGCAGCGGATTCGAAAGCATAATAATATAAGGCTTGGAGAACACCATGAGCGCAAGCGCGGAAACCCAAAACCCGCAGCAGCCGAGCGGCAAAAAGAAGCAGCGCAAATTTTGGCTGCTGTTGCTGACGGTTATTTTCATTGTTATAGGGGTGGCTTATTTAGTGTATTGGTTCCTGGTGCTGCGTCATCACCAGGAAACCGACGACGCCTACGTCTCTGGCAACCAGGTGCAGATCATGGCCCAGGTGTCCGGCAGCGTGAACAGCGTCAACTTCGACAACACCGACTACGTCAAGCAGGGCGACGTGCTGCTGACGCTCGATCCGACCGATGCCGAGCAGGCGTTTGAACGCGCCAAAACCGGCCTGGCCAACAGCGTGCGTCAGACCCACCAGCTGATCATCAACAGCAAGCAGTATCAGGCCAACATCGCCTTGCGCAAGACCGATCTGAGCAAGGCCGAGAACGATCTGAAACGTCGCGTGGTGCTGGGCAGCGTTGACGCCATCGGCCGCGAAGAGCTGCAACACGCTCGCGATGCGGTCGACAGCGCCAAAGCCGCGCTGGAAGTGGCGGTGCAGCAATACAACGCCAACCAGGCGATGGTGCTGAACACCCCGCTGGAACAGCAGCCGGCGATCCAGCAAGCCGCCGCGCAGATGCGCGACGCCTGGCTGGCGCTGCAGCGTACCAAAGTGATCAGCCCGATTACCGGCTATGTCTCGCGCCGCAGCGTGCAGGTCGGCGCGCAGATCGCCGCCGGTTCGCCGCTGATGGCGGTGGTGCCGGCCGATCACATCTGGGTTGACGCCAACTTCAAGGAAACGCAGATCGCCAATATGCGCATCGGCCAGCCGGCGACGGTGGTCAGCGACGTCTACGGCGACGACGTGGTGTATCAAGGCAAAGTGGTCGGTATCGACATGGGCACCGGCAGCGCCTTCTCGCTGCTGCCGGCCCAGAACGCCACCGGCAACTGGATCAAGGTGGTGCAACGTCTGCCGGTGCGTATTGAGCTCGACGCCAAGCAGGTGGCCGATCATCCGCTGCGCATCGGTCTTTCGACGCTGGTCACCGTCGACACCGCCAACCTGGACGGCCGCGTGCTGTCTGACGTGGTGCGCGACAAACCGCTGTATCAGAGCGACGCGCTGGCGTTGAATCTGGCGCCGGTTAACCAGCTGATCGCCGACGTGATCCATGCGAACGCCGGCTAAGCGCGCGGGAGGCCATCTTGCCACAGAAACCGCTTGAAGGCGCCCAGCTTGCCTGGATGACGGTCGCGCTCGCCATGGCGACCTTCATGCAGGTGCTGGACTCCACCATCGCCAACGTGGCGATCCCCACCATTGCCGGTAACCTCGGGTCTTCCAACTCGCAGGGCACCTGGGTGATCACCTCGTTCGGCGTGGCGAACGCCATCTCGATCCCGATCACCGGCTGGCTGGCGAAGCGCATCGGCGAAGTGCGGCTGTTCCTCTGGTCCACCGCGCTGTTCGTTCTCGCCTCCTGGCTGTGCGGCATCTCCAACAGCCTCGGCATGCTGATCTTCTTCCGCGTGATCCAGGGCGTGGTGGCCGGGCCGCTGATCCCGCTGTCGCAGAGCCTGTTGCTGAACAACTACCCGCCCGCCAAGCGAGCGATGGCCCTGGCGCTCTGGTCGATGACCGTGATCGTTGCGCCGATCTTCGGGCCAATTCTCGGCGGTTACATCAGCGACAACTACCACTGGGGTTGGATCTTCTTCATCAACATCCCGATCGGCGCCTTCGTTATCCTGGCGGCGATGGCGACGCTGAAGGGGCGAGAAACCAAAACCGAGATCAAGCCGATCGATACGGTTGGCCTGGTGCTGCTGATCGTCGGCATCGGTTCGCTGCAGGTGATGCTCGATCAGGGCAAGGAGCTGGACTGGTTCAACTCGACCGAGATCATCACCCTGACCGTCGTGGCGGTCGTGGCGCTGCTGTTCCTGGTGGTCTGGGAACTGACGGACGATCATCCGGTGGTGGATTTGTCGCTGTTCAAGTCGCGCAACTTTACCATCGGCTGTCTGTGCATCAGCCTGGCGTACATGCTGTATTTCGGCGCCATCGTTCTGCTGCCGCAGCTGCTGCAAGAGGTGTACGGCTATACCGCCACCTGGGCGGGGCTGGCGTCGGCGCCGGTCGGGCTGATCCCGGTGCTGCTGTCGCCGATCATCGGTAAGTTCGGCAACCGGCTCGACATGCGCAAGCTGGTGACTTTCAGCTTCATCATGTATGCCGTGTGCTTCTATTGGCGCGCCTATACGTTTGAACCGGGCATGGACTTCGGCGCTTCGGCCTGGCCGCAGTTCGTTCAGGGCTTCGCCATCGCCTGCTTCTTCATGCCGTTGACCACCATCACGCTGTCCGGCCTGCCGCCGGAACGCATGGCGGCGGCATCGAGCCTGTCGAACTTTACGCGAACCCTGGCGGGGTCGATCGGCACCTCGATCACCACCACCCTGTGGACGCAGCGCGAATCGCAGCATCACGCGCAGCTGACGGAGTTCGTCAACCCGTACAATCCGCAGTCGCAGGAGATGTACCGGCAGCTCGAGCAGCTCGGCATGAGCAAGCAGCAGGCGTCGGCCTACATCGCCAACGAGATCACGGCACAGGGGCTGATCATCTCCGCCAACGAGATTTTCTGGCTGTCGGCCGGGGTATTCCTGGTGCTGCTGGCGCTGGTGTGGGTAGCGAAACCGCCATTCAGCTCCGGCGGCGGCGGGGGCGGTGGCGCTCACTAAGCTTCAAACGAAACGGGCGCCCTGAGGCGCCCGTTTTTTTATTCGACGTGAAAATCACGCCTGATTCTGACGCCACCAGTCCGCCAGCAGAATGCCGGTCGCCACGGAAACGTTCAGGCTTTCTACCTTGCCGGTGCCGCCGATAGACACGTTCATATCCCCCTGCTGCCAGGCGCTGTCGCTGAGGCCGTCGCGCTCCTGGCCCAGCACCAGCACCATCTTGGCCGGCAGCTTGGCCTGCGCCAGCGCGGTGCCTTTGTGGCTCGAGGTGGTGACGATGGTGTAACCCGCCTTGCGGAAGGTATCCAGCACCGACAGGAAATCATCGGCGTTGATCGCCTTGATGTGCTCCGCGCCGCCTTCTGCGGTACGCACCGCCGCGCCGGATTCCAGCAACGCCGGATCCTGCAGCAGCACGCCGTTGACGCCGAAGTGGGCGCACGAACGGACGATGGCGCCCAGGTTATGCGGGTTGCCGACTTCTTCCAGCGCCAATACGCAGTCGGTCGCCGGCGCAGTTTTCAGGTAGGTCTGCGCATCCAGGCCCTGACGCTTTTTGATCAGGAAACAGACGCCGCCGTGGTGCTCGGTGCCGGAAGCCTTGGCCAGCTCTTCCTCATCCACCACGTGGTAGGCTTTGCGGTTAGCCGCCATCCAGCGCAGCGCTTCACGGAAGCGCGGCGTGACCGACTGCACGAACCAGGCGCGCACGATCGCTTCCGGGCGGCTGGCGAACAGCGCCTGACAGGCGTTTTCACCGTAAACGCGGGTTTCTTCCGCGCGCTGGCGGCGCAGCTGTTCCGGATCGATAAAGCTTTTGCCGCTGATGCCGCCGTGATCGAACGCCGGCTCTTCACTCGGCGCGCGCGACACGGTTCTCCACGGCGACTCGTTGCCGCCGCGATCTTCAGAGCGCGCCGGACGGCGAGGACGATCGCTTTCACTGCGGCGGGAATCGGCTCCGCGACGGTCATTGCCGCCGCGCGCCTTGTCTTGACCGGTGCGGCCCGAGCGCGCACCGTCAGCCGGACGGCCTTTGCCGGCCGGACGTTTATTCTTGTTGCGGTCGTCGCCGTTGTCGTCGTCGCTGCGGACGTACATCACTTTGACCTTACCGTTTTTGCCACTAAATGAATCGTTCATTGTCTTCTCCACCAACGCGCAGGGCGCGAAGATTACCTGATGTTGGTGCATGAAGCCACCAACTTGCGCTAAAAGCTCCCAACTATCACATCCATTGAACAAACCTCATTGTTCATGCGCCGGGTTTTGCCGATAATCGTCAGCATTAAAGAAACATCTCCGCAACCGCGTTGCGGGGACCCGGCTTTCTCAGTACCCGAGGTCAACATGAATACAGTTTGTGCAGCTTGCAATGCCACCAACCGTGTGCCGGAAGAACGTCTGGCGGACAACGCGAAATGCGGCCGCTGCGGCCATGAGCTCTTCGACGGTGAAGTGATCAACGCCACCGCCGTCACGCTGGACCAGTTGCTGCAGGACGATCTGCCGGTCGTGGTCGATTTTTGGGCGCCGTGGTGCGGCCCGTGCCGCAGCTTTGCGCCGATCTTTGAAGACGTGGCCGAAGAGCGCGCCGGCAAAGTGCGCTTCGTGAAAGTGAACACCGAAGCCGAGCCGGAACTGAGCGCCCGTTTCCGCATCCGCAGCATCCCGACCATTATGGTGTTCCGTCAGGGCAAGATGGTCGACATGCTCAACGGCGCGATGCCGAAGGCGCCGTTTGACAACTGGCTCAACGAGTTAGTGTGATTCGGCAAGTATAGGCCGTATCCCGCCATCGCGCGCGAACGCGCCCCGATCGAGCCCGCCCCTCCCGGCGGGCTTTTTTCTGCGTTACAATAGCGGTTTTTCCCCAGGATCGTTATGACCGACAACGCCGTACTTCGCCTGCGCCAATTCCGTTTAGACCGCGCCACCCGCCCCTTTCTGGCGCGCGGTTGCCGAGTGGCGCGTTGTCAGGGGTGCCTGCTGCCGCATAAGAACTGCCTGTGCGACACCATTCGCCCGCAGCAGGCCGGCAGCCGTTTCTGCCTGATCATGTTCGGCGCCGAGCCGCTCAAGCCCAGCAACACCGGGCGCCTGATCGCCGATATCCTGCCGGACACCCAGGCGTTCCTCTGGTCGCGTACCGAGGTCGATCCCGCCCTGCTGGCGGCCATCAACGATCCGACACGGCAGCCTTACGTGGTGTTCCCCGCGTCCTACGCCGACGCCGAGCGGCCGGTGTTCAGCGAACTGCCCGTCGGCGGCAAACCGCCGCTGTTCATCATGCTGGACGGCACCTGGGCGGAAGCGCGCAAAATGTTCCGTAAAAGCCCGTATCTCAATCAATTCCCGGTGTTTTCACTCAACGTCGACGCCGCATCGGCCTACCAGCTGCGCGAAGCCAGCCGCGCCGAGCAACACTGCACGGCGGAAGTGGCCGCCGCCCTGCTGCAACAGGCGGGCGATATGCCGGCCGCCGACGGATTGAATCAGCACTTCCGCTATTTCCGTCAACAGTATCTGGCGGGAAAACCGACCCGACCGGAGGCACCGGTCACAGCAATGTAGCCATAAAGCGCCTAAAATCAGGCGTAACGTTGCCAAAAGGAGCCGTGCATGAGCCAGCGAGGGTTAGAAGCGCTACTACGTCCCAAATCGATCGCCGTGCTGGGCGCTTCGCAGCAGCCGGGCCGCGCCGGCAACCTGATGATGAGCAACCTGCTGGCCGGCGGTTTCGGCGGGCCCATCTTGCCGGTGACGCCGCGTTACAAGGCGGTATGCGGCGTCATGGCCTATCCCGACGTCGCCAGCCTGCCGCTGACGCCGGATCTGGCGATCATCTGCACCCACGCCAGCCGTAATCTGGCGCTGATTGAAGCGCTGGGCCAACGCGGCTGCAAAACCGCCATCGTGCTCTCTTCGCCGCCGGAACAGTTCGCCGAGCTCAAAGCCTGCGCGCAGCGTTACGCCATGCGGCTGCTGGGCCCCAACAGTCTGGGGCTGCTGGCGCCGTGGCAAGGCATCAACGCCAGCTTCTCGCCGGTGCCGATCCAAAAGGGCAAGCTGGCGTTTATCTCGCAGTCCGCCGCCGTCGCCAACACCATTCTCGACTGGGCGCAGCAGCGCGAAGTCGGCTTCTCCTATTTCATCGCGCTGGGCGACAGCCTGGATATCGACGTCGACGACCTGCTCGACTTTTTGGCGCGCGACAGCAAGACCAGCGCCATCCTGCTGTATCTGGAAAACATCAGCGACGCGCGGCGCTTTCTCTCCGCCTCGCGCAGCGCCTCGCGCAACAAGCCCATTCTGGTGATCAAAAGCGGCCGCAGCCAACAGGCGCAATTACTGCTCAACAGCCAACTGGGGCTGGACGCCGCCTATGACGCAGCCATCCAGCGCGCCGGCCTGCTGCGCGTCCAGGATACCCATGAGCTGTTCTCGGCGGTGGAAACCCTCAGCCATATGCATCCGCTGCGCGGCGAACGGCTGATGATCGTCAGCAACGGGGCGGCGCCGGCGGCGATGGCCTTGGACGAACTGCTCGGCCGCAACGGCAAGCTGGCGACGCTGAGCGAGGAGAGCCTGGCGACGCTGAGCGACGCGCTGCCGGACTTCATTCGCGCCGGCAACCCGCTCGACCTGCGCGACGACGCCACGCCGCAGCGTTATCTGGCGGCTCTCGAAGCGCTGCTCGACAGCCACGACTATGACGCGCTGCTGCTGATCCACGCGCCGAGCGCGGCTGCGCCCGGCACCGCCACGGCGCAGCGGCTGATCGACGCGCTGCATCGCCATGCGCGCGGCAAGCGCATCACGCTGCTGACCAACTGGTGCGGCGAATACTCTTCGCAAGAGGCGCGCCGGCTGTTTACCGAAGCCGCCATTCCGACTTACCGCACGCCGGAAGGCGCTGTGACCGCTTTTATGCATATGGTGGAATACCGCCGCAACCAGAAGCAGCTGAAGGAGACGCCGGCGCTGCCGGTCGGCCTGACCGCCAATACCGCCGATGCCCACCGCCTGATCCATCAGGCGCTGGCCGAAGGCGCCACCCAGTTGGATACCCACGAGGTGCAATCCATTCTGCAGGCCTACGATCTGAGCACCCTGCCGACCTGGATCGCCGAAGACAGCGCCGAAGCGGTGCACATCGCCGAGCAGATCGGCTACCCGGTGGCGCTGAAGCTGCGCTCGCCGGATATCCCGCACAAATCGGAAGTTCAGGGCGTGATGCTCTACCTGCGCACCGCGACCGAAGTGCAACGCGCGGCGGAGGCGATCCTCGACCGCGTGAAGCGTACCTATCCTCAGGCGCGCATCCACGGCCTGTTGGTGCAGAGCATGGCCAACCGCGCCGGCGCCCAGGAGCTGCGCATCGCCGTGGAGCAGGATGCCATTTTCGGCCCGTTGATCATGCTGGGAGAAGGCGGCGTAGAGTGGCGCCAGGAAAATCAGGTCGCGGTCGCGCTGCCGCCGTTGAATATGGCGCTGGCGCGTTATCTGGTGCTGCAGGCGGTGAAAGGCGGCAAGATCCGCGGGCGCAGCGCACTGCGGCCTTTAGATATCCCCGGGCTGAGCCGCTTGCTGGTGCAGGTTTCCAACCTGATCCTTGACTGCCCTGAGATCGCCCGGCTGGATATTCACCCGGTGCTGGCTTCCGGCAGCGAGTTCACCCTGCTGGACGTTTCGATGCAGCTCGCACCGTTCAGCGGCGATCCGCAGGCGCGGCTGGCGATTCGGCCTTATCCGCATGAGCTGGAAGAGACCATCGCGCTGAAAGACGGCAGCCAATGCCTGTTCCGCCCTATCCTGCCGGAAGACGAGCCGGCGCTGAAGCATTTCATCGACCGGGTGACCAAGGAAGATCTCTATTACCGCTACTTCAGCGAGATCAACGAGTTTACCCATGACGATTTGGCCAACATGACGCAGATCGACTACGATCGGGAAATGGCCTTTGTGGCGGTGCGCGCAGACGAGATCATCGGCGTGACCCGCGCGCTGTCCGATCCGGACAACACCGATGCCGAGTTCGCCGTGCTGGTACGTTCCGACCTGAAAGGCCTGGGCCTGGGCCGCCAGCTGCTGGAGAAAATGATCGCCTATGCGCGCGCGCATGGCCTGACCCGCCTGAGCGGTATCACCATGCCGAATAACCGCGGCATGATCGCGCTGGCGCAGCGGTTGGGCTTTGGCATCGAGGTGCAGCTTGAGGACGGCATCGTCAATCTGACGCTGCCGCTGCAGGCCGACGACGCGCAGTGACCTGCGTCGCAATGCGCTACGAATCCACCACTTAACGCCAAAACATACGCACAATCGAGGCAACTAATGGTATTATCGCCCGATTATTCGGTTTATTGTTTTTAAGTCTGTGGCGTTCCGGCCATCAATCATGAGAGAAGAAGCGCACTGTGATGTTGTCAAAATTTAAACGTAGCAAACATCAACAACACCTTGCACAACTGCCCAAACTCCCCCAGACGGTTGCTGATGTTCGTACTCTGTACGCGCCGTCCGACTTTCGCGCCACGCTGCTGGATTCCATCGCCAACGCCACCCAACGTATCTATCTGGTGGCTCTGTATCTGGAGCATGACGACGCCGGGCGTGAGATCCTCAACGCGCTGTATCAAGCCAAACAGCGGCGGCCCGAGCTGGAAATCTGCGTGCTGGTCGACTGGCACCGCGCACAGCGCGGGCGCATCGGCGCCGCCGCCGCCAATACCAACGCCGACTGGTACTGCGCCATGGCCAGCCAGCATCCGGAACAATCGGTGCCGATCTACGGCGTACCGGTCAATACTCGCGAAGCGCTGGGCGTATTGCATCTGAAAGGTTTTGTGGTCGACGATACCGTTATCTACAGCGGCGCCAGCATCAACGACGTCTATCTGCATCAGCATGAGAAATACCGTTACGATCGCTACCAGTTGATCACCAACGGCGTGCTGGCCGATACCCTGATCGATTACATCAAGCAGCATCTGCTCACCGCCGGCGCCGTACAACGCCTGGATCGCAGCGATCGGCCGAAAAGCCCGGAGATCAAAAACGAAACCCGTCTGTTCCGTTTCGCCCTGCGCCGTGCCGGTTACCACTTCCGCGGCAAAGCCGGCAACGATGAGCTGGCGGTGACGCCGATGGTTGGGCTAGGCAAACAAAGCGTGCTGAATAAAACCATTCATCACCTGATGTCATGCACCGACCAGAAACTGACGCTGTGCACTCCCTATTTCAACCTGCCGGCGCTGCTGGTGCGCAACATCATTTATCTGCTGCGACAGGGCAAGCAGGTGGAAATCATCGTCGGCGATAAAACCGCCAACGATTTCTATATTCCGGAGGACCAGCCGTTCAAAATCATCGGCGCGCTGCCCTACCTGTATGAGATCAACCTGCGCCGCTTCCTGAGCCGGTTGCAGCGTTACATCGACACCGGCCAACTGATCGTGCGTTTGTGGAAGGATGGTGATAACAGCTATCACCTGAAAGGCATGTGGGTAGACGAAGAGTGGCAGCTGATTACCGGCAATAACCTCAACCCGCGCGCCTGGCGGCTGGATCTGGAAAACGCCATTCTGATCCACGATCCCAAGCAAGAGCTGCGCGAGCAACGGCAGAAAGAGCTGGAATGCATCCGTACTCATACCACTGTAGTCGGCCATTATCAGGAACTGCAAAGCATTCAGCAGTATCCGATCAAGGTGCGTAAGCTGATTCGGCGTCTGCGCCGTATCCGTATCGATCGGCTGATCAGCCGTATCCTGTAAGCGGTATGCTGACCCCGGCCAAGGCCGGGGTTTTTATTACAGCTGTATCTCCTTGCCTTTGCGATGCAACCGGAGCGAGACCAGCAGCGCCAGCAGGCACATGCCGGAGACATACCAGAAGAAAGCGTTCTCCACGCCAAACGATTTAAGCGACAGCGCGACATATTCCGCCGAGCCGCCGAACATGGCGTTCGCCACCGCATAAGACAAGCCCACCCCTAAAGCACGTACCTCCGGCGGGAACATTTCGGCTTTAAGCAGCCCGCTGATCGCGGTGTAAAAACTGATGATGAACAGCGCCAGCACGATCAGGCCAAACGCCATATAAGGATTACTCACCTCTTTCAGAGCGAACAGGATCGGCACCGTCAACACCGTGGCAAAGGCCGAGAAGATCAACATCGAGCTGCGACGGCCGATTTTGTCCGAAAACGCGCCTACCGCAGGCTGCAGCAGCATAAAGACGAACAGCGCGACGGTCATGATGGCGCTGGCCAGCTTGGCGTCCATACCGGCGGTATTCACCAGATATTTCTGCATGTAGGTGGTGAAGGTGTAGAAGGTCAGCGAACCGGCGGCGGTAAAGCCCAGCACCATCAGGAACGCCTTGCGATTTTTCCACAGCCCCGTCAGCGAACCGGCATCTTTGTGGTTACGCGTCTTCGCATCGGAGGTTTCATTCAGCGAACGACGCAGGTACAGCGCGACTACCGCCAACACGGCCCCCAGGGCAAACGGAATGCGCCATCCCCAGGCTTTCAGCTCTTCGGCGGGCAATATCTGCTGCAGGATCACCAGGACCAGCAACGCCAACAGTTGCCCGCCGATCAGCGTCACGTACTGGAACGAGGCGTAAAAGCCGCGTCGCCCCTTGATCGCCACCTCACTCATATAGGTCGCGCTGGTGCCGTATTCTCCCCCTACCGACAGCCCCTGGAACAGGCGGGCGATCAGCAGCAACGCCGGCGCCCAGCTGCCGATCGATTCATACGTCGGCAGGCAGGCGATCACCAGCGATCCGGCGCACATCATACAGACCGAAAGCAGCATGGAATTTTTTCGACCATGCTTGTCGGCAATATAGCCGAATAGCCAACCGCCAATCGGCCGCATAAAGAAGCCGGCGGCGAATACCCCGGCGGTTTGCAGCAGCTGCGTGGTGCTGTTGCCCGCCGGGAAGAACGAGGCGGCAAAGTAAATGGAACAAAAGGAGTAAACGTAAAAATCAAACCACTCCACCAGATTGCCTGATGAAGCCCCGACGATAGCGAAAATGCGTTTCTTGTTATCCAGCGCCCCCTGTTCGACGCCGTGCTCATCCCCAAGAGCCGATGTTGTTTCTGTCATGATGTATTCTCCGAGCCATAACAATGATGAAATTTGGCTTCCTGCCGCCCTGGTTGTTACTTTATTGTTATTTATAAGTTAACAGCCAAACTTAATAGCGGACGAAGAATATCTGACATTCAGAGAAACAATGCGTTGGTTTTGTGATGAATATTAAACAGTACGATGAAAGCTGAAGCGGATTACAACGGGGATTTTCCATTTTACGCATAGCAAAAAGCCCTGAACGTCAGTTCAGGGCTTTCGGCTTTATTTGATGCCTGGCAGTGTCCTACTCTCGCATGGGGAGACCCCACACTACCATCGGCGCTACGGCGTTTCACTTCTGAGTTCGGCATGGGGTCAGGTGGGACCACCGCGCTATTGCCGC